>JAGXHG010000007.1 GCA_024636345.1 Desulfobulbaceae bacterium | reverse complement strand
TTGTATTTACTGTTTGCCTCAATTCGGCTGAGAAAACGGCACAATTTCTTGCCGCTATGTCAATAGTTTTTTGTGCTTTTTATGCAAATTTTAAATGTATAGTTTCAGTCATGCTGTTGGTTGAAACTCCAAACTCCAGTAAAGAAAACACAGCTGCAAATTGGCAATCAGTCCTTGGAGCATGGCAATATCTTGGGGCCAGACCATTTCGTTTCTTTGTTCTGCATTCCGACAAAGGCAGAAAACTAGCTAATGGAGGGGGTGAATGAAAATACAAATTCCTCTCACCTCAATGAGAAGTCACCTCAGCCATCAGAATCTCTACACGATTCCTGCCCTGTTTCTTCGCCTGATAGAGTGCGTCATCCACCCTTTTCAGGAGAGACTTCAGGTCATCCTGCGACTCGAAAGCAGTAACCCCGAAACTGACCGTCAGTTTGTTCACCTTCTTGAAATTGTGGCCGGCGATTGCCAACCGCAGCTTCTCGGTCGTATTTCTGGCTGACTCGATGTCCGATTGCGGCATCAGCACCATGAACTCTTCCCCTCCCCACCGTGCCAAGATATCGGTAACACGGATATTATCCTTCACCACTCCGGTGACAGCCTGCAGCACATAGTCGCCGACATCGTGACCGAAGGTATCATTCACGCGCTTGAAGTAATCAAGATCGTACATGGCCAGGGCCATGGGTGTGCCATACCTTTTTGCTTGATCCATTTCTCTCACCAGGATCGCAGTGAACTCCCGGCGGTTGGCGATGCCTGTCAGGCTGTCGGTGGTGGCAAGGAGGTAGATTGCCTCCTCGTCCCGTTTGCGTTGGGTGATGTCCATAACATAGATGCGAATGAGCTTAACATCATGAACATAGGAAATATGCAGTTCATACGTCGCTTCGTCTATCTTTACCTCATCGACTATCTCTCCTTGCTCTTTACCTTGCCGCAAGGCATCAATCTGCTCCAGTGTGCTCTGCAGCAAAGGATGTGACTGCCCAAGCGCACTCAACTTGGGAAACAAGCTCTCAGCTGCCGGATTGAGATAGGATATCTCCCCGGCAGAGTCAAGTTCGATCACCGGACTGGGATGCAACTTTGGAAATGAGGCCAGACGAAGTATTTCCTCCTGCGCCTGCTTGCGCTCTGTAATATCGCGGTCGATGCCACGATACCCGGCAAACTCCCCGTTCGAATCAAAAAAGGGGATTCCGCTACTCTCCAGAACCACCAGGCGGCCATTCTTATGAAGATTGGTATTCTCCTGGGCGATGAGAGGCTGCCGATTTTTAATAATCTCGCCGAAGATTTCGGCAACACGTTGCCCCTCTTTCGGCGGCATTAAGTCAAACGGCAACTTTCCCAGCACCTCTTCCGGTGTATATCCAAGCAGGGTTTCGACCCTGGGGCTGACATAAGTGTAGCGACCGTTCTGGTCCACTTCCCATATCCAGTCACTCGTCGACTCGACCAGGGCACGGAATTTCTCTTCGCTCTGCCGCAATGCCTCCGCCGTCCGCTTGCGCTTGGTGATGTCACGTACGATGCATAGCCCATACGATTTATCGAGATTAACAAACCCGACACTGACTTCAACGTCGAAAATATTTCCATCCTTGCGCCGGTGAGTAGTTTCAAAACGTGCGGCTCCCGATTTCTGTCTCTGTGCCTCAATCATTTTATTGGTATCGGGATTCAATCCAGGATCGATATCATAAATGCTCATGGTCAGAAGTTCTTTCCGACTGTAGCCCAGATCACGGCATGCAGTCTCATTCACATCAATAATTCGAAGAGTCAGGGGATCGATTACCTCAATTGCGTCGCTGGAATGATCCAACAATTTGCGTAAGAGACTGAGCTCCACATTCGCCTTGTGCGGAGGATCTTCCTCTACTTTGTTCTCGGTGAGGTCATCCATTTGGTGGTTCCTTGTTATTCCGGGTGGCACAAAATAGATTTTTTCAAACCAGGATTAAGTCTTACACAATTAGACTATCAAAACAGCAAACTGCAAGTCAATGGCTATCGAATTCAATCCCCTGTTTATCCATAGAATTTATGCAGCCATTGACATTATTTACACATGACATTCCAACACCTGTTTTACTTTAAGCTCCATAATCGCAACTGTTACTTCCGTATCGTTATGTTTTTATGATACGATTAGAGAGTGTTGGATTATGTGATACTGGAGATGGCCATCTGAGAGAAAGTGACCAAGGCCGTACCGGTCACAAACCAAAAAAGAACCCAAACTGCTACCAAAGAGGATGGATGCGATGTTAATTCCAGAAGATTATCCAGGGCGGATACTCAAGGGGGCTTACTCACCTGCCTTGCGCCAGCACGTTCTTCGCAACATCAAACGGCTTGAGGATTTCGAGCAGTTGGGACTTGCTCCCATGGTCTATATGGCAGCCTGGCAGGAGCAGGAAAAAGTAATCTGGTACGAGTTTGCTGGTCAACGTTTTCTCCGACTTCTGAACTGCCCTGGTGACCAGGCCGCGACCCGTTTCCGTTCCCTGGTTTTTGACCAACGAACCTATAGCTCTCATGAAGGCGATCTGGACGTCCATGAGGAGATTATCCCCTCCGACCGCTTACGTGAGGATGGGGACAACCTGCGCGAACACCGGTTGCAGGCGGGACGGATGGAGGCCATCTACAAGATGAACCTTACCGGAACCACCTGGCTCAAGGATAGTTCGGTCCTGGAGATATGGCCAACGGACGGAATCTGTCTCTCTTTTGGCTGCCTGCTCGATGTCTCCAAAGAGATGGAACAAAAGGATCAAATCCACCGGGAGAATATGGTAGTCCAGCGGGACAAGTCGATCCTGGTAGCAGTGGAGCGGGCCAATGCCCTCAACAACATGGCGACACGGCTCTGTCACGAGATTCGCAACCCCATTGCCTCACTCGGCGGACTGGTCAAACGGCTCCACACCATTTGCGAGCCAGAAACCAAGATGGCCAGATATCTGGAAGTGATCGCACGCGAAGCGATCAGACTGGAAAAGATCCTGGCCGGATTCGTCGCCTATACCCGTTCCCTTGAACTACAACGGGAGGCGGTCGAGCCCAGGACCCTGCTCAGCTCGGTCCTCTGTCTGCTCAAAACCGATTTGGAATACCATGGCATCGAACCGCTCCTCCATGACCAGACGGATCTACCTACCCTCTTCATCGACCGGAAACTGATGGAAGAAGCCCTTCTCCATGTCCTTAAGAACGGGATCGAGGCATTGCCGGGAGGCGGAACGATTGAGTGTTTCCTCGAAAGAGCGGATAGTTCGTTACGAATCAGGATTTGTGACCATGGTGCCGGGATCCAGGAAAACCTCCGGGCAAGGATCTTTGAGCCCTTTTTCACCACCAAGGTGTACGGAGCTGGACTCGGTCTCTCCATGGCCGACAAGGTGATCCGTATGCATGGCGGCACTCTGAGCCTTCAAGCGGGTCAGGAACGAGGGACAGAAGCCATCATCCTTCTACCGGACCAGGAACCGGCCGGGAGATCAACTGAATTATAATAAACAGGAACCGGACTTCATTTCCAATTTACACCTGATTCCATACAATATATACCAGAATATCTGGTAACGGTGGCAGCCATGGATCCAGCGAGACGCACAATAACCGTATTCACTCCGGGGAAGAGATATTCAGGCGAGATCGATGTGCCCAACCCTTTACTGCGCACAACTGATCTGCTGAACAGCGCCAATCTGTACTGGAAAGACCCTGCCAGTAAAAGCTTCAGCGACGGACTGTTGATGCATAATGCAGTTCTCTCTATTGATGGAATTGATATCTACCAGACATTTGATAATATCCAGATAAGGCAGCCGAATATCATCTTTTTCCATGATGCTTTCGCTGAACTCGGTAACTCTGAGGAGAAGGAAAGGGCTGAGAAACTTAAAATAAAAACCCACGAAGATAAAAAAACCATTCATCTGATAACAAAAGTCAGAGTGAACTCGTTTTTTGATATGCAGGCTACCTTCCACGGCTTGTTCAAAAACAAATCAAGCCAGAAGTATATCCCTTTAAGCGACGTGATCCTGCACGAAATCATCAGACAGCAGGATAAATGGGTAAAAAAAAGGGTCAAGATGGTAAATAATTTTATCGGCGTGAACTCAAATTATATTGAATCGAGTACCTTTATTTGAGGGCTGCATTAATCTCCCCGAGCAATCTTTATTGCCAGACATGAGATTGCCACAAATAATATCTTCCTTTATCGTATTCAGCGTAAAAGAATTGTGATACAGTTATTACCTGACAACAGTGGCTTTTGCAGGCAAGTGTACCGAAACCGGGACTCCGGCCATAGCCGTCGCCCTTCAGTCAAAATGACTAAACTCCGTTTCTGACTTTTACAAGAGGCTCATCCTTCATGCTTACACTCTATAACCTAGTTCAACTCATCTTTCTGGTCATTACTCTCCCCTTCATGCTAGCCTTGGTGCTGCTGACTCCTAAGTACCGCCTGCGGACCTGGAAACGTCTTGGGTTCGGCCTCAGGTCACAGATGAAACACGAGAAAAAGGGAGAACGTAAGACCATCTGGATCCATGCCCTCTCCGTTGGAGAAGTGACCTCAGCCCTGCCGCTCATCTCCGGTATCCGGAACCGCTTCCCCGACGCATTTCTGGTCTTTTCCGCCTCAACCAGTTCCGGAGCCAAGTTTGCGGAACAGCTCATGGCAGACCACGCTGATCTCCTGATTCCCTTTCCGCTCGATATCCTGCCGGTGACTGCCTATTTTGTAAAACTCATTCAGCCTGATCTTTTCATCCTCGTGGAAACCGATTTCTGGCCCAATATCCTGACCTGTCTGCAGCGGAAAAAAGTCCCGATAATGCTGGTTAATGGCCGGATTTCTCACAAGTCCATGGCCTCATATCGACGTTTTGCCTTTTTCTTCAGGCCCTTGTTTCAAACCTTTCACCACCTCTGCATGCAGACCGAGACCGACCGGGTCCGTATGGTTGATTTTGGAGTAGCTGAAGAACGGGTCCACACCCTTGGCAACCTGAAATTCGACACCCCCCTCATCACGGGCAGCACTAAGTTGCAAGAAGAACCTATGGTCCTGCCTGATGACAGTCTGCTGCTGATCGCCGGCTCGACCCACAAAGGCGAGGAAGAGATCATCCTCTCAGCCTATGTCAGGCTTAGAGCAACGTACCCCAATCTTTTTCTCATTATAGCCCCAAGAGATATCAGCCGGGGCAAAGAGATTCTAGCGCTGGCCGAATCCAAGGGTATCAGTGGCAGCTGTCGCTCCGAGCAAGCCCAGAACAGCCAGAAACTTCTCGTCCTCGACACCATAGGTGAGCTGGCTGGCTGTTACCGTTTTGCCGACATTGCCTTTGTGGGTGGCAGTCTGCGCCACAAGGGAGGGCACAATCCCATTGAACCTGCAGTCATGGGTGCCCCGGTACTTTTTGGCCCGCACATGGAAGATTTTGCCGAGATCAGTCAGGATCTCCTCACCGCCGGCGGAGCCATGAGGGTAGGTGGTGAAGAGTCCCTGTTTTCTGCCGCCGACACCTGGCTTTCCGATGACCGGCTTCGGAAAGAGGCTGGTCTGGCCGCACTCAAATGCGTGGAGAAACAGCAAGGCGTCATTGAACGCCATCTGCAACTGATCCAAGCAGTACTGTGAGCAGGATATCTTCTTTCCTTTCCACCCACCTCCTGCTGGTTGTCACTTTTTTTTTCGCCTTTGGTATCAGTTTCGCCTTGCAGATCAATTTCATGCAAGGCCGGATTATCCTCCTGCCCCTGTTCACAGGTGCCTGTGTCCTGTTCAGCCACCTGCGCAGATATCGCCAGACAACACTCTTCCTGCTCCTGCCCTTTATCGCCAGTCTCGGCTTTGTCCATGGCACCCTTGCCGGCAGAGAGCCGCCATCTTCTAATCATATCTTTCATCTGATTAAGCAGGAAGCAAGAGGCAATCCTGCTCTGCACCCTGATAGAGATGCCCGGATTTAATGGCGAGAACAGCAGCCTGCTGGTTGAGGCCCAGTCCCTGCGACTGAAAGATAGTGCAGATTATATCGCCGCACGCGGTCTGGTACAACTGAAGCTAAAGGCTCACTGGCCAAAAAACCTGCTGCCAGGTGATCAGCTCGCCATCCGCGCCAGACTGGATCGTCCCCACACCTTTCACAATCCCGGCAGTTTTGACTACCCCACCTTTCTGGCCCGGCAGGATATTCGCATAACAGGCTGGATCAAATCTCCGTTGCATATCTACCGACTGGATGAGCATCCTGCATTCCTGCACCAGATGCGCTACCTGCCAGAGCGACTCCGCAGCCAAATCGGTTCTTTTATTGAGCAGACCGTGACCACACCCGAGATCAGCAGTGTCTATAAGGCGCTGCTGATCGGCGACGCTTCAGAGATAAGTCAGGAAACCCTTGAGGCCTTCAAAGGATCGGGATGCCGACATATCCTCTCCATTTCCGGTGCCCATTTATCCATCCTGGCCACCTTTCTTTTCTTCATTATTTACTGGTTGCTGAGAAGATCAGAATATCTCATCCTCCGCTATCCGGTGAAAAAAATCGCCGCCGGACTCTGCCTGCTGCCCCTTGCCATTTATACCCTGCTGGCCGGTGCAAACACCCCGGTTATTCGGGCCATGATCATGGTGACCGTGTTCATGGTCGCCCTCTGTGCCGACAAACGAAAATCCCTCTTTATCCCATTGGCCCTGGCCGCTCTGCTTATCCTCATCTGGGACCCGAACAGTCTTTTCACCGCCTCCTTTCAACTCTCCTTTATGGCCGTTGCCTCCATTGCGCTTGTATCTCCTATCCTTACCAGACTGGTGACAGCAGAAGAGAGGAAGGAAACATTTTACCAGAGGATTAAAAGTCGTCTTTGCCAATTCACCCTTGCTGCCCTGACCGTATCCATGGCCGCCACAATCGGCACAGCTCCCCTGCTTCTCTATTATTTCAACCGGATCTCCGTGGTTGGTCCCGCCGCCAATCTGCCTGTTGAATCCCTGATCTGCCTCTGGAGCCTGCCCCTCGGTTTTCTTGCCTGTCCGCTTATCTTTATCGCCCCGCCTGCTGCCGCTCTACTCCTGCACCTTGGTTCCATTGGACTGATGCTCTCGCTGAAGGTAACCACTTTCTTCAGCAATATCCCCTTTTCAACCCTCTGGCTGCCGACACCATCGCCAACTCTCATCGTTCTTTATTATGCAGCCATCTTCGTTGCCATATCAGGAATTCCCGTCAGCAGGAGCGGCAGGATTCTTAGCGCCGGCGCCTGGGTCCTTATCATTTTCCTCTTTATTTTTCCACCTTCCGAACTCCTGAAACAAAGAATTACCTCCAGTGAAGTCACCTTTCTCGACGTGGGCCAGGGCAGCTCCACCTTCCTCCAACTCCCCGCTGGCAGACGTCTGCTCATCGATGGCGGCGGCGCAACTTCTCCCAACTTCAATACGGGTGAAGACGTCATTGCCCCTTTCCTCTGGCGGAGGGGAATCAAGCACCTGGACGCCATCATTATTACCCATAGCGACTCGGATCACTATAATGGCATTCCCTTTCTACTACGACGCTTCCGGCCGGATATCCTCTGGATCAATAACCGTAGCGGACACGAGAAGGCCTGGCGGCAGATGTTGGCACTGGCCGATCAGCTTCATGTCCAGATCAGGATACCTCGGTCAGGGGAGCAACTGATCGCAAGTGGGAAGGCAGAGGTTATCCACCTGGGAGATCCAGGAGAACCCGACGGGCCCAGATCAAATGATCAGAGCTTGGTTCTCCGTTTTGCCCATGACAAGCTTTCCTGCCTCTTTGCCGGAGATATCAGTCACAAGGTGGAGTCGCAACTGGTCGAAAAAAATCAACCGCTCCAATCGGCCCTCCTGCTCTCACCGCACCATGGTTCCTCAACATCCAACTCCGAAAAATTCCTCAAGGCCGTCAATCCAGAGACCATCGTGGTCTCGGCGGGTCGCTTCCGGCACGATCATTTCCCAACCCCCGAGGTGCGAAAACGTTGTAGGAATTTGGGGATCAAGATGTTGATTACTGCTGAACAAGGGGCAATTACATTCACAGAACCGTGACCGGTCAGCAAACCATTTTTCCTGTGCAGAGCAAATTGTATTGACCAGGCCACCATTTTCCATTTATATACTCTGCAAACTCACAATTACAATATTCATTCACAGGCCAGGGACGGCCCAGTATCGCAGGCACCATGGACGGTGCAAGAGCGACCAACATTGGAAAAAATCATGGCCTCAAAAACGAAGAAAGCAAAAGCAAGCGCAGCACTGGTAGCAGAAAAATCTGAAGAAGCAATGATTGCAGGGATCCTGGAAGGTAGCCCCGATGGGATCGGCGTGGTTGTTGTCCGACTCGAATGCGGCTGTCGGAAGATGGCGGCAGTGGCAAAAGATGGAGAACCTGCCTCAAAAGTTATTATCTACCGGGATCAGGCTGAAAGTATCTGTGACAAATGCAAAGCGGACAATGGCGATTTCATGCGGGTCACCGAGACTTTCATCCACTGGGTTCAACCTGAGCCGACAGTGGAAGAGAAAGAGATAATCAATGCCAAGGTCCTGGGGACAACTCCCCGCACCAATTGATCACGAACGGTTGATGAAAAACTGTTACTTACCGCGTGGCCCGTCTTGGACAATCTGTAGTTTTTTACTGTTCCTGCTGCTGCTTGCCGGGTGTGCCAGAGATGAGCAACAGCAGGCAGCAATCCAGATCAGTGAGAAATCAGCACAGGGTGCCGAATGCGGAGACATGCTGACTGACAGGCCCAAATCAGCTCACAGCCAGATGGAAGAAGATGAAGCCCTGGACACCAGTTCACCGTCTGACTCTGTTGCCGCAGTCTCTACCGGCAAAGGCCGCTTAACCGATGAATGTTATCAACTGCAGCGAAGCAGTTCTCAGAAAAAAAAGAAAAAGTGGTGCCGTTGCGAACCCCAGAGCCTTCCTTTTGCCCGTTGCCGAAGCGGCATCAATAGCTGCCGTAAGGGATGGAATAACGGTCCATTAACCTGGTTCGCCTGTGAAAAAAAACGCGGCAACAGCTCTCTTATCCCCAGCCCCAACAGCGTTCTCATTCTGGCGGCCAATAAGCATAACATGCCCACTGGTCATGTGGCCTATATTGAGGAGGTTATTGCTGCAAAGTCCCCGTTTTACCGCTTCATCTTCAGCCACACCAATTATGATCGTCAGTGCAGCCTGGAGACAGACCTCGTGGCTGAATATAACAGCTCAACCAGAACCATGAACATCCTCACCGGAGCATGGAAAGACTGGGGAAAAGAACTCCCGGTTGCCGGATTTATCCTCAGGTAAATACGATATCCACCGTATTCCTTCATCTGCCAACACCTTCCTTCTGCCGCCGACATCTGTTCATGAACCCCTCTGCCCATTCCGGAGTTCCATCGGCATGAACATGGGTGTACAAGGCTAGGACATTATTCATTGTCAGACCGTCACGACCTGACATGAACCCCTGACCACGGGTCATCTTCAACGCAAGCTGCTCGGGCCGGCCCTGCCACTCAAGGATAGTTGAATAACGAAATTCATGCCCCTTGATCTCGGCCCCTTGGCTATAAAATGGGTTTGCGCCATCCACCTTAAATACCGAGTATCCATGCGCCTGAGGCTTCCTGGACATCCCGAAACGAATGGGAAAGACCCCGGCCAGCGGGTACTCCTGACCATCGAGGACAATTGACTCCCCCAGATAGATCAGCCCACCACATTCAGCATAGATGGGCAGCCCGGCCTCAGCGGCCTGCTTGATTGACTGCCGGAATCCCGCATTCGCTGCCAGTTCCCCGGCGCTGGTTTCTGGAAAACCGCCACCGATATACAAACCATCAAGCTCAGGAAGGGCGCTGGCTGTCAGGGCATCAATCATCACCAGTTCCGCGCCCAGCCGTTCAAGCGCCTCAAGATTTTCCGAATAATAAAACTGGAAGGCAGCATCCATCAGGATCCCGATCCGCAGCCGTGAAGGATTCTGCTGCAGAATCTCCGATCCGGAAGTCATCGGCCTGCCCACCGGGGCCATGATTTCCTCAATCCGCTCCAGATCAAGATGATTGTGCATGGTTTCCACCAGAAAATCCATGGCCGCCCCGCTGCCTTCATACTCCTGGTGGGGCGTGACCCCCAGGTGCCGCATGGGAAAAATATCCCGCTTCATCCGGGGAACTGAACCCAAAACCGGCAGTCCGGTATATGTTTCCACCGCCTGGGTGACAATGGAGCGGTGACGATCCGTGCCGATCTGATTCAAGACCACCCCGCGGATATCCACCCGTTCGTCCAGTTTCTGGCAGCCAAGCACCATGGCCGCCACCGTCCGCGTGGTTTTGGTGCAGTTGACCACCAGCAGGACGGGCATTTTCAGGGACAGGGCCAGTTCCGCAGTGGAATACCCCCCTTCCGGATTCACGCCGTCATACAAGCCCCTGTTGCCCTCCACAATAACCCGGTCGGCCCCTGAAGAATGGACAAGAAAGGAGCACCGGATCATCTCTTCATCCATCAGGAAGGGATCAAGGTTATAGCAGCTGCCGCCAGCCGCCAGCTTTAACCAGCCCGCGTCAATATAATCGGGTCCCTTTTTAAAAGGCACCACCCTTTTGCCCTGACGAGCCAGAAGTGCGGTCAGACCAACCGAAACCACACTCTTGCCCGAGCCACCAGCAAGGCCAGCTATGACAATTCCTTTTGTCTGCATCTCTTTTTCCACGTCTCTTTTGTTATAACATTTTTCTCAAAAATGAAGGCATTTCAATGTTCCATCTTTCCCTGCAAAGCCCAGGCCTTTGTATAAAGAACATTCAACCTTTTTTCAAGCTCCAGACGATACTCCTCCAGCTGCTCATCTTGAAGATCCGGAGGCACAAAAAGGGGCTCACCATAAAAAAAATCGACCTTGGAAAAGGGCAGCGGCAGGGCTGTTCCATCCCAGGAGCCAAAGCGTTTATAGCGGTTGCAGGACCACGTCAAGGGCAAAACCGGGACCCCGGTTTTAGAGGCCAGGATCAGAGAACCTGCCTGCAAGATCCTGGGCGGTCCCTGTGAGCCGTCAGCCACCAGAATGGCGTTTTTCCCCGCCCGTACTGCCCTGATCAATTTTATGACTGCCTGCATCCCTCCTTTTTTCCGGGAGCCACGTACCGTTTCATTCCCAAGCTTCTCGACAATGCGACTGATATACTCGCCATCCCGGCTGGCACTGACCATGGCCACCCCGGACTCCTTGCGAAAGAAGTAGAGGACATACAGGACCCCGTAGTGCCAGAAACTGGCAATGGCAGGATTTTTCGTAGCCTTGATCTGATCCATATATTCCTGTCCATGGACTCTCAGCCGGCAGGTGCTGAACCATATTCTGAGCAGCCATACAAAAATAAACGGCACCGCCTGCAGCGACACCTTATACCAGAATCCGTTTTTCATCGTCGTTCTTCCTCCATCCATGGCGCTAGCGGCACCAGGACGTCCGGTTGCCTACGCAATCTCAATCTCCAAACGACGCAGGACCTTGATTCGATCCCGCAGGGCGGTCGCCTGTTCAAAGGCAAGTTCTTTGGCCGCAACCTGCATCTCTTTTTCCAGTTTTTTGATCTCTTTCTCCAGATCACGGATACTGGTAAAGACAGGAAGTTCTTCTGCCGCCTGCAGAAGATCCGCCTGATACCCAGCCTGATAGCCGCTTTCCTGAGCATGCTGCTGCAGCCCATCCTTAATCCGTGAACAAATGGTGGTGGGGATTATACCATGTTCCTGGTTATATTGTTCCTGAATCTTCCGCCGCCGTGCCGTCTCATCCATAGTGCGCTGCATGGAACCGGTGATGGTGTCGGCATAGAAAATGACCATGCCGTCGGCATTTCTGGCCGCCCGGCCGCAGGTCTGGGTCAGCGAACGTTCAGAACGGAGGAACCCCTCTTTATCGGCATCAAGGATTGCAACCAGTGAGACCTCGGGGATATCAAGCCCCTCACGCAGCAGATTGATCCCCACCAGAACGTTATAATCGCCGTTCCTGAGATCGCGGATCAGCTCCACCCGCTGCAGGGTTTTGATATCGGAATGGAGATAGCGCACCTTGACCCCCAGTTTTTCATAATAATCGGTCAGGTCTTCGGACATGCGTTTGGTCAGCGTGGTCACCAGCACCGCCTCATTCCTCTCAGTTCGTACTCGGATCTCTTCCAGCAGATCATCCACCTGACTGGTAGCCGGACGCACCTCGATCCGGGGATCCAGCAGGCCGGTTGGCCGGATGATCTGGGCCACAATCCGTCCTTCCACCTGCTCAAGTTCATACGGGCCAGGGGTCGCCGAGACAAAGATCACCTGCTTGATCCGGGCATTAAACTCCTCAAAACGCAGGGGCCGGTTATCGAGGGCCGAGGGCAGACGGAAACCATAATCCACCAGGGTCATTTTCCGCGAGCGGTCGCCATTGTACATACCGTTCAACTGCGGCACGCCGATATGAGACTCGTCAAGAAAGAGCAGGAAATCATCCGGGAAATAATCAATCAAGTTGGGCGGGGCTGCGCCCGGCTCCTTGCCGGTAAGATGGCGGCTGTAGTTCTCGATGCCGCTGCAATAGCCGAGCTCCTGGATCATCTCCAGATCAAACATGGTGCGCTGCTCCAGTCGCTGCAGCTCAACCAGGCGATTTTCCTGCTGATACCAGGCCAGCCGCTCTATCAGCTCCTCCTTGATGGCCGCCATGGCCACCTGCAGCCGGTCGCGCGAGGTGACAAAATGGCTGGCCGGAAAGACCGTGTACTCATCAAGTTTTTGCAGGACCACTCCCCGCAGAGGATCAATCACCGAGATCGCCTCCACCGTGTCACCAAAAAACTCGATTCGGATCGAAACCTCTTCCTCATGTACCGGGAAGATATCAATGACATCGCCCCGCACCCGGAAGGTGCCGCGATGAAAGGAAATATCATTGCGTTCATAGAGCATGAAAACCAGACGGCGCTGCACCTTCTCCATGGCATACTCTTCATCGCGGCGCAGGAAGAGATGCATATTCTTGTACTCATCGGGCGAGCCCAGGCCGTAAATACAGGAGACCGAGGCCACTATCAGCACATCACGGCGGGTAAGCAGTGAACGGGTGGCGGAGTGACGCATCATGTCAATGGCGTCATTGATGGCTGAGTCTTTCTCGATAAAGGTATCGGAGGTGGGGATATAGGCCTCCGGCTGATAATAGTCGTAATAGGAGACAAAATATTCCACCGCGTTATGGGGAAAAAGCTCCTTGAATTCGGCAAATAGCTGGGCGGCAAGGGTCTTATTGGGGGCAATGACCAGAGTCGGCCGCTGCACTTCGGCCACCACACTGGCCATGGTAAAGGTCTTGCCCGATCCGGTCACCCCCAGCAGCATCTGGCTGCGCGCCCCACTCTTAAGACCGCGCACCAAGGTTTCAATGGCCTGCGGCTGATCCCCGGAGGGAGAAAAAGGGGTAACGAGTTGAAAGGGGATATCCATATTCAGGCAATACTTGTAAGTTTTAAGTTTTAAGATTTCAATTTTAAGTGTTAAGATACCAATCAAGCTCTCTGAGAAAACATCTTATGGTCTGTAAATAATTCAAACTTTAAACATTAAACCTTTATTTCTCAAGCAATGAATCGTTTTCCCCATCTCCCCCCATTGCCTCTGCTGCTTTACAGCTACCTGGCCACTGAGATTCTGGCTCCTTTTTTTGCCAGTTTTCTGATCATGAACTCGGTTTTCTTTCTGGTCAAGCTGATCCCCTTCCTCAATGTGGTACTTGAGCTCAATATCGGCTTTACTGATTTTCTCCGTCTTTTTTCCTACCTTTTCCCTAACATGTTCCTCTATTCCATGCCCATGGCCGCCATGATGGGTATGATTATTGCCTTCAGCAGACTCTCCAGCGATACCGAGATTCTGGCCTTCAAGGCCAACGGCATCAGTATTTACACCATCCTGCCTCCTGTTATCATGGTTTCCATGGCCATTGCCGGTATCACCGGATATTTCTCGGTAAAGCTCATCCCCACCGGCGAGATTGCCATGAAGCAGCTCTTGTTTCAACTGGCCAAAGAAAAAATAGATAAGGGGATCAAGGAGAACGCCTTCACCGAGGCTTTGGGCGATGTCGTGGTCTATGTGCAATCCATCGACAAAACCACTGGTCAATGGCAGAATGTCTGGGTTTCCGACATGCGGGATCAGAAAGTCCCTTCCATCACCATGGCAAAGTCAGGTTCCATGGTGGGCGACAGCAGGAAAATGCAGGTGACGATCATCCTGGAAAACGGCAGCCTCAACCGCCCTGACGGTACTTATACTCAGATAGTCACCTTTGACCGTTACCAGATCAACATTCCTCTGCGTATTCCCAGTATTATTGACGGCACCGATGTCACCCAGCAATCCATCAGCTCCATGACCATGGGCCAGTTGCAACTGGCCGCCACCCAACTGGGCAGAGAGAGCAAACAAGGCCGGGAGGCACTGGTGCATTTTCACAAACGGCTGGTCCTGCCGGTGGGATGCTTTATTCTGAGTCTGCTGGGTCTTCCCCTGGGACTCCAGGCTCGAGCCGGCAGAAGCGCCATCGGCATCCCTCTTGGATTGGGAGGATTTATCCTCTATTATGTGCTGTTCACCATAGGAAAAAATATCGCAGAGGAGAGCTCACACTCCGTCTGGGTGGCAATGTGGTTTCCCAATCTCATCTTCTTTGTTTTTACCGTGCTGCTTTTGCGCCAGACCGCCAATGAGAGACCACTGATACCCAAGGTGATGAGTAATGCATGGGCTGCCTTGATTACCAGACTACTCCCCCCTCTCATGGAAAAATTGTGCGCTTGGATCCACCTGCCTGTAAAAAAATTAATAACAAAATCTACATTAAATCTACGGCAATATAACAAGACTTCTGAAGAGCTCCTTGGCCCTGGCCACCTGACTTCCGGTACCGTCCATGGAAACGTGAAAAGTATGGCCTGTCATATCCCTGGATGTGAATCCTACTCCTGTCGTCAATGCACCATTGAATTCAAAAATATGGAGATAGCTCTGCAGGCAGGTTTTACCCCCTGTAATAGCTGTAAAGCCATCCTGGAAAAACAGAGAACATTGACACAAAATAAGGCGCCTCAATAATCGCCTCCCTCCAGCCCATCGGGTTCATACTTGACACTGGGATTCAGTCCATATAAGCTATAAAAAAAGAAGTTGAGAGACTTGGCAGAACGCTGTCAACATCGAAAATAAGTGTTGACGATCAAACACCATATCGGATTGACACCCTCAAAGGCACTCACGTCATGAACCACGAATCCTTTCTTTTAGACCTTGTCACCAGCCTGCCTGAGATAAATGGCGCATTTATCTTTACCCCTCAGACAGGAATACTTTCCCAACATATTGATGATTCAATACAAAATTTCGATTCACTGGCAATAGGGAAAAAATTGACCGTCATTGCAGGAAAGGCCTCTGATCACTTTAATGATATTACTCATCTCCAGGTGAATTTTGACAACATAATCCTCTCTGGCCGTCTGCTCCCTGAACAGAAATGGCTTTTTCTTCTGCATACACCTGAGTTGTCCAGCGGCATGATTCGAATGACGCTGCAACTGGCCTTGAATAACAGTGCCCATGAAAGCGATAGTCCGGCCACCCATCCTGAACCCCAGGCCAAAAAAATAGCTGCTGCCGTGCCACCCGTCTCAAAGGAAATAATCCCCGTCGATATCGATGTCCTGATGTCACCGGGAGCACCATTGGCCAAGCAATTAAACGCCCTGCAGGATGAACTTGCCAATTGTATCGGTCCGGCGGCAATGCCGGTTTTTCATGATGTCCTGACCGCATGGTGTCAAGAAAACACCCCCGGGTTGGACACCCTGAAGCACCTGATTCCTCTCCTGAACAAAGAAATCGACGACAGTGAGGATGTGAAAATTTTCAATAATAATATCAAAGACCTCTTTCCCCAGGAGTAGCATTATGGCCTCTGCCAAAGATTTTGCCCGCCTAGAACAGATCAATGGTGTTGCCAACTACATCCTGGTGCGCGGCGATGGACAGATCATCAGCCAAAATATTGAAGATGCTGCATCCTTTGCTCCAATCATCTCCACCGGCGGGACCCAGTGTGATTCCCTTACCACGGATATGGGCGGGAATCGTTATATCCATCTCTGTATTGAACGGGAATCCGGCAACGATCTTCTGATTTTCTCACTGGGCCGCTACTATCTGGGTATATTTAAACACCCGGAGAGCGAACGCCAGGATATTATAGACAATGTGATCTATTTTCTTCAGAATCTCTCATAATAATGCCTTGAGGATTACAAGGTTCGGGCAATGTCCATGAAACTTCCATACGCCAGTGAAATGCGGGAACTGGACCGCTGTGCCATTGAAGAATATGGCATCCCCGGCATGGTCCTCATGGAAAATGCGGGATTGGGTACTGTTTTGATGCTGGAGAGGGAGTTGGGCCCGGCTGCCAACCATTTTGCCCTGATCCTGATTGGTCCCGGCAATAATGGCGGTGACGGTCTGGTAATCGGACGTCACCTGCTCCAGCGCGGCTGCGAGCCGGTCTTTATCTTCCTGGTGCCCCCTGATAAACTAGAGGGGGATGCGGCCACCAATCTGCACATTGTCCAGAAGCTGGCGCTTCCTCTGCATGTGCTGGACTCGACAACACGAGTGCAGATCTTTCCCACCCTCTATCAGCAAATGATTTCCAGGGGCAAGTCCTGCTACGCTATCATCGATTCCCTGCTTGGCACCGGATTGACCAGAGAGATCAGTGGCCACATGGCCGAGCTGATCCAATTCATCAATCAAGAGACATTCGCCACCTCCATTCCCCGCATCGCCGTTGATATCCCTTCCGGCCTGCACGCAGATAATGGCAGAATTCAGGGCACCTGCATCCAAGCTGATCATACCGCCACTTACGGCTGTGTCAAACCAGGGCAACTGCTCCAGCACGGCCCGGAACTCTGCGGCAGGCTGCATCTCATTGATATCGGCATTCCACCGGCGGCCGTCTCCTCCCTGCAGATTCAGCAGGAAGCCGTCACTGAGCAGGATGTGTCGCTCTCGCTTGCCAAGATAAAGCGTAGAACGACATCCCACAAGGGTAGTCACGGCCACCTCCTGGTCCTGGCGGGCTCCATTGGCAAGACCGGAGCGGCCATTCTCAGTGTCAAAGGCGCCCTGCGCAGTGGATGCGGACTGGTCAGCCTCTGCTGCCCTCAGGACCTCAATCCCATATTTGAAAGCCAGCTTGTTGAGGCCATGACCATTCCCCTCCCTGCATCACGGTCGGCGATAAGCATGGAGGATCTCCCCAGCATTGAAGAGCAGCTACAGGGGAAAAAGGCCATTGTCATCAGTCCGGGCCTGGGCCTGGCGGAAGTGACGGCCCGACTTGTACTGCACCTATATCGTACGGTGCAGGCGCCCATGGTCATTGATGCCGATGGTCTTAACATACTGGCGCAACATAGTGATCAGCTCAAGGCCCCGCCTGGACCCAGGATTTTCACCCCCCATCCCGGCGATATGGCCAGGATTCTCGGGGTCTCCGCCGCCAAAATCCAGGAAGACAGGATCCAGGCAGCCAGATCAGCCCGCCTCTTCTTTGATCATGGTGCCGGAATGTGCACCGTCATCCTCAAGGGTGCGGGCACGGTTATCGTCTCAACAGGAGGTGAGGCCGGAGTCAACACCAGCGGGAATCCAGGAATGGCAACGGGAGGGATGGGAGATGTGCTGAGCGGGATCATCGGCGCCCTGATCTGTCAGGGACTTTACCCGCACGAGGCCGCACGCACTGCTGTTTATCTGCATGGCCGGGCAGCAGATATGTTAGAGAAGACGATTGGTACAGGTTACACGGCAACAGAGGTTGCCGACACATTGCCCCAGATCATCAAAGATCTGAGTAATTAAAATCAACAAGGAGTTTTTCATGCTGACAGCCCGTGATATCATGAGCCGTGACATTATTACCGTAACAGAGGAATCAACAATCAAAGAGCTGGCCAGGATTCTGACCAGCAACCAGATAAGCGGCGTGCCTGTCATCAATGACAACGGCAAGCTTGTCGGTGTAGTGACCGAGAGTGATCTGATTTTTCAGACCAAAAAAGTCCACATCCCCACCGTTATCACCATCCTTGACTCCGTCTTTTACCTTGAGAATCCGGATAAGATGGGCGATGAGATGAAAAAGATGGCCGGCAGCAAAGTGAAAGACATCCTGACCAGCTCCCCTGTCACCGTGACCGAGGATACCCAACTCGACGAAATAGCCACCATCATGTCAGAAAAGAATTTTCACACCCTGCCGGTTGTTAACAATGATACATTAGTGGGAGTCATCGGTAAAAAAGATATCATCAGAACTTTGATCAGTTAAGCTCCACACCTCCTATCTTTTTTACGCCATCCGCAGCAGGGCATTGACAATAGCCACAGCGACCGGACTACCGCCCTTGCGGCCAAGAGCGGTAATAAAGGGATATTTCTTCTGAGAAAGAAGCTCTTTGGATTCGGCCGCATTGACAAAGCCCACCGGCACCCCCACTACCAGATCCGGCATGAACTTGCCGGCCTCAATGAGCTCCATCAGGGCCAGCAGGGCGGTGGGGGCATTGCCGATGGCAACAATCCCCACATTGTCCTCAGCCGCCATGGCCAAGGCCGTCTCTGAGCGGGTAAGTCCTTGGCGACTGGCCCGCTCGGCGACCTCCACCTCTCCCACCCGGCAGATCACCTGGCCGCCGAATTTACCCAGATATGAGCGACTGATCCCGGCGGCTGCCATGTTCACATCGGTCAGCACATTCTTTCCAGCCCGGATCGCAGCAAGCCCGGCAGTAATGGCCTGTTTGTGAAAACGCAGGTTGGTTGCAAAACCAAAGTCACCGGTGGCATGGATGACCCGGCGCATGACGGCAAACTCCTCCCTTGAATAGTCTTCAATCCGGTTGCCGGTCTCATCTGCAAACTCACGTTCAATGATCCGGAAACTCTCCGCCTCGATCTCGAGGGGTTTTATCTGCTGCAATATGACCATCTTTATCCCTTTTGCATCTGCATGATATAATTGTAAAAAGCATCCACGTTCTTTTCTGTCTGGCCAAAATGGAAATGAATATAGCCGCCCACCGCATTGCCCACCTTGAATCCTTCCGACCGCCCGTCCTCGAGCTGGTAGATGGTCTCAACACTCGGGTCCATCCTCTCAATCACCGAATAATGAAACTCATGACCGTACAGCACCTCACCCTTTTTCCCCCACAGACAGTCCTTGCGCAGGCGTGGCTGACGATAGCCCAGGCGGGAAAGACGACTCTGCATCTTGACCGTTGCCGGAAAGACCCCGGCCATGGCATGCGCCTTGCCATCGAGATCGATCAGCTCCTCACACAGGTACATGAAACCTCCGCACTCCGCATGAACCACACCCCCACCCTTGGCCCAGTCAGCAATGGCCGTGCGCATGGCCACATTCCGGCTCAGGGCGGAGGCATGAAGCTCGGGATAGCCGCCGCCAAGATAAAGGGCATCCATGCCTTCGGGAAGTCTTTGATCGTGAAGAGGGCTGAACATGAGCAGCTCAAAGCCTGCCTTCTCGAGGATGGTCAGATTGTCTTCATAATAAAAGCAGAAGGGCATATCGCGGGCCACGGCCAGTTTCAGCGATGTCCCCCTGAGCTTCAAGGGAGAGTGAGAGTAAACCTGATTGCTGACCCTGCTGGTACCAAGAGACAACAGACCGTCCAAATCAATATGCTTCTCAACGGCGGCAACCAGCCCTGCCAGCTGAATCCCATCCAGCGGCGATTCTTCTCCCATGTGCAGGCCAAGGTGGCGGTCAGGGATCTCAAAACGAGTGTCACGGGGGAAGAATCCCAATATCCTGGCCTGACAGGAGCGCTCCACGGCGCCGCGGATCAGCTCAACATGACGCTCAGAGCCGACCCGGTTGAAGATCACCCCTCTGATCTGCACCTGCGGGTCGTACACCTCAAAACCCTTGAGCACCGCAGCCACACTCTCAGCCGCGGAACGGGCGTCAATGACCAGGACCACGGGCATGTCCAGGGCCGTAGCAAGGGCCGCTGAACTGGAGAGGCCCCCATCAAAAAGACCCATCACCCCTTCCACCACTCCCACCACTCCACCACCCTGACCAAAGAGCCGCCGGTTAAAGGTATTCCGGCAGAATTCCGGACCGCACATCCGCAGATCAAGATTGGAAGAGATGCGGCCCGTCACCATCCGGTGCAGGCTGGGATCGATAAAATCGGGCCCGCACTTGAAGGGCTGCACCGCCAGCCCTCGGGCAGAAAGCGCTGCCAAAATCCCGAGGGTAATTGTGGTCTTTCCGGAACCGCTGGTGGTACCGCCAATCAGAAATGATGGCACACGGGTATCAAAAGAGCTCTGGGCTGTATCTTTTTGTGGCATCATCTCATCATCCCTCTGCTACCCGCCTGAGCAGCAGCATAACCATCAGAAACAGAGCGGAGCCAACAAGCATCAGCCGGTTGGTAATCAGAATATCGCTATCCGCAAGCTCCCGCGTCCTCTCTCCCATGGTTGGCTTAACAACAGCCTGGCCAAAATAGATGGATTCCCCGCCCAGTTGCACCCCTAAAGCCCCGGCCACCGCCGCCTCCGAATGACCGGAATTGGGACTGGCGTGGCACAAGCGGTCACGGAAGAAAATCCGCAGGGCACTCTTCCCATCAAGCCCTAGAAGAAAAGAGGCCACCACCAGGAGCAGACCACTGAGACGGGCGGGGATAAAATTGACCACATCATCCAGCTGGGCTGCAGTCCAGCCAAAGGCAATATATCGCTCATTTTTATAGCCGAACATGGAATCCATGGTATTCACCGCCTTATACCCCATGGCGCAGAGGGCCGCCAGCACAACCGGGCTTATCCCCAGTAACGGGGCAATAATTGCCCCTAGAACCGCATAAAAAAGAGGGGCTGCCACCCCATCCACCATATTCTCGGCCACCGTTTCCACAGTGGCCCGAATCACCCCGGCCCGGTCAAGGGCCGCCGTATCCCGGCCCACAATCATCGCCACGGCCTGACGTCCGACCAGAAGACCCGATTCACCCTCCTGCTGCAGGGCCGCATAAACCTCCCTGCTATGACGGATCAGATCCCGGGCGGCAATGGAGGTATAGAGCAGAAAAACGGCCAGGCCATCAGCCAGCAGGGGCGAAAACAGCGCGGCAGCCCACAACAGCATGGCAACAAGGCCAAGGGTCACTCCCAGGACAGCAAGAACAGTCGTCAGCCCGGCCAGCCGCTTGCTTACGAAAAGTCTGCGGAAAAGCGTCTCTAAGTTGACACAAAACCAACCGATAATCCGTACAGGATGGGGGAACCAGCGGGGATCGCCCAGAAGCAGATCAAGGGCCAGGGCGCAGAGGAGCTGCAGCTCGAAAATCTGAAAAAACATTGAATGCTCTACTGTAGAGGTACGCCGCGCGCACCCATAAGGATTGGGTAAAATAATTTTTTATGTCTGCATTCGAATTTCTGTAAATGCATCCTGGAATGAATATATCAATCATTGAATATTCTGTCCATCCATATGGGCAGCTGATAACCAGCCCCTTCACGAAGACGACAGTACCGGCAGGCGACCACAAGACAGCGAACTCCACGCCTAATTTCCTTGACGAGTGTGACGGAATTATGAGAAATTAAGGATAGTACTTGCGCCAATAAGTCATCATCACACAAGGAAAGGTGACAGCAAGCCGTAAGGCACTTTCTCCTTGGCTCTCCGCCCTGCCCTGGATTGGAAGCGATGGAGACAACCATTTTCACAGGCCTGAGATCATTGATCTTGCCTCAATGTTCCATAAATAAAAGGAGATAGACGATGACAACTTTTATGAATCGGATGATTCATGCGGCAAAACTGGATGTCCATCTTTATGAAGAGGTTGAGGCTGACAAGGGTGCAATGCCTCAGGCCATGGGAATTGTTGTTCTTTCCAGCATAGCCGCCGGGGTGGGCAGTGTCGGCACCATAGGGATTGGCGGGATATTGTTCGGCACGCTCGCCTCCCTTGGCGGCTGGTATATATGGGCCTATCTCACCTACCTCATTGGCACCAAGCTCCTGCCGGAACCGCAGACCGAGGCCGATCTTGGCCAATTACTGCGCACCACCGGGTTTTCGAGTTCTCCCGGCTTGATTCGAATTTTGGGGATCATCCCGGGGGTAGGCACGGTGGTTTTTGCAGTAGCTTCAATCTGGATGCTGGTGGCAATGGTGATCGCGGTCAGGCAGGCCCTTGATTACACGAGTACCTTACGGGCAGCGGGGGTTTGCGCCATCGGCTGGATCATTCAGTTCCTGATTATGGCGCTGTTGTTTTCTCTTTTGGGTGGCCCGCCATCCATCTGATGCCTTTGTTGATGGAATATGTTTACCATAAGCTCCAGTCCGGCATGGCCGGACTGGAGCTTATGGTATTGTATAACTAGTTGCTGCTATTTCTTATACCAGCGCCCATTTGCATCCTGCAGCCAGTGGCCGGACTGGGCAATATCCATGATCTGCTGGGCTCGCCGCCGCCCTACCAGATCATCGCTCGTGCCCTGCTGCTTGGCAATGGCCTGGTAAACCTGGAGGCGGTCATTGTTTTCCGCCCCCACCAGCGCCGCCTTTTCCTTGGCCGCCCCAACAAACTGCAGATAGCCCAGATTGTCTTCGCCGATTACGCCCTTGTCCTTCAGGGCCACGATCTCCGGCAGCCGTGCGGCCATGCGCTCCTTGATACCATCGGCGGCAGCACCTGCGACAGAGGAAAAAAACAGGACAGAAATCAAACCGAAGAGCAGAAAAAACAACCGTTGTCTTTGCATTTTCATCACCAATTGTGTGTATTTTTTTATTTCAGCTTCTCGGTAGCAGCCTTGTCGAGATCGCCGAAGAAATCATCCAGAGCCCGATCCACCTTGATGTTTACATCGATGGTGATATGGATGGGTTTTATCTCAACGGGTGCCACCTGTATCTCATGGCGGGTGCATCCCGGCAGCAGCAACGCCAAGGCCACCAGCAGCAGCAAACTTCTTTTTTTCTTCATCAATACTCCTTTTCCCTCACTGGGTCATTTTATATAATTTCTGCATGCCGCCACCGTACTCCATGATCTTCTCAAACGGCAACCGCAGGTTCATATCAAGACGAATGGGATGAATGATTCCCCCGGTTTCTCCAACCTGCAAACGGGTGAAGCTGCCGAGCTGACTATTGTAGCTGAAAGGTATAGGATGAACCGGCTGGCCGTCAAGCTTTATCTGCAGCAGAAGCTCTTCGCCTTCACTGCTGAGCAGCAGCTTGGCCGAGTTGTAATGGAAATCTTTCAGGGCCTCACCGGCAAAATCAAGTTGGGAAAACTGCGGACTCTCCCTGGGAATCCCGGCAGTCAACAGCCCCAGATTCCCAATACGGATATTGCCGCCCTCACCGGGGGGAGAGGAGAGCAGACCATCAACAAATCGCAGCCTGCCGTCGACAACAGCTATGGGAATCCTGCCGTTCAGGATGCCCTCCCCCTCCGCCCGCTGCACACCAAACTGGGCAAAGAGGCTGGCAAGACTCAGGCGGTCACACACTAAAGTCATCTCATAATCCCTGCGGCCAGTACTCAATCGCAGGGACTCGGAAGAGACATGGCCGTCGCACCAGGCAAAGACGCCGCTCTCCAGAAGCAGGGAGGTGGGAGATTCTACCTGAAAGGCAAATTCCCCGTCGCTAAAGGCAAGGGTACCGACCTTGGCTGTGGCAAAGCTCAGGGGCTGGGCCGGCAGGCTCCTTGTCTGAAAAAGATCAGGGAGCGCCAGAGAAAGGTTGAGGCCGGACACCACAATCTCACGTTTGGGCAGCTCCAGGCGCGTGTTGTCAAGCTGCAGCTGCAGCTCCCCGCTCCTGCCACCCTCGGCGAAGGCACAGGCTGCCTGCAGTCCGAACTCACCGGCAAGGGTTATCTCCTGCCTTGCCTTGACAAACCTCCCGAGATTAAAGGCGGTGAACTTCTGCCTGGGTACAGAAAGCTGCAGAGATCCGTGCAGACCGCTTACAGGCGAGCTCCCCACATCTCCCTTGATCTTGACGCGAATCCCCTCCAAGGCCTTGCTGTCATGGCTGCCAGCAAAAAGAATACCCTCTGCCTGCTGCTCTGCCGTAAGCAAAAGCCCACCCAGGTCCTGGCCGTTCAGCATGATCCGGGCAAGTTGCAGAGAACCGAAGCCACTGCCTCCGTTGTCGGCAAGGACACCTTCGCCACTAAGTTCGGAAACCGTCAGCTCAACCGGGGAGTGCAGCGCAAGGCCATTGCTTTCAAAGTGGAATTTACCATCGGCCACGGAGAGAGAGAGAAGAAATGGCGGCGTATCTTCAAGCCCGGCGCCACTGAGGCGCCAGCTGTCGTTTTCACCTCTCAATGCGAATTGTTCAATCTCGCAATGCAGATCAAGAAAGCTGATAGCAAACGGCTTCAGCCCCATCCTGCCCTCGGCGTCAAACTGCAGCCGACCGCTGAGATCCTGCCCAAGAAAAGCAGCTATGAATGACAAAGGAAAATCGCTGGTTCCCACCTTGAAGCTGAGTATGCCGTCCGCCACGGCTGCCTTGAGGGCGATGACAAGCTCCTGGCCTTCCGGATGGAGCGTGAGCAAACCAGTCAACGTCGCACTACCGTCTCCCATGTCCTCACTGTTTTCCTGGCCAAGCTGCAGGCTGAAAGGCCATTGTTCCATGCGGCCGGACACCCCGTAACGGAGCAGGCCGTTGCTGATGCTGAGCTGGCCGATGGTACCCGGCAAGGAAAAATCCGACTTTCCTGATGGCTTCACTGCCCCTTCATTTTTGGAAAACCCATCCAGAACAAAGCGGCCATCCAGCCATTCTCCTTGAATCTGCAACCCATCAAGGACCAGACGCTCTACATGTCGGGACAAAAGGCCGGGCAGGGAATAGTTGAGGTGCAGGGAATCAATGCGCAGTGCCGGCTGATCCGGGTCACCCAGAACAATCGCCTCAAGATCGGCCCCGAAAATTCCGACCCGACGCACCGTACAGGAAAAGGGCTGATCCGGCAGGGATCTGGTCACCAGATACTCTATGCTTTTTTCCACAAGGGAAGGGAGACTGACAGCCAGCACAGCCCAAAGGGCCAGCAGCGCCAATGCCCCTGCACCCAGAATCCAGCCCAGCCGTTTTTTTACCATGTAACTCCTTCCCGGTTCGCCAGAGCCCAATTGCCCATCCCGCCAAAAGGTCAGTGTAACAGAAAGAACAGTAGAAAGCTCTCAGGCCAAAGCCTTTTTCAGGGGACAGTTTTCGGCAAGATCCTGCCCCTGACGATAAGCCTGCAGGAGTTCGACAGATCTGGCGGCCAGCAGCCTGCGCACCTCTCTTCTTCTGCCCTTGACCCGGGCGATAGTCATTGAATCGTAGGCCGTGGTCTGATGACGCATCCAGGCGATTACAGTGGCTTCAGCACGTCTGGCAATGGGAATACGTTCGGTCCGAGCCACTGTGCCGCTGCCCACCGGGGTTGCGTGAGCGCTGATTTTTTCCGCGAGAAGTGCAGCCTCGGCCTGATAGCGCGAATGAAAAGCCAGGAAAGTAACGACCTCGGCGTAAAACTCACCGACATAGGTCTCTTGTTTGGCTTCACGTCTGGCAAGATCTCTCTCCCGCCTCCTCTCATATTCAGGGCTTGATCTCTTGGCCTCGACCTCCTGTTGCGCTCCCAGAATATGCGTTTCTTTGGCCCAGAGTCCCTTTGAAATCAGCCTTTTTCCTTTGCGCACCTGGACGACCCAGGTCTCGCCCTTGTCCTTGACACTTCTGGTAATTGCGGCGTCTCCGGCCGGAAGAAATGCCCAATCCTCGGGCGGGTCAAGCCGTTCGCCTGCTTCAGAGAGAACAGTTCCTGGTGCCCGACCGGGCTGAACTACACGATGAATATGCGCCATAATTTTAGGGGCCGTTAAGAAATAACACATACTTTTCATCCATTTCTTTACGGCCCCTTATGCCGATAATGACAATGAATCGTAGTAGTTATTTTTGAACAGCGGCTTAGAGAGTGAAAAAAGGGGAATAAGGAGCCAGAAAAAGCGACGTGGTCCAGAAGGCTATCCTTCCGATACGTGTATTTCCACAGCCCTGATGGCATCGGCGGCAGAACTGGTTATCCCGCCGGTATAGCCCGAACCTTCACCGATGGGATAGAGATTTTTGACAGTTACTGATTCATATTTTTCATTACGTTGGATCCGCACTGGAGAAGACGTCCTGGTTTCCGCCCCCAACAAGATCGCCTGACTGGAAACAAAAAGGGGGACCTCATCTCTCCATTTATAAAAGGCGGACGTCAGCTCTTCCACCACGAATCCGGGAAAGATCTCCTTCATATCAGCAGGAACGACCCCCATCTTATAGGAGGTTTGATGCAGGCTGGCAGCCCCGCCCTCGCCTAAAAAATTCAGCAGATTCTGGGCCGGAACTGCCCAACTGCCACCGCCGGCGGCAAAGGCCTTGCGCTCAATATCCTTCTGAAACTCAACTCCCGCCAGGGGATTGGCTGATGGATAATCTTCCGTGTGACAGCTCACCACCAGGGCGGCATTAGAAAATGGTGACGACCGGTGTGAATAGCTCATCCCGTTAAGCACCAGCATGCCAGGTTCTGATGAGGCATTCACGACCTCACCACCCGGGCACATGCAGAAGGTATAGACCCCCCGCCGAATCTGCCGATTGGTGTAATTCAAAGAATAGGTAGCAGCACCCAGGCCTGGAAAATCCTGGTATTTATGCCCATAACGCATCAGATTAATGGTTTCCACAGGATGCTCAATCCTCACCCCCACGGAAATCGGCCGCTGCTCAAGGGCAACCCCCTTTTCATGGAGCATCGCCAAAGTATCGCGGGCCGAATGTCCCAGGGCAATATAGATACTGGATGCAAGATATTCCTTTTCCCCATTGATGATAATACCGATGGCCCTGTCCTCCGAGATCAGGAGATCGGTCATCTTGGAGCCATACAAGATCTCCCCGCCCCGCTCGAGGATATAGAACCTAATATTGCGAACGATCCGGCACAAGACATCCGTGCCCAGATGGGGCTTGCTGATATAGCCAATTTCAGCTGGCGCCCCGAATTTGATAAAGGTCTGCAGGACTCGATTGACATAGCTGGTATTATTATTTCGCCGGGAAAAGAGCTTGCCGTCCGAGTATGAACCGGCCCCCCCTTCCCCAAACTGGATATTGGATTCAGGATTCAACACCCTCTCTTGTATAAACCGTTGTACATCAAGGGAGCGTTCCTCTATTTTTTTACCTCGTTCAAAGATGAGGGGTTTGATCCCCCAATCAATAAGTTCAAGGGCCGCAAACATGCCGGACGGGCCGAACCCCACGATGAGAGGCCTCTCCTTGCTGTCTGTTTTTTTCCTCTCAGCCTGTCGTTCTGCGATGTAAACCGGGAACTTCTGTTTGTTGACAAAGATGTCATCAATAGTGACAACAAGGGAAATCTTGTAAAAAATCTGTTCCCTATTTCCCAACTCAATGGATTTACTCAAAATCTTCGTGATGAATATATCTCTTGCGCCTGTTTCCATCTTTTGGGAAGCGGCATGGAGATAGGCATCCATCCCGTCTTGTTCAATGGGAATATGTAAATTGTTCAGTATCAGGTCCAAAAATCGCTCCAAATTCTCATTTTTGTCATGAGCCTATAGGGATGTTTTATTTCTCCCCACAGAATCACTTGACCAATCGGTATCGTGAAACCTCTTTTCGAGGATTATCAAAATTCTTCACTGATTATCATCCCCCGTTGCACATTGCTATTTTAATTTCACTATGATTCAATATGAAATGAAGGTGGGTGCTTACCATAATATAAGAGAGACTTGTATCATCTCATGATGATTTGAATATACCTCTCCCCTACTGCCTTCTTGTGACATTCCGTCATACTTTAATTAACACCTGACGCAAAGGAGTCTTTTTATGAGTGAGATAAAACAGGGCAAGTGTGAAGAGTGCGGCAAGGATTATAAGGATATCCTGACCATCTGTGGCCATTGCGGCTATTCACCCCATGGTTCGTTTACAACTGCAGCTTCCGACCCATACTGGAAATGTGGAAATTGTGGCAGGACCTTACAGGCTGCAAATCCTCCTGAAAAATGTCCGGGATGTGGAGAGATCTGCGATTTTAAGAATGTAACCTGCTACGACCCATCCTGCGGCGGGCCTGGAAATAGTGATCCCAGGCTTTAAGTTTATATCGATGGTATATATCCCACATTCACAAGAAATCTATCGTCTACCACATTAACACAATCAAAGGGCCAGCTCATCATACAGGGTGAGCTGGCAGCCAGTCATAAGATGTCTCGGTGTGGATTTCTGGTGAGTCTACTTCTGTCGGTTGGGACGAGGGGGGGAAAATATTTTTACGGAACAATATACAACTTTCTCAAAATCCCCATGCAGGGGAGCTGAAGATACTTCCCTCTACAAAAAAGAAAAAAATGACTGTGATAATACGAAGTGGTCCCGTGATCTGCTTGAGCAGTTGGAAAATGTGCCGGACTCAGTGAAGAAACGAAAAGGAGCTTCGAAAATATTAATATAACACCACTGAATGAAACAAGTACTGCTGACAGTGACGGCTGGTAAAGCCAAGCCTTGTGGATACCTACTAAAGAAAGCTCACAGCCTTAACAACCGTCGTCATCTGCGAGTGGGAAGTCACCCTTACCTCTCGCAGGACTCAGGCTCAGAAACTA
Source organism: Desulfobulbaceae bacterium (assembly GCA_024636345.1). Classification (GTDB taxonomy): domain Bacteria; phylum Desulfobacterota; class Desulfobulbia; order Desulfobulbales; family Desulfocapsaceae; genus UBA2270. The sequence goes on along the minus strand of JAGXHG010000007.1, from coordinate 109,620 downwards.
ACGATGAATTGATACGTTACCTTGGCCCTGCAGATAAAACATGGGTATCAAGCCCGACCCTGAATCACTCTTTTTCAGTACGGATCAGCGCCCACCGCCACCACCGGACCCCATTCCACCTCCACCCGATCCCATTCCACCACCGGTTCCCATTCCACTACCGGTTCCCATTCCACTACCGGTTCCCATCATCCCCCCTCTGACAGGTGGCTCTTGGGGGAGGATCACACCCTGTTCCTTAGCTCGCTCTTGCATGCGCAGGTGATGTTCATTGCGAACCTGTTCTCGTTCCATATCGTTATTCGCAGAACGCATTTTGGCACGAAATTCTGCTCGTTCTTGTTGGGTCATGAGCTGACTGCCGTATATCTGATCACGGTCTTGCGTCTGCAGTCTGTCCTGTGCACGATCCTGATCCGGCGTTTGAAGTTTGTCTTGGGTTTGAAGCTTGATCTGGTCCTTGATTTGATCCTGGTCAGCTGCCAGTATGAACCCGGCAGATGATAATGACATGACACCTACCAAAGCAGAAAGCACTAACGTTTTTCGTTTCATGATTTACTCCTATGATGGATTGTTTGGATACTACACCCATGGTCATTGCAACCCGTTCAGTGGCCAGGTCTGACACCTACGATAACCGGCACGAAGGACTCGCACCGGTTGAGTGACATGTTACGCACGTTTAACCTTTAAATTTGGTACTGGTGTCTCTTATGAAGCAGAGCTGAATACACTTTTTACCGTACATAAAGGTGCTGCAACTACTGCTACTCGCTTTCCTTTATTATCAATCTACTTATTTCGAGTTTATGTTAAATAATACAGAAAGTCAAAGAGATCTCATCGAAACTTTCTATGCAGATCATACCCATTTCATATCTCATTGCAGAAGCAATGAGATGCCATTGATCACTCCATGTAAATTGGTTTCTGAAAGGTCTAATTTTACTAGAGATGGAATTCTTCACAGCTCCATAAGAGCATCGAACAACTCTTGGATGATGAACTGGGGAGTGGGTAGGTGGATGAGCACACAACAGAATACGCAAGCATTATGGTATCGCCTTGAGTGAGTGGTCAGCCTCTGAGACTTTCTGGGCATAGAGTTTTTTGAGTAATTCAATTCTCTTCTTATTGACACCCGCATCGCCATAACCGACTCTCGAAGCTGAGCGAATATGGATCATTTTTTGTGTCGAATCAATCCTCACTTCTAAATCATCCATAAATCCAAAAATGGCCGACGAAAAGGTAGCCGCGAAGTAATGGACACTTTCAGTCCCAATAGTCCCGCCCATATCTCTCACCGCATTTTTCAGAATAGGTAAAGGATCAAACGTGATGTTTTGAGGAAGAATAATCGGACTAATGAAATGATTGGCATCATCTTTTTGCTCACTGCAGAGGCAATTAGGTGTATCAGGGCATTTCGCCAGCCTTCCTGCAATCAGACCCGGAGCTTTTCCTGACCTGGAAATGCCCCCAAGAATGAAGAGCAAGAAAACACCGGCGACGATAAAGAGGGACATGATGACAAAAACAATTTTCATATGACCGCTTTTTTTTAGAGAATAAAATGAGAGTTGCGCGACCGTCCGCGTTTTAACCTTGAGACACGCTTGAACTATTTCTTATGTATCTGGTATCCACACCTTGAGTTCGCTCAAGGCAGTTGACGAAATCAGATATGATTCTTTGGCTGTCAAAGAGAGTCGTTGCGTTTCACCAAATAATTTCTTTAATGACCACGACTCAAGGTCACGTCTTAACTTGTTAGAATGATCAGATACGTATCCCCACATATGTTGCAAGGCGTTCCTGATTCCACCGGCAGTAGGCTGCTCTCTGAGCAGTTCCGCGAGTATCCTGGCCAATTCAGAAAATTCGTCACCGGGTTTCATGGTTGAGACATTCCTGCCAATTATCTTGTACCTCGTAACATCACGGGCCAATACGGAATATTTGTGATGACTCCATAGTTGCTGCGCGTTTTCAGGCAGAGGAATGCGACCCTGCTCTTTATTTTTATATTTCGTTTCCAGGAGTTGAAATTGATGGGCAGGTTCATCAATATAGACTTCCGGCCACACGCCTTTATTGGTACGGGTCAGCACAGGGGATTTTTCATGAAAGCCTCGCAGGGACATTTCGGCTGCAAGCAACTGGTGGCGCTTCCTCAGTGACCAACCATAACCGACCCAGCGAATGGTCTCAGGGTGGTTAGCATATCCCTTCTTGCCATTAACAATGATCGATACGATTCCATGAAGCTCACGATGTTCTCCAAGCAGGCTTTGGCGATTCAAATATCCAGGATTTATATCCCAAATGCGCATTGAGTCCTCTTCCCAAGTGTTTATTTCCCTTTGATAACAGATACCATTATTTTTAAGATTAAAAGAATCCACGGGACACCATGCAAGAGCAAGTCAAACCAATCCAAAGGCTTGATTAAGTTTCCCCGTATCAGCATTGATAACTTTTCGACAATATGGGGAGGTGAAAAGGGAGCAAGCCCGAGGGTTGCACACATTACTATAACCACCCCCCAATTTAATTGATCAACTACAGATAATATGCTTTTCATCGATCTTCATCCTTATAACTGAGATAACCGGCCAGCCCTGTTGTTGGCTGCTATCTACTCCGTCCTTTCAATATATCCTGGCTGTATCCAAATCCTGTACCTGAGGGGACATCAATCAAAATAAAGTCAGAGCGCTCTTGAGCCTTTATAACCAGTGGCTCATGAATGTCAATCCGCGCCTGGTCCTTGGCAACCAGTACATGACCATTAACCGAGAGATTACCGTCGATCAGGTACATAAAAATCCGACGCCCGGCAATGGCCTGGTGGGTAACTTTTTTTCCCATCTCTAGACTACAGCGATAGATGGTGGCATCCGTATGAAATGTAACTGCCCCGGAGATGTTCTGGCCGGACGCCACGGGAAAAAGGCAATTCTGCCAGTCCGAGGCTGCATAGGTCTTCTGGTCATATGTAGGAGCCAGACCTTTTTGGTCCGGGAAAATCCAGATCTGGTAGAAATGGACAGGCCTCTCGGCCATATTGAATTCAGAATGGGTCAGCCCGGTGCCCGCCGACATGCGCTGCACATCACCAGCCCTGATCACGGCCTTATTCCCCATGCTGTCTCCATGGGTCATCTCGCCGTCAAGGACGATGGTCACAATCTCCATTTCCTCGTGCGGGTGAGTCGGGAAACCCATCCCCGGCGCAACGATATCGTCATTGAACACGCGCAGGGATCCAAACTGAATGTTGTGCGGATCAAAATAGCTGGAAAAGGAGAAGAGCCAGAATGTCTTCAGCCACCCGAAATCAGAGAAATGACGCCTGTCAGCCTTGATTATTTCTATCATCTGTCTCTTCCATTCTCACCTTTTCTTTGGGCCAATCAAGAAATAAACTGTGCAACTTAACAACTATTCACACAAGTTAATGATTTCATATTTTCACAACGACACTGGCAGGCCGAGGGAAAATATCTATTTAATCGTTGAAAAATCTTATCACGAATGTCCCCTTAATTTCAACGGTTCACCTTGAATTGCAAATGATGGATATGATAACGTATTAAAGAGAGACTTTATTTATTACTTTAATATGAACGCTTGGCTTACAGGAGTTAATCAAGCCACTGCTCTTTCGATTGAGTGCCAGCCCAAAGAGTTTCCGAATGCAATCTTATAGATAGATTGAATCAGCCGTTTATCTCGGGGGATAACTGCCATGAAAAACTCTTTCCTCTCACCTGATGGCCAGAAAAACTGGCTTACGAGATTATCGTTCATCTTCGATTCAATCCGCTACAAAACCCTTTTTATCCTGTTCTGCACCTTTCTTGCATCCTTTTTCCTCTTGCACACGGTTTCCAAGTTCGTCCTGATGGAGAGTTTTCAGGAACTGGAAGTTCATAGCGCCAAGCACAGCCTGAGAGAAGTTAACAACGCAATTCAGTCCAGACTTGAGCTGCTTGATACCATTAACCGGGACTGGGCCTGGTGGGACGATGTTTATTCTTTTATCGAAACCGGGTCCCCGGAGTTCATTGCCTCAAACCTGACTGATGAAACGTTTACCAGTATGAAACTCGATTTCTTGGGTTTTTTTGACCGCGAGGGCAAACCTGTATCCCTGAATGTTTTTGACAAGAATCTTGGTAAAAAAATAGCGCCGCCAAAAGAATTCATTGCCTACCTGGAGAGTCATCAAGAGTTGTTCATCCACAAAGACGCAAAAAGCCTTCACAAGGGTCTTGTTCAGTTTCCCCAAGGGGCAATGCTCTTCACCTCTCGGCCGATCCTGACCAGCGAGCAGCAGGGTCCGGTACGCGGGGCGCTTATCTTCGGACGGTATCTTGATGACGAGGAAGTGAGACATATTGCTGAAAGCCAGCAGATCATTTTGACCATTCTCCCACTGCCACTGGCGCAGTCGACTTCACAACAAAGAGAGATACTGCAGACCATGCAGCAAACCGGCGAGAAACTGGCCGTCCAGAGCAATGGTAGAGCTTCTATTGCTGCCTTCATGCAGATCAATGATATCTCCGGCCAGCCTCTCCTGCTTCTGGAAGCCAAACTGGAGCGGAGTATTTATCAGCTGGGTCTGCAGACGGAAAGTACCTTACATTGGCTCCTATTGTTGATCAGCATTGTGATTTGCCTGGTTGTAGCTCTTATCCTTGAGCTGCAGGTGGTGGCACCCGTCATGCATCTGATTCAATCAGTGTCGCTCATCGGCTCTCAATCTGATCCCAATGTCAGGGTCATCGAAGGCGGACCTCTTGAGACCAGGCATCTGGGAGCTTCCATCAACGCCATGCTTGCCACCCTCGCACAATGTGCAACGGAACTGGATAAGTCGAACTGCACTCTTGCCAAGCAAAACAAGGAAATAGGAACTACCAATACCCAGCTGCAGGAAGAAATTACCGAACGTAAAACGCTGGAAAAAGAAAGGGAAGACCTTATTGCGGAACTCCAGGAAGCCCTGGCCCAGGTGAAGACATTAAGTGGATTTCTGCCGATCTGTGCGGCCTGCAAAAAGATCCGCGACGACAAGGGTTATTGGAACCAGATTGAAGCATATCTAAGTACGCGTTCCGATGTCCAGTTCAGTCATAGTATCTGTCCAGACTGCGCTAAAAACCTGTATGGCGATTTTCTTGATCTGGACAAACTGAAATAAACACGTTTCTCGGCCAGGTTGAAGTTGAATTCAAAACAGGTCAATCCTACACCCATTTATCAACACTTTTTCTACGGAAAAATTATCCGGCAAGACTTATCAATACCGCAACGAACTGTTGAACCTACGTTAACAAGCTGATATAAAACAGAGTTCCAAGAACATCCGGGGGCACATTGGGCAAGGAGGTGTGGTAAGGGCTGGAGTCGTAATGCTTATCGCAAACACCCATAAGTCAATTCCGACTCCATTGATGCCCCTTTGAATTTCCCAACTTCTCGGAAAGATCTTTGTGAAAAATACGAGTTAATCGGAAAGGAGTTTGAAAGAGAGTTTCACTCGTGCCCGAAAGATGGTTCCTTTGCCATCCTCACCAATTTTCATATCGAGGGTAACAACTTCTGCAATGCGCAGGTCACGCAGGCTCAGTCCGGCGGCATTGACGGCATTCTTGGTAGCATCTTCCCATGAATCCGGGCTTGATCCGACCATTTCGATTATTTTGTAAACACTCTTAGACATGATATTCTCCTTGGTTAAGGTTTGGGGAACTTTTACTGAATACACAACCTTTTGAACGTTACTTGGTTTGTTGCAGGCAAATTGATACAACAGACCTTTATAATACTCTATCGTGTAGATTAGAAAAACTGAAGGTGAAATATATGATAGCTGACTTAATATTAGAGACTGGAGTGCGTGCTCTGTTGTCGACTTTGAATAATCTTATGTAATTTCGGGAAGATAACCAGAAGCATCCCACAACTATTTTTTCATTCACTCGGTTCCACATCCCATAATAATTGGATATTTAAAGAGAATTTTTCTTATTTTAACGACGGTCGGCTGGGAAAAAGACACGTTCATGTTCTTAGAAGAAAGGTCTATGGCACGTCAATAATCTCCTTCGTCCCTTCCTGCCCCAGGCAAATATTCACCATCGCTCACTGTTGGGCCATGAGAATACTCCTTCAATATCCTCCGAAATTTTGATACTGATATACATATGGTATTTTTATGTTTAGCATTATGAATTAATTTTTTCCTGCGAGTAAACAATGGGCAAACATTATCTCAGCTCGCTTTTCGAGCCCCAATCCGTTGCCGTGTTTGGTGCCAGCGACCGAATAGATACGGTCGGGCAGGTCGTTTTCGCCAACCTGCTCAACAGCGCCTTTCAAGGCAATATTTATGCAATCAACCCCAGCCACCAGACCGTTCAGGGCCAAAAGGCATACCCTTCGATTTCCTCCGTTGGTCAGCCTGTTGATCTAGCGGTTATCGCCACCCCACCCCAGTCGGTCCCGACGCTCATTGATGAATGCGGCCAACATGGGGTCAAGGCTGCCGTGATCCTCACCGCCGGGTTTGGAGAGTCAGGCGCCGCAGGGCTGGCCCTGGAAGAGGAAATAATCAAGAAGGCCCAGCAGTACGGAATCCGCATGATCGGCCCCAACTGTCTGGGCCTGATGCGGCCATCGCTTGGCCTCAATGCCACCTTCAACAAAGGCGGAATCAATGGCGGTAATCTGGCCTTCGTTTCCCAATCGGGCACCCTCTGCACTGCGATTCTCGACTGGGCGCAGAGTAACGACGTCGGATTTTCGACCCTTGTCTCCCTCGGCTCCTCCGCCGATGTGGACTTTGGCGAAATCCTTGACTACCTGCTGACCGATAGCACCACCAAAAGTATCCTGCTCTATATTGAAGGCATCCGCAAACCCCGAAGCTTCATGAGCGCCATCCGTGCCGCTGCCCGCATCAAACCGGTAATCCTGGTCAAGGTAGGACGCCATACCTCAGGCTCCAAGGCCGCACACACCCATACTGCGTCGCTTGTGGGTGCGGACGATGTCTTCGATGCGGCCATCCGTCGGGCCGGCGTGGTGCGGGTGCAGACCATCACCCAGATGTTTGTCGCTGCCAAGGCCATGTCGGCCGGTTTCCGTCCGGTAGGAAACCGCTTGGCCATAGTCACTAATGGCGGCGGTCCCGGTGTCATGGCCACTGACCGGGCGTCCGACCTGGGAGTCGTCATTGCAACGCTGTCTGAGGCAACCATCGACCACCTCAACCAGTCGCTGCCGCCAAGCTGGTCGCACGGAAATCCGGTGGACATCATCGGTGATGCCCAGGCAGACCGCTATCAGCTGGCGGTGAAGGCCTGTCTTGATGACCCCAATGTCGATGGCGTCCTGGTCATCCTGACGCCGCAGGCCATGACCAAACCGCTGGAATCGGCCATGGTGGTTATCGAGCTGTCAAGCAAGAGCAGCAAGCCCCTTCTCGTCTGCTGGATGGGAGAAAGCCAGGTTGTCGAAGCCCGCGCCGCTTTTGCTCAGGCCAGGAAACCACATTTTCGCACTCCGGAACCAGCAGTAGAAGTTTTCTCATACCTCTCTGCCTACACCCAGAACCAAAAGCTCCTTAAACAGATGCCCGGCCCCTTGTCCCATCATCTGGAACCCGATGTGGAGGGTGCACGCATGATCATCGACGCCGCGCTGCTTGAGCGCCGCATGGTACTGAGCGAAATGGAATCCAAAGCGCTGCTTTCGGCCTTCCATATACCGGTGGCAAGCACCATGGTCGCCCGAAGCCCCAACGAGGCCTTACTGATTGCCGAGCAGTCAGGTTACCCGGTGGCAATGAAGATCAACTCCCAGGACATTTCGCATAAAACCGATACCGGTGGTGTCAGGCTCAATATTGGCAACGCCCAGGCCGTGCGAGCAGCGTATCAGGAAATCATTGACGAGGTTCGCCTCCACCAGCCAAACGCGGCTCTGGACGGTATTGCCATCGAACCGATGATCGTCAAGCCGAACGGTCGTGAATTGATGGTGGGAGTGAGCAATGACCAGGTATTTGGTCCGGTGATCACCTTTGGGGCCGGGGGGACCATGGTTGAGGTCATGGGAGATCACTCTGTGGCACTCCCTCCGCTCAACTCGTTTTTGGCCAAGGACCTGATCCAGCGAACCGATGTCGCCAAAATGCTCGGCCAATTCCGCCACATGCCGCCAGTCAATATTGAGGCCCTGGAAAGTATTCTGCTGCGTGTCTCAGAGATGGTCTGCGAACTTCCTCTGCTCAAGGAAATGGATATCAACCCCTTAATCGTCGATGAAAACGGTGCTCTTGCTGCTGATGCGCGGGTGGTCCTGGCGTACCGACCACCCAACACCGACCGCTACGCCCATATGGCGATCTATCCCTATCCGTCCCACCTGATGAGTCACCATCAACTGGCTGACGGCAAAGATATCACCATCCGGCCGATCAGGCCTGAAGATGCTGAAATCGAACAGGCCTTCGTCCATAATCTTTCTGCGGAATCGAGATATTTCCGTTTCATGCACACCCTGCAGGATCTCTCCACCGAGATGCTGGTCCGATTTACTCAGATCGATTACAGCCGGGAAATAGCGCTGATTGCGGTAACAACGGAACAGGGAGTGGATATCGAGATCGGAGTGACTCGCTTTGCGATCAACCCCGATGGAGAAAGTTGTGAATTTGCCCTGGTAGTAGCTGATAATATGAGTGGCAAGGGGCTTGGTCAGAAATTGATGGCAGCCCTGATGGATGCTGCCCGGTCAAAGGGGCTTAAAGTCATGACTGGAGAAATCCTCAACAACAACGACAGAATGCTTAAGTTAGTAAGCCGCCTCGGGTTCGCCATCGAAAACAGCCCGGAAGACAGTGGCATTAAACTGGTAAGCAAGCTCTTGTAACGGAACACCCAACTTCTGATTTTCCCTTATAGAAAACTAAAAACACCAAGTACATCCCATCCCCTATTATTCTCATCCCAGACAGTGACGGCTGGTAAAACCAAGCCCTGTTGAGGCTCTAAGGAAAGCTCATAGTCTTAACAACCGTCATCATCTGCGAGCGAACCTGAATGTGGCGAGAGGAAAGCCACCCATATCTATCTGGGAGGAGTTATGCCCAGGAACTAACGATGAAACAATGAGTTACTCTTACCATGGAAAGAGAACATGGGTGTCAATCCCAACCCTGAACAGCTCTTCTTCAGTAGGGATCAGCGATTTCCACCACCGGATCCCATGCCCCCACCACCAGATCCCATGCCGCTACCACCGGATCCCGTTCCACCACCACTGGATCCCGTTCCACCACTACTGGAACCCATTCCAGCACCATCATGAGTCTTGTCCCGTGTCCGGTCTTGATCCTGGTCCTGATCTGGATCATGAATCCTGTCCCGTGTCCGATCTTGATCCTTATCCTGATCTGGATCCTGAATTTTGTCCCTTATCCGGTTTTGATCCTGGTCCTGGTCTGGCGTATGAATTTTGTCCTGCGTTTGAAGTTTGATCTGATCCTGCGTGCGATCCTGATCAGCTGCAAGCGTGAACCCAGCGGAGGATATTGACATGACACTTACCAAAGCAGAAAGCACTAACGTTTTTCGTTTCATGATTTACTCCTATGATGGGTTGTTTGAATACTACACCCATGGTCATTGCAACCCGTTCAGTGGCCAGGCCTGACACCTACGATAAGCGGCACGAAGGCCTCGCACCGATTGAGGGTATTATATTATTATTACGTACGTTCAACCTTTTGGTTACTAAAGCAGCAGATCAGAATACAAGGTACTTTGAAAAATCAGGATTTTTGTTTAAGATCAAGGCGTGAAGAAAATTTTACCACAGGCATCTAGTCGATATTCCGAGGATAAAATTTTCAGAACAACGCAGGTCTTGGGGAAAAAAACCAATTTTCAAGGTACCCTAACCTTACACTTGTTACGGTACTTGAAAGGGCGTCAGCTCCTGCTACTCACTTACTCTTGCGCTTGGTCCTGTCAATGTAAGAGATGAAAAGTGGTCATCTTCTCATAAACAGCTTTTGCGTTCATTGATATGCGAAATTAATAGGGATGGAATTTGAATCTTTTTGCAGTCTGCCTATTTTAATATTTGCCTGTATTTTTAATCTTACTACTTCAAGAATATGCTAAATAATACAGAAAGTCAAAGAGATATAATTTAAAAATCATGTACGGATCATTGATTATTGCAGAAGGATATATGTCATTGATCACTCAAGATAAAATGGATCAAGAAACTTCCATTTCACATTGGAGAGGGAGTTTCTCACCGCTCCATGAGAGCAGCGAACCTCTCCCGACTGATGGGAACCTTGGGAGTCGCATATGGGGAGAATAATGAACAATAGACCACGTCTTTTTTCGTGATGTTAACAGCGTGAACAGTCCCCTACCTACTGGACGATTCAGAAAAAGCGATAGATCACTGAAGTTACCACCGCCCAGAGCAGGATCAGGATTGTCCCGAGCGCACAGGCGACGCTGAGCAGGCGGTGACTGAGTAATTCGCGGCGGTTTTCCTGATAACCGAAAAGCAGTCCGCAGAGGGCGCCCGCTGCCATACCACCGCCATGGGCCCAGTTGTTGATTCCCGGCACCAGCAGACCAAAGACAAAGATACTCAGAGCCCAGCCGCCGATCTGCTGGAACACCTGCCGGCCATAGCTGCCGCCCCGGCTTTTCCCGTAATAGAGAGCCGCGCCGATCAGGGCGCAAACCGCGGCCGATGCGCCGATAGTAAAAGGAACCCCGGCCAGATAAGAGACCAGAAAACCGCCGATGCCACCCAAGGTGTAGATGATGAACATCCGGGCAAGACCGTATTCCTGGATAACCAGCGGGCCGACCTGCCGCAGAGCGATGAGGTTGAAAATGATATGAAGAATGCTGCCGTGCAGATAGCTGGCTGAAACCAGCGTCCACCAGCGGTGCAGAGTATCGATGGGCATGGTGCCGGTTGCTCCCAGCAGCAGGAGGCTCCGGTTGTCCGGCGACAGAAAGCCAAAAGGGCTCATGCCCATGCCCATGCCACCGGGGTTGATGAGCAGCGAGAGGACAAAAAAGGCGATATTGAGGCCGAACAAGCCCTTGAGAAAAAGATCAGGATCATGAAACAGGCGGAGGACCACACTGTTTTTCCACCAGGAACCTGGAGACCTGATGCCACAATAAGGACAGATGGCTTCGTCCCGGCTGATAAGGCCGCGACAGTTCGGGCAGAGCTGAGAGTTTTTACGAGGAGCAGTCATATGGCGCCTTGAGTGGTGAGGATAATAAGGAATAAGTTAAGATCTTTTTTTGACTATCTGAGAGTACGCATTGATGATGAATTTATTGATTATTTCAAGCTTGGTACTGAAGGTTAAGACAAGACTACTGGAGACAAGTGCAACAGCCAAAGATCCCAAAATATCAAGGGGATAGTGAATTCCGCAAAAAACTCTCGACAACCCTCCTATAATTCCAAAAAAACAAAGAATAATACCTATTTTTCTTGTTTCTTTAATTATCAATAGGGTCGTTGCAACAGACAGCATAAACGTTGTATGGTCCGAAGGAAATGATGTTTCCGGCACATGATTGATTAATGTTGTGCCAATCTTATCCATAAATGGTCTGGGGTGAAAATAGAAGACGGTTATCAAAAGGTTAAATACAACACCGAGTACAGCTGAATAACCCGCGTATAAACTAATTCTTTTACCCCCAACCTTTTGATAAAACCATAAATATATTAGTACAGCGATAAACAAAAATGGCAAATATTCAGCCATTACAACTGCAAATCTATCTGCCCAAGTAATTTGATTTGCTAATTTATTGATGGATAGGAATAGGTGTATATTCAGTTCTTCTATCAATTTCTACTCCATATCTTATCTGTTAAGCCTATCGACGCCGGATGAGCCATGAGACTCGCAGGCTTTGGTAGACACTTACTCATACCAAAATTGAAATTTGCACTCAGTTTCAATGGCAAACCATCCGTTTTCTCTAATTTATTACCCTATATTGCATATTCTATATGCAATATAGGGTAAATCAAAGGCCATGATCACAGACCAAGAAGCTGGTAGATTCGCTTCATGTCCACACTCTCGCGGACAGTTGCGGCCAGGCGGTCGAAAGCAGGCTCCAGATCATAGGGGACGGGGATGCCGGGAAGAGGAAAGAGTCCCTTACGCTGGCGCAGGCGGTTGATGAACCAGCGGCGGAAGGGGTCGGAATCAAAGATCCCGTGCAGATAGCTACCCCAGATCCGGCCCGAGGCATCTACGGCGCCGCATCCCGTTCCATCAGTGAAGGCAAGGGTTGGCGGCAGGTAGGTCTGCGAGCGGCCATGATGGATCTCGTAGCCATGCACCGGCTGGCCGGACTCCGTATGAACGCCAGACTGCCTGACCAGCCTCTTGTCGGCGGCCAGCACCGTGGTCATGGGAAGCAGGCCAAGGCCTGAAATCGTACCCTGGTCTGACTCGATGGCCAGCGGATCTTCGATGCTTGTCCCCAGCATCTGATAGCCGCCGCAGACCCCGATGATCTCGCAGCCTTCGGCAGCCAGCCTTTGAATGGCGTCAGCCAGGCCGCATGATCTGAGCGCGGCCAGATCATGGATCACGTTCTTGGAGCCGGGCAGGATGATAGCCTGTGGGTTTCCAAGATCCTCCGCCCGTTCCACCACCCGCAGAAAGACATCAGGTTCGGCGGCCAGGGGTTCGATATCGGTGAAATTGGAGATATGGGGCAAACTGATCAGGGCAATCTCCACAAGGTCACCCTCCGGCCTGTCGCCCTGAAAGAGACCCGCCTTGAAGGAGACCGAATCCTCCTCTGGGATACCTAAATTCTTCAGGTAGGGAACCACCCCCAGCACCTCGCGGCCGGTATGGGCGGTCACATAGTCGTGGGCCGATTGCAGCAGTGAGGCCTGGCCCCGAAAGCGGTTGACCACAAAACCGGCCACCAGCGCCCTCTCCCACTCGTTCAGCACCTCCATGGTGCCGACAAAGGAGGCATAGACCCCGCCCCGGTCTATATCGCCGACCAGCAGCACCGGGGCCTGGGCGTAGCGGGCCATCCCCATATTGACGATATCGTGCCGTTTAAGATTGACCTCACCCGGCGAGCCCGCCCCTTCCAGCAGGATCACATCGTAGTCGGCGGCCAGACTGTCATAGGAGGCGTGGGCCGCCTGCATGGCCGTTTCCTTGTAACGGAGATAGGTCATGACATCCATGTTGCCCACCGGCCGGCCGTGGACAATAACCTGACTGCCGGTATCGGAGTTGGGTTTGAGCAGCACCGGATTCATGCGCACGTCCGGGTCGAGACGGGCCGCCTGGGCCTGTACCACCTGTGCCCTTCCCATCTCCAGCCCGTCATGGGTTACAAAGGAGTTGAGCGACATGTTCTGGGCTTTGAACGGGGCCACCCGCACCCCGTCCTGGAGCAGGATCCGGCAGAGGGCGGCAGTGAGCACCGACTTGCCGGCATTGGAGGAGGTGCCTTGAAACATCAGGGGGCGCGCCATCTTGGGAATTGATTTTACTACCTTCGGCGGCTGCGGAAGAAAGATCTCACACAAAGCAGAAAGCAGCAGCTTGTTTTCCTTCTCCGTGCGCACCGCAATCCGGAAATAGCTGGCATCAAGCCCGGTATAATTGGAGCAGGTGCGGATCATGATTTTCCGTTCCAGCAGCTGCCCGGCAAGGATCCGGGCATTGCTGCCATCCACCAGTCGCAGAAGTAGATAATTGGCGGCGGAGTCAAAGAGCTGCAAGGCGGGAAAACGTTGCAGATCCTGCACAAGATTTGTGCGCAGTTCCCGGCAATAGGCCCGCGTCTGCTCTGCATATTCATGATCAGCCAGGGCCCTGACACCCACGGCCTGGGCCAGGGTATTGACGGTCCATGGCGGCAGATGCTCGCGCAGCAAACGGGCAATGGGCAGAGGAAAGATGCCGAAACCCAGACGCAGACCGGGGATGGCGTAGAACTTGGTCAGGGAATGGAGGGTCAAGATGTTATCGGCGGCCAAGGCAACACTTCTGCCACCCACGACAAATTCAAGAAAGGCCTCATCAATGAGGAACAGGGTGGCCGGATGTTCTTTAGCCAGCTGGATGATCTGCTCCGGATCAACCAGCGCCCCGGTGGGGTTATTGGGGGAGCCGATCACCACCAGTTCGCCGCCCGTGAGCAGGGACGCAAGCTCGTGGGGCTGGAGCGTGAATTCGCGCTCGGCTGAGAGCAGGAAGGGACGAACGGTCATCCCGGCAAGCTCCATCACCTTGGTATAATCGATATAAGAGGGAGAGGGGATCAAGGCCTGGGCGCAGCCAAGGAGTTTCGGCAGCTGATAGAGGAGCTCGGTGGTGCCGTTGGCCACCACCACCGACTCCTCGGGCACCTTATAGCGCTCGGCAATGGCTTGCACCAGCTTGCCGGCATAAGGATCAGGATAATGAACCAGTGAGGCCACCTCGGAACTGATGAGCGGACGCAGCCACTCCGGCGGCCCCAGAGGATTAATATTGGCGCTGAAATCCAGCAGAGTGGTCACATCTATGCCCATCTCCCTGGCCAGTCCATGGACATTGCCGCCATGGCCGGTGACGCCAGATTGTGAAGGAGAGACTTTGTTCTTCATAAGGTATTGACTCCGAAGGTCATGGCAATGGCAACCATCATCTCGGTGAGTTCACAAACCGCGCCCAGGGTATCTCCAGTAGCCCCGCCGATTCGGGCGCGGCACCACAGGGAAAACAAAAGCACGGTGGTAAGGACGGCGACGAGAACGACACAAAACATCCGCCATCCGCTACAGGAGAGGACTCCTGCCAACAAGGCGAAGGCCCAGAGCGCGGCCCAGCGGCTGGAAGGCGAATAAAAAAGGCGCCCCAGCCCCACGCCCTCTCTGGCATAAGGCAGGCAGGCCATGGTCAGGACGATGGCGCAGCGACCGGCCACGGGCATAACGATAAGGGTGGCAATCAAGGTCGAAGCGCCAAGAGAAGAAAGAGCCGCATATTTTCCCAGGAGCACCACGACAATGGCGATCACGCCCATGGCCCCGGTGTGGCTGTCGCGCATGATCTCCAGGATGCGTTCCCGGGGACGGGAGCTGAGCAGGCCGTCACCGCTGTCGGCCAGACCATCCAGATGCAGGCAGCCTGAGACCCCTGCTATCAGGACAATGGCGGCCATGGCCAAAACCGGCGGCGGGAAGAACGGCATGAGGCAGGAGATGAGCAGGGCAGCGGCCAGGCCAATCAACAGCCCGATCACCGGGAACCAGGGAAGGCTGGCAACGAAAAACCTCCCATCCTGCTCACAGTGCCAGGTCAGCGGCACAATGGTCAGAAAACGGAGGGCCGCCAGAAAGCTCGCCAGCGGATGCATGAACGCTTCCGGCAGCCACGACTGCCCTTCTTTCTCTTGTCCGGTCACTTCTTACTTATCAGCCCCGGCAACCGCAGCCTCGGCAAAAGTCGCCACCTCGGTGAGCACCGCCACAGCAGCCTCCACCAGATTCATGGCCAGGGCCGCGCCGGTTCCCTCGCCCAGACGCATGTTCAGGTCGAGCAGGGGTTTGCGTCCCAGTTTTTCATGCATGGCGGCGTGCCCCGGTTCCATGGAGCGATGGGCGCAGATGATATAATCACGGACAAAGGGCTCGATGGCATAGGCAACAAGGGCACCCGCCGTAGAGATAAAGCCGGCGACCAGAATCGGCTTCTGGTTGGCAGCCGCACCCAGAATCAGACCGGCAATGCCACCGATTTCAAACCCGCCCACCTTGGCCAGCACATCCAGCCCATTTTTAGCATCGGGCATATTCACGGCCAGCGCCTTGATGATCACCTTGGCTTTGTGGCTCAACTGGGCGTCATCAAGACCGGTGCCCCGGCCTGTAAGTTCCTCAACCGTCTTGCCGGTGAACACCGCGGCAATGGCCGTGGACGGCGTGGTATTGCCGATGCCCATGTCGCCGGTGCCGAAGACATCAATGCGTCCGGCCAGCTCATTAGCGATATCAATCCCCGCCTCCACCGCCATCTGGGCCATGGTCCGACTCATGGCGGGACCGACGGCGATATTATCGGTGCCCATGCCGACTTTTTTATTGATGATTTTGCCCACTGCGGCCAACTCTCGCAGATCGGCAGCCACCCCCATGTCAACCACGATCACCTCGGCCCCGGCCTGTCTGGCCAGGGCATTGATCCCCGCCCCGCCGTTGACAAAATTATAGACCATCTGCGGCGTCACCTCGGAAGGAAACTTGCTCACCCCTTCCGCCACCACTCCGTGATCCCCTGCCATCACCACCACGGCCTTTCTCTTGACCGCAGGCGTCATGGAACGGGTCATCCCCGCCAGATCAACGGCCAGATCCATGAGATCACCAAGAGCCCAATGGGGTAGAGCCAGTTGATCAAGGCGCTCCTTGGCGCGCTCACGGGAAATACTGTCTTGCGGAAATATCTTTTGCAGGGTTTTCTCTAAAAGGCTCATGATATGAATTACGAATTAGAAATTAAGAATTATCTGGTTTCCTTGCGGCGCACGGGAACCGACTCCAAGTTATATTGTACGAAACTTATATTATTTCAGGTGCAGAGGGATTCCGCAACTGACGAGAACCACCTCACTTGCGGCTGCAGCCATCATCCGGTTGCAGCGGCCAACAAGATCGCGGTAAACTCTGGCTGCGGCATTATCCGGGACAATTCCCATCCCCACTTCGTTGGTGACACAGATCACTGTTCCCTGATGGATGGATGCGGCTTCAGTGAGGATATCACACTGCTGGCGCATCTCAGCATCTGTAAACACTTCACTCGACTGTTCGACACGATACATGAGATTGTTCACCCAGAGGGTGAGGCAATCAATCAGACAGACGGGATAGTCGTGGTGCGACCGAAGGACGGCGGCGATATCCGTCTGTTCCTCAACGGTCTGCCACTCTGCTCCTTCCCTTTCCTCGCGATGGCGGGCAATACGCTCATCGATCTCGGAGTCAACCACCGGACAGGTGGCGATAAAACAACGCGGACCGGGAAGCGACTGCGCCAATTGCAGGGCGTAATCACTTTTGCCGCTTCTGGCCCCGCCAGTAACCAAGATCAGTCTACCCATTAGCATCGACTCCCTAAGTTAAAACCGGTCAGCACCCCACCGCCATCATAGAGGTCAATGGTGCTGTAATGGCCCTTGGCCACCTGAAAAAGGAGATAATCCTTCTGGGACAGGCCGAGCAAGCCACAAATCAGGGAGCGGATCACCCCGCCATGGGTGACAAGGAGCATAGTTTTAGCCTCCGAGGCAAGCAGCCGATTTTTGACAGCATTCACCCGGCTGACAAATCCGGCTGTCGCCTCACCATCGGGGAAACAAAAATCATCTTTTCCCTTCGCCCAGTGCTGCACCAGCTCCGGGTCCTGCTCCTCAATCTCGGCAAAGGTTTTCCCTTCCCAGCGTCCGAAATCGATTTCCCGCAGATCAGGATCTAGCTGCATCGGCAGACCCAGCTCCAGCAGGCTGGCGGACTCGGTGCAGCGCAGCATGGGACTTGCCAGTAGGCCATCGATCTTCAATGCGCCAAGGCTTGGTCGCAGATCAAGGATCTGCTCCCTGCCCTCCTCGGAGAGGGGGACATCGCTTGAGCCGACATAACGGCCAGAAAGCCCGGTCCGGCCATGACGGAGCAGGATCAGGCGCATGCGCACCCCTTCTCCTTGTCCAGTTGATACTTACCGGCATAGCCCCGGGGGGTGATCATATGACCATTCCAGATAAAGGTGCTGGCATTGCCAATGATGACCGTGGATTGCATCCCGATATCGGCATCGAGCATGGCACCCAGGGTGGTGAGAGTAATGACCTCATCATCGCGGGTGGCGGCTGTGACAATGCCCACCGGTGTAGTGCCCGGACGATGGGTAAGGAGAATTTCCCTGGCCCGCACGATATTCTCCGTTCGCTTCTTCGATTTAGGATTATAGAGGGCAATGACAAAATCAGCCATACCGGCGGCATCCAGACGCTTTTCAATCAGCTCCCACGGAGTCAGCAGATCAGAGAGGCTGATGGCCGCGAAATCGTGCATCAGTGGCGCTCCGAGCCTGGCGGCGCAGCCGTTGACCGCGGCAATGCCGGGGATTACTTCGATGGCAAGTTTACTCTCCCGTTGCGCCGCCATCTCAAAAACCAGACCGGCCATGGCATAGATACCCGGATCACCGCCGGAGACCAGGGCCACCCGCTTGCCGCACTCAGCAAGATCCAGGACCTTGGCGCAACGATCCACCTCCTGCATCATGGTCGAGGAGATAACCTCCTTGCCCCCAAGCAGTTCAGGGATCAGATCAAGATAGGTGCGATAGCCGACGACCACATCGGCCGATGCAATCGCCTTGCTGGCCGCAGGAGTCAGGTGATCAAGCCCCCCAGGGCCTGTACCAACCACGCTGATCATGCCTTGCTGACTGTGGTTTTCGCCATGTCCACTAACTTCTTTTCGGCCACAGCCGCAGTTACATCCTTCCATTTTATCTTCCTTACTATTAGTTGTCCCGGGGTCATGCCATCGCCTGCCGCCAGCATGGCCGCAGGCTCCGCAACCCCCTTGGCTCCGGTTGCGGCCATCACCGCAGACGATGTGGATACCCCTTCAACCCGGTTGAGTTCATCCTTGGTATAAAAACGGATGGGCAGATTATTTTCTCTGGCAAACTGGAGCAGCCCGGCCTCATCCGCTTTCAGATCAATGCTGGCAATCCCGGCAATGGCAGAAGGCTCCAGGCGGTATTGCCTACACAATTCGGTTATGCCCCGCTCAAAATCCGCAGAACTGGCCCCTCGATTGCAGCCCAGTCCCAGATAGAGATTACAGGGGCAGAGCACAAGGGCTTCAGGGTGTTCAAGGGGATCGAAGGTCCCATGGGAAAGAACAATATCAGCCAGGGCCGCTTCCGTCACCACCTTGAAATCAACAGGCAGGTTACCGCACTCCAGAGTTGAAAAAAAACTCACCTCACCCTCATTGACCAGTTTCGCGGAAACTCCAACCAAACGCTCCGAATTCTGCACCTGCAGGTTATTCACCGCAGCCCACAAATCAAGGGCTGTATGACCGGTCACATCCGAGGCAGTGGTGATCACCGCCACTCCGCCAGTGATCACCGCCACCATGCGGGCCAGTTCATTGCCGCCACCCAGATGGCCGGACAGCAGACTGATCACAAACTGCCCCTTTTCATCGAGGACCAGCACACAGGGGTCCGTTTTTTTATCCCGGCACAGCAGGGCAATGGCCCGCACCACAATACCGGTTGCCATGACACAGATCAGGCCGTCATAGTGAGACCAGAGTTTCCGTATGGTAGATATGACTCCATCTGTGACCTCGCAGAGTTCACAATTCTCAAGACCGGAGACGATCCGGCCAGCCATTTCTCTGCCCCCTCGTGTCAGGGCAATAACCGCTGTCTTCACACCTGTTCCCTGTTTACTTTCTGGTTCATATCAATACCGGATCAAGATCATAACAAAAGGGCAGCATTTCAAGGCAAGCATTTAAGACGGTAAACCGACATAAATCAACACTAAACAGATAAAGAAATAACAAATAGCCTTGCCCAGCGAAGCAGCATCCTTCACACTCAAAAAATAACACAATAACAACAATGAGATAATAAACTTTTTTTTAAAAAAAAGGACTTGAAGTTTGACTTAAAAAAGCATTAATGATATATAGACAATCTGGTTTGACAATTTAGAAACTGTTTTTTTTAAACTGGTTTTTTTTCAAAGGATGCCTTGAAAAATCAGGTTTTTCGTTGAGTGGGACGGATTGACCGTTCGACGATCTCAAGGCACCTCTCTCAAGTTTGACTTAATCAGGATACATAAAAATCATGAGCACGCAAATCCGTCTGTCACACATTTTCTCCCGATGTCTTATTACCTGCAGCGCACTTGTTCTGTTGAGCTCGTCCATTGTTTACGCGGAAACAGTCAGTGTCAAATCAGATGGCATCAATGTACGCACTGGCCCCAGCACTGATGATCAGATAGCCATGGAACTCTTTCAGGGATACCCTCTGAAAGTCGTGGAGAAGAAAGGAGATTGGTTAAAAATCTCTGACTTTGAAAATGACAGCGGTTGGATTCACAAAACACTTGTGGGTCCCGGCAACACAGTTATTGTTAACGCCCAAAAAACAATTAATATGCGCTCTGAACCATCAACCAGTAGCGCGATTGTCGCCAATATCGAACGCGGCGTTGTGCTAACAAAAACCTCATCGAAAGGCGACTGGGTCAAGGTTCAACACGCCAAAGGTACAGAAGGCTGGATCCACAAAACACTCCTCTGGCCCTGATTCCAATATTCAGCCCGGCAATAATCGGGTGAAGGGAGCAATCATCTTCTTTTCACCCGATTCCTGTCCTGCTCGTATCGTTCCACCTGAGCCACAAATCATTTATTCACTCCTTAAAAACTTGCCTTAGCCGCTGATAATGTTTATTCTGCCGGAATAGTTAGTGTATTGCTCAATGGCCGTAACGAAAGAGTTTTCCTAGCCATTTCGTCACGATGCCTTATGCCGTCCTTGCCGGAAAATAATATTTTTCTGCTCCAACGGCTTAACATTTTTAACATCACTATCCAGCAGAATCAGTCATGATCAGCATTGCCACTCTCGGGCCCGATGGCTCAGCCGGCTGTCAGGCCGCACGCAAATACGCTCCTGACGCCACTCTTCGCTTCTACAACCGGATTCCTGACATTATTAATGCCTTCATCAGCGAAGAGACAGATCTGGCCATCATCCCTATCTACAATACTCGGGAAGGTGAAATTAAAGAGTATTTCCGCCTCATGGAACAACTCGAAGAAGGGTACTGGATTGACAATATTGTCCTCCCCATCCATCTGTCCCTGGGCACCCTGCAACAACAAGACGGAACGAGGCAGATAAAAACCATCGTCGGTCGCGGTTCGGTCTTCCGACAGTGTGAAGAGTATATCGCCGATACTTACCCGGCGGCCACCCTGATGACCGTCCAGGATATCGACATGGCCCTTGCCGATATCAAGAGCCGCAATCTTCTGGATCAAGCAGTCATTGAATCGGAAGAGCTACTGCACCGACATGGCCTGGAGATCATAACAAGGGAAGTTGTCCCTCATAACCGCACCCGTTTTGCCGTCCTTGGTTCAAATCTGGCCAGCCAGACAGGCTATGACGCCACTGCTATTATTACCCGTCCATTAAAAGACCGGGTTGGCATGCTTGTTGATATTCTCGGAGAATTCACCCGTCGTGGCATCAACATCCTTGATCTTCGTTCGGAAAATGACATCAGGACTCAGAAACTGCAGATTTACATCGAAGTAGAAGGCCACATCGGCGATGAGATTCTCAGCCGTGCCCTGGAAAGTATCGAAAAGAATATCATCCAGGAAGAAGATTGCCTGAAACTTCTTGGTTCCTTCCCCCGTGTTGATATGCGGGTCAAGAAGATCAAGACCTTCGGCTTCATCGGTACCGGCGACATGAGCAGCTGGTTTGCCGATCGCCTCGAGAATGAAGGCTACCGTACCCTGATGACCGGCCGATCTACCACTCTACGGCCTGAAGAGATGATCCCTCAGGTTGATGTCGTCATCATCTGCGTCCCCATCTCAGTCACGGTTGACTCCATCCGCCAATACGGCGGGCTGCTGCATGACGGCCAAGCCATGATCCTGCTGGCGGGTGAATCTGAAAACACCTTGAAAGCTGCCATGGAGGTAACCAGACAGGGCGTGGAAATCATGCTGGTTCATAATCTCTGGGGCCCCCAGGCCGTGACCATGAAAGACAAAAATGCCTCCGTGGTTCGAACTTCTCGCAGCGGCGGTTTCTGTGGAGAATTTGAGGCTTTTCTCTACAAACACGGTGCGGACATTTTTCAGGACACCCCGGATAAACATGACCTGCTCATGGGAGTCGGCCAGAAGTTACCGACTATTATCTCCGTGGCCATGGCTAGTGCCTTGAGACAACACGAGATCAACTGCAAGGATATAGGCAGCCACTCCACCCTCACCTCCCGTTACGGCATTCTGGCCATGGCCCGGGTGCATAATCAGAATCCTCGCACCTATGCTGAGATCATGGCCACTGGTGGTGACGGCAGAAAAATCGTGCGCAGTTTTGCCGAAAATCTATTGGAGATCATTGATCTGGCGGAAGGAGGAAACATCACGAAGCTTTGTGATTTGATGGATCAAAACCGCACCTATCTGACTCCCGCCTTCCTCGATGCCAGGATGAAGCAGGCCCGCGCTGTTGATGAGGTCTTAACAAGAGCAGGGATGAAGGGCGAGGTATAAGGTGACAGAAAGTCAGAACAGCAATGATGACATGGAGCAGAATCCCCCTGCAAAAAACAGATACTCAAGCAATGTCCTCTTTATTGTCATCCTGGCTTGCTGGCTCCTCCTTCTCTATTTCTATGGATGGGTAAAAGGCCCTGGTTGAGGCCCGTCAATCCTTCGGTCAGAAGGAACACAATGCGCCGCCCCTGAATCTTTCCGGCAAAACAATCAAGAAGCTCAATAAGTTTAAAAGATCTCAAGAGAGTAAAGACAACCCCTAATTTTTTCATAAATAGCTTTATCCCCTTTCAGGAGAAATACATATGTTTACCCGTGATTTCAGTTATCTTGACGAAGTTCATATCTGTCCCAGCTGCCAGGCCGAAATGTCATGCTGTGAAGCCCCACCTGTCCATGTCGGTGATGGTCTTGGCTGGGGATCGGAAGTCCTGTTTATCTGCCTGAACAATGAATGCCCCGTTTTTAAAAATGGCTGGCAGCACGTCGAACTCCAATACGGCCACAAGGGATCGTATCGCCGCATGCAGTTACCAGGAAGCAAAGAACAAAACGTAATGATGGTTGCCAGTGAATATGCCTTCACCGGCAGTATAATTGACACCGAAGTAGTGAAGATGCAAAACGAACGATATCTCAAGGAACAGGAAGCAAAAGCCGCACTTGAAACGTGCGTGGCAGGGCATAATCTCGCCCCGGTTCTGACCCTGATTCTTGATGAATCCGCAAGCCTTGCCAACAGACAAAAAGCTGTCGCCTGTCTGAGGCAACTTAACGACCTTTCCTGCATTGATCCCATCAGAAACCACACCTTCAGAGACACGTCCCTGACCCAGGAGTGCGGTATGATTATCAGCGACATCCTTAAAGCCCACTTTAAAAAAGAGTGCCCGCACTGTGCCGAACTCATTAAAGCCCAAGCTCAAAAATGCATGCACTGCCAGGCAGACCTGTAAGTAACTGTCCCCTTACAATCTTTTTCCCACAGAACCTAACTGACACCAAGGCACAGTCAAGAAGCTTCTTCATTCCTTGACTGTGCCTACATTTTACCCTTGCAAAAACCTTAGTCAGCGGGTATATAAGGCGACATTATAGTAATAAAATAATTACGTGGTGAATGTAGCTCAGTTGGTGGCAGCACTTGGTTGTGGTCCAGGCGGTCGTGGGTTCGAGTCCCATCATTCACCCCACCCCATGGAAAAAGGAGTTTCAGGCGTCTGCCTGAAACTCCTTTTTTTATTGCCACTCGCCGAAGACATTATTTCCATGTTGCCTTTTCAATGAAATCATCACGATTTTGATTCCCAGAAATAAGCGGTTCACATTTCACTTAATGCAGACCTTAATCAAGGTTGACCTGGCCGGAAAAGCTGATGGTCAATCGGCCAATCGGGCCCCTCCACTAAGACCCAAAAAACAAACAGCCATTTATAGTTATGTGCATAATACACAAACTGCCTTTATAGGCAAAAAAAACATGCTTTTATATGAACAAGTAAATTGTTGTTCCTTGACAGTTAGGTTAATATTCGCTACGGTCATTAACTGATTTTCAGCAACAACACTTTCATCATAAAATGCTTACGTTGCGACAAGATGCAATTAATAATGGCTTATGCACTTAAGCCATTCAAGTATTCTCCTTAAATATTTCTATAAACTTTCTTACTTTTTTCTTTATATGACAGAATCAACCACATCTCAGGACATTGCCTCTCTTTATCGCTTCATGGCCCAATGCATGCAATACCCTGACCCCGAATGGATGAACGAAGATTTTTTTAATGTCTTCTACAATCTTCTGGGTACTTTTGGCGCTATAACAGAAGGAAAAGAGATACGAGACGCTGTGGAAAAATCTTCAGACTTTATTGAAGACCTGCAGATAGAATACACTCGGTTGTTCATAAATGGCGTTCCCCACGTGGTCGCTCCGCCCTTTGCCTCTGTTTACATGGACAAATCCATTCAGGGATCCTTTGCCCTTAGAACCCTGAACTTTTACCGCGAAAAAGGGTTTACAATGGAGGACAATGCAGACCTCCCTGATCACCTGGTTCACGAACTTGAATTCTTGTCACTCCTGGCTAAAGAAGAAGATTTTGCCGGAGAGGAAGAATTTCTCAGCAAGCTGTTTCGACCCTGGTACAAACAATTTTGCCCCCGAGTCGCAGAAGAAACCCGCCATCCTTATTACAGGATGGTTGTAACCCTAATTGATTCTTTTACAAAGGAGGAAGAGGAAGATGGCTTTCAACTTAACGAGGCGTAAGTTCCTTCAGACGGCATCCCTGGCAGCAGCCACGATACCGCTGTCCAAGGTCGTCTCCGCAGAAACAGGTGTTGCCAAGGCGTCCCTTGAACCAAAGGGCACCATGGGCGACACAACTGTGGTCGGCGGACTGTGCGAAATGTGTTTCTGGCGCTGTCAGCTGGTGGGCAAGGTTCGCGATGGACAGTTGATGAAACTTGAGGGTAACCCCAAGTCCATTGACAATGGTACAGCCATCTGCGCCCGCGGTAACGCCGGTGTCAAACTGCTCTACGATGTGGACCGCTTGAAATACCCCTTGAAAAACGTTGGGAAACGCGGCGAGCCTAAATGGAAACGTATTTCCTGGAAGGAGGCACTCGATGAGTGCGGCTCCAAACTCAAGGCAGTTGTTGATCAGCATGGACCGCAGGGAATCTGCGTGTTTCCTCATGGCGCATCAGCCAAATATCCAATGCACTACTTTGAGCGCACGGTGGGCACCCACAATGTGAGCGAGGCATCCTTCTTCCAGTGCCGCGGTATCCGCGACGCCGCTTATGTGGCAACCATCGGCAAGGCCCCTGGTGAGATGGTTGATATGTCCAATACCAAGGTCATCTTCCTCGTTGGTAGCCATCTGGGTGAAAACATCCATGTCTCCCACATCAAGTCCTATATGAAAGGTCTGCAGGGCGGCGCGAAACTGGTTGTAGCCGATCCACGCTACTCCGCCTCTGCTGCCAAGTCTGACATCTGGGTACAGATCAAGCCAGGCACCGATACTGCGTATCTGCTGGCAATCATGAACTACCTGGTTCAAAACAATAAGTATAACAAAGAGTTTGTGACCAAGCATACTTCCGGCTTTGACAAATTTTCCACGGCCATTTCCGAATGGA
This sequence comes from Desulfobulbaceae bacterium, assembly GCA_024636345.1. Lineage (GTDB taxonomy): Bacteria > Desulfobacterota > Desulfobulbia > Desulfobulbales > Desulfocapsaceae > UBA2270. The sequence continues at coordinate 83,988 of JAGXHG010000007.1, read as the reverse complement.
CCCTGGACAAGGCAGCCAAAGAGTGTGATATCCCTGCTGCCCAGATCAAGGAAGTGGCTGAGCTGCTTGCTGCCAATGCCCCGAATGTGGCCATCCATCCAGGCCGTCACGTTTCCTGGTACGGCAATGACTTCCAGCGTGAACGGTCCCTTGCCTGTTTGACTGCACTCCTTGGTGCCTACTATGTAAAAGGCGGCTGGGTTCCACCCAAGAACCCTGCCAAACTGGGTAAGACCAGCTGGGCCCCCCAAGAGCATGGCGATGAGTTTAACCTCAACGTCATCAACGATAAAAAGGTTTATCCTTTCAAACCTCCTGGAACCCCAACCGAATTGATCCGTGACTGCGCGATCAGCGGTAAGCCTTATGCAATCAAGGGTTGTGTGGTCTGGGGTCAAAACCCCATGCAGACCATCCCCAAACAGGAGAAGATGAAGCAGGTTTTCAACGCCATGGATTTTGTCATGTGCGTCGATGTTATGCCTACCGATGTCACCATGTGGGCCGATATTCTTTTGCCTGAGTCCTCCTATCTTGAGCGTCACGACGAGATCAAAACCGGAGTTGGCAAGGTGAAGGCAACTGACAAGGAGCCAACCCAGTTCATCGCCCCCCGTATGCCCTTGGTAGCGGCCATGTTCGAACGCAAGGATCAGGTCTATATTACTAACGAAATCGCCAAGCGTATGGGCCACGAGAAAGAGATTCCGGTTCAGACCCTGGAAGAGCTTGTGGACAAGACCCTGGCTTCAGCCAATATCACCTTGGCATCAGTTAAGGCCGAGGGCGGCATTCATCTCCAGCCAGGATTCTCTCCTTATGGTGTGCCTGAAGACTTCATGGTTCAGTTGTTTAACGAAGACGTTGCCGCTGCCGGTTTCCCCGGCGCACCGACCTATAAGGCAGTGGAAGATGTGCCAGCTGGTTATGCCCGACTGCTTTACGGCCGTGCCCCGGTACACACCTTCAACCGCAGCCAGAATAACGTCTGGTTGAATCATGAGATGCCAGGCAATCCTGTATGGCTCAATGATGAAGTTGCCGCCAAACTTGGTTTGAAAGATGGTGACACCGTTGGTTTTATCAACAGTGAAGGGGTCAAATCCCGCACCACCACCACGGTCAAGGTGACACCAGGCATCAGAAAAGATGCTGTTTATATGTACCATGGCTATGGATCTGCCAACCCACTGATGACCGCAGGTGTCGGCAAGGGTGTTGATGACCAGAGTCTGATCACCAAGATCGCCATTGACCCGGAGACCGGATGTCATGGTATGCGTAACAACTTTGTTAAACTGACCAAGGATGGTAAAGCCCTGGATATTCCAGCTTAACCAAAACCTTGAGCCTTTTTCAGGAGGATATTTTCGATGCAATACGGAATGATCATTGATCTAGAACGCTGTGTAGGCTGCCACGCCTGCGCCATAGCCTGTAAGGCGGAGTGGGAGGTTCCGGTTGAGTTTGGCCGGAACTGGGTCCACCGTCTCGGACCCAGCAAGGTGGGGGATGAGCTTGCCTCTACCTACTATCCTGGTCTGTGTAACCATTGTGCAAAACCACCCTGCGTGGATGCATGCCCTGCCGATCCGGTAGATGTAACCTTTAAAGATGCAAAAACGGGTAAGACCACTACCCTATCAGTTGCTGCAACCTGGAAAGATCCCTTTAACGGAACTGTCCAGATTGACAAGAGCCGTTGTCTTGGCTGTGGGGCCTGCGCAGATGCTTGTCCTTATGGTGCCCGGTATGTCAACCCTTACCTGACCGATGATGTCTCATCCGACGGCAAGGCTGACAAATGCACTTACTGTATGCCCCGTGTTGAGGCCGGACTAATTCCTGCCTGTGTTCAAACCTGCCTTACCAATGCCCGTATCTTTGGTGACCTTGATGATCCAAAATCAGAGGTTGCTCAATATGTGGCAAAAGGGGCCAAAGGTCTGGAGCCTAAGGGTGCCAGCATTGGGCCGAATTCGCGCTACTATGGTAAGAAGAAGGATATCACTCTTCTCTTCCAGGATGAAACCCCTGAGTTGGCCGATATGAGCAGTGTCAAACGCCGTGTGATGATGGCATCCATGTTTAAACCAGCAATGCGTAAGGCCAGAGATCTTGGTCTGCTTGGTCTGGCTGGCGCCATGCTTGTTAAAGGACTGTCTGAAAAGAAAAATGACGAATAAGTTCTTTGTCTGATCTGTAGTATTCAGTATCCTGAACCACAAAGGGGAGTGTTAACCAATTCATTGGTTAACACTCCCCTTTTTTTTTAAGCAGAGCAAGAAAACAAACAAAACTTTTCTTATTTACAACTTCTCCCCCGCCTCACTTCTTTCAATCAAGAAAAAATAAAAACAAATCTATCATCGTCGATACTGATCCGTAACCGGCCATCATGGTTCCGGCCATATACCTCCCATCCCGGTTCACCCTTGATCTCGCATTGCAGACAGTGGGGAGAATGAACCCCTTTATCACGATCGCACCAAGACATCAGTGTGGCAAACTCATTTCCCTGTTCCGCCACAATCCTGGCAACCGCTTTCGCCTGTTCAAAATCCATCACACAGCCTGCAAACCGACACTCAATCTTTTCCATTGTCCCTCCAATCTAAAGTAATGAGCCTTTCAGCCGCTACAGTTCACCGCTCAAATTGTAAAAAAACGAAAAGCTTCTCTCCGACAATTCTATCCTTCCTGTTTCAGCCGCCAATTCAAGGCCTGACGGGTGACACCAAGCATCTGTGCCGCAATCGCCTGATTTCCCTGGGCCCGATTTAATGCCTCCTGGACCAGCAAGCGCCCTGATTCTTTCAAGGTCGGCAGCCGATCAACGACGGCAAAAACAGTTTCAACCGGTTGCGATGCGGGAAGAAACTCATAGCCAACAGAACACTTGTTGATATAGGCCTTGAACACATCCATACTCAAGGTATGGCTTTGATGCTTGGAGACCGCATCAAACACCATGGACTGAAATTCCCGCACGTTTCCCGGATAGTGATAGGTTCCCAGCAGAATTAACAATTCTCTGGGATATGCGGGCTTTTTCTTGCCAAGTTTTTTTGCCGCATCTTCAAGAAAATAATCAAGAAGCAGAGGCAGATCATCCAGACGCTCACGCAAGGGTGGGATATGCACATGATGAGTGCGCAGTCGAAAAAAGAGATCTTGTCTAAACCTGCCGGACTCCTGCAGAGAACCAAGATCCTGATGAGTGGCAAAAATCATCCTGACATTGGTGCTGCGGGCGACATCTGAACCCAAGGGGTAATATTCACGTTCCTGCAGCAATCGCAATAATTTTATCTGTGCGCCTTGGCTCAGGTCTCCGATCTCATCAAGAAAAAGGCTGCCGTCAGCGGCAGTGGCAATAAGCCCCTTTCTATTCAATTCCGCCCCGGAGTAAGCGCCCTTTCGATGACCAAACAAGGTGTCACTGAGCATAGTGTCATCAAGACCGGCAATATTAATGGCAACAAACTCGCCGCTCTTTTGAGCGAGCCTATGCACGGCTTGGGCAACTAACTCTTTTCCCACTCCTGTTTCACCAGTGATCAGGACAGGTTCACATGTCGTAGCAATGGCCTCGACATATTGAAAGATGGAGTGCATACTCTTATTATGAGTCACGATGGCCGAAAAGGCCTCAGGATTTTTCAGCGTATCTGCAAAAAAATGTTCTTTTAGAGAACTATTTTCACGACGAAGCATTCCCAGTTCTATGGCCCGACGCACTCCTGTAGTTAATCGGTTTTGTTCTGCCACCTTGGTGAAAAAATCATAGGCCCCAAGCTTCATGCAGGAAACTGCTGTTTCCACCTGATCCAGCCCAGTGATAATAATAACAGGGATATCAGGATAATCTTTGACCACCAGGGTCAATAATTCATCACCTGCCAGATGAGGCATAGTCAAATCGAGAACGAGGACGCTGACCTCCTGCTCCCGCAGGATACCAATTACTTTTCGTGAGTCATTACAGGTAATTACATTTGCTATCCCAACAGAATGAAGGGTGAGCCCGAAACTGTGTAACCAGGCATCTTCATCATCGACCAACAACACAGGTAATAATGGATAGAGATTTTTTGTCATGATTTCATATCATTTTTATGGCCTGATCATTCAGGGATGAACGGTTTTTCTTTTCATTCACAATTATTTCTCCACCGCTGATGCACCGAGGGCAGGAAGACTCACAATAACCTCTGTCCCCAGGTTCAAAATCGAATCAAAATGGATCATGCCATTATGTTCTTTCACAATACCGGCTGAAACTGAAAGCCCTAGTCCAGTACCACCCATATTCCGTTTGGTCGTGAAGAAGGGATCGGTCACCTTATTCACCACATCCGGGTCAATACCACTTCCCTCATCACGAATGACAATCTCAACCCCATCACTTTCCCTGTTATATCTGGTAACAACAGCAATAGCACGGCCGCTCTCTCCCAAGGCCTCACAGCTGTTCTGGATGAGGTTGATAACAACTTGCACCAGACGCTGCCTGTTTCCCAAGGCCTTGGGCAGATTTTCAGCGTAAGTGGCAGTAAAGCGTTTTGTGGCTTGATGGATACTATTCATGGTCAAGCGTACTGCTGACTGAACCACATCATTAATGTCCACCTGGATCATCTGGCCGCTAGTTTCAGCCCTGGCATAATCTTTCAAATCAACCACAATCTGCCGGATCCTGGCCGCACTTTCTTCCAGCTCCGCACAGACTCTCGGCAACTGCTGACGCATTACTGTATAGTCAACGCCAGCCACTGTAAAATCGCCAGTTTCATGATAAAATTCATCAAGGATCGGCTTGACTGATTCCCATGCACGTGCCAGGACAGGTAGATTTAGCAGGGCTATGGAATTAGGATTATTAATCTCATGGGCAACACCGGACACAAGCAGACCAAGGGAAATCATCTTATCAGCATGCTGCAGCTGCTGCAGCTGCTTCCTGGCCTGTTCCTCACTCCTTTTTCGTTCTGACACATCCCTGACGATCCAGATGGCATGCCATTTGTTTCTGATTCGGGTGGAAGAAAGGGACAGTTCAACCAGCACCTCACTGCCATTCCTGTTTCTGGCCACCAGCTCAACGGTATGGGCAAAATCACCAACAAGATTTTTCCCTTCCAATCCTTGGACAATTTGGCTTTCGCCTTCACGGCGAGCATCAATTAATTGATGAATAGGACTTCCCAGTGCCTCAGCACTGGGAAAACCAAAAATTGTTGTCGCCGCTTCATTCCAATAAGCAATATTCCCTTCGTGATCCATAAGGATAATACCGTCAAGGGCCGATGCCGTAAGATTACGAAATTTATCCTCACTTTCCCTGAGTGCTGCTTCGGCCACCATCCTGGCCTTACAAGTATCAGTATAACGAGTGGCAAATGAAGTAAGATCATCACCAAGGCCTTTCAGCTCCGCTGGACCTTTCCAGTCAAAAACAACCTTTTTTTCATTATTAATAATATCATCAAGGCCGACCAACAGATCTTTCTGGATCGCATCGATCCTGACCGTAATCCAGTTGGCCGTAAAAAAGACCAGAAGCGACATCATACAGATCACCGCTACCACATTGAGCATCAAGCTGAACTTCCATGACTCAATGGCACTCTCATCAACTACGGTACCCACCCACATAACCGCCTGCTTTTCGGCATGAAAGATAAGCGGCATCCAGGCAATTTTATTACGACGCTTATCCTTAAGGATCAACGGATCGCCTTTCCAGCCCTCACTCTTCAGTCCGGGAAATTCTTCAAAGGCATTGCAATCGCCTATTTTGCCGATACCCTCGTAGATTCTCCTCCCTTGCACATCGAGTTGACATCCTTTCAGATAGGTTCCATTTTCTGTTACCCATAAAGAATTTTTGAAATTTTCAAGGAAGGTTGACATGTCAATACGCATCATGAGTACCCCAGCTGCCGGCATTTCAGCCTCTCTGACTGCAGAAAGGAGAATCAGGGTATATTCATCGCGACCTGTCAGGCGTAAAGGGTCATTTTTTTCATCCACCAGACCTACAAAGATCTCGTTTTCTTTTAATCCCAAGGAATCACGCAAAAAAGAACCGGCCAATCTTTCTTTCCTGGGTTCACGTACCGCAAGTCCTCCCTGGGACCTGAAAAAGCCAAGAGTTTCACGACCGGCTGCGTCAAAGAGGGAAAAACCACTGATTGGATCATTAAGAGCAAACCAATTAACAAAAAGGGCTGCCAGTGCCTTCTTGTCTCCTGTATGATTGACAACTTCCAGAGTAGATGGCAGCGTTGTCGAATGAAGAAGACTTTTTTTCAGACAACGGATCCGGGCATTTAATTTGGCAAAATCCACCTGAGATCTGGCCTGGGTTTCAAGTTCAGCCGCATACTCCAGGCGGTCAATGGTCTTTGGCAAATTCATCGCCACCAGGACGAAAAGAGGGAAGAGTCCCAAGACGATCACGGTCAAAAAAATAAAACTACGGATTTTCATAATTATTTATAATTAATCAGGCTACTCAGTGAACTGTGTAAGGGTAGGGTTTGAATGAAGAATAAGGAACCTTTACATCTTCAACTTTGTTGCAAAGAAATTTGCTCTTGCCTAGAAAGCACGATAGCTTCAACTACAATAAGCACGAGACGATCACATATCATCATGATATTACAATATATAAACACAAACAAGAAGCAACAGCATCTCACTTTCTGAGTGCAGAAGTACTCTCTTTTCTTAGCCTAACTTAGATTTTTTTGCACCAGTTATATCAACTTCGAATATAGAAATTATCATATTAACTCCAAATATTCAGCATGTTGAAGTATTCTCATAATTTGGTATAAAAAATGCATTTAGTCATTTTAATATTAACGGTTCGCGCCCAGATTCAATCACCTTGAAATGATTTAACTGCAGCGAACTTAACTCATCTCATAAGCGCCTTGGAGGGCTGAATGAAAAAAAAGTTGATCAAATTTATTCCTTTCCTGATCATGGCATCCTTTTTAACAACAGGATGTACCCAGACAGGAACCACTCCCCCAAAATTGATTGCCCAGCATGGAACCGGCAGCGGATCAAGAAGTATACTTCTTGCTGAAGTTCCGGTCTATATGGGAAATGTTGCGGATGTGTCAAGAAAAGCAAAAGTCATTGCCATTGAAGTTGGGAAAGGCGCAGCCACCAAGACCATCCTCGTAAAATTTGATGATAAAACCAAGGGTATTGAAAATGCAGTCGCCGGCCATGCATCCATTATCAATTATGAGATGCGTAAGGGCGAACCTTGGGCTACCGTCATCAAACCAAAACTGGCAAAACTACCGAAAGGTGTCACCGAGGTAAAGACCCCCGAGCTGAAAACAATAATGGATAAGGGAGGGAAATTCACCCTTATTGACTCACGCCCGGCAAAGCGTTTTGCAGCATCGAACCTGCCTGGTGCCATCAACATTCCATCCGATGAATTTGAAAAACAGGCCAACAAGCTCCCTGAAAACAAAGATGAGCTCCTCATCTTTTACTGCGGAGGCCCCACGTGAGGCATGTCCACTTCTTCCGCCGGTCAGGCGAAAAAATTGGGCTACAAGAATGTTCGCGTCTATCTGGACGGTGAACCTGGATGGAGCAAGGCAGGTCATCCTACCTATGGCTCTAATGAGTTTATCAGCAAAGGAAACATAGTACTTATTGATCTGCGTTCCGCAGAAAAATCAGCAGCTGGTCGCATTCCACGATCAGTGACCATCCCTTATGCCACACTCAAAGATAAGATAGAAAGCCTGCCTAAAAAAGCACCTTTTATCCTCTACAGTGATAGCACCGAAGAGGCTATGAGTGCGATGAAGGATATGAATGAGGCAGGATTGAAAAAGGTCTCTCTGGTTCCAGGAAATATTGACGGCTGGATCAAGTCCGGCGGTGAGACGACAAGCGGTCCTGTGGTCACCACCATCGACTGGAAACGGAAATTGGAAAAAGGTGAGGTCTCCATGACTGATTTCCTCAATGTCGCCAATGGTAAAGCCACGGATGCCGTTATTCTCGATGTACGCACCAAGGATGAAAGCGCATCAGGAAAGTACAAAAATGCTTTTTCCATCCCTCTTGACCAAGTGGGAAGCCGTATGGGAGAATTGCCCAAAGACAAAAAGATCTATATTCACTGCACCACCGGAGCACGGGCTGATATGGCAGCCAAAGAGTTGAACAATAATGGTTATAAGGCCTTTTTTCTGGTTGGAGCTGTTACATGTAAGGGCAATGACTGTACCATAACAGACTAAAAAAGATTCACCCTTATTCAGCACAAGGAAGAGGCGTACTCTACGTATGTCTCTTCCTTTTTTTTTTATTCCAGAGTATTCTCTAGTATTTTTGAAGATCTTCCATTTTCTCCTTTTTCTTCCATTTTTTTGACAGGTATTATCATGAGTACAGATGACAAAAAGATTATCTATTCGATGATCAAGGTAAGCAAGTTTTACGATAGCAAACCCATCCTCAAAGACATCTCTCTTTCCTATTTTTATGGGGCCAAGATCGGGGTACTGGGGCTGAACGGTTCCGGTAAGAGTACACTGTTGCGTATTCTGGCTGGCATTGATACCGAATTTAACGGAGAAATCATTCTCTCTCCCGGGCTTATCATCGACTATCTGGATCAGGAACCCCAACTTGACCCCGAAAAAACAGTCAGACAGATCGTTGAAGAAGGAGTCCAGAGTACCGTTGACCTGCTCCATGAATTTAACGTCATCAATGAAAAGTTTTCCGAGCCGATGAGTGATGACGAAATGCAGGCACTCATTGATAGACAGGGCGAGGTTCAGGACAAGCTTGACACCTTGAACGCCTGGGACCTGGACAGCAAACTGGAAATGGCCATGGACGCCCTGCGTTGCCCGGCTCCGGAAACCCTGTGCGCAATCCTCTCCGGTGGTGAAAAGCGACGCGTCGCACTCTGCCGCATCCTCTTGAAACAGCCGGACGTCCTCCTGCTCGATGAGCCCACCAATCACTTGGATGCCGAGTCTGTTTCCTGGCTGGAACAGCACCTGCAGCAATATGCGGGAACCATTATTGCTGTAACCCATGATCGTTATTTTCTCGACAATGTGGCCGGTTGGATTCTGGAACTTGACCGGGGTATCGGCATTCCCTGGAAGGGCAATTATTCCTCATGGCTGGAACAGAAAGAAAAACGGCTGGCTACAGAAGAGAAATCAGAGAGTGATCGGCGCCGCACCCTGCAACGGGAGCTCGAATGGATCCGGATGTCTGCCAAGGGCAGACATGCAAAATCGAAGGCCAGGATCAGCTCCTATGAGCAACTGCTGAGCCAGGAGACCGAAAAACTTGCCCAGGACCTGCAGATCTTTATCCCACCCGGGCCACGTCTTGGCAAGGTGGTTATTGAGGCTGACCATGTGCGAAAAAGCCTGGGCGACAAATTGCTCGTTGAAGATCTGAATTTTAAGCTCCCTGCCGGTGGTATCGTCGGAATCATTGGACCTAACGGCGCGGGAAAATCCACACTCTTCAAGATGATCACCGGACAGGATACCCCCGATGCAGGTACTATCCGCCTGGGTGAAACGGTCAAACTTGCCTACGTTGACCAAAGCCGCGACATTCTTGACCCTGAACATACGATTTGGGAGGCAGTCTCTGAGGGCCAGGAAACGGTCTGGGTCGGGACCAAAGAGATTAATTCCAGGGCCTACGTGGCCAAATTCAATTTTTCAGGTTCTGCCCAGCAGAAAAAGGTTGGCCTGCTCTCAGGCGGTCAGCGCAACCGGGTCCATCTGGCACGAATGCTCAAAGAGGGAGGAAACGTCCTGCTCCTCGATGAGCCCACTAACGATCTGGATATCAACACCATGCGGGCACTCGAAGAGGCTCTGGTCAATTTCGGCGGCTGTGCCGTTGTCATAAGCCATGACCGCTGGTTCCTTGACCGGATCGCCACCCACATTCTGGCCTTTGAGGGCGATTCGCAGGTTGTCTGGTTTGAAGGGAATTACTCGGATTATGAAAAGGATCGTAAGGCGCGACTGGGGGCGGCAGCCGACCAGCCACACCGCATTAAATACCGGCAACTGATCAGGCAGTAAATGAAATAAAAGGTCTCGGGTGGATAGCTTATAGTTAAAACTATGCTGTCCACCTACAGACTAAACAAACTGCATTATAGAGAAAAGTTCAACCCTTAAAGCTCCCGCATCTGCACCAATAATCTTTGCAGTTGCGGCATCTTTTCCCGGGCAACAACTAATGACCCTTCCCTACAATCTTTCTCGATGGCCATTGCCACGTCCCTGATCGCCTCTAGACCAAGACTTGCAGCCGCTCCTTTTATGGAATGAGACGCGCCTCTACCCTCCGCCGTATCCTCTTTTTCGATTGCCTGAACCAGAATGGCCATATCTGACGCCGAAGAGTCCTTGAAGATCATTATCAATTCCTGGAGTAATTCTTCATCATTATCCACCTGCACCATGGCAAATTCTTTATTCCAGCACAAATCATTCATACCCTGTTTCTCCTGCGATAAATCAATACGTTAAAGGGTGAATGAACTGAAGGTAAATCCCTTCAAGCTTCGTCCTTACTTATCTGAATCAGGGAAGAGAAATCAATCATCCCAGACCTGATCAGCTGTAGCTTCCCCTTATACAGTCCAACCACGGTTGAGCACATACCTCCTGGTGTCTGTCCCCCATCAAGGATACAGTCAACCCCGGCTCCAAAAAAGTGCCGGACCTCTTCTGCAGTGCTGGAAGCAGGCATCCCTGACAGATTGGCACTGGTCGCAGTCATCGGCCTGCCCCATATCTGGCCGAAGATTCTGGCAACCGGATGCGGCGAAATCCGCACACCAATAGTCGCACTCTCTCCAGTCAGCAATGACGAGAGACCTGGTCCGGCTGGAAACACCAAGGTCAGGGGTCCTGGCCAAAAGGCCTCCATGAGCGGCCGGAATGTCTGTGGGATCGAACGTACCAACTCAGACAGCTGTGTTTCATCCTGGATAAGAACCAGAAAGGGCTTATACAAGGGACGTCCTTTCAGGCTGAACAGCTTTTCCAAGGCCTTTTCATTAAAAGGATCAACGGCCAGACCATAAAAGGTCTCTGTGGGAAAGGCAACAATCCCACCTTGCTCAAGGACCGAAACAGCCCGTCGGAATTCCTCATCCGCCGGGCCATGGATCAGATCATCACCGGGATACTCAACCTTCAATATTCCTAGCCTTTTCTTCAACCTCTCTGACCATTTCCAATTTGAACTCCTGCAATCGGCTCGCAACTCCCTTATCTTCCAGGGCGAGAATTCGAGCGGCAAAGACCGCACCATTTTTGGCCCCTGGCTTTCCTATCGCCATAGTGGCAACCGGTATTCCCGGTGGCATCTGCACCGTGGCCAGCAGAGCATCCATCCCATGGAGTGGCGAGGCATCAAGGGGCACGCCGATAACCGGCAGTTCGGTATGGGCGGCCAGGACTCCGGCTAGATGGGCCGCCATCCCGGCTCCAGCTATAATAATTTTCAATCCACGCCCCTGGGCCGTACTGGCCCAACGGGCAGCCCTCTCAGGAGTTCTATGTGCTGATGCCACCGTCATCTCATAAGGTATCTGCATCTTCTTCAAAAAATCCGCCGCCGCCTGCATAACCGGCAGATCCGAATCACTACCCATGACAATACCAACCAGAGCCTGTGTTGTCAGTTTTTCAGGGCGCCGCAAGGCCTTCGCTCCTATGTCACGCCGACAATAACAACCCGTCCACTGGATACAGTCCACAGCCTTGTAGGCTTGTTCAATGGCCTTTTCAAGGGTCTTACCCACTGCTGTCACCCCCAGAACCCGGCCACCAGCAGTGACCGTCCGTTCATTCTTCGTTGCTGTTCCCGCATGAAAGACTTGGACTCCGGCCTCCCTGGACGCCTTGGCAAGCCCCTTTATGATCTTGCCCGTATCATACGATCCCGGATATCCGCCGGAGGACATCACCACACAGACAGTTGGCCTGGGGTCAATTTTCATCTCAATGGTATCCAGAGATCCATCAATCACGGCCTCAAAGATGTCGACCACGTCACTCTTCAGACGCATCAGCAAGGGCTGAGCTTCGGGATCACCAAAACGGCAGTTAAATTCCAGGACCTTAACCTTGCTATCTTCAATCATCAAACCGGCATAGAGCATCCCCTTGAAAGGCCGCCCTTCTGCGGCCATGCCTTGAATGGTGGGTAGCATCACCTTGTTCATGACGTAATCCGCGATGGCCTCGGTTACCACAGGGGCAGGAGAATAGGCGCCCATCCCACCGGTATTCGGTCCCTTGTCCCCATCATAGATGGCTTTATGATCCTGGGATGTGGGAAGGGGGAGTACGGTTTTGCCATCGGTGAAGGCGATAAATGACGCCTCTTCTCCCTGCAAACAGGCTTCAACAACTACCTTATTTCCGGCATCTCCAAAGGCCTTGTCCTGCATAATGAGTTCAACTGCATCCTTGGCCTCCTTGATAGTAGTGGCGACAATTACACCTTTACCAGCCGCAAGTCCATCTGCTTTGACAACAAGGGGAGCACCAATCTGATCGATATATTTCCCAGCTTTTTTGAGGCTATCAAAGACCTTGAAAGAGGCGGTGGGAATGGCATATTTTTCCATGAATTCTTTGGCAAAGACCTTACTCCCCTCAAGGAAAGCAGCATTCTTACGCGGTCCAAAGATACGTAGCCCTTCTTCCTCAAAACGATCAACGATTCCGGCAGCCAGTGACGATTCAGGACCAACAATGGTCAGATCAATCTTTTCATGATGGGCAAATTGGAGCAGGGCATCAATATCAGTGGCCGCAATATCCACACACTCAGCCATACGCTTTATCCCGGCATTCCCAGGCGCACAATAGATCTTTTTGACTCTGGTGCTTTGAGATATCTTCCACACCAATGCATGTTCACGTCCACCAGAGCCTACAACCAAGACTTTCATTCAATCACTCCTGTAATATTTAATTTTCTGCCGGACAAAATTTAATTTGGTCCTCAGTTAACTCTTTTTTTTTTCACAAAACAATAAAACGAATTGCAGACAATCTTTTTTCCAGAAATAATCAGGAAAGGACCTCTTACCATTGACAATTATTTCTTAATGGCTAGAATGAATGAATAACCATTCAATACTATTTATTCCTGATTTTATTCCACAACCATACATACTTTTTATACTTATTAATGAAAGCAGCAGATAAACATTCTAAAATAATTCATGCAGCCACAAAAGTCTTTGCAAAAAAAGGCTTCTTCAATGCAAGAATATCCGATATTGCCAAAGAAGCCAAGGTCGCAGACGGGACTATTTACCTTTACTTCAACAATAAATTCGACATCCTGATTTCTGTCTTTGAAGAAGAAATTGGTAACCTGGTAGAACAGGTTACCAAATCTCTGGCCATGGAACCGGATCCCAGAAAAAAACTGGAAATTTTTGCCACAAAACATTTGACGATGATGAAAAAAAACAAAAACCTGGCAGAAGTGATCCAAATAGAACTACGCCAGAGCGCCAAACTGATAAAAGATTACAGAAACAACAAATTCAGCGAATACATTGACATTATTTCCACCATCATTAAACAGGGACAGGAACAGCATCTTTACCGCGCAGATATCAAACCAGGAATTGCCAAACGTGCCTTTTTCGGAGCGCTTGATGAGATCTCACGAGTATGGAGTATCTCTCTGGAAACAGAATATAGTGTTGACGATACCATCAGTCAGATCATGACGATATTTCTCTCAGGAATGCTCGTCACCACCACACAGAGGGAAAAATTACCCGTGTAACGTTTAAAAATCAAAACGATTTCAAGCCGTACAAAGAGGGCCTGCTTCGGCTCTCTTTTCTTCCGTCTATGCCTCGACAATCAAAGCTCCCGTTCTTTGGTCACTCTGACATTTTGAACAGGAATTTGATCCGCTTACCGTCTCACGACCCAACACTCGTAAATACAAAAATTAGCCAAACAGATATTCTTACATCAGCCACTATCTGGCAATTAGAAATAGTCCACAGCAGCATGCCATCCAGGAAAAAGAGGGAGATTCTACAAATGGAGCGACAGGAAACGCAAGATACTGCGTAAGAATGGAAAGATGACAACAAAGAAAACCGTATTGTAGAAACTTATGGACTGAGCATAATTCTTCCAACCGGTTCAATCAGGACAAATAACTCAATAAAAATCACAAAAATTTATCCGGGTCCAACCTGATCAGCCAAAAAATCAGGCAAATGAAGAAGATGCAATTTCAACTACCTCAAACTCACGCGTTCCGCCAGGAGTCTTCGCAGTCACCTCATCTCCTACCTCTTTTCCAAGAATACATCTACCCAAGGGCGAAAACACAGAAATAGAACCCTTCTTCACATCAGCCTCTTCCGTACCCAGAAGCTGATAGCTGACCTGAGCATCCGTTTCAAGATCCAGTAAGGTCACCACCGTTCCAAAAACCGCCCGTTGGGTAGGCACATCCATACAATTAATCACCTCGGCACGACCCAGTTTATCCTTAAGTTCCATAATTCGCCCTTCTATATGCCCCTGTCGCTCCTTGGCAGCATGATATTCAGCATTCTCCTTCAGATCACCATGAGCACGGGCAACTTCAATCGCCTTGACCACATCAAAACGCTCAATTTTTTCAAGACGCTGGAGCTCATTACGAAGCCTCTGATAGCCCTGAGTCGACATCGGTACTCGTTCAACCATTATTTCCTCCTGTTAAATAAAAAAACCTGCAAATTATGGGCAAGCACCACACAATCTGCAGGGATATGAATAAAATTACCAGCGATAGACAAGCGACAAAGCTAAATCCTTGCGGATCACCGGACCTCCTTGGATGATTTCGAAACTACTATTTAATAAGAAATGACGGCTCATTTCAAGGAAAATATCACCGCCAAAGGTATGACTGTCATACCCGCCATCTTCATAGCCAAAGGAATAATCAAGGGTATAGTAACTGGGAGCACTCCGGCCCAGCACATCTGCAGCCAGTTGATGTTCAAAATGGACAGAGACTAAATTCTGCCAATATTCTTTAGGACTCCAGTAGGGATGATCACCAGGCATAAACCCATTTTCATAGGAAAAGTCCCGCCCCATATTCACCTCGGCATTATGCTGAAATTCCTGACCATAGGTAACCTGCAGCAGGGTCGGTTCACTATGAATGATATAAGTCGCCCAGACATGATAACGATTCTGATGGTTTGCATCACTATACTCTCTGAACAGATATTCCCCACCACAAAAGAGGCGCGGCAGAATATCCATCCTGACACCACCTTCCACATCCCGCCTGCTGATGCCCTGTTCAAGGGCTTGGATAGTATCATCCACAACATCCTGATCCAAACTGACAAAAGCATGCAGATCATCCCCTATGCGGCCACGCATCTCCAGATGAAAGAGTGGAGTAGTATCAAAATGGGGTTGATTATACTCATTAACAGGTTTATCCACACCAAATCGGGTGATAAAATCAACATTATAATGAGGATAAAAAGAATATGCCGCCAGTAATCTGTTCCGCCACAGGGCCTGATCCGTATCCTCGGAAATGGCGTGGATGGTGCTCCAGCTGACATCCATCTCCTGACGAAGAGTCGGCAGCATCCAGACACTGGCCCCACCCCGTGTCTGTTGTATATCAAAATATCCATCGCGACCGCTGAGAGAAGAATAGCCTGAATCAATCATCCCCCGGGGTTTTCTCTTCAGACTGTTACGCTGCACAGACTCGGCCAGCTCAGGATAATCAGGATTTTCTCGTGCAATCTCTTCATAAAGCAGGGCCTCTTTCCCTAAGAACCCAAGACGGCTGTAAATCCCGGCAAGATCAAAAAGAGATTCAGGAGAAGGGTTTTTTTGAACCACCTCCTGATACTCTTTCATGGCCTGATAATATTCACCCTGCGCTAACGCCCTCCTGGCGGAGAGCTCCTTGGTTACTAATTGCTGCCAGCGAAAATCGGCATAGAGATCAGCACCGATTCTACCACCAGGCTGCCCACACTGAGTCATGACAAATGTGGGATCCATCACTACAGTCAGGCGATCCGGTTCTGCAGGATGAGTAAAGGTAATTACATTCAAGAAGCTTTGCTTCGAAGGGGGTAAGACAAGTTGAATTTGTTGTTTTTCTATCCTATCCGCAAAAATCCTCTCCACAGAGGGCTGCAACACAGCATCATACACCGCCACTGCTGCCACCCATTGCCGATCAGCCCACAGGGACCGGGCAAGGATTAACTTCTGCCACGCTAACAAATGACTGCTATCAGGAAAGGCCATAATTCCTTTCACAAGACCTACCTGTTGAGAAGGAGCCAGCTTTTTTATAATTTTACGGAAAGATGCCTGCTTAAACTCAATCTCCAGTAATTTCCGAGCGAAACTAAGCTCTGAAGGATAGTCAACAACAAGGCTCTGTAAGACAGAAAAAGATGCATCCAAACCTCCCTGTTTCTCAAGAATATCAGCTTGGACGACCCTGGCCGCTATTGAGTCAGGCACCTCCTTCAAGGCCATCAACACATGTTTACGGGCCGCTTCAATATCTCCATATGATTTTTCTAATTGTGCGGCCTGCATCAAGTTCTGAAATCTGTTACCATAATTTTTACTGAGGACACCATCAACCCTATCCGCCTGTGCCTTACCTGACAAGCCAGCGTCAAGTTGCTGTGCTATAATCAAAGGCTCCAGATCCAGCGGATGTTCCTTGAGAAGATTCGCTACCAGTTCAAGACCCTTGGCATATTGTTTATCCTGCAAAAAAAGATAAGAGAGTAAAAGATCCGCCTGATACTTCATCCCGGCATCTTGTGGGCAATACTGGACAAGATATCCTCGATATTCCAAGATACTCGCGATAGCCTTACTCAATTTTCCTGTAGCGGCCAGCACCCTTGCCCGGAGCAAGACAAAATCATGTTCATTTACCCAGCAAGTTGTAGGAAGGATAGAATATCCTGGTTGCTCAGACAATAACATAAGCCAAGCTGATGCCAGATCAGCTTCATTGCTCTCCAGAGCGAATTCAACTAATTTGTGAAGGACAGACCCAATTGCCACACCATCTACGAGCATCTGCCGCAAGACCTGTTCGGCCTCAAAAATATTTCCTTCCATGTACAGAGCATCAGCCAGAGCAAGACGTGTCTCGGCAATGCTTCCAGGTTCCCCCTGCCCTTCCTCAATCAATTTTTGATAGACTTTTTTGGCCTCAGTTGCAAGCCCATTTTCCAGCAAGACCCTGGCGTACTGTATATCTATGTTTAACCGCTCCGAATCAGACTTTGCCTCCCGGCGCAACACGTAATAGTTTTCCTGATACTGACTGATCAAACCGAGCTGTGCCGCCAAATCCATACAACGTAGCCGGATATCCTGATCATCTGTCCTCGCCTCTAGATACCGGTTATACCAGGCCAATGCCTGCCCGGAGAGTCCACGCAAATCAGCAAGTCGCGCACTGGTCAGCAAGTATCTTGATTCCTCATGCACGGCTCCCACCATTCCTGGTTCCAGCTGCATTGAGCCACCATCCGAGCTCATCACTTCCTGAGGCAATAGCGTCAGGAAATAGTCCACCTGGCCCATATCCTTCTGCTCAAGAAACAGTTCAGCTAGACGAAGAATCACTTCCCTGTTCCCCGGTTCATACTGGTGAATAATGGCAAGCACCTCACGCAGTTCTTTGCTGTTACCACGTTTTTCAAGAAGCTTGGCCATGGATGAATAAACAGCCAGAGGGTTGGAAGTTATCTGTGTAAGTTCCTTCCACAACGGCAAGGCGCCATCATGTTCTACCCTAGACAAAAAATCACGGGCCAGAAGGGCCTGGATCTTTGCTATTTCCTGAGCAATCGTCTGGTTCCCAGGATGATGTTGTAAATACTCCTCATAAAAAGAGAGCGCTTTGTCAGGTTGTCCCAGATCAAAGTGATAAATGGCACCAATCTGTAAGAGACGTTCGTCACGTTTATCATCCTGAGCTAATAAGATCAGAAGATGGGGCAATGCCGCCTCCTTCTCCCCTCGGGCAAGAAAATAATCAGCAATTTTTTCCTGAAACGGTCGATAATTTGGATAGCGCTGTACATATTTATCCCAGCAGACGTAGGCTAGGGACGGCATAGTGTTGCTCGAGACAGGAATCGCCGACCCGTCGGAAGACCGATGAACCGCCCCGGCCTTCTCAACAGATCCTTCAAAGACTTCAGCCGCCTCAAGCAGAACCTGATCCTCCACCGTATCCTGAGAGACAAGGTTTGCATAATAAACCAAAGCCTTTTCCCGCCGACCTGATTGGGCAGCATGGACCGCTAGTTGATGAAGCAGTTGGCTATCTTCAGGCCGATACTGAAGGAGTTGTTCCATAAACGGATAGGCCGTCTCATTCTTCCCCTGTAAACGCAAAACAGTGACAAGACCAGTGAGGGCATCTATTACCTGGGTCTCATCCAAGGTGGCTTTTTTCTTGTACACAAGGTTATAATAGGTGGAGGCCCTGACATATTCTTTCTTCTTTAAGGCGACCAAACCAGCGCTCAGCAGATATTCTGTACGCTGCGGATCTCCTTCCAGAAGATCTGCCACAACGACAGAAGCGCGATCCCAATCAGAGAGGGCGAGCAGTACCAGGCAATATTCCCATGAGGCCTCCTCGATATTCTTTTTCAGGGAAAGAAGCTGAGAATAAGTCCGGGCTGCCTCAACATATTTCTCCTGTCGCGTCAGTTCTCGAGCCTCATCCCAAAGAAGTTTCCACCCAGGCTCATTGCTGGTATCACTGATGACAATATCACGTTCTGGGGTAATGGCTGCAGGGGTAGCAGAAACGAAAGAAGGGAAAAATAAAAGAAAGGAAAAAGTGACGATAATCTTCCAGGAAAAGATATCCACTAGCTGACCAGCCACTTGTTGAGACACAAAAACCATCAGAAAATTCTGCCAAGAACCCTTCACCATCAAAGAACCTCCATGGCAAAGACATTTCTTATTCCAGAGCACATTAGAAAAGGGGAAGTTCACGAAGACAACACATTTACTGCCGGTAAAATTCTGCTATTTTATCAACTACATACTCCTGCATATCCGCAGTTAATTCCGGATAAATCGGCAGCGCAATGGTTTCAGAGGCAGCCTTCTCAGCCTGGGGAAAAGATTGCCCCCGAAAACTTGCATCTAAACATTTCTGTTGATGCAGGGCCACCGGATAATAGACTTCACAGCCGATCTCCTGGGAGCGTAGCCATTCAATCAAGGCGTCACGCCTGCTGACCCGCAGGACATACTGATTATAAATATGAAAATTTTCTCCAGCTCCTTTCATGTTACCTTCTGGCTGCTGTTTCCTAAAATAAACAGCCTGTGGCAAAACCAGAAAATTGTTCTGAACGAGATCGGTTTCAGCAAACATTCTGTTATAGCGATCGGCATTTTCTCGCCTGGCCCGATGCCACTGATCCAGATAGGTCATCTTGATTCGCAACACTGCTGCCTGTAGGGGATCAAGACGAAAATTGCCCCCCACCTGGCCATGATAATATTTCGGTGAAGCCCCATGATTAAGTAAGATTCGAATTTTGTCGGCAAAAGCATCATCATGGGTCACAACCATCCCGCCATCGCCGATGCCTCCAAGATTTTTACTGGGGAAAAAAGAAAAACATCCAGCAAGCCCAATGGATCCAGCTTTCTTCCATTGAACATTCATTTCGCCACCCATATCTCCATTCATCGGACATTCGGCACCAATGGCCTGGGCCGCATCTTCAATAACCGGCAAGTTATATTGATGTGCCAACTTCATGATCGCTTCCATATCAGCAGATTGTCCGTAGAGATGGACTGGCAGAAGGACCTTAATTTTTCTTTCATGGTCACGAGAAAGAACCTCTTCCATGGCAGCGGGATCAATATTAAAGGAGACAGGATCAATGTCTACAAAAACAGGAGTGGCCCCCAACCGAAGGACAACTCCCATGGTGGCAAAAAAAGAATAAGGTGTAGTCAGAACCTGATCGCCAGGTCCTATCCCCAAGGCCATCAAAGAAACTAACAGAGCATCGGTGCCACTTGAGACCCCCACCCCGTTTTCCACACCACAATAAACGGCAATTTCCTGCTCCAGCAGAGAAACTTCCGGGCCCTGAATATAGGTTGTTGAATCGATAACCCTGGTGACCGCCTCAAGAATGTCTTCCCGAAGATACTTCAATTGTTGTTTAAGGTCGAGCAAAGGTACTTTCATTATTCAGATCTTGATCCTAATCGAACTTTATATTTTAAAATAAGGAAGAGCATCTATCAAACAGAAGCAATTACTTGTCAGAACTTCCCTTAATCACAATGGTTTCTCCATCAAAGAAATCCTTGATATCCGGCATTTCTATCTCAAAAAACTTCTTCATTTTTTTCAGCAGATTCACCTCAATCTGCCTGACCCTTTCCCGGGAAATATCAAACTTATCAGCGATATTCTGGAGAGTAAGGGGTTCATCGGTGAGCAGTCGCTCTTCCAGAATCATAGTCTCTTTGGCATTAAGATTTTCTTTTAAGGTCAGAATCATATCAGCAAGCTTGGCCTTCATCTGACTGCTGGCCACCATTTCCTCAACCCCTGGTCCCTCACTGGGTAAAAAGCTTTTCTGTTCATCTTCCGAATCCGCACGAACCGGGCTTTCAAGAGAGACATCCCCGCCTCCCATGCGCTGACTCATCTCGATAACTTCACTTTCTTTAACATTCAGACGTTGGGCCAGCAATTTTGTTTCGGCTTGAAACCCTTGGGACTCTAGAAGTTTTCTTTCCTTGTTCAGGCTAAAAAAAAGCTTCCGCTGAGCCTGAGTGGTACCTATCTTAACCAGGCGCCAATTATCCATGATAAACTTCAGAATATACGCCCGAATCCAGTAAGCGGCATAATAAGAAAACTTCACACCCCGATAGGGATCAAATTTCTTGGTGGCCTGTACCAGCCCCACATTTCCCTCTTGAATGAGATCCATAAAGTTCTGCATCCAATATTTCTGGAAATCCATGGCCACCTTGACAACCAGACGCAAGTTAGAAGAGACAAGCCTGTAAGCGGCATCCTGATCGCCATTTTCCCTGAATCTAACAGCCAGCTCATCCGCTTCTTCCCGCGTCAAGAGCTCATACTGACTGATCTCCTGCAGATAACGATGTAAAGCAGGATTACTAAGAGCAGGCAGATGTTCCTCATTGGAAAGGGAGACAAGGGGATGCTCATACTGATCGGCTTCCTCCCGCTCAGAATTAGGCACATCCGGCAGATCAGAAGAATCTGAAGTATCAATTGTATTTTTTTTTGAGGTCATATAGGACTCTGTTTGCCAAGACAATATCAGTTATATAAACTTATTATTATTACCCCAGTTCCATCAAAGTGCAATCATTTTATCTCTGATGAAAATGTCATACAGAATAGACTATTCACCTTCCAGGCCACTTATCCCTAGGAAATAAAGGAGAATTCTATTTTCTTCTTGATCCTTTTATGCTACAAGAGAGTCTTGAAAAATCAGGTTTTTTATCCAGGTCAACGAATTGACCACCTCCTGAACAAAAAAACGATTTCTTAAGGTTTCTTTAAAAGCTAATTCTTCAAGCATATTGAGCCATTCTCTTCTTCAGCATTTCATAAAATTTCCCTGAAAGCAATGAAACACATACGAAATTTCTCCATTATCGCCCATATTGATCATGGTAAATCCACCCTTGCCGACCGAATGATCCAGCTATGCAATCAGGTCTCCGTTCGTGAGTTCAAAGACCAGATGCTTGACAATATGGACATCGAACGTGAACGTGGCATCACCATCAAAAGCCAGACCATTTGCCTGCCCTATACCGCTCAAGACGGGATAACATATGAACTGAACCTGGTGGACACCCCTGGTCATGTTGACTTCAGCTACGAAGTATCGCGCGCACTCAGTTCATGTGAAGGCGCCTTGCTCCTCATTGATGCAGCTCAGGGGGTTCAGGCCCAGACCCTGGCCAACTTGTATCTTGCCATGGAAAACAATCTGGATATCATCCCGGTAATCAACAAAATCGATCTCCAGTCAGCGGAACCTGAGAAAGTGGCTGAACAGATCGAGGATGACCTGGGACTGGACAGAGACCACATCCAGCTTTGCTCAGCAAAAACAGGAAAGGGTGTCAAAGACATCCTTGAGGCCATCGTCAAATTCCTCCCCCCCCCTAAAGGCGACCCTGCCAGCGAACTCCAAGCCCTCATTTTTGACGCCCATTATGATGCATTCAGGGGCACCATCATTTCCTGCCGCATTATCAATGGAACTATCAGGGCAGGAGAGATGATCAAGTTCATGTCCAACAACGCCACATACAAGGTCGAGGAGGTAGGTCTGTTCAGAGGAGTCAGCAAGGAGCCACAAAAACAACTCTCCGCCGGGCAGATTGGCTATATCCTGGCCGGTATTAAAACCATCAGCGACACCCGGCCGGGCGATACTATCACCCATAAAGACCGACCCTGTGCCCAGGCCCTGGCCGGCTTTAAGATGGTCCAGCAGGTAGTCTTCTCTTCCATCTACCCTATATCCACCGACGACTACGAGAATCTGGCCACCGCCATTGAAAAGCTACAGCTCAATGATGCTGCCCTGACCTTTCAAAAAGACTCTTCAGTAGCCCTTGGTTTTGGCTTTCGCTGTGGCTTTCTTGGACTTCTGCATCTGGAAGTCATTCAGGAGCGACTGGAACGTGAATTTGACATTTCTCTCATTCTGACCGTCCCTTCCGTTAAATACAACTTCTATCTCAACGATGACAGTATGGTGGAAGTTGACAACCCCGCCCATTTCCCGGATCCATCCAAGGTCAGCCGAGTGGAAGAACCATATATCAAGGCCACCATCCTCATGCCTGAGAGATATATGGGGGTGGTGATGGCACTATGCATGGAACGGCGAGGTGAAAACACCCACTACCATTACCCAATGCCTGGCAGGATAGAACTCACATGCGAACTGCCGCTGGCGGAAGTAATCTATGATTTCTACGATAAATTAAAATCAGCCACCCAAGGGTATGGCTCATTTGATTACGAACTTTATGATTATCGCAAGAGTGATCTGGTCAAACTGGACATCTTGGTCAACGGTGAACTGGTGGACGCCCTTTCCCAGCTGGTTCACCGTGCCAATTCCAGAGCCCGCGGCCTACATGCCTGCGAACAGCTCCAGCATGAAATCCCGAGACAGATGTTCAAGATAGCTATCCAGGCTGCTATCGGCGGATCAATAGTCGCCCGAACCACCATCTCGGCATTGAGAAAAGATGTCATTGCCAAATGTTATGGCGGTGATATCTCCAGAAAACGAAAACTTCTGGAGAAACAGAAGGCGGGCAAGAAAAGAATGAAGACCGTGGGCAATGTCGAGATCCCTCAGAGTGCCTTTTTAGCGGTGCTCAAATCTGATCAATAGATGGTTTGCGCCATATTGCTCAAAAAAAAGGGGATAAATCAAGCTCACCCAGCCTGATTTATCCCCTTTTTCATCTCTATCGAGACGTAAATGACGTTCTATTTCTCTTCAATGTCCTTAAATTGAGGACAAGTACATGTATTACGATCCAGTACATCAATTCCCTTCTGAACCATAATACTGAGAATTTCTTCCTTGCTAAACTTGCAATCTTTCTGCCGACTCACATAAACCAGACAATCTTTACAGATAGTAAAAGAACATGCATTCCTTTCCTGAACGATCTCCCAACACAATCTGGCAGACGGTTCCTTTGCGGGACATTTTTTGTCCTCATCACACTTCATAATTTCCCAGCATGGCCATTCAGAGCGAAGTGACATGATGCTTTACCCCCGACAACTATCTATATTTTATTAACTGATGCTCAATGAAAACAACTTCTCTCCACACGAAGAGATGCAAAATTATTATTAAACTGAAGCTGAGAACATCTGCATGTGTTTCGACGTTCCAGGACATTAATGCCCTTCTGGGCCATGATACTGAGAATTTCTTCTTTGGTAAATCCGCTATCCTTCTGCCGACTCACATAGACCAGACAATCTTTACAGACATCAAAAGAACGGGCATCCATCTCCTGCGTAATTTCCCAACACATTTTGTCAGGCTGTTTCCTTGCTGGGCACTTGTTGCCCTCATCACACTTCATGATCTCCCAACATGACCATTCAGAACGAAATGACATAGTGTTTTTATCTCCCGACACATATGTGAATTTTTATCATTTGATAGTCAATAAAAAAAACCATCAGACGAAGAGGATTTACGTATTTATACTCAACAATGAAAAACTAATCTACTTTAGAAAAAGAAGCAAGAGCCCTCTCCAGCTCATCCTTCCCCTGCCCCGTCATCGCCGAGAACAGTATCCGCTGCCCGGGGTCAATGCCATGACCTGCATCAAGAGTCCTGGCATTCTTGACCCTCTCATTCCCTGACAATTTATCCATCTTGGTATAAACTGGTAAAAAAGGAATATTTCTCCCCCGCAGCCAGCCAATAAGCTGGGTATCATATTCCTTGGCTTCATGCCGCAGGTCCATAATAACCACAACACAGCAGAGCGTCTTCCGGCTCTCCAAATAAGAGGTAATAAGGGCCTGCCAATTATCCTGCATCCCCTTGGCGACCTTGGCATAGCCATAGCCGGGCAAATCAACAAGATAAACCTTACCTGCCACTTCAAAAAAATTGAGTCCCTGCGTCTTCCCTGGACGGCCACTTACCTTGACCAAGCTTTTCCTGCCCACAAGGGTATTCATCAAACTTGATTTTCCCACATTCGAGCGCCCGGCAAAGGCAATCTCCGGCAGAGACGGCACGGGCAGCTGGGACAGGTTATGGACACTTAAAAGAAACTGGATATCAACAAAATTCATACGATGTACTTCCTCCCCGGCTCATACAACAACCAGGAGACAATGCCAGCCACAGGTAACCCAGGCCTTAATTCCCTGAAAAAAAAATCAAATCACTTTATTCAGAGCATATTCGATAATACCCTCTGCGCCATTTTTCTTCAGTTTTGGGATAAGATCCCGAACCGCATCCTCTGAAACAACAGTTTCCACCGAATACCAGTCCTGCTGATAGAGATTAGCCACCGTTGGCGCATTTAGACTGGGAAGCAGGTTGATCACCTGATCGAGAAGGGCATGAGAGACATTCATCTTCAGGCCAACAATCCGATCAGCATTGAGTGAGCCCTGCAGGAGCATTGCCACATTTTCCATTTTCTCCCGCTTCCACGGATCGGCCCAGGCCTCTTTATTGGCAATAAACTGGGTATTTGACTCCATCAGTTCATGGATAATGCGCAGACCGTGGGCCCTTATCGTACTCTCGGTCTCAGTCACCTCAACAATCGCATCCGCAAGCCCGGAGACAACTTTGGCCTCCGTGGCTCCCCAGGAAAACTCGATATCGACGTTGATCTTCCTCTGCTCAAAAAACTCTCTGGTCACATTCACAAGTTCCGTGGAAATCTTCTTTCCTTCCAGATCTTCAACGGTATGGATTTTAGAATCACCGGCCACCGCTATCACCCAGCGTGTCGGCCTCCTGCTCACCTTTGAATAAACCAGATCACAGACGATCACCGCCTCTGATTTATTCTCCATGGTCCAATCCTTACCTGTAATCCCGGCATCAAGCATCCCACTTTCAACATACCTGGACATTTCCTGTGGCCTACAGATGGAACAGACCAGTTCAGGATCATCAATTTCAGGAAAATAATTGCGGGATCTTGGTTTGATCAACCATCCTGCTTTTTCAAACAACTCTATAGTTGCCTTCTCCAGACTTCCCTTAGGAAGTCCCAATTTAAGTTGTTGTATCGTTTCCACCATCAGCTCTCCACTCATTCTATTTTAGTACTACTCAGGTTATTGAGACTATAGTTTACCAGAAAGGTACAAAAAACAAATCAAGGACTTCCCTATCCACCTGAATAGTTATTCTATTTGATTACAACAGGTTATTTTTTCCCATACACAGTGTCTGGATCAAACACCCTTGTTCCAATAACAGTTATATCCTCACCGTCCAACCGACGAAAGAAACATGAACGATGTCCTGTATGACAGGCGGCACCCCCAAGTTGTTCTACCTTAAACACCACAGTATCGGCATCACAATCGACCAGAATCTCACGAATAAGCTGAATATGGCCCGACGATTCACCTTTGAGCCACAATTTATTACGTGAACGACTCCAGTAATGGGCTTTTCCAGTCTCCAGAGTTTTTTCCCATGATTTATTATTAATATAAGCAAGCATCAGGACTTCGCCACTCTGATAATCCTGAACAATTGCAGGGAGCAGTCCACTTTCAGATTTTTCAAAACACAACTGGAAATAATTCATGTAATCCCGAGTACCCTGAACCCGTATGAGCTCCTGGACAATCCCCCCATTCTTTTTTCACTCTACTCTTAAAAATCAGTGCATCCATGTAAAAACTAAGAAAAAAGATTAACTTTATGCCGATCGTTGTTTTTTGTCAAGCTACAGCTTTTTTTTTCACTAAAATACATTCATGATTACCCTACAACAGCGAGACTCTCAGCAATGTGCGCAACACTTATTGCCAAATAAGTGACAATGGGATAAGTTATAGAGAATTATTACCACAATTTTTTTTTTAAAATCAAACACCACATATCAATTCTCTTTTTTCTTTCACTGGAATAAACATCTCATGAAACAAATACAAGAAAACAATAGAGTCACAATCAGCTGTACCGGGAAACTTGAAGATGGAACAACTTTCCATGACTCTAACGAGTCTGAACCGTTAGTCGTTACCATTGGCAGCCATTATCTTCCTCCCACCCTTGAGCAAGCCCTTCTAGGTATGTCACAAGGCGAGCAAAAACGGGTAAAAATTGAACCTGATGAAGGATATGGCCCACGACGTAAAGACCTGCTACAGACACTCGAGAGAAGCACTCTCGGCGGCACAATGACCCCTCAGATTGGGATGGTCCTTTCACTGAAAGTAGAAAAAGATGGCCAGGATCATCAAGTCCCGGCTACAATCGTTGAGATTAACAATGAAACCATTGTCGTTGATTACAATCATCCTCTGGCAGGACACAACCTTTATTACGATATTTCTGTCATTTCCATAGAGAATGAACCGCAATAATCCGTCATTTACTTGGACAGAAAAATCAGGAGACAACTCAAGGCTATTTTCTCAATATCACTTTCTACAATTTGTGAATCTTACGTCGATGCAACTTTCGGTGTTTTTTGCTCTTCTTGTTTCTTTTTAAATGCACTATATATATAAAAGTACAGATGCGATAAAATTGTATTTTGAGTATGGAGACACCTTCATCCCAAAGGACAGAATCCATTCCGTTTTTATTTGATCATTGTGTACTTAGCAATAATCTTTTTTATTTTTCAATTTCTCCCAGAAGGAGCCAAATAAATGCAAATTGAAGATGACGAAATACTTCAGGGTTTTATCGAAGAATCCCTTGAGCATCTTGCTGACATTGAAACTGATCTTCTGGCGATAGAAAAAGCAGGGGCCAACATAGATGAAAATTTGGTAAACAAAGTCTTCAGGGCTGCTCACTCCATCAAAGGGGGAGCAGGTTTTATGGGACTTACAGTGATCCAGGAGTTGTCTCACGCCATGGAAAATATCCTGGGGATGATACGCAGCAGGAAACTTGTGCCAAATCCCGAGATCGTCAATGTCCTTCTCCAGGGTTCTGATAAACTGGAAGCAATGATTAACAATATTCAGTCCAGCAATGATGAAGACATTACAGAATATCTCATCCCCTTAAATGCCATCGCAGAAGGAAATGCAGTCCAGCCTGCCGCACCAAAGCCGGCACCAGAACCCGTTGTTGAAGCAGTACCCGAACCTGTCATCAGCGAAGCTGTCATTCCTGAACCTACACAACAGGCAGTGCCCACTCCAGTCGCACCAAAACCAGATGCAATAGTTCCTCCTGCCCCAACACCAAGTTCTTTAGTACCCGCAGCTACAGCCAATATCACCCCCCCTGCCGCCCAAACTCCGCAGGTGAAGGCTGATACCAGCCTCAGAGTTCATGTCAGCCTGCTTGACTCACTCATGACCTTGGCCGGAGAACTTGTTCTCAGCAGAAATCAACTCTTGCAGACCATCGGCTCAAACGACCTGCGCAATGCCGAGGCAGTAGGACAGCGGATTGACCTGATCACCTCTGAACTGCAAGAGGCTATCATGTTGACCCGGATGCAGCCCATTGGCAATGTGTTCAGCAAATTCCCACGGGTGGTACGCGACCTCTCCAAACAGCTCAACAAAACCATTGAGCTGACCATAGTGGGCAATGATGTTGAACTGGACAAGACCATTATTGAATCCATCAACGATCCACTGACCCATCTGATACGTAACTCGGTGGATCATGGTATTGAAATGCCAGCAGACCGCAAGCTGATGGGTAAGGCTGAAAAAGGTGTTATCATCTTAAAAGCTTATCATGAAGCAGGTCAGGTTGTAATCCAGATCCGTGATGACGGCAAAGGTCTTGACGGTGAGGCGCTTGCTGCAAGCGCTATCAGCAAGGGTCTGATAACAACCGAGCAGGCCCTGATCATGTCAGACAAAGAGAAAGTAAATCTCATTTTCCTGCCAGGATTTTCCATGGCCAAAAAGGTCACAGATGTCTCTGGACGTGGCGTTGGCATGGACGTAGTAAAAACCAATCTCGACAAACTTGGCGGTCAGGTAGAAATCGTCTCCGAAGTCGGAAACGGAACCACCATTTCCATCAAACTTCCCTTAACCCTCGCCATTATCCCTTGTCAAATTATCACCACCAGCGGCGAGCGATACGCCATTCCTCAGGTTAACCTTGAAGAATTGCTGCGTATCCCTGCAAATCAAGTAAAAAAACGGGTGGAGAAAGTAGGAAATGCTGAAGTTGTACGTCTCCGTGGTAATCTCTTGCCTTTAATCAGATTGGCTGACGTCATAGAAACAGAGCGCACCTACTGGGATCAAGAAAAAGCAGAACAGAAAGAAGACAGGCGGGGCAGCATTGCCGATCGCCGGGGCAAAGAATCTCCCTTTTTCCAGACCTCTAATGAAGGACAGGAAGAAGAAAATAAACCCACGACAGCTGACCGCTCCGTTACAGATCGCCGCTTCGCCGCCTCAAGTGCCCTGAATATCGTAGTCGTCTCTACCAGCTCCATGAAATATGGCCTTATTGTTGACCGCCTGCAGGATTCAGAGGAGATTGTCATCAAACCTCTGGGTAGACATCTGCAGCAGTGCAAAGGTTACGCCGGTGCCACGATCATGGGTGATGGCCGTATTGCCTTGATTCTTGATGTGAGCAATCTGGCAAAAATGGCTCGCCTGACCTCCATTGACGGCACAGACAGGGCGAATGAAGTAGCATTGGCAGCAGCAGAACTCATGCGGGCCCAGAAAGATAAACAGGCCTTGCTTATCTTCCGTAGCTCTGAACATGAACAATTTGCCGTCCCCCTGAATCAGGTGGAACGAATTGAAAAAATCAAACGATCAGAGATCGAAGACATGGGTGGCAGACGGGTCATGCAGTACCGAGGAGGAAGTCTTGCCCTGATTACTGTCGATGACATTTCGTCAGTCCATCCCTTGGCAGACCAAGACGACCTACTGGTTATCGTTTTTAACATCTGTTCAAAGCCAATTGGCCTCTTGGCCATTGGTCCCATTGACGCCATTGAAATTACTACAGAAATCGATGGCACAACCCTTAAACAGCCTGGAATCATGGGTTCCATAATCATCGATGCCCACACCACCATGCTTGTTGATGTCTTTGAGATAGTACAAACTCTCTATCCTGAATGGTTTGCTGAAAAACCAGTTTTTGAAGTTGATAAAACCAGCGGGGTTATCCCCACAATCCTTATTGCTGAAGATTCAAACTTTTTCCGTAATCAAGTCAAAAACTACATGACTGAATCAGGATACAAAGTCATTGAAGGGGCGGACGGAGCCATTGCCTGGGACCTGCTGCAAAAACATGCCGATGAAATTTCCATGGTGGTAACTGATATTGAGATGCCAAACATGAATGGTTTTGAACTGACAGAAACCATCAGGAAGAACCCCAAGTATAACAATATTCCTATTATTGCCTTGACCACACTGGCGGCAGACGAGGATATCGCCAAAGGCAAGGCCGTTGGTGTTGATGAATACCATATCAAACTGGACAAAGAAAAATTAATGGCCTGTGTCCATGATTATATCAAACGTCTCTTCTGATCATCTGAAAAAAATGAACACGAAAAAGAGGTAACTCATTTGTCCTCTTTTTCCCTTCAGAAACATTGTTGATAATCATATTCTGCAACTTTATATGGCATATAATTACATAACGGACCGTAAAAAAAGAACCTGAAAATTCACAACTCAGTCCTTAACGGCCAAAGCATTACCCAGAAGATCGAAGTTTGCTCTTCATCAATCCATGTTGCTTTGTTAAGAGGAATCATATGAACGAAAAAAAAACTACTACCAACAAAACACTTGTCGAACTGGCTACTTTTTTTGTCGGCGACGCCTTGTGCGGAATGGATATCTTGAAGATTCAGGAAATCAATAAACTGATGGATATGACAAAAGTTCCCCAGGCCCCTTCCTATGTCACCGGAATCTTGAACCTTCGTGGGCAGATTGTGACCATCATTGATCTTGGAAAGAAACTCGGCCTCGGGTCAACAGATGCTACCCTCAATTCGCGAAATATTATTGTAAGCTCACCAGGTGAACATGTAGGCCTTCTTGTCACCCGGCTGAGTGATGTCATTTCTGCAGACACGGACAAAATTGAACGTGCCCCTGCCAATATGGGAGGGATTCAGGGAGAATTTTTTTCTGGAGTCTATAAGACTGATGACAAGCTTATTGGTATCCTTGATATTAACAAAGTCTTACGCATCGAGGAACAAGGTCACTGATAATGCTTGCAAAAAAACTACGCGTTTTAGTTGTAGACGACACCATTGTTTACCGGAAGGCTGTCAGTGATATCCTGGCTGAGATTCCAGGAGTCGAGGTTGTAGGCATTGCTCATAATGGCAAGATTGCCATGTCCAAGATTGCTACCTTAAAACCAGACCTGCTTACCCTGGATATTGAGATGCCGGAGATGAACGGACTGGAGGTCCTGGCCGAATTACAAAAGAACCATCCTGGTGTCGGTGCGATCATGCTCTCAACGCTTACTGACGATGGAAGCCACATGACCATGAAGGCTTTGGAGCTTGGTGCTTTTGATTTTATTCTCAAACCACAAAGCAGCGCCAACCTGCAAGAAGGGAAGGATCAAATAAAAAATGCCCTCCTGCCAATGCTTGAAGCTTTCAGCAATTCAAGCAATGCACGCTCATTGCTTGGCACAAAGGGCGTGTTCACTCGGCCCAAAACTCTTCTTGGGAAAAAAACAGTCTCTCCGTTGCATCCTCAGGCAATTACTGCTACGAGCAGTACTCCCAGGACATCTGTACGAAGAGGAAAATCAGAGATTGTAACCATCGGAATATCAACAGGAGGGCCAAACGCCCTCAGCCAAATGTTACCTCAACTTCCCGGTGACCTTGGTGTCCCGGTGGTCATTGTCCAGCATATGCCACCGGTTTTCACCAAATCTCTGGCCGCAAGCCTCGATGCCAAATGCGCCCTCACCGTAAAAGAAGCAGAAGACACTGAGCCGATCCAGCCCAACACTGTCTACATTGCACCAGGTGGGAAGCAAATGAAACTCGTGGCCAGCGCTGATGGGAAAAATCGAATCATCAAAATCACCAACGATCCACCTGAAAATTCCTGCAAGCCATCAGCCGATTATCTGTTTCGTTCAGTCGGAGATTATTATGTTGGTCGCACAACTGCCGTGATCATGACCGGAATGGGTTCAGATGGCACAAAAGGTTTGCAGATTCTTAAACAAAAAGGTGCCTTTGTTATTGCCCAAGACGAGGCCACCTGTGTCGTTTATGGAATGCCAAAAGCCCCCATTCAACAGGGTCTAGCTGACATCGTCGCCCCTTTAAATAAAATCGCTGCTGAAATTACCAAAAGCGTCAGATAGACCTCATAAAAAAACAAAATGTCCTTCTCACTATGATCACACTTCTGACAGCATGCTAAAGATATCACCAGACGAGCTGAAGCTTGTTGCTCAATATATTCACGACATATCGGGAATATTTCTTGACCAGAGTAAATCATATCTGTTTGAGACACGCTTGGGCTCCATCGCCACCGAACACGGCTGCAATACCTACAAGGAGCTGTACCAGAAGGCCAAAACTGAACCCAGCAAAATCATTGAACGTAAGATTATTGATGCCATCTCCACCAATGAAACGCTTTTTTTTCGTGACAAAGGCCCCTTTGAACTCCTGCAGCACAAATTACTGCCCGAACTGATCGACGCCCGTACTCCTGCTTCTCCGGCCCTGAAAACTAATCTCAAGATATGGAGCGCCGCCTCATCAACAGGACAGGAACTCTACTCGATTGCCATCATTATCAAGGAGATGCTTCCTAATATTTCCAAATACACCATCAAACTTCTCGGCACGGATATTTCAGACGGAGCAGTCGCCCAGGCCAGCCGTGGAAAATACAACAAATTTGAGATGGAGCGAGGACTTCCTGGTGATAAGCTGCAGCGTTATTTCACCATGTTTGGTGATTCTTGGACGATCAAAGATGAAATCCGGGCCATGGTTCAGTTTAGAAAACTAAACCTCATGTTGCCTTTTGTCGGTCTTGGCAAATTTGACATCATTTTTTGCCGTAACGTTGCTATCTATTTCACCCTTCCCGACCGCCAGAAGCTTTTCAATAAAATAGCTGACAGCTTGGCTGATGATGGCTATCTCATCATTGGCTCCACAGAATCACTCACTGGTATCTGTCCTCGTTTTATTCCCAAGAGACATTTACGATCAATCTTTTATCAGAAAAAATAAATGAGGCATCTTGCATGAGGAATATGACCATACTCGTTGTTGACGATGATCCTGTTATCAGAAGAATGCTTGAAAAACGCCTTGAAAAAGAAGGGTATGAGGTGTTGATCGCTGAAGATGGTTATCAGGCAAGAAAAATTCTTCCCCAACAGCATATTGATGTGGTCCTGACTGACCTGATGATGCCGGGCTCAATCGGTGGCATCGAGGTTCTTGATATTGCCAAAAAAATCAGTCAGAATATTGAGGTTATTCTGATCACTGCTCACTCGTCAGTTGATACCGCAGTTGAGGCAATGAAAAAAGGCGCTGCCGACTACCTGGAAAAACCGATTAATTTTGATGAACTTTTTTTGCGCCTTGAAAAGATTGCCAATGTTCAGTCAATAATGCGTAACGCCCTGGATCTAAGTCAGGCAATGGATACTACAGAAAGTGCGGCAGCGCTCACTATTCAAAATTTGGAGATCAGGACCGCCGAATTACAGAGCCGGATAGAGAGTATCGAAGCAATTCTTCGCGATGAACAGAACCCAGCCTATGACCGAATCTACAAGGTATTAGACCTGCTTTCACAAAAAAACGACCTCCTTATATGATATCCAGAACAATTCCCTGAGTTCATGAGCTGATACAATGTATCAGCTTCATCTTTACATGCCGACCAGTCATTTGTAGATTCCTCCGAATTTCACTGCCCCCCTTTTTGCTCATATCCAAGAGTATCGGACAATTGAGCCTCATCAAGGAGGGTTCCGTCTAACTTGGCACCGGTTAAATCAGCATCTGAGAGATTTGCTTTATAGAGATCCGCTCCCTCCAAATTCGCGTTTCTGAGATTTGCCCCTACAAGTATAGCTCCTTTCAAGTTCGCATTTTCAAGGTCAGCCCCTTCAAGTCTACTTCCACTCAGATCTGCACCTTCGAGATCAACGCCATCTAAATTTTTGTCAGTCAGATCTACCCCCGTGAGCCTGCACCCATAACAACCTTTAGTATCAAGCAGACGTTGCATGTTTTTCTCTATTTCAACCACTGAGTCCGATTTCTCTTCCTGAATGATATCATCTTTTTTTACAAGACCTGCGGGATCGTTGTCCACCTTTTTATTCTCTTCTGCAACAACTGGAGCTGCTGAAGGTTCTGATTCCACCGGAGGAAGAGCCACCTGTTCAACAACTGCAGTTTCAGGAATAGCCTCATCAGACTTTCCAGCTTCATCTGCTTTTTCTGGCACTACTTCATTAGCGACATTTTCACTCTGCCCAAACAAACTTTTCACACTCTCAAAAGTTTTATCAAAAAATCCTGGTTCTTCTGGTGAAGCGACAGCCTCAGCACCTCCAGACACAGATGATTCTTCCTCTTTGACAGGAGGGATGTCGACAACAACATTCTTTTCCGGCACTGTTTCCACAGCAGGTATTGCTTCCTCAATCACCCCATCAGCCTTTCCGGTTTCAGCCACACTCTCTGCACCCGTCTTATTTTCATCACGTTCACCAAATACAAACATCTCTTTTACACTCTTCAAGGTCTTATCGAAAAAACCTGGTTCTTCAACTGGAGTGCTTTCCACATTTTTTACGATCTCAGATGGCTGATTTTGTACAGACGCATCACCCTGACCTTTATTTTCTTCCCCAACTGATGATTTTACCTGCTCATCTGAAGCGGGAACAGAATGTTCATCAACAATATCCTGCGCAGGAACATTACCAGAGACAATTTCTTCTGACTGCTGATTCAAGAGGGCTTCGTTGTCAAATTGAGTACCAACAAGATAAGCCCCAACAAAGGTCGTGCCTCTCAAATCTGCACCACGAAGATCTGCGTTTGCCAGATCAGAACCACCAAATTCGGCATCTCTCAGATCTGCATTCCGTAAGTTAGCATTAGCCAAAGTAGCAAGATGCAATCTTACTTTAGACAGGTTAGCCCCTTCAAGATTAGCACCTGTCAAATTTTCCCTGTCAAGATTTACACCAGAAAGATCACATCCAGGACAGCTGTTGGTTTCAATCAGTTGTTTCCTGTTATCCTGCACTTTATCATGACCACTGCCTTGTCCGGCAAAAGTAACATGATTCCAATTCAAGACCAGAATACTCACCAGCATTGCTGGAACAATTTTTTTCAAAGCATCCATATTTCTCCCCCTAAAAGGGTAATTCCTTTTATGTCACATTTTAAAGACACTTAACATCTGTCATCAACTATACATCAATAGTGGAAAAGATACTCCAGACCAAGCAAACCTGTCAAGAATCATCAAGAGATGATCACTCCATATCTGCCAGTCTATCATTCCGGCCGGATTTTTTTCAAAATCTTACGTGACAGATCAATACTCCAATTTAAAACAAACTCCATTATCAGAAATACATATTTTTATATAAATTTCATTATGGTATCGAGCATAAGACAATATCAGACTCGAGCATCATATAAATAATTTTATTTAATATCATAGCGTTATTCACAACAATTAAAAATGAATTTTCATTCATTTTTGATTGCTGTTAATAAAAAAGTTTTATATAGTGACCAAGATTGCTCCAGATATGTGACAATTTTTTTCATGATTAGCAAGAAGCACTGCAGTTTATTACACAGTATCCAGCTTCGCTAAACAATATTCTGAAATATGGAGATTCTCTTTACCGGCTGAACGCACTAGACATACAGACACATTACTATTGAATAGTAACAACAAGGTTGCAGCCTGTACCAGCAACGTCTGCAACGACCCTTTATCTGCCGGAAAAACAGATATATATCATTCTGATTCTCCGGCTCGTTTCGAAACACTTTTTCGGTGTATCAAGTACAGGAGGCTCAGAATGAATATCGAGGACTTGGAAAATGAAAAAAATGAAGGCATTGAAAATATGCCTTTACAGGAACGTCGTAAATTCCTGCAAATGGGACTTGCAGTTACTGGTGTTTTCCTGGGAGGCTCTGTGCTGTCTCTGACGTCAGCATCTCATGCCAGCAGTCAGATCAATCCAGATTTGGACATCCCGGTTGAAGGCCAGTATCCATACCCCAAACATTATAGCATGGTTATGCGTCAAAACCGTTGTATCGACTGTGAGAGATGCATAGAGGCCTGTAAGCAGACAAACCATGTGCCTGATGCCCATGGCGCCTACAGAACTGCAATCCAGGAACGTCTGACCACTGAGAACGGTGTTGAAAAACGGGAGTTCAGACCAGTACTTTGCAACCACTGCAATCGGCCTCCCTGCGTCCGGGTCTGCCCGACAAAGGCGACATACAAAGACCCTGAGACCGGCATTGTCGTTATGGATTACAAAAAATGCATTGGTTGCAAGACCTGCATGGCAGCCTGTCCCTATAATGCCCGCTATTTCAATGAAGAAAAATATGCCATCGACAAATGTAATTTCTGCATCGATACCCGTCTTGCCGAAGGTAAAAAGGAAACCGCCTGCGCCGCAGCCTGTCCTACCGGGGCAAGAATCTTTGGCGACCTGAAAGACAAGTCCACCGAGATCTATCGCTTACTCCACACGCCTGATACCAAGATCTGGGTTTTACGTCCCGACACCGGGGCATTGCCCAATGTTTTTTACATGAATGCATAAGACAAAACGATACAGGGAATACAAAAGGGAAAGTGAGTACCTGAAATAAACTCGTCGACACCCCCATAACATGGTGAGTAGTCAGCACAATCACTCTCGTAATACTCTCAGACTTGCAGGAGAAGATAAATGATGCAAAACAGAATAAAAACAATTGTGGCCATCCTGCTGTCAGGATTTTTTTTCCTTGCCACCAATTCAATTGCCGCAGAAGCTTATGATGAAGACAGCTATGGCCCCGAGGCCCCCATTGCCTGGGACAAACCAACCAAGGTAAACTTCAGTCATAAGGTACACACCATGGATTCAGGCCTTACTTGCGATGCCTGCCATGACGAACTCTTTACCATGGAAGCCGGAGCGGTTCTGGCCACTGGTAAAATGACCATGGCCGCAATGGCTGAGGGAAAATTTTGTGGATCCTGCCATGATGGAAATACAGCTTTTGCCTCAAGCACACAATGCGCTTCCTGCCACACGGATGTAAATGAATTGGTACCAGAAGACCCCATCGTTTGGACCAAGCCGGTCAAGGCGGTGCTTTTTTATCATAAGGCTCACACTGAGGACTTTGGTCTGGAATGCGACGCATGCCATAACGACACGTTTGTCATGCAGAAAGGTGCCGCAGAAAAGGCAGACAATTTTACCATGCAGGCCCTCTATGAGGGTAAATATTGCGGAAAATGTCACGATGGTTCCACCGCTTTTGCCTCGGACACCCGTTGCAACACCTGTCATATCGGCGTCAAAGGCTATAACCGAATGACGGGCAATGATGACGCCCACGAAAAAAATCACAAGGATACTCAGGCTGGTCATTAAGACCCGAATATAGACTCTATGGGGTTTGATGGCACAAAGTCCTGACACCTCTCGTCGAAGAAAATACATCTGCAGGAGTAGAAAATGACAAACAAATCAATATCAGCCATATTTGCCGAGACAGCAGAGCCACGTCTGGCAACACCTGGCATGAACAAGGCGACGATTTTTTTTCTGATTGTGACCGTAGTCGGTCTCAGTTGTGGAGTGCTCGCTTTTATTTTCGGTCATCATGTCATCTATAACAATACCCGTGAAATGCCATGGGGTATGCTGATTTCCACCTACGCCTTCTGGGCCATAACCTCCACCGGTCTATGTATCTACGCTGCCATGAGCCATGTCTTTGGCGGTACTAGAATGGGGATTATCAGCAACCGTATGGTATGGATGTCCATTATCTGTATCATGGGCGCGTTTGCCACCATTGGAGTGGAGATTGCCAGCCCCCACAGAATGCTGATCTACAATATTCTCTCCCCTAACCCCACCTCAAACATCTGGTGGATGGGAACACTCTACGGCCTGGCCGTGGGTTGCATGATCATTGAGTTTGCCGGAATTGTTACCGGACTTGCCCGTGTTGCCTTGATCCTGGGCGTATTTGGAGCAATTGCCGAGGTCTTGGCCAACAGTTGTCTTGGTGGCGTTTTTGCCACTCTTCCCGCCCGTCCTTACTGGTATGGAGCGCAATTACCTATCTACTTCCTGACTGCTGCCTTTCTCTCCGGAGCGGCCGCGACAATCCTTTTCAATGTTCTTGCCTACAAGATCCGTGGAGAACAAATGAGTCATGCCGTTCATCTCGGGGTGAAAAGTGCGGGTAAGGCCATGACCTTGGTGCTCATTCTCTATACCGTCGCCACATTCTGGCGTCTGGTCAGTTTTTATGTGGGCGGACCTGAACTTGGAAGGACTGCTGCAGATGCCCTGATCAGCGGCCCACTCTCCATCAATTTTTGGGTTGTGGAGGTCTGCGTTGGACTTCTCATTCCCTTCATGCTCATAATCCTGTCCCGGCTTGAAAATGTCGGCATGATGGCCATTGCCGGATTTCTCGTCCTGGTTGGACAGTTTGTGGCCCGTTATGACCTTGTTGTTGCCGGACAGATTGTTCCCCAGAATCTTGGATGGGACGGACTTCCTTCCTATTTCAGCTATATCCCCTCTATCTTTGAATTTGGGGTCATCGCCGGTGGTATCGGTGTTGTCGCCTTTGGCTTCCTTATGGGTGAACGGGTATTCGGCAAGACCTTTACCCAGAAAGAGCATCATTAATTCAAAATTAATTCTTCATTTCATAAAAAAAGCCGCTCATATGAGCGGCTTTTTTTATGAAAATTTCCGATATCCCCTTCTGCTTGGACTCATTCCTCTTCTTTCCAGACCGTAGCTCCCAGAGCAGTCATTTTTTCCACCAACTGTTCATAACCACGTTCAAGATGATAGATCCTGGAGATCTCGGTTCTGCCCTTTGCAGCCAGGCCTGCAATCACCAGTGATGAGCTTGCCCTCAGATCAGTTGCCATAACCGGTGCTCCATAAAAACCAGCTCTTCCCACCCCTTTGACAACTGCGGTATGGCCATCTGTAGTGATATCCGCTCCCATCCGATGCAACTCGGCCACATGCATGAACCTGTTTTCAAAGATCGTTTCATGCACCATCGAAACCCCCTCACTCATGGCCATCAAGCACATAAACTGAGCCTGCAGATCCGTTGGATACCCAGGATAAGGCATGGTTGTAATATCAACACTGTTGATATTCCTTCCCCCTGTGGCATCGAGAGTGATTGTCGTTTCCGTCTCTATGACCTCCATCCCTGTTGCCCGCAACTTGTCGAGCAGGGACGGAAGATGGGATGGATTACAGTCAGTCACAGTAGCCTTTCCTCCGGTGGCGGCAACCGCTATCAGATAGGTGCCCGCCTCAATTCGATCTGGGATGATCTCGCTTTCAGCGGCATACAATCTCTCAACCCCATGAATAGTCAGACTATCAGTGTCACGTCCTTCAATATCTGCCCCCATGGCCTTCAACATGTCAACAAGATTGCCGATTTCAGGCTCGCGCGCCGCATTCTTAATGATTGTTGTTCCTTGCGCAAGCGCAGCAGCCATGACCAGATTCTCAGTGCCAGTCACAGATGGCACATCAAAACAAATGGTGCAGCCCTGCATTCGTCCATCAATATCGGCATCAACATACCCCTGCTCGAGCCGACAGGTCACCCCTAACTGTTCAAAGCCCTTGATATGAAAATTAATGGGCCGTGCCCCAATGGCACAACCTCCGGGCAGGGACACCTTTGCCTTCCCCAAACGGGCCAAAAGCGGCCCTAAGACCAGAACTGAAGCCCGCATAGTTTTTACAAGATCATAGGAGGCCTCGGAATAGGTAAGATTGGTCGAATCAATCCTCAAGGTTGCCCCCTGTCTTTCCCAGGTGATGCCCAGGGATTCAAGCAGACGAAGAATCGTCCGGGTATCACGCAGGTCAGGAACATTATTCAATGTATGAATTCCTTCGGCCAAAAGGGTTGCAGCAATCAGAGGCAGAGCTGCATTTTTGGCGCCACTGATCCGCACCTGACCATACAGAGGTCTACCGCCTTCAATAATGAGTTTTTCCATCTACCTATCTCCGTTTTATGAAACCATTCAAAAGAGCCATTCAAGTCCAGACAATTTCGCTACGGTTCCTTATGCCAAGCACGGCATTTTGCCATATTACAATTATTATTAAACAACATCCTAAGTCGCCATCCTGGCATGCAAGACTCTGTCACGCCCACTATAATCCTGTAGAACTTCAACCCGTTCAAAGATTTTTTTATCAGTATTATCACCGGCAAAAAGCTCCCTGACTGCAAGTCCCTGATCTGCACCAATCTCCATAAAAAAATCTCCACCGGGCTTCAACACACGGGGTAATATCTTTCGTATCCTTTGAATAATATCCAGGCCACCTACGCCACCATC
Source organism: Desulfobulbaceae bacterium (assembly GCA_024636345.1). GTDB lineage: Bacteria > Desulfobacterota > Desulfobulbia > Desulfobulbales > Desulfocapsaceae > UBA2270. Next base: position 43,425 of record JAGXHG010000007.1, on the reverse strand, counting down.
AAGTGCCAGATGCGGCTCAAAATGCATCACCTCCGGTTGCAATCCATCCCGCAACTCCTGTCTACTCACATAAGGAGGATTGGAAACCACCAATCCAAAAATATGACGTGGGGCAAATGCGCTGAGAAGATCCGCTTGCACCAAGGTGATGCGATCAGCAACCTGATGCCTTATCGCATTCCGGCGTGCAACCTGTAATGCTGGAGCAGAAATATCAACCGCTGTCACCGATCTGCCTGTTTCGAGGGCAAGAATAATAGCAATCACACCACTGCCACAACAAAGATCAAGCACCGGGCCTGGCTGCCATTGTTTATTTTTGCTTAGAGCAAGAACTGTCTCAAGAAGGAATTCGGTCTCTGGCCTGGGAATTAGTACATCAGGAGTCACCAGAAAAGGGAGGGACCAGAACTCCTTTTCACCGAAGATATAAGCCGAAGGCTCATTTTTTGACCGACGAGCAAGAAGAGATAAAAATTGCTGTTCATGACGTTCATCCACCTCATCGGTTGCGGCTAGAAACAACCCTGTTCTGTTTTTTTCAAGACAGAAGCCCAAGAGCAGCTCAACCTCAAGGGCAGCTTGTTCAACACCTGCCGATTCAAGCTGACTTGCACCATAATGAAGAAGATCAACAACGCGCATGAAAAAAATGGGAAAAAAGGGATAAAATTAATCAAATAAGAGCATCGTTTGATAATCGCACAAGAAAACAATCAAGGAGCAATCTGCAATTTCCCAGTTTTTTTCCGACTCCCCCTGGCCACTACCTCCATTTCCAAGTCAACATTATCTTTGGAGAACGGGCTACTCAATCTCTTTTAATTTTTCCGCCTGATCATGACTGATCAAGGGGTCAATAACCTCGTCCAGCTTCCCATCCATAATCGAATCAAGACGATACAGGGTCAGATTAATGCGATGGTCGGTAAGTCGGCCCTGCGGAAAATTATAGGTCCGAATGCGTTCACTGCGATCACCACTTCCAACCTGACTTTTGCGATCCTGAGAGATTTTGTCATGATGCTCCTGTTGCACCCGGTCAAACAACCTGGCCCGCAGCACAGTCAAGGCCTTTGCCTTATTTTTATGCTGAGATTTCTCATCCTGACAAATAACCACAAGCCCCGTTGGCAAATGAGTCACCCGTACCGCAGAATCAGTTGTATTGACACTCTGCCCACCAGGTCCGGAGGAACGAAAGACATCAAACTTCAATTCATTCATCTTGATGTCCACCTCAACCTCATCGGCCTCAGGCAAGATGGCGACAGTCACTGCCGAGGTATGAATACGTCCCTGGGTCTCTGTCTCAGGAACCCGTTGCACCCGATGCGTACCACTCTCATATTTCATCCTGGAATAGACCTGCTCACCGCTGATCAAGGCAATAATCTCTTTGAAACCACCTGTTCCCAAGGAGCTGGAGGACATCACCTCAATTTTCCAACCTTGGGATTCGGCAAATCGCGAATACATCCGATAGAGATCACCAACAAAAAGCGCTGCTTCATCACCACCGGTTCCGGCACGAATCTCTAAAAAAGTATTGCGTTCATCATTAGGATCTTTTGGCAGAAGCAGTAGACGGATATCATTCTGCAGAGCGTCTTTTTTTTCTTTCAGCTCCTCAATCTCTGCCTTTGCCAGCTCCTGAATTTCCTCGTCTTCGTCACCCTGAAGAAGCTGCCGATTACTCTCAATATCCTGATCAGCCTGTCGATACTGGGAGTAAAGAGTGTACATCTTGACCAAGTGCGCATGTTCTCTGGCCACTTTTTGATAGGCCTTCTGATCATTCATGAGCGAGGGATCAGAAAGTCTGCCTTCAAGATGCGCAACCTTTTCTTGCAGATCGTCAAACTTATCAAACATGGAATTTAAGCGAGAGGAGAAGTACTACGTGAAAAAACAAAAAGTCCACAGCAATGTTAACCATTGCTGTGGACCTGAGATAGCTAAAGATTGCAGAAAGAATACGCCGTAATCAAGACTTTTTGCTTTCGAAATGTTTTGCATAACGCTTATTAAACTTATCGATACGTCCTGCTGTATCAAGAACTTTCTGTTTACCGGTAAAAAAAGGATGACAAGCGGCACAAATTTCAACCTTCATTTCAGTCAGTACCGAACCTATCTCTACTTCACTTCCACAGGCACAAACTGCTTTTATTGTATGATATTCTGGATGGATATCTTTCTTCATAATTCCTCTTCCTCCGAAACAGACTCGAGACTGTTCAGGTTATATTTATAACGCTCTCAAGCGCTCCATTTACATCTACACTTTCCATTAAAAACAGACCATCACTTATTACAAACAGAGCAAATAATATAATAAATAAGTCAGAAATTACAACAAAAAAATCTTACACTCCTCAAGTATAATCATCGCGCTACCAACTCTTATCTCAAAAAACAGTGGTTACAAGAAATTACCTAGAAAAGAAATACCTGTTTTTTCAGTGACAGATCACGGCACCATGACATACATTCTGATTTTTTACCTTGATCAAGGAAATCAAAATTAGCTATTCATGGATTCAAAAAACTCTTTATTGGTCTTATGATGTTTCATTTTGCCAAGAAGGAACTCTACTCCATCAGCAGGATTCATCGAACCCAGCAGTTTGCGCAGAATCCAGACACGATTAAGCGTATCCGCATCCATCAACAGATCTTCCTTACGGGTACCGGAGCGTTTGACATCAATAGCTGGGAAAATTCTCTTTTCAGCCATCTTCCTATCAAGAACCAGTTCCATATTCCCTGTCCCTTTAAATTCTTCAAAAATCACTTCATCCATTCGGCTTCCGGTTTCAACAAGGGCAGATGCAATAATAGTCAGACTGCCACCTTCCTCAATATTTCTGGCGGCCCCAAAAAAGCGTTTCGGTTTCTGCAGAGCATTAGCTTCCACTCCACCAGAAAGAATTTTACCACTGGAGGGAGTCACAGTATTATAGGCACGGGCCAGCCTGGTGATACTATCAAGTAAAATAACCACATCTTTTTTATGTTCCACCAAACGAATTGCCTTCTCAAGGACCATTTCAGCAACCTGGATATGACGCTGAGGCGGTTCATCAAAGGTTGAACTGACAACCTCAGCCGCCAGCACTGATCGGGCCATCTCTGTGACTTCTTCCGGTCGCTCGTCAATGAGCAGAACAATCAGATAAACATCAGGATGATTTTTAACAATGGAATTTGCAATCTTCTGCATCAAAACAGTTTTTCCGGTCCGTGGAGGTGCAACAATCAGCCCACGCTGACCTTTGCCTATGGGGGCCATCATATCGATAAGACGCATGGAGTAATTGTCAGGCTGCCATTCAAGGTTTAATTTTTCATCAGGATGCAATGGTGTCAGGTTGGCAAAAAGAGTCTTGGTCTTTGCCGCCTCAGGTGGATCAAAATTGACACTTTCAACCTTCAACAGAGCAAAATAGCGCTCTCCTTCCTTGGGCGCACGAACCAAGCCCTCAATAGTGTCACCCGTACGCAGATTTAAACGTCGAATCTGTGATGGAGAGACATAAATATCATCTGGACCTGGCAGATAATTATAATCAGGTGCTCTAAGAAAACCAAAACCATCAGGTAAGATCTCAAGCACACCGCCACCACGAAGTTTTCCATCTTCATCTGCCTGGGCCTGTAAAATAGCAAAGATCAGCTCCTGCTTCCGCAAGGAGCTCACACCCTCAATCTTTAAATTTCGACCAAGTTTTACCAACTCGTCAATTTTCTTCAGCTTTAATTCCGCCAGATTCATTAAACTTTTTCTCCTATGATGGCTACTATTGGCAGGGCTATTGGCAGGACAAGATTACAACAAACAATACCTGTTTATTCAGTGAAACAGAGCAAAAGCTTCTCAAAGGACTGACAATTGTACACTACATGTATAATGATACAGGTAGTAGCACAAGAAACAATCAGTGGCATCCGAAACACAACTCAGATCACAAAGGAATAGAATTCTTTAAGACAAAACTTGAATACAAAACTTTTAAAATGATTTCGTTTTTAGGTCTTGGACAAATCGCACCCTAAGGGGACGATCACTCGTAGGAAATAACTAAAATTAGACTGAACGATCACGAAAGATACGAATCAGTACAATAGGTTATATCCAGACACTTTTTTAAGAAGATGATCAGATATGAAATATTTTTTATTTCTTAGTATTTATGCTCTAAGGGATGGGGCAGAGATAAGATTTATACTGAAATAATTATTTTGAAGATATTCTAATTCCTTGCTTACAGTACAATCAATCACTCAAGGTGATCTGTAAGTATGTATAGTACACAGTATTTTTAGCAGATCGGTCAAAGGTAGGATTTTCTCTCTGATGACATTAAATATATACGTACTTCAAAAAACCATGTCAACCTTTTTCATCAACTAAAGCCAGTATGAGTAAAAAAAACGACTCAAGAACTCAATAGATGGGCCAGATGATAAACCTGAAGGATGGTCGGAGCAAGAGGACCAGAATTTTCAATCACAGAATCAGCCTGCAATACTTTTTCATCAAGAGAGATTTGTGCGCTGATGGCGATTCTGCCCTCAGCCTGACTTACCCTGTCACGCCTGACAATACGTTGGACACAGCATTCATGCTCAGAATAAACTACAACAATCCAATCAAAATCGTTCTGCCAGCCAACCTCAAAAAGCAAAGGAACCTCAACCACCATTCCTTCCAGGCTCACTCTCTTATCTGCGGCTCGACTGATTATTTCCTGACGAACAAGCGGATGCAGGATCTGCTCTACACCTCGACGTACCTCTGGCTCTGCAAACAAAACCTTTCGCAGAACAGTCCTGTCAATATTCCCGGTCAAATCTAAAAAACGTGATCCCCATCTCTCCTGGATTCCCTGCCATCCCGGCATTTGCATTTGCAAAAGATCACGGCACAGAATATCCGCATTCAGGATATCCACCCCCAACAGCCTTCCCAAAAGACCTGCCACAAAGCTTTTGCCAGAGCCCATTCCTCCCGTAACTCCGATAATCACAACCGTTCCTGCCCGTCCTGTTTAAGATCATCTGTAAGCTGATCAACGATCAATGAAAAGTCAGGCCACAAAGGAGCAGAAAAAGAAAGTTTATCCCCAGTCACAGGATGGACAAAACGCAAGTGGGAGGAGTGAAGTAATTGTCTGGGAAATTTTCTCTTTCCATGGCCGCTGTTGTAAACCATATCACCCGCAACCGGATGCCCCAGAGATGCCATATGTACCCGAATCTGATGAGTACGCCCGGTCTCGATCTGAATCTGGACAAGACTGAGTCCAGAAGAAAACTCCTGCAACACCTGCCAGCTGGTTGCTGCGTACCGTCCATCCTCTCTGATTGCCATCTTCTGGCGATGCACGGGATGCCGGCCAATGGACGCCACCATCCTTCCTGATTTTTTCTTCAAAATACCATGCAGCAAGGCCAGATACTGTTTTTCAATGGTCCTGGCTTTGAAGGCCTCAACAAGCTTGCGATGCGTTCCCTCCTCTTTGGCCACCACCATAATTCCGGATGTATCTTTATCAAGACGATGCACGATGCCGGGTCTGACCACATCACCACCAACCCCGGCGATGGCTTTGCAATGAAAAAGCAGCCCATTCACCAATGTACCGGAAGAATTGCCGCTGCCAGGATGTACAACCAGACCAGGAGGCTTAGAAATGATCAGAAGATATGAATCCTCAAAGAGGACATCAAAGGGTATTTCTTCAGGCAACAGATCCATTACCGGAGTTACAAAAAGAGATCCGGCAATACACTCTCCAGCCTTTAAACAATAACTACTTTTCCTTTGAAGATTATCGACCTTAATCAATCCGAGACGAATAGATTCAGTTAAAACCGAGCGGGAGGTTTCAGGGACAGCACGTACTAGAAAATGATCCAGACGACATCCCGCCTGCTCGGAGTTGACATGAAAGATAAATTGAGGCCCTGAAAAAGAAAGATCAGAAGATGACTCAGAACTAAAATGACTCATGACTGACAGCCATGTAAAGAATTTATAACAAAAAAGGATTTATATGAATGAATGACAGCATATTTACAAAAAGCCACACTAATGTCAGGAGAACATCTTTTCAATCTGATCTGCAGTTTTGGCCTCATCCATATCCCGGGCCAGAGAAATTTCTTTTACCAGAAGATTTTTTGCGGTATCCATCATTTTTCTCTCTCCATAGGAAAGCTCCTTGTCCACACTGAGAAGAAACAGATCCCGGAGCACAATCGCCACTTCAAAGATGGAGCCCGTCTTAATCTTTTCCATGTAGTCACGGTAGCGTCGGTTCCAGGTCTGCGCACTAATCGTGATATCCCTTTCTCGCAGAATCACCATGACCTTTTCTACCTCATTCTTGCCAATAATGGCACGAAGTCCTACATTATCACTATTTCCGGTGGGAATCATGATTTTCATATCATTCTCAATGATCTTCATCACATAAAAAGAATGATCCATACCAGCAACTGTCTGAGTCTCTATGGACTCAATCACCCCTACACCATGAGCCGGATAAACGGCCATATCGCCTGCAATAAACACCATATCCTCCTGGTCAAGATGAATAGTTCAAACAAGAGATCCTTTTTCACTTACAAGGATCTTCTTATCATCCCCAATAAACGAAAGTCATTAAATGACTTCAAGGACTCCCCATGTTCGATACAAAAAAACTAATTTTTTACCAGTCGACAAGCCTCTGACTTAAACTACGACAACAATAAAAACATGTTTTATTAGTAACATATTTTTAAAGATCACGCTCCTCAAAAAAGGTCCTTTCTCTGAAGCGAGCAGTAAAACTCACGGTTTTATGGTGTTTATCAGATTCATTGCCTTGGCAACTCCATCACGAACAAGGTACTCCAGACCTTTTTCTATAACATCGACCCTCTGCTCCAAGAGTATTCTTTCATCCGGAGAGAAGGGAGCCAATACATATTTCTCCACCGGAATCTCTGAGTAATTATTCAATTTTCCGGGCCTGCCGATACCCAGTTTTAATCGCAGGAAATCTTTTGTCCCCAGACATTGAACCAATGAACGGATGCCATTATGACCACCAGTCCCACCGCCGGCAACCAATTTCACCCGCCCAGGGGCCATATCCAGATCATCATGCACAACGAGAATCTGACCTGGCTCTACTTTATAAAAATCGGCATACCTGGCAACAGACTTGCCACTCAAATTCATAAAAGTATCCGGCTTCAAAAAACATATCCTACTCCCCCATAAAAATAGCTGTACAAAATGCGCCTGCCATTTCTCTTGCTCAACAGCCCCCCCAAACCTTCTAGCGAGCTCATCAACTACCATAAACCCGGCATTATGCCGCGTTGCAGCATATTCAATACCAGGATTCCCCAACCCGACCACTAAAAAAATATTTTCACCCATACTTTCACATCTAGCTATTGTAAGAAAAATAACATCATCACCTGAGTGACAAAAACGACATCTGGAATTAATTGCTTTTCATACCCAAACTCAGCACTTCATCCGGTGTGTCGATCCATAAATAAACACCAAACCATCGATGATGGTTACAACAAAATGACAACAAGAAATTAACTCTTTCGCTCCTATCTATAAATAAAAAAATCCGGAGAGAGCCACAGCTCTTTCCGGATTAAAAAAATAATACAGATTTTTTTGTATTAGATCAAGCTACAGACGGTGCCATTATTGTTACACAAACAGCATTGCCTGTTGTAATCATCTTAAGATTAGCCGGCATTTCCAAATTGCTGACCAGATAATCATCTCCAATAGCCAGATCTGTCACATCAACTTCCATCATATCAGGAATATCAAGGGGATTTCCCTCTACTACCACTTTTCTGGAAACAACTTCCAAAATTCCACCAACATCGACACCTTTAGCATCACCTGTCACAACCAGATCAACGGTGAACTGTCGTGGTTTATCCAAGGGAATCTCATAAAAATCTGCATGAATCAAGGTGTCTCGCACAGGATCCGTCTGCAATTCTTTAATCAAAACATGTCGGGAAGAATCTCCTTCAATATTCAGAGTAATCACAGCATTACGGCGTCGAATTTTCAGCAACTGTTTAACAAGTGGCAGAGTCTCAAGCTGAAGCGAAATAGGCTCACGTCCTGTACCATATATAATTGCCGGAGTACTGCCAGCCATCCGCAAGCGCCGCATGGCCCCCTTCCCAAAATCTTTTCTTACTGAAGCGGACATTTCCTGTTGAAGCATTTTTTCCTCCATCACGTTCCTGTATCACCTGCACAAAACAGATAATTAAGGAACTTATTTATCTAAAAAAACAAATACGCGAACTGTTACACCAAAGTTATACAATTATACAAAAAGAGAACTGACCGAATCCTCATTATGAATTCGATCAATAGCCTCAGCAAGAAGCTTAGACACTGACAATACCTTAATGATATCACACTTCAAAGCATCTCCACGCAGAGGAATAGAATTAGTGACCACCAGAGATTTAATACATGATTTATTCAAACGTTCAATGGCAGGCCCTGACAAAACTGGGTGCGAGCAACAGGCATGAACTTCCTTGGCCCCATGTTCAAGCAGCGTTGCCGCCCCATTGCACAGAGTACCAGCAGTATCCACCATGTCATCAAGAAGAATCGCAACCTTGCCTTTCACGTCACCAATCACATTCATGGCCTGACATTCATTGGGTCGGTCCCGCCGCTTATCGATAATAGCAAGACCTGCATCAAGACGTTTAGCAAAGGCACGAGTCCGTTCAACCCCACCGGCATCAGGTGATACCATTATTACATTTTCAAATTTTTCTTTAATATATTTCAACAACACCGGGGCAGCATACAGATGATCAACGGGGATATTGAAGAAGCCCTGAATCTGGCCGGCATGCAGATCCATACATAATACACGACGCACCCCTACCGCCATAAACATTTCAGCGACAACTTTGGCTGAAATAGGAACCCTGGGAGCAACCTTTCTATCCTGACGCGCATAGCCATAATAAGGAACCACTGCCGTTATCCTTCGCGCAGATGCCCGACGAAGAGCATCAACCATAATCACCAGCTCCATCAGATGATCATTGACAGGGGTGCAGGTTGGTTGGACGACATAAACATCATCACCACGAACATTCTCTTTTATCTCAACAAATATTTCACCATCACTGAATTTTCTTACATCCGCTTCTGACAACGGAAGTCCAAGAAATTCAGCAATCTCACGAGCCATCTGTGGGTGAGCATTGCCGGAAAATATCTTCGGAGCTTTTGGCATAATATTTATTTTCAGTTAAGGTAAAAGGATTGTCCAACCTCTTCTATTGGCTGGGGTGGCAGGATTCGAACCTACGAATGCCGGGATCAAAACCCGGTGCCTTACCGCTTGGCGACACCCCATCACACAGGTTGAGTTACAAAAACTTTTACATTATTTTGTTGTTGTAACACCTGAACAGCCTGTCGAACAAGAGCTGACACGCCGCCGTTTTCATCTGGAAAAATCCCGAAAACAGTTGGTCCACTTCCAGACATCAAGACAGAAGATGCGCCCGCATGAACAAGTTTTTGTTTAAGCGCCTCTATTTCTGGATAAAAAGGAATAGATATCCGCTCCAGATCATTGTTTCCTGCATAGGCCAAGACATGATCAAATTTTTTTTGAGAATCTGACAATTTAGAATCTTTATCTTCCATTGTCAACGCATATTTTTCAAAAACCCAACGCGTGGACACGGAAAAGCCTGGATTCGCAAGAACCACCGTGCAATCTTTCAGAGATTGCACGGCAATCATTCGGTCGCCTATCCCTTGAGCTCGGACAGCACCATAATCTGTCACAAAAAAAGGAACATCTGCTCCCAGTGGCCTGGCCAGCGTAATCAACTCGGTAGCTGAGAAACCAGTCTTCAACAGACTGTTCAGGCCAGTAAGTACCGTCCCGGCATCACTGCTCCCCCCTCCAAGTCCGGCAGCAATGGGAATCCTCTTCTGAAGAGTTATATCAACCCCAACCTTCTCACATCCAGATGCCGCCAGAAAGGCCTCTGCCGCCCTCCAGACGATATTGGAACGATCTTCCGGCAGATCCGAGTCAGGGCAGTGCAAAACAACGCCCGGTTTATCGGTCACCCCAAGAGTTACCAGATCACAGAGATCGAGTTTCTGCATCACAGTGTCTAAATCGTGATACCCATCAGAGCGTCTCCCAAGAACCCGCAGAGACAAATTCACTTTAGCCGGAGCCTGGAGCACAAAAGAGCTTCCGGATCTCACTAACACCAAACTGTTACCTCAATCAACTGTAATGCTAATGCACTCAACCAATTTATTTTTGCACAGATTTTGCAAAGCGCATCTTGACATCATAGAGAATACCTTTCAGCATCCCCTCTTCATCAGAAGTCAGATTACCTTTTGTCTTTTCCAGCAAAAGCATCAAGGTATCAATACCATGCCGGGCCAGATCATAATCAATCTGTTTCTTTCCTGTTACCGGATCAGCTATCTCACCCAGATGATAAAGAACCGAGGTGTTCAAAGACATGATAAAAGCAGGGAAGGTTACATTGGGCATAACGCATTTCCCATTTCGATCAGGAACCTTTCCCTCTCCACAAGGACAACCTTGCTCTTTTTGTTCATCCATAGCGCTAACCCAACTCCTTCAAAAGATTGAACCCGGCAAAGGCCATATTATTAATAATTCACCATCTCCAGGGCAATGGCCCCATCGATAAAATCAAGGGCCTGCACCTCAGCCAGCAATTCCTTGGAAATCGGAATATTGGTATTGAGGAAAATGACATTCTGCTCACTGGACTCCTCTCGGCCGACTGTCATCCTTGAGATATTGACGCCAGCCTTGCCCAGGGTGGTGCCAAGATCACCAATAACACCGGGAACGTCTTTATTATAGACCAGAAGCATGGGCCCTGCTGGAAGCGCCTCCAGACGGAAGGCGTTCAAGCGGACAAGCCGAGGCTCTTTTTTACCAAAGACGGTTCCCATCAGGACATTTTCGCCCTCGCTGGACTTGACTTTGATGGTCAGGGTATTGGTAAAATCATCGGACTGTTCTGTTCTGGACTCAACCACCCTGATCCCCCTATCTTTCGCAATTACCGGGGCGTTTACATAGTTGACTGCATCCTGAAGGATGGGAGTAAACAGACCTTTCAAGAAGGCAACAGTAATGGGACTGGTATTCATGTCTGCAAGCTCGCCACTGTATTCAATGCTCACATCCTGCACGCTTCCTTTCGCAATCTGCATATGCAGGGATCCCAACATTTCACCCAGATTAATATAGGGGCCAACCTGAGCCAGCACGTCTCCACTGACAGAAGGGACGTTCACGGCATTGGCAATAACCCCTGTTTTCAAATAATCAGCCACTTGCTCGGCGATAGTCAGGGCCACGTTCTCCTGAGCCTCGCTGGTTGAAGCACCAAGATGGGGGGTACAGATAAAATTATTCAAGCCCAGCATCGGGCAATTTTCCATGTTAGTTGGCTCTACAGCATAGACATCAAGTGCCGCGCCCGCAATCTCACCATCAACCAGGGCCTTGTACAGAGCCTCTTCGTCGCAGACCCCACCACGCGCGCAATCAATGAACATGGCATCTTTCTTCATGTTCGTGAAGAACTCGGTGGAAAGAACCTTGTCCGTCTCCTTGGTCAGCGGCACATGCACGGTGATATAATCAGAAAGCTTGGCGAGCTCTTCCAATGTTACCAGTTCGACACCCAACTTATCCACCAATTCTTTGGGCATATGGGGGTCATAGGCAATAACCTTCATCCGCAGCCCCTGAGCTCTGTTGGCGACAATGGCGCCTATCCGGCCGATACCGAAAATACCCAAGGTTTTACCAGTCACCTCACGACCCATGAAACTCTTTTTCTCCCACTTTCCAGCCTTCATCGAAGCAGTGGCCTGGGGAATATTCCGAGACAGGGACATCATCATGGCAATGGCATGCTCAGCCGCAGTGGTGGCATTGCCATCAGGCGCATTCATGACCACAATTCCTTTCTGACTGGCAGCCGGGATATCAACATTATCAAGACCGATACCGGCACGACCCACCACCCGCAGCTTGTCAGCCGCTGCAATGATCTCTGCCGTTACCTTAGTGGCGCTGCGGATAACCAGACCATCATAATTGCCGATAATCTTCTTCAATTCTTCCGGGGCAAGACCGGTATTGATATCAACTTCCAGACCGGCATCACGCAATATCTGTGCTCCGGCAGGAGACAGATTGTCACTAATCAGTACTTTCATTTTAACTCCTCACTAGTCATAATTCGGATCATAATTTTTAATGGGTCAACCCTTCGGTCACAGCCACTCGAGAGGAGCAGACATGATCAAGTTTATCACCTTTTAAGGCCATCGCGGGAACCATTATACAAGTATCAATAATTTGTGAATATCATGAAAAATTTTCACAAAAAAGGTATAATATACAAGTTTAAAGCAAAGAGAACAACAAAAATACTCCACTGCACAACCAACAAGTCCCGACAGTTTATTTATTATTCAGAGGCATGGCCAACAGAACCACCTCATTCAGTTGTTTTACCGTATAAGGTTTTTTAAGCAAAGCCTTAGCTCCTAAATTTAGAGCCATTTTCACCTCGTCACTTTCCGAGTAACCACTGACGATAATCGCCTTTTGCCGAGGATAAATCTTGAGAATCTGCTCATATGTCTCGCGGCCATTCATCCCTGGTTCCATCAGCATATCAAGAAGTACCAGATCCGCTTTGTTATTTTGTAAAAAAGCAATTGCATCTTCACCAGACTTTGCCGTTTCCACCGAATACCCAAACATTTCAAGAGATTGTCTGGCGATATCAAGCAATTGAGGCTCATCATCCACCACCAGGACGTGTCCTCCACTTCCTGTCCTGACAATCTCTGATTGTTCCTTTTTATCATTGTTAATTACGGTGTTATTATTGACAAGAGGGAATGACAACTCAAAGGACGTACCTTTTTCGCTGCTGTTGACCGTAATGCTGCCATTGTGATCCTGAATAGTATTCCAGACAACCGATAACCCCAAGCCGGTGCCACTTCTGCCCATGACCTTTTTCGTATAAAATGGTTCAAAAATTCGGACCAGATCATCAGCCGCAATACCCGTCCCACTATCACTGAGAGTGAGCACTACATATCTTCCCGGTGCAAGGCCCTTCTTCTCTGCCATTGTTGCATCAAAGATCTGCTCACATGTTGAAATCGTAATACGTCCGGGTCCGCTTATGGCCTCGGCGGCGTTTATCATCAGGTTCATCAAACACTTTTTAATATGTGTAGGAGAACAGGATATAACACTCTTTCTAGCTTCAATATGCATCTCTAAGTTAATGTCAGGATAAAGAGATTGTAGTTTTTTTCCTTCCGGTGACCCGATGTATTCCTCTATTAATAAATTGAGTTCCTTGAACTCTCTTACACAAGCCACTCCACGGGCTACAGTCAGCAGATCAGCAACAATAGCGGCAGCTCGTTTTCCTGATTCTTTGATTGGTTCGACCATCGCCTTCAATCTATTGTCTGTGGGCCATTGCATAAGAATCAGATCGGGATAGCCAACAATACCGGAGAGGATATTATTCAGGTCATGGGCAACCCCGCCTGCCATCAAACCTATGGCTTCCATTTTTTGAGCACGCTGCAACCGCCCTTCTATTGAGGCTTTTTCTTTCTGAACCTGCCTGATTTCTGCAAGGTCAATATCAATACCGTACATTTCCTTCTCACCCTTAGTACTGTTGAGCATGACGTGAGAGGAATAAACGTCGACCAAACTACCGTTTTTATGACGCCGGATTAGTTCCGACGAGGGGGGGGCGATATCCCGGTCAAGCCAGTCCCGAGTTATTTGAACAAAATTGGCACGCTCAGCTTGAGGAATAATCAGATCCTCCATCTTCCGGCCCATGGCCTCCGCGGCAGTATACCCATAGATACTCTCACTGGCGCGATTCCAAAAAATAATATTCCGATCACAATCATAGCCCTGTACTGGAATCAATGGTAAGTTGGCAGCCAAATGACGGAATCGCTGTTCACTTTCGCCAAGCTGCGCGGTCCGTTGCACGACCTTATCTTCCAACGTGGAAACGAGTTCTTGAATATGTACCGCCATGGAATTAAAGGTCCGCGCCAGCTGTCCCAATTCGTCTTCTCCAGTATCTTCGCATCGTACATCAAAATTCCCTTTCGTTAACTCCTGGGCACGATCCTTCATTCTGAGAATGTTCCAAGTAATATCATGGTCAACTTTTCTGGCCAGCAACATCAAGATCACTACACAAAAAACGAACACGCCTGACATACCAATAAGAACCGCTTTATGGGCAAAATGTGTTTTCTCGTAATTTCTAAAGGTCTCTTTCTGGGCAAATTGCAACAGAGATTGCGAGGCCATGCGCGTCGTTGCCGACTGAATGGTAAAATCATTAAAGGCACCCTTGATTTCCTGATCAATCGCCACAATCTCCTCAGCAATTGATCGACATTGATTGAGCATGGCCAGGAGCGCTGTTTTTTCCTCACGCAGAACAGTCTGATCATTGATAATGGCAAGATGCAATGACGACGCAATATTGAAGGCAGATTGGATAACCGGTCGTTGATGATTGATCAGATATTCCTGAAAAAATCCTTTTGCCTTAAGATGCAGAGCTAGAAGATCAGGATGCGATACAAGAGAAGCTCCAAAAATATTGACACAACTTGTCATCTGATCGACCAGACCATTCACCGGAATATCCCGTTTCGTAACCAGTTCTACCGCATGAATGGATGTTCCAGTAAATCGTTTGGCCATCGACAGATAGAGAATCAGATCAACTTGTGGTGTTTGCTGGGTCTCGGAGGGCTGTGAACGATAAAGAAGATCTCGCAGCTCGTCACTTAAGGCAATGACACGCGCAGCCTGTCGAACCGAGGGTTGAACGTACTGCTGGTGAGCCGCGGCAATTCCAATATGTGGAGCGTGCAGAAAAAAATCCCCACTCAGCCGCCGAGCCAGTTCCATGCCACTGTCTACTTCCAGCACCAATCGTTCGATATTCACACTGGTCAGAATTTTCTCTTCCATCTGACGGACATAAAAAAGCGCAAAACAACTTGCCCCAAGCATTATGGCAATCAGAAAGATCAGCAAGAAGAAAGACAGAGAGAATTTTTTCGTTATTCCTGCCCTATGCCAGGCTCTGGTTATGGAAGGAAGCAACCTCATTGTTTAGTTTGCTCTTTTAGACGTACCAGGAAGATAGTTATAGATAATGTTGGATTCGAGCCCCGCTATACCCTGAGACGGATCAAGCAGTTGCAGAACGTTAAAGGCGGATTGACCGCAATCACCGAATTGATCACAATGGAGCGTACCGGTAACACCCTTGAAAGTCTTGATGCCATGCAGGGTGTCGCGCAATTTTTGCCGTCCAATATGGAGAGTTCCACTTTGTTCACAGATTGCTGCCTGTTCGATAGCATGGAAAAGCAGATTCGCCGCATCATAACCGCTCAGATAATAACTGACGGATGCCTTCTCCCCGTATTTTTTTTCATAGACAGCATCCATTTGCTCAACTTCAGGGCCGGCAGGACGAACCGGACCAATAAAATACATTCCCTTGGCATCGTTGGCCACCGCCTCAATGAAACTGTTTTCAATCAAAGCACCGTCACTCATCAGGACTGTCTTATTTAATGCAATATTTTTTCTGGCCTGCTGGAGAAGATGATTCCCTTCGGGCTGATAAAGAGGGAAGAAAAGAAGCTCCGCCTGGGAGTTGACCACGGCGGTTAAGACGGGCCTCATGTCTGTATCACCTTTATTGATTGACGTGGACAGAACCACCGTGCCGCCTTGTTTCTCAAAGGCTTTCGCGAATCCATTAGCCAGCCCCATGGTATAGATATCTCCATCATGAATGATCGCGACTTTATGGACGCCAAGGATCTTGTAGGAAAAGACAGCCGCGGCTTTGCCGGCATTCTCCTCATTTGAAGCGGTACGGAAATAGCCAGGATGCCGATCAAGAGCGGCTTTCCCGGCAATGGAGGTGAGAAAAGGGGCGCTGTTGTTACCAGAGATCATGGTCAAACCGGCATCGGACATGACCTGAGAAGCTGTTGCTGCATCAGCGGAACAGGTCGTTCCATAGATCGCCACGCTCTCAGGGTCAGCAATAATCTTCAGGGCAGCATTGGCCCCACCTTCGGGGCTGCAGCCTGTGTCTTCCGTTTGCAGAAGAACAGGATGACCGAGGATGCGGCCGCCTCTTTTTTCAAGGGCAAGCTCCAGACCTCGCATTTGGGCTCGACCCAGAGGGGCAACCTCACCGCTCAAGGCCTGAAGCACCCCGACTTTGACAGGTTTCCCGGGAGCAATGGTAACGCAGCCGATACTATCGCTGCAGACAAACAGAGAATCAGCCTTGTCACATCCTGTAACGAAGGACAAGAGAAACTCAGCGACAACGACAAAAAAGACGGAAATCGATCTGGGACCTCTTTTCATTCGGCCTCAATCTCATGCTGATTTTTTATGATGACAGTTATGATACTCTTCTTAATCAGAATATCATTCCTCCACATGAGCTGCAAATTCTATTTTTATTAGTATTGTTGAGTAAAACAACACAATAATTCGCTGTATCACCACTCAAAATAAGTCTACACAACCTACGTTGACTACAATTCATTTACCAGCAGTAAGCTCAACCTTAATCGTGCTACAGATATAAATTCCCATCACTTCCCACAACTCCATTTTCACTTCACATCCCCCGCAAACACAGTGGAATCTGCATTTTTGTCATCATAACTATTGAACAATAGAGTTGAAAACGATATAAAGAGTCCGCACTCACTTTGTATTTCACTTTTCAAACACACTGATCAAATCAACCGATCATTTCAAGGAGTTTTCATGACAGAAACACGACTGCGCTTCCCGCCGAGCCCCACTGGTTACCTCCATATCGGCGGAGCAAGAACCGCCTTGTTCAACTGGCTTTACGCAAGAAAAACAGGCGGAAAACTGATCCTGCGCATTGAAGACACCGATACTGAACGTTCAACGCAAGGCTCCATTCAAGGCATCCTCGACGGCCTGGAGTGGCTGGGTATCGACTGGGATGAAGGCCCCTATTTTCAAACGGAATTCAGCGCTGATCATCTGGCCGCAGCCAACCGATTGCTGGCAGAGGGCCATGCCTATAAATGTTTTTGCACTAAGGAAGAACTTGAGGCCAAAAAAGAGGCGGCAATGGCCGCCAAACAGCATATGGGATACGATGGCACCTGTCGTAATCTGACCCCGGAACAGGTCGCGGAAAAAGAGAATGCAGGGCTGTCCTATGTCATCCGATTCAAGGTGCCTGAACGCAGCGGCATGCTTGGCTATGACGACAAGGTTCTCGGACGCATTGAACACAGTTACAGCGAGGTCGATGATTTTGTCATTGTCCGCTCCAACGGCAAGCCCCTTTACCTGCTCTGCAATGTCGTGGATGACATCCGTGACCGGATCACCCATATTCTTCGCGGCCAGGACCACATGACCAACACCACCCGTCAGGTCTTACTTTACGAGGCGCTGGGGGCTCCCTTGCCGGTCTTTGCCCATATGCCGCTAACCCTTGACCTGAAGAAGGCCAAGATCTCCAAACGCAGCCATGGTGAGATCGTCGCCGTTCATTTTTACAAAGAACACGGCTTTATTCCCTGGGCCTTCTGCAACTTTCTGGTCCTGCTGGGATGGTCGCCAGGGGACGACAAAGAGATTTTTTCCCGCGAGGAACTCATTGAGGCATTTACTCTGGAGCGGATCAACAAGTCCAACTCAATCTTCAATTACCGCAAGGGGGATGAAAAGTTCTTCACTGACCCCAAGGCTATTTCCATCAATGAACAATATTTGCGAACAATGGATATTGGAGAGATTGGCGACATGGTCCAGAATGTCCTTGAAAAAGAAGGCCTATGGGACGCATCCTATGCAGGAGAGAGGAAAGAATGGTACCTGATCACCCTGGATCTGATCCGCGACCGCTTTCACACCCTCAACGATTTTGCCACTCTGGGACGCGCCTTTTTTTCCGATGATTTCCAGGTTGAGACCAAACCGCTGCAAAAAAACCTGCTCAAATTTCCAGAACTTCAACAATGGCTGCCCCTGCTCGCCGACCATTATCAGGCCCTTGAACACTTCACAGCCGATGAGACGGAGCGGGTGGCCAAAGAGTTGGCCGAGGAGAAGGGAGTAAAACCCGGTGTCATTGTCAATGGCATGCGCACTGTGGTCACCGGGCAACTGGCCGGAGCCTCCATGTATGATATCCTCATGACCCTGGGACGGGAAAAGGTTATGCGTCGACTTCGTGATGTTGACAAGTTTTTTCAATAAACCGCTGTATAAAAAAGAGCGCGGTCATCTCGATGGCCAAAACGGCATAAAGCAGATAAACAAATTTTTTGGCATAGAGCTGGATAAATAATCAGGTTAAGAAAATCATGACAGACAACACCGAAAACTCACCCGAAGCAAGACCCCTTGATTTTATCAGACAGATTATTGCCGAAGACCTGCGCTCAGGGAAACACCAGCACACGGTGACTCGTTTCCCTCCGGAGCCAAATGGATTTCTGCATATTGGCCATGCCAAATCCATCTGCCTCAACTTCGGCATCGGGCTTGAAAACAACAGCCCCTGCCACCTTCGCTTTGATGATACCAATCCCAGCAAGGAAGAGTCTGCTTATGTTGAGTCCATCAAACGAGATGTCAAATGGCTTGGCTTTGACTGGGGACAAAACCTCTTCTATGCCTCTGATTATTTCGACCGGCTTTATGACTATGCTATCCAGCTGATCAAGCTGGGCAAGGCCTACGTCTGTGAACTTTCCGCAGATGAAATTCGGACCTACCGTGGCACCCTCACCGAACCAGGCAAAGAGAGCCCCTACCGGGACCGGACCATTGAGGAAAATCTGGATCTTTTCCAGCGGATGAAAGATAGTGAATTTGATGAAGGCAGCCGGGTCCTGCGCGCCAGGATCGACATGAATTCCCCCAACCTGAACATGCGCGACCCGGTCATCTACCGAATCCTGAAAGTCGCCCACCACCGCACCGGTGATACGTGGTGCATCTATCCCATGTACGACTACACCCACTGCATCTCAGATGCCATTGAGGGGATCACCCACTCCCTCTGCACCTTGGAGTTTGAGGACCACCGCCCTCTCTACAACTGGTTCCTGGATACCCTGAGAACAAAATGTCATCCGCGACAGATTGAATTTGCCCGGCTTAACCTCACCTACACCGTCATGAGTAAACGCAAGATTCTGCAACTGGTGCAGGGCGATTACGTTCAAGGTTGGGATGATCCGCGCATGCTCACCATCTCTGGCCTCAGACGGCGAGGGTATTCAGCATCGGCCATCCGCAAATTCTGCACCGATATCGGTATTGGCAAGAAAGAAAGCTGGATCGACATGAGCGTACTCGAAAACGCGGTACGGGAAGACCTCAATGAAACAGCCCCCAGGGTTCTAGCCGTGCTCAATCCACTGAAGGTGATCATTGACAATTACCCGCAAGGACAGAGCGAAGAGATGGAGGCCCAAAATCATCCCCAGAGGCCGGAGATGGGCAGCAGAACAATTCCCTTTTCCCGAGAGATCTATATTGAACGCGAGGATTTCATGGAAGATCCGCCTAAAAAATTCTTCCGCCTGGGGCCAGATCGTGAGGTCCGCCTCCGTTACGGCTATTTTATCCGCTGCGTGTCTGTGGTCAAAGATGCAGCAACAGGGGAAATCACCGAGATCCACTGCACCTATGACCCGGAGACCCGAGGCGGTTCCGCACCGGATGGCCGCAAAGTCAAAGGTACTATCCACTGGGTCTCCGCAGCCCACGCCATTCAGTGTCCTGTACGACTCTATGACCGCCTGTTCTTGACCGAGAACCCAGACGCTGACAAACAGGTAGACTTCAAGGAACACCTGAATCCTAATTCTCTTACCATTCTTGACAACTGTATGCTGGAGCCATCTCTAGCCAAGGCACAAGCAGGGGAATGCTTTCAGTTTGAACGTCATGGCTATTTCTGCGCCGATCTGACTTTCTCTCAGCCCGGTGCACCGGTCTTCAACCGGACTGTCACCCTGAGGGATTCCTGGATAAAGACTGACAAATCGTAAGGGCACCTGCACGCAGAATAACTGCTCAGCAATACAACTGGAGCCTGAGGACGTAGCGGCTGTTTTTCAGAGTATTTTCCCAAAAATCTGGTTTTTTTCTCTCATTTACCTCCACATCTGTTCTTAATTAAAGGGCTACGTGATATTTTTCACTAGTTTTTGTTAGTTTTTCCCAAAATGGTAAATATATTTCTTGACGCATTTTCCTTATATCTTTACTTTGTAATGAAAGTTATTTGTGAACTACATTAGTTTAGTTCTAAACTGTCAGACCAAACCAACACTTTTTACAACCGATAAAATAATCGAACACTCGTAAACAAGAAAGAAAGGAGCTCCTTTGAAAAAGAAAATACTTGTAGCCAATCGCGGAGAAATTGCCATCCGCATCATGCGGGCTATCCAGGAATTAGATTATGAGGCTGTGGCAGTTTACGAAACTCCTGATAAAGATTCTCGCCATATCCGGCTCGCCAGTGAGGCCGTCCTTCTTGGCAATGGACCACGCTGCGATTATTTAAACATTGAGAAGATAATCAAGGCTGCCAAACGTACAGGCGCCTGTGCCATTCATCCAGGATATGGTTTTCTTGCCGAAAATCCTGATTTTGCCAAGGCATGTGAAGACGCCGGCATCATCTTTATCGGTCCCACCTCCGAGGTAATCTCCAATCTTGGCAACAAGGTCATTGCCAGAAGGATCATGGCCGAGGCCGGAATCCCCATGGTTCCAGGCACCTCGAACCTGTCTGCCGGAGAAGATGGCGTCCAGGAGGCTTTGGCTTTTGCTTCAAAATACGCCTACCCCATCATGCTCAAGGCCACCTGTGGCGGCGGCGGCCGTGGCATCAGGCTTATTGAGTCAGATGAGCAGATGCGCAAGGAGATCCCGGTGGCCCGATCCGAAGCCAAGGCAGCATTTAATGATGAGTCTGTCTATCTGGAAAAGGTAGTGATCAACCCCAAACATGTAGAGGTTCAGATCATTGCCGACAAAGAAGGTGCCACCATCCATCTGGGAACCCGTGACTGTTCTATCCAACGCCGGAATCAGAAACTCATCGAGATTGCCCCCTCCATGATTGGCAACAAGGAGCTGCTCGATGAAATTTGTCAAACAGCGGTCAAGGCCGCAAAGGCTTCCAACTACACCAATGCCGGCACCGTTGAGTTCCTGATCGACAAGGACTTCAACTACTATTTCATGGAGATCAACACCCGGGTACAAGTTGAGCATACCGTAACCGAGATGATCACCGGCATTGATATTGTCCGTACCCAGATCAAGCTGGCATTAGGCAAGCCCCTTTCCTTCACTCAGGATGATATCCAGTTACGGGGTCACGCCATCGAGATGCGAATCAATGCTGAAGATCCGCAGACGGATTTCATGCCGGAGGGCGGCAAAACTGTCTCCGTATATCGTTCACCAGGCGGCTACGGGGTTCGTCTCGACGGATTTGTCTATCAGGGCTATACCATTCCCCAGGTATATGACTCCCTGTTGGTCAAGCTGACCGTCCATGGATTTTCCTGGAACGAGACCGTGAGCCGGGTCCGCCGCTGTTTGCAAAATTTTGATATTGCCGGTCCTAAAACCACCATTCCTTTTTACCTGAACATCGTGCAGGATCCAGATTTCATGAAGGGTGATTTCAACACCTCTTTCCTGGATACCCATCCACAACTCTTTGAGTATAAGGAAACACCCAACGAGGCGGAGAAGCTGTCCAAACTGATTGCCGAAATCCATCATCGCGGCACGAATGCCTACGCCTTTTAAGGCGTATTTGACAACAGCGGAAACTTTTTATAACTTTATTCAGATACTCTTCTTATTTTCCACGGCCCTGCCCGGATAAAGAAGATGATGACGATACCCCCACGAGGACAAATTATGGAACGCATTATACAGGGAATGGCCCCCAGCGAGGTTGTCGCCCAACTCAGAAAGGCTGACGGTTATTATATGACCAACACGGCCCGAGACCTCTCTCAATCTGATTTCAAGAATCGCATCCTGCTGCATACTGACATGCTGGCTGCACCATCCCGTGAACGGGCCGGCTATTTCTCACTTGAGATAACCGGGGGCGCCTCGGTCCATGTGGATATCCTCCGCAAACAGGTTGATCCGTTTCTCAAGCTTGAACTCCTGCGCGAAAAGATGCCCAACACCATGTTTCAGACCTTGTGTCGCGGGGTGAATCTCTTTGGCTATCGTCCTTATCCGCAGAATGTTATCCGCTTCACGGTTCGCGAGTTCGCCAAATATGTGGATGTGTGGCGGACCTTTGACTTCATGAACCATGTCCCCAATATGCAGGCGGTGTTTGAAGAAGTTGCCAAGGCCGGGAAAATCAATGAGCCCTGCATCTGCTTTTCCACCGGTCCGGAGCACACTGACGATTTCTATGTCAAGAAGGTGAAGGAGATCCTCGATGTCACCGGGACAGATATCATCCTCTGCATCAAGAACCATGGCGGTCTGGGCTCACCGCAACGTATCGGCCAACTGGTCAATTCGATTAAACAGAGTTATGCCGATCTACCGATCCACTATCATGGACACAATACAGACGGCAACGATATCGGCCGGATCGCCGCTGCCGTCATCAATGGCGCATCCATTGTTGATGCCAGTGACTCCTCCATGACCGGATATTACGGCCCTGCTCCCAGCCTCACTGTTATCCAGACCCTGAAAGAACTGGGCTACAGAGCCATAGGCATTGATGAAGATGCCGTGATTGAGACCTCAGAGGTCATCCGTGACCAGCGCCAGTATTACGCAGCCTTTGAGTCCCAGATCAAAGGATTCCAACCAACCGTGCAGATCCACAAGCTCCCTGGCGGGGCCATGGGTTCCAGCCTCGAGCAAGCGGCAAAGGGCGGTTTCCTTGACAAGATGCCCGACATCCTGCACAAAGAATTACCCAGAGTCCAGAAAGAGCTCGGCAACTACTGGTCGGTAACCCCTGGTTCCCAGATCCTATGGACTACTGCTGTTGCCAATGTCCAGGGTGGAGAACGCTACGGCAATCCATCTGGTGACCTGCGGAACCTGCTCCTTGGCAAATACGGCCCTTTTCCTTTTTACCAGCCGGAAGAGTGGATCTATGAAAAAGTGCTCGGCGCCGACTGGAAGAAGGTGCTGGAGGAGGAAGGGGGAATGGACGAGATTGAGGACATGGATCTCGATCATGAACGTACAACCCTGAGCGAAAAAATCGGCGTTGAACCCACCGATCAACAGCTGGTTCTCTATCTGCAACATCCCAATGATGCTGTCAACTTTTTCAAATTTGAGGAAGAATTTGGCAAGGTTTATGTCCTGCCTCCATCCATCTTTCTGCATCAGGGTAAATTTAACGTGGGATCTACCCTTTCCTTTACCGATCATTACGGCAAGGAACACGTGATCGAAATCGGACCGTCAATGGTCAATGAACATAATGGCGAGTCCAATGTCTATCTCAATGTGGATCACCATCAGCGGATCTACTCCTTTGCCCCCGAGGCGCAAGCTGGTGTAGCTGCCGCCGCCACTGTTCTCTCCAAGGAAGAGATCCAGACCCTGGCCAAGAATGGTGATATCCGCGCTCCTTTTGCCGGAAACATCTGTGAGATAAGCGTCAAGGAAGGCCAAGAGGTGGCTGCCGGAGAGCAGGTGGCCATGATGGAGGCCATGAAGATGCAGACCCCTGTGGTCAGTTCCATTCCGGCATTGTAACCACCATATCGGTCAAGGTGGGAGATGCTATCAAACCAGGCGCTAAAATAGCAAAGGTTGATATTGACGAATAACACTTTTGCATCCAGGCCTTTCAGGATCTAAACATAAAAGCCCCTTCATGCAGAGTCATGAAGGGGCTTTTATGTTTTAAACGAGGACGCGGCTTTGCCGTGAAAAAGGGAGGGAATACGATGAAGGCGCTTCTTATCAGTGCGGATGGTTTCGAGGATTCGGAACTGCTGGTTCCTTACTATCGATTTCTTGAAGAGGAAATAGAGATCGACATCGCCTCAATCAAGACCGGGCCGATTATCGGCAAGCACGGGTATCATGTTATGACCACCCGTTCCCTGGACCAGATTGATACTTCCTTGTATGACCTCCTGATCCTGCCAGGAGGCAAGGCTCCCGCTCTCCTTCGCAACAACGAGAAGATGCTCGCCCTTGTCCGGCAATTCTTTAAAGACGGAAAGACGGTGGCTGCCATCTGTCATGGTCCCCAGATCCTGGTCTCGGCAGGAGTGCTGAGCGGCAGAAGGGCCACCTGTTACAGGAACGTGGCAGAAGAGTTAGAGAAAGCAGGCTGCTCCTATAGTGACGAACAGGTGGTGGTCGATGACAACCTGATCACCTCCAGAGTTCCTGCGGATCTGCCCGCATTCATGCGGGAGATCATGAAGAAATGCCGTAAACCAACCGGGCTGCTGGACAAGAAAAAGCTGGCTCTCATTCATATTGTCAAACGGGACCTTCATCTCTCAGACCAGAGATATCGGGATATCCTGCAGCAGGTAACAGGCGTCCGCTCGGCCAAGGATCTGGACGGGAAGGCCTTCAACCGTTTGCTCCGCTATTTTGCCCGGAGCAAACAATATCAAATCAACTCCTATGGCCTTACCTTCAGACAGAAATATTTCATCAAACATCTCCTGGCAGATCTCCATTGGGACGAAGCTCACTTCCACAATTTTCTGAAAAAATATTACCAGAAGACAGGGATTGACGAATTAAACAAGAGAGAGGCAAGTAACGTTATTGAATCATTGAAAAATATTATCAGACATACTATCAGGAACAACCAACCTGAAATTTAAACAAATAGGCGAAACCTTTTCCCAGGTCACTCATCATACTTCTACTTTGACAGTACTGGCCTGGGGGCCTTTATCCCCCGCTTCCTCATGAAAGCGGACCATATTACCAATGGTCAGGGCATCAAAATCCATATTCAGCACGCTGTTACGGTGAAAATAAATATCCCGGTTATCCAGCGTGGTGATGGTTCCATAATCCGCCATGGGGAAGAGCTGGCTGATCCGGCCTCGAGGCACCTCCTCATGCATTTTGACCTCCCCCTTTCGCTTGCAAGAGTATTCATCCAGCTTGCGATCAACGGCATTAAAGGCATCGCGGAGGGATAGAAAGACGTCCTCAGCCTCTTTATGCTGGGCAGATGGTTCCCGGTTGATGACAAACTTTCCTTCCGGGCAGCTGATATCAATCCTGGTCTTGAACAGCCCCCCTTTTGATGACGTTGGGCCGGAGCCTCCACTACGATGTGGCAACTGATAATCTCAGGATGGTGACTGGTCAGCCTGTCAACCCGTTTTCGGATATCCGCGTCAATCTTGTCGGATGTTTCCATATTGCGAAAAGTGATTTGTAAAGGTACTTGCATACCTTTCCTCCGGGTATACAGGATTCATAATCAAATAGAGATGAGCTATTCCCCTTAGCATCTGTCAATCTATTCACGGGTGAGCGGTACAAAGGAAACGGGTAATACATTCCTGGTACTGAATATCCCTTTCTCGTCTTTTTCCTGCACCAACAATTCCTGAACCACATAGGGGGAACCAACGGGAATGATCAATTTTCCCCCCGACTTGAGTTGTTCCTTCAAAATAGGCGGTACATGAGCGGCTGCGGCTGTGACAATAATACCGTCAAAGGGGGCATACTCGGGCCAACCGTTGTAACCATCACCCTGCCGTACCTCAATGTTCCCATAGCCCAGCCTCTGCAGAAGCTCCCTTGCCCTTTCTGCCAGGGCAGGGATGATCTCAATGGTATAAACCTGCCTGACCAGCAGGGAAAGGATAGCGGCCTGATATCCTGAGCCGGCGCCCACCTCAAGGATCACATCTCCTTTCTTCGGACAGAGAAGATCAGTCATCAAGGCAACGATGAAAGGCTGGGAGATGGTCTGCCCCTTGCCAATGGGCAGGGGGGTGTTCTCATAAGCCATTGCTGCCAGGTTCGGCGGCACAAAATCCTGCCGCGAAACCAATCGCATAGCCTCCATTACCTCGGGCAACAATGACGAGCGCCCGGTAAATCCTTTGGTGTATGAGTACTCGATATCAATGGTTTGAAGCATGGCATCTATTTTTTGCCTGTTGCTCATCTTCTCTTCAACCACCTCCTGTTGTCGGTTTTCATTACGACAATCGATTCGGAGTACCTTGAATGAACAAACGACTACTATCCGTTCTTATTCCCGGACCCAGCTCAGGCGAATAATTTTTTCCGCATCACCATAAGCAAACTCAAGATCACCCTGATACGCATGTTTCAAGGCCTCACCAATCCGCCGGGCGAGATGGATACCAGTGGTGGTGATCAGGGTATGATCTTCTTCTGTGGTAATGGCCATCAACCGTTCCATTGGATGTTCGCCCTTTTCCTGGGCCTCAAGATTATGAATCAGATTAAGCATCTCCTCCTGATGGCTGCCGAAGAAGCTGCCTTTAATCTCAAGATAACCGGCGGGGAACGCATCCTTAATACGCTGGCAGGCCGGGCAGATAATGGCATGGGCATTGTCCGCCCGCTCCTGCCACGCCCACCTTCCTCCAATAAATACGGCGCTGCATTCACTACAGACCGTAGGCTCGGGCCACTTTTCCTGTTCCTTATAAGTGTCGTGACGCTCTTCCTGGATCAACTTATCATGTCTTCCCTGTTTCTGGTCCATACTTCCTTGTTTTTTTTGGCTCATATAAAACCTCCTTTCACATTGTCCCTGCCTATCATCTGCGCATTCATAATTGAAGCACCCGACAAGCGGTTGACTGGATTTCATACCTCTTTCATCCTATCTGACTCTTCTCTTTATTAAAGTATACATCTAAATACGGGTAAAGATGCAAGGAGATAAACAAATAAGGTTATAAATTTTCCATTGGCTTTTCCCTGAGCTGCAATCTAAAACATAATCAGCCTTTGGTGGCTGCCTGTGATATTGTTAACCCCTCCGGGCAAAAGGGTAACATGGCTTCTCTCTTGTTTTTTATACAGATAGCATGATATGCCATAAGGAAGACACTCTCATTTTTCACCTGACATTTCTTTCAATTATCAAGAGATATCAAATGTCCGTAATCTTGCGACAGGAGGTAACGAGTCCTTATGTCACCAATTACCCAAGACTCATCCGAGCTGACCATTTCTGAAATCTTCTCCCTCGCCGGCATCAGCATCAACGGCCCCCGCCCCTGGGACATCCAGATCCACAACCCCGAATTCTACAACCACCTTCTCTGTGGAGGTTCTCTGGCTCTGGGTGAGACCTATATGGCCGGCTGGTGGGACTGCCTCTCCCTTGATCAGTTCTTTTTTCGCGTCCTGAGAAACGACCTTGACCTAAAACTCAGAAGATCAAGATCTGCTCTTCTCTGCTGCATCAAAGCCACCCTCTCCAATTGTCAGAATAGAAAAAAAGCCTTTGAGGTAGGCAGAAGACATTATGATGTCGGCAATGATCTCTTTGAATGTATGCTCGACAAACACATGACCTACAGCTGTGCTTACTGGAATAACGAAACCATGGATCTCACTGAGGCCCAGGAGGCCAAACTGGAGCTCATCTGCCGGAAGGTCAAACTGGAAGCGGGCATGCGTGTTCTCGATATCGGTTGCGGCTGGGGGAGTTTTGTCCGCTATGCGGTCCAAAGGTATGGCATTGAAGCGGTGGGCATAACCATCTCCAAGGAACAGGCCAAGATGGCCCGTAAGCGTTGCGCCGGGATGCCCATCGATATCCGCCTCCTTGATTACCGCGATCTGTCTGAGGAATTTGACGCAATTGTTTCAGTCGGCATGTTCGAGCATGTGGGCTACAAAAATTACCGCGAGTTCATGCAAGTCGTCAACCGTTGCCTGAGACCGGACGCTCTCTTTCTTCTTCATACCATAGGTTCCAACAACTCAACCCACCATGGAGACCCCTGGTTTGACAAGTATATCTTCCCGAACGGCATGCTTCCCTCCATCGAGCAACTGGGTAAGGCCAGTGAACTCCTGCTGGTTATGGAAGACTGGCATAACATCGGTATTCACTACGACAAAACACTGACAAGCTGGTTTGTCAATTTTGATCAAAGCTGGCCAAGGCTGCAGGACCAATACAGCGAAACATTCTATCGGATGTGGAAATACTACCTCCTCTCCATGGCGGGCGCCTTCCGCTCGCGGACAATACAGGTGTGGCAGATCGTTTTTTCAAAGAAGGGCAGACTGGCAGGCTACCAGAGTCATCGTTAAAACGGCTGAAATCAGCGATACAGATCCGGATCGAGAATCCGGTCGATGGTCAATCGGGCAGATACCAGGGGTGCGATAAAGG
The DNA here is from genome assembly GCA_024636345.1 of Desulfobulbaceae bacterium. Taxonomy (GTDB): domain Bacteria; phylum Desulfobacterota; class Desulfobulbia; order Desulfobulbales; family Desulfocapsaceae; genus UBA2270. Next base: position 14,778 of record JAGXHG010000007.1, on the reverse strand, counting down.
TATTGGCCATATCATGTTCTTCATCCCGTTTACGGGAAAGAAAAGTGATACGATCCTGCATCCGGTCACGCTGGAAGCGGAGATAAGCCGGGCTTCGGGATGGTTTATATTTGCGGTCAAAATCTGCGCCAAAATAGTCATTGCCATTTTTCGGCACCAGGAGTCCCTTAAAGGTACGCCACTCCCGCCACTGAATATTCCCCCGCACAAGTGCAGTGACAATAGCCAGCGACAATTCCTTGGCGATATTCTCCAGATCATCACCCACACCGAAGGCATGGGTATTCATGATGTAACACTCACATCCCATCTTGAAGAGTTTACGAAACTGCTCACAATCCTCAAGCAGGGAATGAACCCGGAAGGGATTTGCAAAGGGTTCAATAACCAATTTCTCCAACTCCAGGGCATCAACATTTTCCACTCCCTTGGCCCGCATAGTGGAAAGCGAAGCGCCCATGGCCACGGCCAGTGAACTGCTCGTAACTTTGGAGATTGGCGGCAGACTCGTATCCTTCTGCAGCCAGATCAAGATACCCGGTCGTTCGCAGTGTCCAGCATGGCGAAACATATCCCGGCTCTTCAAACAGCGGCCGTTGTTATTACGCACATCCCCATGCACCATGCGTTTTCCGCCATCAGCCGTAGACATAACCCCGACATTCTGGGCCGAATAGAAAAATTTGAGCTGTGCGTCTACACTGGTAACTGCATCGGTCTTGTCAAAAAGAGAGGGTTCAAGGGCTACTGAAAAATCCCGTTCCAGGTCAATGAGAAAGGCATCGTCATGGATCACTGTGACCTTTTCCTCCGCAGTCAGCATGCCTTCATGATCCAGGCTGTTGGTGATTGAGGATTTCCCCGAACCGGAAAGACCAAAAACCGCCACCGGCGGCATATTGCCGATCTTCTTGATGCCACCGTGACAGGCCACCATATTATGGCGCACCCCGATGGTCCAGGCCAGGGTCAGCGTTCCTTTTTTTCGTTCCCCGAAATACCTCAGCCCGAGAATGGCGATACAGTTAGTCAGTTCATCAATGATAACACAGCCATTCGGATAATCCGGATGACTCCATTCTGGGTCGGCAAAAGCGATGATATCAGGTTCGTTGATGATCCTTGATTTAGCGTAAATCTCCTTCCAGGGCTTAATAAAAGGACAGAAATTTATTCCCCAGTCAAGCATGTTTTTGGCATCGGTCGCAGGACTGAGGAGATGAGCTTTGATCATGAAATCTGAGTGCAGTCCAATCACCCCTTCCAGGTGCAGAGATGGCCGTTTATTGAACTGATAGACCGCCTCACGCAGCAGGGCCTGAATCCTGTCACTCTGGTTTTTGTCAAAGGTACGCACCAGGAGACGGGCTCGGGCGGTGCGTCCGACTACTGACCCATCGTTGGATACCAGCACAACTGCATCCTCGGGAAGACCGAACTGGCCTGGATTGTACATGGGGTGAGAGGTAGCCACAATCTCGGGTTGACGAAGCGAAAGCTCATACAATTCGGCCATGGAAGTCTTGTAAACTGAGTTAGCATACAAGCCAGTCTCGATAATGGCCCGCCAGGGGGAAGGGGGAATCTGTTGTACGGTTGCCATGAATATTTTTCCTTTATCAGTTGCAGGGGACGCAGAAGGGATAGATCAGCGGCGAAAATATATTCTTTATAAGAATATATGGTAAGTAAAAGCGGCCTTCGCTGTCAAGTATTTATCGCCAGTGGAGACGGCAACAGACACCACATTCAGTAAGCAATATATTATGGACATCTCCTTCTGTCCATGCCCTCTTGGTATTTAAATCATGTTCTGGCGTTATTTATCTTCTGTCTCAGAATCGACGTTACCACCACGTGGCCATATGCAGGTATCCAGAAATGGAGAAGAGGTCTCATCCTTCAGAGATGCGAGCAATTTTTCAGGATCGTTGAGAAAAACATCGGCCCGTTTGCTTGGATCAAAGAAAATCTTATCATCCGGAACAATGAGATTAAGATCTTCCCAGCGCGTCAGATAATATTGGATCAGCATGGGCAATTCGGTAAAAATAGTACTCCCCGGATCCGGATCGACAAAGCTCGTTTGACTGATTTCTGTCGCCGACAGACTCTGCGTCTGATAAAAATTCTGCAGAAACATCAACTCGGGCGGCATCTTGGACTCAATGCCGATCCGTCTCAGCATTCTGGTCAAGGTAACCATGCAACCGGCCCCGAACTTGGCCAGGGGATAGGGCAGGAAAATTTCCTTTGGCCGCTTCAGCTCCATATACGACTTGATCGTGAGAATAAGTTGGCTCAATAATACAGGATTGGGATCGACAAAGTGAAAGGTCCGACCGCTGAATTCTTCCCGGTGGTTCAGGATATGATAGACAAAAGATGGGACTTTTTTCGCATTGGAGTACGAATGCATGGCCTGATGATTGGTGAAGAGGAAAGGCATGGTTTGATCAGCCAGCGCAAAGAGCATACGCTGAAAGCCCTGAATTTTGTGATCGTGCGCTCCATAAACTACGGCCAGACGGATATTGGTATAATCAAGCCCGAGCTTGCAGTGCATTTCCTGAAGGGCCAGTTCCGCCAGTAATTTGGACTTGGGATAGTTGGCCAGATCCGGGGTTAAGCTCAGTTGATCTTCTTCACCTAGATTTTCCCCTGTCGGCAAGACGGCGGCAGAACTGAAATGGATATAGGGGATACCCAGATCGACCGCAGCCCTGGCCAGATTGACAGTACCAAGGTAATTTGTCTCCAAGGTAAGAAGCGGATTACTGTCAATGGAGGTGATGGCGGTGTTGATGATAAAATCCGGTGTATTCTGTTTGAGGTAGAATCGTATATCGTCAGGATCACGCAGACTCAAGCGCTTGCTGTTGGGTGCCAGCAGCTCAAACTCGCCTTCGCCCCTGGTCTTGAAATAATGAAGAATGCCACCGCCGATCAGACCGGATCCACCGATCAGCACCCCAATTTTATTGTCACTGCCGGAACGACTTTGTTTATCCATAAGAATCTCCTGAAACCGCTACCGCTAGCGCTAAGGGGCTGAACAATTCTTTTCCGGCTTTTCCTCTCCATTAAAAAAAAACAACCCTGCATCAAGTTTATGATACACAAGATAGTCCTTAGCCACAACTTCTTCAGAGAAGTAAGTCCGTGCCACCTTCTGGCACAGGATAGCATTTGAATAATAAGAAGCCTGAGCATGAAGTACAAAAGAGAATCAATCTAGCCTCTTGCACTCGACGGGGCAGGTTTTCACATTTTCGACGAATAAAATAGGGGCTGCTCCCATTATGGAAACAGTCCCTCTGGCTTGTCAGGTCATTTTTTAAAAACTGAACCCTTTTTCTGTGGAAATAAGCCTCCCCATACAGACGAAAATGATTGACTCGTAAATTTCCATATTGTAGTAGTTTTAATGTAAACTCAGGAGAATTGGGCTTCGGTAATATGGTCGTATCAGATTGACATGAGAGCGGATTCACTGCTTGTCCCTCTTCAAAACTGATAAAAAACTCAATTCCTGGTTTCTATTGTACCACTCGACTGGTTTTCCGGCCCCTGAGGTGTCGATGTAAAAAACAAGCTTCTATCATCTGTTAACCTGAGAACGTAAGGAAAGTTATGGCTACTGTTGCAGCAATCTGTACCAGCTCCAAAAAAGGTATTGTTAAAAGAGCGATTTCTCAAGCCGTTTTTGAAAAAGATTTTGGCATTGTTGACGACGCCCATGCCGGCAAATGGCACAGACAGGTGTCACTGCTGGCCGCTGAGAGTATTGACATCGTCAAAGAAAAGCTGCCGAGCTTAAAGGACGGAGCCTTTGCTGAAAATATCATTACCAAGGGTCTTGATATAACCACCATCAAGGTAGGCGACCAATTACAAATTGGCGCTAACATTATCCTTGAAATCACCCAGATCGGCAAAAAATGCCATAACGACGGTTGTGCCATCAAAAAGGCCACCGGTGAATGCATTATGCCCAAGGAAGGCCTCTTTGCCAAGGTCGTCGAGGGTGGCACGGCCACGGCCGGTGATACCATATTCCCGATCAATTAGTTCTGGGGGACGAAAAAAACGGAGATAGAAACACTTCAGCTATCTGATCAAACACCTGCAAGGATACGTCAACATCGCTTTCTGCCGCTTTCCGCAAGGATGCGGGCAAAAGATCCTGGCAATCATGGCCACTTTCACCCTCATCCCGACAAAAATCGGTCCACGGGTCCTGCTCAACCAGGGGAAATAATTAAAGGAATCCTCTCTGCCCTATCGGCCAGGCTCTCAAACCAGACAGTCTGTCATTATAGAGAGAAGCGGAGCGATCTGTCGAGGTCATCGACACCGAGGGGAATACCTGAAATGCGTGGTTTCATGAGCCGCTTCCTTTCTCGCTCGATTTCAGAAGAATCTTTCCTTCAGCGGTGAATTTCCACCAGGGCAGGGCTTCGCCACAGTCAAGAAAATGCTTTACCGAGAGCAAGGTATAGAGCACACAAGGATCGAGGCGATGGCCCATGACTTCTGACAGCTCAAGAAATATGGCAATCGGCTCGCGCCTGGCAAGTTGATCAGGGTGTACGATGCCAATACCGCGAAGATCGGCGGCGATAGCTTTGCCAATGTTTGGCAAGTCCTCCAGTTGTGCGGGTGGGTCTTGATTAGACGGTGGCATCGTTGTTTCACCTATGAGGAAAAATCTCTGCCATTCACGGCGCGGACGGCGGCAAAGTCAATCACCCGCTTCATCTTTTCGGTGAAAGTCTCTTCCCTTTCAAGACAATAGGGTAGAGTAGGAAACTGATTTGCCGATTCCAGAAAAAATCTTGTTTTATCGCTAATTCTCCATTCTTCTTGAGAAAAACACCTCTTGCTGGTACACATCAGAGTTGTGCTGAACTTTTCGTTAGTTGATTGACAGACGTTATCCCCCCTTATTTTAATAATTGAAAAATTGAAAATATCAACAATGTTTTTTGGGCCTTCGATGGTTTTTCTGATAAACTTTCCAGACAAGTCTTTTTACTTTCTCTCCTAAACCCACCAGGCACAAATATGCAGGTACAAGTTCGGGCATTTCGCTCCATCCGCAACAGGATACTGGTGTTTTCCATCCTGGTCACCATGCTTCCCTCACTGGGAATTGGTTGGTACTGGTTTGATCTGACACACAAGGCCACATCGGAAAAAGTTGAGCAGAAGCTGCTCGACTCCGCCAGTTTTGCCGAAAGAGAAATAAATCTCTGGCTCGAGGAGCGAAGTTACGACCTGCGGGCCTTCGCCAACTCTCCGCTGGTTCTCGAGTCCATCCGCAGTACCGTCCCCGAAAGTAAAAACGAACCGAAGAAAGCGGCAGCAATAAAAGACGCGTCACAACTGCGCAAAATCAGCAGCTACCTGGCCTTGGTGCGTGATCAGTATAGCGATTACCGCAGGTTGATGGTTCTCGACAACAATGGCACCATCATCGCAACCTCAGGCAGCGACGATAACGCTCACCCCTTGTCTGTACCTGATAACTGGAAAGAGCAGACGGCCAAATTTCGTTTATTCAGTGGAGATGCCTTTTCTGTAGAAGAGGAAGCAGCTCCGTTGCTTCTACTGGGCATACCACTCTTTGCCGAGCAGGATTCTCCGCCCCTCGGTTTTTTTGTCATGGAAGTGCGACTGCAGGGCATTCCACAACTGCTCAAAAATTCGCTGCCCCTGTCTGGAGCTGGAAGAGATCCATATGCAATCAGCCTATTCAAAATGAATGGTGAGCTGATTGTCTCCACAGCACTCCCGGTAGACAAGTCCGCGACATTAATATCACCACAGGAGACTATCGGGCTCTTCGCCGTTCCACGTCTGCTTAAAGAATTTGTCAATAAACACCAGGAACGAGTAGTCGGTGTATCGATTCCTTTGCGTCATCCGCCCTGGCACCTGCTGGTCACCGAAAAATATGACACAATTTTTTCCGGACTTATACAAAACCGTAACCGTATCATCCTGATTGCCGTTCTTCTGACCATTGCTATCGGTGGCATAGCAACGATCATCGCCAGCCAGATTATCAACCCACTGCAAGACCTGACCAAAGGAGTGTTACGGGTGGCCGACGGGGATATGGATGTGGCCGTAGCCATTCACCGCCAGGATGAGCTTGGCTTGGTTACGGAAATGTTCAACATCATGATTTCCCGCCTGAAAGAGAGTCAGCAGAAACTGGAACTACTGGCGACCACCGATTTCCTTACCGGCCTTGCCAATCGCAAGCAGATCATGACCGATCTGGCGCAACAGATAGAGCAATACCGGCGCTACGGCACAAAATTTTCCCTGTTGATGGTGGATATCGATCATTTCAAAACGGTCAACGATACACATGGTCATTTGGTTGGCGATGCGGTACTGGTGCAGCTTGCCCGGATTTTCAAGGAGACGCTGCGTATCTTGGATAGCGCCGGTCGCTATGGGGGCGAGGAATTTCTCATTGTGCTCGGCCAGGCCGATCTGCAGAAGGCACTGCAGACAGCTGAACGAATCAGGCTGGCGGTGCAGCAGCATATTTTTACGTGTGATGATGTGACTCTGCATGCAACCATCAGTATTGGTGTAGCGGAGATAAGCACTGAAGATAGGACAATAAACGAGCTGATCGACAGAGCCGACCAGGCGCTCTACGATGCCAAGGAACATGGACGCAACAGAGTTGTTTCAGGCTGAGAATTCGTCTCCGAAACAGCTGCGTAAGAGAAAAACCCGTTTTCCTACTTGGAAGAGAAACAACAAAGATGCCTAAGGGATACTCAGCAGGTTGAAATATATCCAGCCTGTTTGTCCCTCACCTATCCTGACCTTGACCCAGTTGCCCTTATAGCCACTGGCAGTAACAGTTGTTCCCGGTTCCAGGGTATCAATAACTGTTCCACTCATGCTGGGTTGAGTTCGAAACGTGCTGCGTTTGACAAGCTCGAGCTGCAAGGGAGCGATAAATTCCGTGTACGGACTGCTTTTTGATCCTTTCTGCAGGGCAACACTGATCTGCAGACTGCGTATCAACTCCATGGCTTGTGAAGCAAGCAGACACGCCGCATCGTAATTTTTCTTAATGAGCTCGGCTTTAGTTTGGTCAAACAAGGCATCAGCTTGACCAAAAATCTGCTCGTTTCCACTCTTTTCTATTTCTCTTGCCGCGTCGATTTCGGTTTTTACCTCAGCCAGATAGGTAACCGCCTCAGCTCGTTCGCTTGACACGGGAATCGGCAGCATCTTGTGGACAATTTCCTGTTCCTGACCAGCCTGGACAGATTTCAATCCGCTGATTTCCGATTGCTTTTCAACCAGCTCCATCTCAAGCTTGGCAGTGATATTTTTCGCTTCTATTATTTCAGCAGCTAACTGACTGTTTTCCTTTTGCAGATCAGCAATTTGCCCCTCCATTTTCGCTGTCTTCTCAGTTGAAGCGCAACCTGCTAAAAGAGCAAGCAGACAAACCAACAGAAAAAAGTGTAACAAATGAGGCAATCGAGAAACCATGACTATGTCCTGAGTAGATGTCTTATGAAATTGCGCTAACCATATCGACACAAACAGTAAATATATTTCAAGAAATTACAATGCATTTGTTATTTATCAGCACAAGTGTGCCTGCTTTTCTTGATCGTTCACATCTGTGGTGAGGGATGGGGTCAGGCCTCATGCTGGGAGAAGGTCAGAAACAGGCTGAGAAGTGCGGCAATTGTTACCAGTGCTCGCTGCACTCAGCCAGAGCATGCGTAGTCGATTGGTTTCGATGCGCTGGATAAGCTGGGCGTTTTGGTCGGCCAGTTCTTTAATGAGTTCGGAGGATGCGAGCATTTGGCCGTGCAGGTCGGACACCGCCGCCTCAAAGGTTACGGCACGGACTTGGAGTGCTGCCATGCGTTGAGGTTCGAGCGAGACGGCCGGCTGCGTGCTCGCATCAGAAACCTCCGGCAGAGGAGATTTCCTGGCAACCGCGTTCCACAACTTCATGGCGCCATCAGCAACCTTGGGCACGTTGCTAATGACCTCAGACCAGGGAACGCTTTTAAGTACTGCCAGCCATGCGATTGCTATAAATGTACCTCCTACGAGATTGATACAGCCTGACGAGTCTGGTGAAAAACCCGATTTACAATAAAGATCCACATGAAAGATGAGTGCATTTCTCACCGCTTTCATGCTGGTAGTTCTCTTTATCCATTGGTACTTCCCTGTCGTCTTATTTTTAGTGTTTACAGCTCTATTCTCAGTGTAAATCTACTGTCTTGTCAATCAGTTTTACTTTTTTTCATGGTGATCAGGAAAAGCCCGGTCTCTACCCTGCCACTTTTTTCAACTTGTAGACAATGCAGAACAGGTTTCACTGAATATTCAATTGGCCTCGGTGTACAGGAGTGCGATAGGGCGGGAGGTCCGACCAAGTTGAGAGTTTGACGGGTGATGACCAGAACGGCAAGGAAGTTTCTCGACTGGCAGGGCTCAGGTCGTCCCGGCGTTGCCATTGTTACTTTGCAGGATCTGCAGGCGGTGATAGATGCCGGGACGCGCCATCAACTCGTCGTGGTTTCCTTCCTCGACCAGACGGCCGTGATCCATGACCAGAATGCGGTCGGCCCTGCGGATGGTGGAGAGCCGATGGGCTATGACCACACTGGTCCGGTTGGCCAGGGTAGCGGCCATGGCCTTCTCGATGAGCATTTCCGTTTCGGTGTCAATGGAGGCGGTGGCCTCGTCGAGAACCAGGATACGTGGGTCGCGGGCCAGCACCCGGGCCAGGGCCAGGAGCTGTCGCTGGCCGGCTGAAAAATCGAGGCCCGACTCGCCTATGCGGGTTTCGATCCCCTCCGGCAGTTCTTCGATCAGGGTGGTGAGCTGGGCGGTGGCGATGACCTCGTTCAATCGTGCCTCACTCAACTGCCGGCCGAGAACGATATTCTCCCGAACCGAGGCCGGGAAAAGATACACCTCCTGCATAACCAGACCGATCTGCCCGCGCAAAAAGAGGGGGTCGAGATCACGAAGGTCAATCCCGTCCAGCTTCACTACGCCAAGATCGGGGTCGTAGAACCTTTCCAGAAGGCTGATGATGGTGGTTTTTCCGGCGCCGGTGGCCCCGACAATAGCCAGGGTTTCGCCCGGAGCAGCCTTAAACGTTAGATCGCGCAGCACCGGTTGCTCCAGACTGTAACCGAAGGTCACCCCGGTAAATTCAATCTCACCACGCAACTGTGCCGGGCGAACCGGATTGACGGGGATGGTCAGGGTATTTTCGGTGTCTAAAAGCTGGAAGATACGCTCAGCCGAAGCCAGGGCCGACTGCACCACCGAATACTTCTGGGAAAGTTCACGCAACGGCATAAAGAATAAGCGCATATAGGCGAGGAAGGCGACCAGCATGCCTATGGTCATATGATTCCCGATGATCTGGCCGCCGCCGTACCAGATGATCAGCGCAATCGCCAGAGAGCTCAAGACATCGAGGAGGGGCATGAAGATGCCAAAGATCCTGATCTGATAGAGGCTCCGTTCCATGTAGGCCTCGTTCAAATCCTCAAATCGGGCGCGGGTATACTCTTCCCTGGAGAAGAGCTGGATGATGCTGATGCCGCCGATTGCCTCCTGCAGAAACGAATTGAGTTGGGCCAGATGGGTGCGGATATCGCGAAAGGCCAGACGAGCCAGGCGGCTGAAGAGGACGGTGTTAAAAAGGATCAACGGTACCAGCACCAGCATCATCAGGGCCAGCCGCCAGTTCATCAGCAGCAGGATTACCAGGATCCCCACCAGCCGCGCCAGATCGTTGAAAAGGGAAACGATTACCGAGGTGAACATCTCATACATGTTCTGGATATCGTTGGTCAGCCGGGTAACCAGCTTGCCCACCGGGTTGCGGTTAAAGAATGGGTTGGCAAGGCCAATCAAATGACGGAAAAGGTCCTGGCGCAGGGCGTGCATGATCCGCTGCCCGGCCCATTCCAGCACCACTACCTGCAGAAAGTTGGCAACAAAACCGGCCACCATGAGAAAGAAGAAGGAGCCGGCCAGTCCGGCCACCCCGCTCAGCCGTTCCCCCAGAGCCGGTTGCAGATTGGTGATGAAACCATCCACCGCCAGCCGCATCAGGTAAGGCAAGGCCAGGCTGCAACCGGTGATGATCAGCGACAGGACAATCGCTAAAGAGACCGACTTCCAGTACGGCAGAATATACCGGGCGATCCTTTGCCAGAGACGGAGGTCGCTGGCCTTCTTGAGTCGATCTTCCTCGAAATAACCGAAGCCGTGCTCCATCAGGCTGCCGCCTCCCCGGCCGTGGTCTGGTGCTGATAAATGGTGTGATAGAAGGGGCTTATTTCCAACAGCTGCAGGTGGGTGCCCTGGGCAGCGATGGTCCCCTTCTCCATGACGATGATCCGGTCGGCCGCCAGAAGCGGGGCAACCCGGTGCGAGACCAGGATACAGATCCGGCCCGGCAGCCAGCTGGCAAAATTCTCGATGATATGATGCTCAGTGTCGGTATCGACGGCGGAGAGTCCATCGTCGATGATGACGATGGGACGGTCCAGCAGCAGGGCCCGGGCCAGGGCGATGCGCTGGCGCTGGCCGCCGGAGAGGAGCAGCCCCTTCTCCCCCACCCGTGACTGGTAACCATTTTTGAAGGCCTCAATCTCTTCGTGGATTCCTGCCGCCTTGGCCGCCTGCACGATCTCGGCATCACTTGCCCCGGGACGTCCGAAAGCAATGTTGTTGCGAATGGTATCGGAGAAGAGGATGGTCTCCTGGGGCACATAGGCAACCTTTTCCCGTAGTCCCGCCAGAGGGAGCCGATTGTAATCGATTCCGGCCAGGAACAACCTGTTGTCCGGCACGGGATAAAAACGGGCCAGAAACTGGCAAAGTGCCGACTTGCCTGAGCCGGTACGACCGACGATTCCCAGCAGACCGGGGGCTATATCTAGGCTCAGGTCATCCAGGGCCATGGTATTCTGGCCGGAGTACTGAAAGGAGAGATTGCGGACGGACAGACTGGTGGCGGCCGGCAGCGGTAAAGGGTTCTGGGGCTCGTGCAACAGCGGTTCCTCTTCCATCACCCTGCTGATGCGGTGCAGCGAGGTGATCCCGCGCTGGAAGAGGTTGGCCACCCAGCCCATGGCCATCATCGGCCAGGTCAACAGTCCCAGGTAGGTCATGAAGGCCACAAAGTCGCCAATGGAAATGGAGCCGGCAATGGTCAGCCGTCCCCCGAAAAAGAGAACCAGAAGCAAGCTGGTACTGGCGATCAAGGTGGAAAAGGGAGTGAGTACCCCCTGGACCAGGGCCAGGCGGATATTGTTGCGAACGAACTCTTTCCCCATCCGGTCGAACTGCTCGGCCTGGCGCTGTTCCTGGGTATAAGCCTTAATCAGCCGGATGGCCATAAGGGTGGAACGGGCAAACTCGGTGAGATCAGAGAACTGCTCCTGGACCCGCTTATAACGCTTATGGAGCATGGCCGAGAGCAGTCCGGTCAGGAGGGCCAGGACCGGCATGGGCGCCAGGGCCAGAAAGGTGAGACCGGGATGGATGTAGGCCATGAAACAAACGGCTGCACCGGTCATCATGAAGGCATCAATGAAGGAGACGATGCCCATGCCGCAGGCCAGCTGGACGTTGGTGAGATCATTGCCGGAAAGCGCCATGATCTCACCCGCCGAGCGGCGATTGAAAAAGAGGCGATCCAGCCGCACCAGACGGCTCAGAAGACGACTACGCAGATCGCGTTCCAGGAGGCGGGAAAATCCCAGGACCAGATATCTCCAGGTGAAGCGAAAAAGTGCGATGCCTATGGCGAAGCAGAGGATCAGACCGCCCTGGCCAAGGAGGGAGGAGGAAGTGGCCTGGCCGAGTTGCAGGGCGTCCACCGCCTGCTTGATCACCCGGGGGATGTAGAGCTGGAGGAGATCAGTGCTCAGCAGGGCAAGGATCCCCCAGAGCAGCCGCTGCCGGTATTTCTTGAAATACGGCACCAGCAGCCGGATGGTCTCGCGGGCCTGGATCAGCTGAGTAATGGTAGGAAAGAGTCTAATGTCGCAACCTTTTGCTTGGTAATAAGGATAAAACGGCCATCGTCCCGGTCAGACGGGTCTGAGCGACCTGCTCCCGCGTCAATTGTCCGACGTCAGAAATCAAAGGATACCGTCAGAGCGATCAAGTCGTCGGCATCACTGGCAGCAATGAGTCCACCTCCTTCTAACACATAAGATCTTTCCCTTTCTGGGTCAAGATATAGGTAGTCTTCGGCTTGTCAATGGACGTAATCAAGCCATCATGGATCATTTCAAGGATGGCCTCCTCAAGGGCCAATTGCTCCTTCTTGCTGAGTCCAGGCAGGAATTGGTCATACAACCAAGTCACAGAAAGGACGTCACCGGGTTTGGCGTCCGTCTTCTTGAAACGACTGAAGAACTCATCTTTAATTGCCAGCTTGATTGCTTCCTTGTCTTTCCCCATAATGTTCCTCCCCTTTCCGGTTCTCCCGGTTTTAGACAGCTTGCCAAAAAATGAAGAGTCAAAAAAGTGGACAGCCTCCTTGTCAAAACAACCAAGAGTAAAAAACAAGGAGGCTTCTCCATGTCCCTGATTTTCTCATTTTCGGCTGGTGCACCTCGTTATTTTTTCACCTTGACCTCAAAAGAATTGCGGGCATTTCCCTGTCGTCTTCTTTTTAGTGCCTTACAGATTATTTTCTTGTTTTTTTGCAAGAAAATAATCTGCGAAAGGCACTTATCCCGTTCATCGGGGTTAGTGTTTGCAACTCTATTCTCTGTGCAAACCGACTCTCTTGTCAATCAGTTTTACCTTTTTCATGGTGAGCAGGCAAAACCCGGTCCCTATCTTACCACGTATTCAAATTATGGACGATGCAGAACAGGTTCCACTGAATATTCACCCTGGACTTGCTGACAGGGCGCGGCGGCGGCGAAATCGATCTTCCGTTTCATTTTTTCAGTGAAAGTCTCTTTCACTTTCAGGACAATCGGGAACAAACCACGTTGACCATAAATCCGTCCCAATTATTTTATTTTATTGAAGATGTTGTTTTTGCCTGCCGCATCATGTACTCTCAAAAAGTTATGTGAATATGCTGGACAAGGATGGATTGCATGATATTCAAAAATGATACTGGAAAAAGTCGGCATAACATCATATTTGCCTTTTCCTCCAGATACAGCGACAAAGAAAAATAAATCTGTCCCCTTTTATCCCTAGGCAGTCACAAGATGGGCGGATAACACTTGTGCTGGTTCAAACAGAAACCCCTGTTCGCTCCTTATGGGCGGTAATGGATGCTACGGACCTTGCCTCCGCTAAAAGAGCTCTTCGCATACGCGAAGGTATTCCGGAAAAGAACGAAGAAAAGCATATCGGCACTTGGTCAATTGGTCAGCAATCTCCCCGACTGATCCCAGGCCTTACTGAGTGGGCAGTTGCGCATGGATTATCTCACGTCATCTGGACCAATTTGCCTCCAAAGTTCAATAATACTGAAACAACACCTACCGTTGATCAGGTTTTGCAGTATCTTAGCGGTTTAACAGGTAGCAAACGCGATGTTGCTTACGGTATGTTTGTTTCGCACCGGGGCAGATTGATACCGCATACCGTCGTCGCATTGAGGCGTCACTTCAATGGACCGTAGAAAAGCAAAAGCTCATTGACGCCGAACCAGTCAATAAACCTGACCGGAAATAGCCGCGTTCTAAAAAAATAGCAGCACCTCGGCCGGCAGGTTATTTCACCGTTAGCCAAGCCATAAAGGCATCCCAATATGATTGAAAAATACATCTCAATAAACCGGACATTAAGAGCTATAAATCAAACTGTCCGAGAAATCATGGATGCATACCATTTTGAGGGTAATGAAAGTTTCGCTATTCCAACCTTAATTACTGTTACTAATAGGCAACTATCTGACCTTGAAAGGCTGTGGCCAGGAGATTTAGACAAGTCAACGATAAGTGAAATTGGGACAACCCTTGCCAGTGACAAGACTGGTGATTATTGGAGAATTATTAACGAGTTACTTCCTGACTTAGAAGATAAAATCGATAATTATATATCTTCTCAACCTTATTCAAATATCAGTTATACAATTCTTGACCTGCTTCATCCAAAAGTCACCTCTGCATCATACCAACACTTTAAATTAGGTAATTATAGAGAATCTGTTCTGAACTCCGTTGTAGCTGTTTTTGACTTAATTAGGGAGAGGACTGGAATTGACAAGGACGGGCAAGATCTTGTCGGTGAAGTATTCTCTCTAGCAAACCCTATTCTTATTGTATCTACATTACAATCCGAGTCAGGCAAGAGCGACCAAAAAGGGTTTATTCAATTATTAAATGGTGTCTATCAAGGTGTAAGAAATCCCAAAGCACATACCTTGACAATTAACCCTACTGAATTAGTTGCTGGTCAATATCTCGTCTTTTCAAGCCTGCTTTGCAGGAGAGTTGAAGAAGCAACTATAAATGAAAATGGCTAAATCGGGTAGCCGGGGGTTTTTCTCCCCCAGCCCCCACAACACCCTGCGTGCGGCTCCGCACAGGGCGTTTCATCAAGATTACCGGGCCGTAACCGGGTAGTGTATTTTCACCCACTGTTCTTTGACAGATATTAATCCATTCTGATACAGCCACTTATTGGTCATCCCGGTTTGTGCCGCCAGGGTTCGGGCGAGATGCCATGGTCCTTTGCGGCTCAGTGCGGTGAGGATGG
>JAGXHG010000041.1 GCA_024636345.1 Desulfobulbaceae bacterium | reverse complement strand
CAAGAATAAGAGATTTCTTGTATATTATCCTGTTCGGTCATAATGGGCTCCTTTTTCTTTTGAAGAAAAAACAGGAGGTTAATGACCGAATTATATCACAACTTCGGGTATATTTTTGTTACGTATAAATAGGAGGTATCTGGACTTTACATTTCCTCTTTTTACCCATGTTGTTTTCTCGCCATCGATATGAAGTATTTATCTCAGTGACATATCAACATAGGTCTATCTTAGACATATTCAGACCATTATTGTTCAATGGTTTTCATTAATTCTCTGATAATTCCCACTCGGTTTTCGAAAAGCATATCCATAGTATCCAGGCAGCGGTTTGCTACATCTGTATTTTCAGTACTACATGCCTGCTCGTATAGGCGTATAAGAACAGATAATGATTTTGAAACATCGTGAGGAATACGTGATCTGAGGTCTCGAGCCTTTTCTTTTAAACTGGTGGAAAAAACTTCGCATATTGTAAAGATCGCATCTGATAATGGCTCCAGAGATCCTGAAGTATCCTTTAACACCCTAATAAACTGGCCTGGATCATCGCTAAAAGCTTTTGAGGCAACATATTCCTTCAAGAATGGTTTGAATTGATCATCGTAAAGAAAATCTGTTTTTTGAGGCATACGACAACATGCGTTCCGTACATCCTTATTCGGGTCATTGAGTAATGGAAGCAGTAAGTTTTGACAAAGTGCTGTATGTTTTTTGTCAGCAAACAACATTACAGCAGCCTTAGCAACTCCTTTGCGTTGGGACAACGTACCCTGCCTACACTCTTGAAGTTCTGACTCGAAATGTCCATGAAATATCCAACGTGCTGTGACTTGGATTGCTCCTTCCGTGACAACATCCTCCTGTGAAGAACCCATCATTCCCTGAATCACAGGTTTGACCATGTCGTAATGGCTTTGAACTGTGTAGTTAAAGAATTGTCTGCCTCCATGAGCGGCAGCGACCCGAACATCTTCACTGCATGCGTTACAAAACCACTCAACAGCTAAGTCTTTGTTTATATTTAGTACAGGTAAAAGTGCTTCGGTGGCTGCCATTCGCACAACTGGATGAGGATCTCGAATAAGGGCTTCTAGTGCAGGTCGTAACTTTTCAAACAAACTAGAATCATGCCACAACAGTCTTTGTATGGCCCTAGCCACATTACCGCGGACACAATTAATGGTGTTTTGATAAAGAGTTTGAACAGATGCCTCATCTGCACTCTGATCACAGCTGATGTTGAGTTTTCCCGGTTCAAGATCGGGATGGTTACATGCATAATAGATAAGTCTTGCAATAGTAGCCTCAGACCAGTTTTCCGTTGCTCGATTACTAATGAGACTGCAAAACGACATGGCGGTCTCTCGGTCATCGCTTGCTTGGAATTTTGACAAAATTCTCTCAATTGTGTTTATACTTGCAGGTTGCCATACAGCCTTTTGGTTGTCAGGCACCTCGTTGCCTGGTTGAGTTTGAGCTAGGCCATCTAAAACTGATGATATATACGCTATAGGAACATTATCCGGAAAGTGAAGTGCTAACTCTCCAAAGCGTTGGGGATAGCGTTTTGCGATTGTTTCCAGGCTCCTCGAAAATTGGCGGACAGATGTTTCCAAAACATTATCTGGACCATTTTGTTTCCACTTCTTGTATCTGCCGTCATCAACTCTTTTGCTCGTGACGATTTCCAACCATGACCGATCACTAATTCTTTCCAGATTTTGATCGAGTTTGGAACTGACAAAACCACCGGAAGATTTACCACTGCGTAAAAAACGCCACTCAGGATAAGAAGAAAATGTACGTTTGATTACCTGTAACAGGGCCTTGGTCTGTGGTTGAACTCTTTCTTGAGCAAGAGCAGGCAGAAGAAAGTATTGAGCTTTTCCCCAATAATGGCCAAAGTGACCTTCCCGCCAGCCTCTAAGATAATATTGAGCCATTTGTTTTTCTTCAGGTGAATGATATTCGATAATGGCTTGTTCAAGTTGACGGAATAATTTATCTGAGCAGTATTTGGAAAGACTTTCAATAAGGCGATGAGCCGGTTGCCACTCCGGTTCATCATAACCATGGCCAATTGCAAAGCGGGAACTATCCTTCAATAACCATCTGATACCAACCTCTGCGAAAGTTGCCTGTAATTTGACATACACTCCAGTAAGTATTTCTTGAATAATTGGAGAAAGGCTATTCTCCAGAAGGGAAGTTCTTGCAATTAATTCATCTGGTTTATTCACAGCGAGATTTCGACCAGCCAGCATTACCAGTTCAACAATCCCTCGGGCTATGTCTGTATGGTGTTGCCCATAATTGGGCTCTTTTCCCCACCTTTTGAGACGAGAATCATACTGTTTTGTTTCAAAGGAGGTAAGCCTGTCAATATGAGGAACAAACATATCCCATGTTTCAGCAGGATATTGAGTTACAGCTGTGTTCAGTGCATTACTGTCTTGATCATACCATTTTTCTAACCGGCTTTTTTGAGGGCGAATTGCCCCCTCATCGTCATTAATTTTCCAGTTAGAAATGACAGCCTCGAGAAATTCGATCGTTCGCAAAGGATGCTTGTCACAAAATGACTTCCAGTCAACAAAATCAACAATATACCCCATACGAGCAAGTTGCAGGTGCAATTGAAACGTTCGTTCGGAATCTTTCGAAAGTCTCCATTCGAGGGTGTTGAGAATCTGTACAGGCCAATTACCACCTTTTGCAAGATATGGTTCTAGTAACTTTGCGACAATATCCGGTATTTTTTCAGTCACTGACCGAAGAAACCAGAGAGCTCGCTCTATCTCATCATTCTCAGAGTCAAGCCATTTTGTTATAATTCCCCTCTCGATCAGAAATTGAATATAGGGCATATGCCCAAGAAAAATGGTTTCCAAAATATGATCTTTCCAAAAATCATCTTGGAACAGGCTAAAACAATAGTCGAATAATCCTTCAGTAATCGTTTCCTGTTGACCAATTAGCTCAAGAACAAGATGTTTGATATGAAATCGCACACTCATTGCTTCTAAAATTGCCTTTGTCTCTGAGAAGAATAGGTGTGGATCTTCTTCAGACAACATGACAAGTGCTTGGCGTAGCTGCTCTCGGCGAAATAATGATTGTTGTTCCCGGTCACCAAGCCAATCGAGAATTTTTCCTGAACCTTGATAAATACCCAGCAACAGGCGATCTGCAATAAGATAATCAAGATAGCGCTGGTGGCAGAAACTCACCCGATTCGCCTCTTCTTGCAAGATCCCATAGGAACAAAGAGCCTCGTATATCCGAGGATGCGAGGTAACAATCCTACGTGGAGAAGAAATTTTCCCCTTTTGCTCCATGTCATCAATTATCGGGGTCAAAAAGCTATCCAATTGCTCTGGAGTGATGTTGGCCTGCTCATTAAGTGACCGGCGACGACTTTCCCAAAATCTGCTGATCAATTGAGTTGCGGAAGCAAAAGAAACAGCATTTCCAGCCTTCTTTAGTTCCAGCCACATAGATAGATTATGGGGATTGGCAAGAAGTTCAATTTCCTTAGCCGATAAAGTGGCATATGAAGAACCAATGATCCGTTGCAGTGTTGTCTGGTCAAGTTGGTTTACCTCAATTCTTTCAAATTTATGGCTAGAGGAACCCGAAAGCCAATTCTTGATTTCTGGATCATTTTCCAAATCATAAGTTCGGCAGGACAGAACCGTAGTTATTTTCAACCCTGCATGACGCAAAACCTGGACATGGCGTAACAGCTCTTTGCACACATCGAGAGCATTATTAGTATGAGCACTTGTCCAACGTAGAGCGTCAAGCTGGTCGAGAATCAAAACCGCTTGTCGGTCACCTGCAAGAGCAGCCAAGCAGTGGGCAGGAGAGTCAGGAAGTCCAAGCTGTTCACCGAATTGAACGGCGGTATTTTGTGGTTCACGCCGATCTAACCGAATCGGTAAACAAGAAATATTTTTTTGTTGGAGTTGTTGGATAAGTTCATACAGGACACCACTCTTGCCATTACCCGCTGCACCGTGCACAATGACATTTTTATTGTTCTCGATGGCCTCAAGAAGTTGGGCTGTTTCCAGACGATCAAGAGGTTCGTTTTTGATAAGAAGAGAACGAATAGATTCAATAAATTGTGTTTCTAGCTCGTTAACAGCAGGGGCTATCCTAGTATCGTGACTGAGCCGCTTGGGATAAATTGTCAGTCCAGCAAGATACGCTCGTAGCTCGTCCGCATAAATAGGACTCCCTAACCTCTCGTTATTTTCAGCATAGTTAACAAGCAAGGCTATATTAGTTTCAGGTTTACCGGTTAATAAATATCCTGCCCGGCCAAGCAACTCCTGCCAACTGTTCTGATCGTCAGGATAAACATGGACATAAGTGCGTTTCAGATATTCAAAAGCCTTTTTAAGGTCAGCTTTATTAACCGGATCAAAAGAAAGATAGGCGCAAAATTTATTAAAGCATGTGTTGACTTCCTTACCAGCAGCTAGGATTTTATGTTGGCAGAAAACCTCTGGGTTATTATTCGAGCGTCGAGCAAAATCACAAATATCTTTGAACACTTCCGATCCGACGCTGGAAACAAGAGCGAATTGAAAAGTAGGGTCACGGTACAGTTGGAACTTGAGATTACCAAGAACACCTCTGGAATTCAGGTCGCTGATTGGCCAATATTCCTTGCTGGCATTGCGGGCTTTGCATTGCTGGGCCTGATTAATTCCGTTGTTTTCCTCTACCCAGAGATCAACACCTTGCTCGTCATCGCCGATAGCCTCAATAGTGACAGAACGAATTTCTTCATTGAGAAGGGATAAAAGCTGCTTGGCGACCCAGCGAGCTTCATACCGGTTGCCAAGTTTATCTGCTAACCCACCCTGTTCTAAGGGCATGTTACAACTCCCCCAAAAAGGCTTTGCCCAAGATAGAAAGGAAGATCCAATCCAATATATTCCAGTTATTGATCTGTGATTTTTTCAAGATCCTCCAGTGATGAAAGAATTTTAGGTGTGATTTTTAATGGCATAATATTTGATCATTTTTGAAGGCGAACGGTTGAGATAAGCGGCGGCGATGCAACCTGCGAGAACCACATCTGCCAATTCCGTCTGCTTGATTGTATGTTAGATGCCTTCATTCAGCTTTTCCATTAAAAAAAGGGAAAACTTTTTTTGTGAAGAAATGGCTGAACAAGAAAACTCAATATTGTAATGCTCCATTATCAGTAGGAGAATGCATGAAAGGTAACTCCAAAAATAACTACTCTCATGCAGCTCCAAATAATCGGTTAGAGCAGTAATTCTATCTACGATAGGAGGGTGACTATCCGAGCCAAACCATTGACTGTTTGGCGTAAGTACCAGCAACAGCAATGAGGTTAAACCTATACTCATGGCTCTTTTGGTCTTTACAGCCTCAATGTCATGCCCAGTTTCTTGAGAGTAGGCGGAGATATTGCCTAGCAAAAACTCTCGTGCAAATGCATCACACTGCATTTCTTCGCTATGCGGTTCTATTGCCTGATTGGTATTTTTAAATATTATGTGCTTAATTTCATGGAGAAAGCAATAGCCCCCACCCATACAAAGTAGATCAAATACCATCCCTCCGTTTACATCTTTAGGTTTTCCCATGGATGGCGATGGAACATTTTGTGGCCAAGAAAATTCATCTACCGAAATTAGTCCATTCAATTCAATGGCTTGAGATAATAGATTACTTGCTTGTTTAATTACTTGTTTTGACTCTTGGTTATCTTGGAAATCGTTTGAGGATATTGGGATTTGCAAGAACTCGGACAAGAACAAGTACGGAGAATATGCATGCAGGGCATATTGGGCAGCGAAGCCAAGAAGCCATATTTGTGACATGCTTTTATGATTAAACAAGATCAGCCCGAATGCCCCCGCCTCAAGAGAAAAGCCGCCCCGGTCCTCAGTGAATTCAATTTGGGGCGAAAATTCGTTCCATAAGGATTCAAATTCCATGTGACGCTCAGGCGCTGATGCAATTATTAGGCGTTTAACGGCATCTTCTGCAAGTGTTTCGGTCATATGTGAAGCCTTTCTTCGCGGGACATCAAGTAATTCGACAGATCTGTGAAACAGCGGGTTTGTGCAGTTTCACAGAAAGATAAACACTGAACGTCTCCCCAAAACTTCGACTCAACAAATGACGTAAGCCGCCAAGTCATGTCTTCATGATTATCAAACCTACCCCCTATAGTAATTCCAAAGTTCATATCTTTCCAAAAAATATTTCAAATTGATTATTGTAGAAAAGACCAAAGCTCTCCATTTTCAACAACTTCAGCAAAACGTTTGGCTGAGAATCCATTAGCAAAAAAATCAGTTACCTGTATTTCATCATTTTGCAGTATAATTCCATTCATAAAATGCTGTTCGTTCCACAGGATAACCAATAGTCCTTCCAGTGAAATTTTTAAAAAACCATCAATTATACTTTGGTCGTATTCAATAGACGTATCAACTATCCATGTATGTACCACTGGCATCTTAATTCCATCGGATAATCGAAGTCTTGCGCGAAGAGAGTCATCATTGGTTAAAGCCGGTAATACCGCAGAATGTTTACGTTTAAGCTGCTGGGCAGCTTTCCGTAAAGTTGTGGTGTAATGAATCCATGCATCTTGTTCAGATTTCCTGATGTACGTCGATTTTAACTCCAGAATGAATACGTGGTCTTCCAGGGAGCAAATTAAATCGACTTCACCTGGTTCCTCGCTGTTGATTTTTGCTGGATGATAGGCTTTGACGACAGTAAAGCCCTTTTCTTCAAACTTTTCCCCTAATCGATTCTCAATTTGGTGAGTTTCATCCAGGCGACCGCTACGACGACTACCAATTCGCCTCAGGTTGTTAATGGCAGCAGTCGAATTATTTTGCGTGGCAGTTAACCATGGAAGCTGGAATCCATTGTGACCGAGTTTTAAAATCGGTTTTTCATGAAATTCAGGTATAGGGATATTAGGTTGGTCTTTGAGTTTGTCTGCAAGAGTTTTAAGATCGTTACTCCAAAATTCCAGAATACCTTCTGCCTCTTTTATATCGCCTACCGGATGAGTTTCAGAAGCTGTCCATGATTTGATCGTTCTAGCTTTTTCCGATGGTTCTGCCCAAGTCAGAGGAAAGCGATTTTGACCCGTTGATAAACCATCCACAGCAAGTTGACCAAGTGCATGGATCCAATCACCTGAAATCTGATGATATTCTTTGAAAGGAGCGATGAAATGAGTCTTGAAAAAGGCTGTCATCAACTCAAGTGAATGCAAAGCTTTAAACAAGTCAACTTGTGTTCCGTTTGGCAACTCGAGTTGATCATCCATCCCGTAAATCTCGGTGAGCTGCAAGTGTACCTGAATCGCCTTAATGTAGGCTTCTCGGTTTCCAACATCGTTTTCTGGTAAACCGAAAGGGGTTTTATCAAGGCCTGAACAAGCATAAACAGCAAGAGCTTTATTGAACCAATATTGATGCAAAATATTTAATTTTTTTCCGTTTCGATCCCACTCAGATTCTTCAGGAATTTCTATCGGGTATAAGGTGAGATGATCTCCATCAAATTTGAATCGATAGTCATCTTCGAAGCAGAAACTCATGATTGATCTATTTACAAAATTATTTCGATCAATCGTTGCTTGCATCAAATCGGAGAAAAATTTTAGATATTGCAGTACTCGGGTAAGTGATCCCTCTGCCGGTAAAATCAGAGGAACTAGATGACTTCGCAATGATTTGGCAAGGTACCAATCCGTTAACTTAAAATCATTTTCTGGCCGCGTCGTTAGCTTCCAGACAAGGAGTTGGTTCAATGCGTCTGAAATTTCCTGCTCAATTTTGACATTTTTTACAACCAACTCTTCGGGATCAAATTTTTCTGATACCAAACCCTGGAACGCAAATAGACTTCCATACAAAAGATATTCAAAAACAGTCAGTTCAGCGAGTCTTGACTTTAAATATTCAACCTCCTTATCGTGTATTTCCAAAATTCCACGAAGATGATCACAGGCCCTTAGAAAAATCCGAAAATCATCTGATGAGGTTGATGATAACTTGAGAATTGACAGCCAGAGAGGTGATTGGGGATGAAGAAACAATTGGGAATAACGTATCCCGCGTTTTAGTAGCTTTGGAGCTTCCTCGAGCATTTGCCCTAAGTCTCTTAATTCAGATATTCCAAGATGTATGGAGCGACCTAGCGCCCAAGCAACCACATGACTGTCAAAACAAGCAGCAAGTTGGTTGCTCCAAAAATTGCAATTCCAGAATGCTATGGAGCGATAGAGAGGCGTGAGACCTTTGGTCTGGGGCTTGCCATCAAGATAGTAATGTGCGCATTTTTCAGTGGCTTCTCTTTTGGAATAACCGGCTTCCAAAAATTGATCATGGTAACTTTCATACAACTTTTGACAACGCTCTGTTGCTATTTCCGAAATCATCGCAAAATTAACCTTTGCTTTTCAATAGTCAAGATCTTTTCAAACAGTCATGACTGTCAGCCTCTCATTCCTTGCCAACCATCATCCTATGCACATCCAATACACGGTGCATAAAAAATATACTCGGCCGTTCATTTTAGTTCAGAGCAGTTCATACCAGACACCTCGGCCACTCCCTTGTTGCTTGAGGTGATTTTGCTTAACCAGCGTTCGGAAATGCTGTTTAAGAGTATTGCGACTCGCACCCGTCAATCTGATACTGTCGCTCATTGTGATCCGGCCGTGTTCGCGAGTGAATTCGATAATCTGCAATGACAGTTCCGGCAGTGGAGCAAGGACCAGTTTCTCTCGCTCAACCTTTTTGTTCAAATGTCGGGTCTGCTCAAAGAGTGAACGTAAAAAGAAGATCAACCATGGCTGCCAATTTGGTGCTTCGGTACGGATTGTTCCCTGAGTCTGCCGAAGTGCGAGGTAGTATGCCTCCTTATTCTGTTCGATCACGCTCTCCAGCGAACTGTACGGCACATAGGCATATCCTGCCTGTAAAAGCAGTAGTGTGGTCAATACACGGCTCAATCGCCCGTTGCCATCCTGAAACGGATGAATCTCCAAAAAGACAACCACCCACAAACCGATCAGCAGGAGCGGATGCAAATGTTTGTCATGGCGCTCCTCCTGCAGCCAGGTCACCAGCTCTGTCATTAAATGAGGCGTATTGAAAGGAGTGGCCGTTTCAAACACGATACCGAGCTGGACTCCGTTTTCGTCGAAGGCGGCGACGCTGTTGGATGAGGTTTTGTAGTTGCCGCGATGCCATTCATCTTTTTCGCTGTAAGCCAGTAAGTCGCGGTGCAACTGCTTGATGTGATTCTCGGTAAGTGTGATGTCCTGCCAGGAGGAAAATACCAGATCCATTACCTCTGCATAACCAGCCACCTCCTGCTCGTCACGGGTGGTGAAAGATTTGATCTGGAGGTTGGAAAGCAGCTTCTCGACATCGCGGTCGGATAGTCTGCTTCCTTCAATTCTGGTTGAGGAACCAATACTTTCAATGGTCGCAACACGCCTCAGGGCCAACAACCGGTCCGGCGCAAGTGTGCTTAATGCGCGCCACGCGCCTTTGAATTCATCGATGGCGGCTATTAAACCAAGTATCTCTGGAGTGATGTGGATGGTATCTGATTTAATCATGCAACCAATACTACACCCGTTTACGCCCAATAACCATTAAAATACCCATTTGCACCCAAAAAAATCATAGAATCTCTGTAAATTCCTCTCGTGGCTGAGATTACAAATCAATCTTTGTTGCCTCAAAAAAATTACAGAGCATACTTGCAAGGAATGCTACAACTGCCACAATCATATAAATAATTAAATAAATATATAATTTTATATAATTATTCTTGTAGCCATAACTGTAGCAGTCTGTAGCGGTCGTAGCTGGCATTTCAGTATTGTCTTACCCTTCCATCCGTTTGCAGTCAAAAATCATTGCCTTTAATGGCCTGTCAGGTGCGCCGCGGAATCTATGATTGACGCTTGCTT
This sequence comes from Desulfobulbaceae bacterium, assembly GCA_024636345.1. Lineage (GTDB taxonomy): Bacteria > Desulfobacterota > Desulfobulbia > Desulfobulbales > Desulfocapsaceae > UBA2270. The sequence goes on along the minus strand of JAGXHG010000041.1, from coordinate 28,798 downwards.
TGATGAATGCGGGATGCGCCTGTAAAGATGCCTGGATCCGGTCAGGATAGTCTGCAGTAAAGCCAGCTTCTTTAATTGCCTTGAGCGCACCTGGAATATTCACGAAAAGCTCTGCTCCTCGCATGTCCATAAATTCGTTTTTATACATGGTCATCCCTTCTCGTTCCTTGAGGCAGAGGAATGATTCCGGCATGGTGTTGATGGTTTCAAAGAAGTTGTCCGCAGGGGTGAGAATCCTTTGCCGTGCCGACTCCATCTTCATCTTGCCTATATTGGCGACAAATGACTGAAGATCAAGCTGGATGTCAAAATAAACACACAACATCCGGTGAAAGGCAAGGATGAGCGCGTAATTCTCATTGATCCGATTATCTGGAATTTCATCTTTCAGATCTCTTTTTGCTTGCTCAAATCGAGCTGCCCAGGAGGATTCAATAACTCCTCTGAATGTCATGATTGCCGGATAAAATCCCGCCAATACCTGCAATGGCAGGGCGATAATTTCATCAAAGGCCTTTTTGGTGGCATCAGTTATATTCTCTTCCGAGAATTTCAAAGAAATCACCCTCTCCCGGGCTGCCCTACTTTTGAACGGCTCCACATTCTGAACGAAGACAAGAGTTCCGTAAAAGGGCAGGCCATGGGTGCGACTGTCATTGGTTGTCAATGCCCTGACCTGCAACGGATTGCCAAAATTGTAGAGAGGGAGGATTGACTCAAAATCGAATCGGGATTTGTCGGGGTTATTGCCCTCGATCAAGGCCTTCATGCAACCAGACACTTGCGAAAGAGTGCGCAGTTCACCTTTTCTGGTATTCGCTCCGCTCATGGACAGCCCCTCTTCATCCAGACACTGCATCGCATTCAGTGATGTCACCAGCCTTGACTTTCCGGTTTGTGGATCACCATGCAGAGAGAGAAAAGGAAAGAACTTAGCTATTGCCTTGATCTGATTAACAAACATCGAGGCGACAAGAAACGCCACTGCCACCGCCGCATTATCACCCCAGGCCCCAATTAAAAGGTGATAAATTCTGACAACATCACAACCTTGAGACGGGTTGATAGTCTCCGCGGACGAAGGTTTGACAAACTCGTTACCGTGGCCGGCCTTGAAAAAACCATCCTTGTCGGGCAGGATAATTTTCCCCTTCGTATCTATGGCAAAATCCTTGAGAATATAATGCTTGGTTTTGTGGTCGTACCCGATGAATTCCGCCTGCCGGACGATTGGAGCCTTGCTATGGAGGATCATCTCCGCCAGGGCCTTAGTCGCTTCCGGGCCGCCTCGCCAATGGGCCTTGCCATGCTTTAACAGGCTTCCCGTGACGGCATCCGCTGACTTCAGGTTGTCGCCAGCAATAGTCATTCGTGTTGGCCTGACGTTTTTGGGCTTGACCTCCAGACAATAGAGAAAAACAGGAAGCTCTTCGTCTTTATCAGATCTACGAAAATACCTGACGGAAATAAGGCAGTCGCTCACACGCTCAGAAAGAACGGTCGGTATATCAATACCATCAATCTTTCTTGTTTTGATATATGACCAAAAAAGTTGCCCCTGAAATGCAAACAGCCCTGGGGCCTGGCCATCCTGGCCGGTAGTATAAATTTCAGCGTATCTTTGCGCTGATTCCGCCAGGTGCAGCAACGCCTGGTGCCGGTATTTGTCGAGATTACCTCTGAAGATGATCCCAGCTGCTTCTGCATTGATGGAGTCGCAAAGAAGAGTATTCCAATCGCCGACGGTAGGCATGATGGCTGAAACTATGGGTGAAGAGGTAGCGGATTCCATCTTTGCAAAATGATCAATCCATCTCCTGGTAAAGCCCGTCCCTGCCGTATCGCAATCGAAGGCAAAGGTGAGATCATGGAATTCCGACAGATCAAATTTAGCGGGGTCGTATCCTGCACCTAAAACTGCAATAGCCTGCTCCCCCATGGCAATCAGAGACAGGGCATCAATGATCCCCTCTGTAATGTAGGTTGTTCTTTCATGGTCGTAGGCCATGCCAGGAATTTTCCAATAGTGGCCTGATACCGCCCCAATATTATGGGTTTTCCCTTCATCTCGGGGCGGGTCAATCAATCTCCCATTATAGAGTTTCTTGTCTTTATTATCTATGCCAACTGGAAACATGACACCGCCGCCACATCCCTTCCTTGTCTGGGCATGATACTCAAATCCTGATCTTGCTATAATGTCAGGTGGGATTCCGCGACTTTCAAGATAGATTCGTGCTGGTCGGTGTTTATCCGTCTCTGTAGATGGGTGTTTTTTCTCAACCTGGGCTGAAAGAGTAAGAAGCGGGATAGTCTTGATTCTTGCCCCACACTGATTCTTCCGGTTGCAGTTAATGGAAAAAGGTTTGTCGGCATACGCATAAGCTTCATTTTCGCCACATTCAGGACATAGAAGGCCATGGATCATAGTGCCGTGCGTCTTGGTCTTCGGGGTAGAGAATTCATTCAAGACCGCTTGTCTCAGATCATCAAGAAACATGGAATGACCTCCTTTGAAGCGATAATGTAGCGATCTTGTAACAGTTTACCGCTACAAAATAAATCATTTAATCTCAGATCGTTAGCAGGTAAAAAACAACCTTGTAACGGTTGTAGCAGCAAATTGAATATGCGAGTTATAGCGATTTTTTTTATCTGAAAACTTCCCTGGCTGATTGCACACCAGCAGGACAGTCGCCAAGAATTGTGCTTCAAAGATATGGATTGAACAATGGTGAATAACTGGGTATATTTTTTTAGATTTTTATTTTTTGAAGCCATCTTGCCCAGGTGACCAGCCTTGGTGGACAAGATGGCTTTTTTATTTGGCGCCATTACCGTGTTACCTTCTGCTTTTCGACAAACCTCTCCAAGTCTGCCATGGAATATTTTGTGATCCTGCCCAATTTTATATAAACAGGTCCAACTCCCTGGCTTCTCCACTTCCGTAATGTGGATGGTTGTAATCCAAGAATTCTTGCTGCCTCGACATCATTAAATACCAAAGGCCTTGGTGGCTGCTGATCAATATTGCTTGTTTGATTGGTGGTGACAGACTTGGGCTCAGGCATGGTGCATCTCCTTAAATGTTAGAATATATTCAAAAAGGACCATTCCATATTTGAATATAATTCTTGCGGTATTCAGGGAGCAGTAAACTATACTTTCAATAACTTTCTGCGGAAAACGCCAAAAAAAAATGGCAAATACCAATCTGGTATTTGCCATTTTTTTCAATATGTTATATTTCTTTTCTCTTTCCAAAAAAGAGAAATCAATCTGGGATTAAATTATCTTTTATGCTGGCCACTGCATCACGGATTAATTTTCGTATCACCCCAGGCTTAATTCCTTCGTCGGAATATTTGGGTGATAATGTTGCTAAAAGATCTTTTTCTATTGCCAAAGCATTCAACCTATTCCCTATCATAAATTTTGAATTCCCTTCATAATTTTTTATTGTAAAGATCCCTATTACTTTTTGATGGGTTGTTATTCTCTTTGGAGATATTTTGGCCGGACGGACCGTGGGATCAGGGGGTGTCTCAACAATCACCGGTGCACAGAAAAACTCAGGGTATTCCCGCCTCAAGCACTCTACATCTTCTGTCCTGACAAGCAGTTCTTTCCGAGAAAGATTTATTGGGGGATGTATGACATATTCCTTTTCGTCTATTATAGAACCGACAACATAAAACTCCTGCCCGCCCATTATAGAACAGAGACCGTTAAAGTCCTTTCCGCCTAAGAAAAAACCGCCAATGCCAAATTCCTTTATCAATTGTTCGCTTGCAGCAGAGCATACGAGTTGGAGGGTACCGTTATATTTCCTTTCTGAGTGTAATAAAAAACAACCCTTACCAGTAATCAACCTCTCCTTGAAATATCCGACAGTTCCTTGATACCAATAGTGCAAAGGAAGTGTTTTACCCATTGTCGTATTCAACAGTCTTTCCACGTTATTGTGGCATTCTTTCGCCAGTTCATCAAAGTTGCAATATGGTACACTCCAAGTTTCCAAATTTTTACTCCTTGTAATTGAATCCTTGAGAAGATCCGCTTGGAATCGTATCAAGGGAACGACTTGTTGGGGTCGTCCTCCTATCCCGTCAGAAAAGTTGTTATAAGAAATACCCTGTAGTCCGTGTGCAACACCTCAGCCAGCTTCTTTGCGTTCTCCTTGCCGATGGGCCGCTTGCCGTTCTCCATCTCTGATTAGACAAGGGAGCTATCCTTTCTTGAAATTAACAATCTTCTCTTCCACTGGCATAACCGCAGCCTGGTGCATCAAAGCCACGGCCTTTTCCATGGCATCACGGACAGGGTCAAGGGTCATGCGTGCGTAGACCGCTGTACTTGTCGGGTTCTTATGTCCCAGGGTACGGCCTACAATGGCAGTTGAGGCCCCGCAGATAGTCTGATAACTACCCATAGTTCGTCGCAGATCATGAAGCCGCACACCTTCAAGGCCGGCACGTTCAAGGATGCGTAGCCAGCCCCTGCGAGGTTCTTGCAGGTGGCCAGTCTTGCCAGATCCAGGGAAGACAAAGACACTACTTGCCGTCTGCCGCCGCCGGTTCAATACCTCCAGGACTTCACCCACAAGAGGTACAAGCATGATACTATTGTTCTTGGATTGTTCACCAGGGATACGCCATTGCAAAAGATTAAAATCAATCTCCTTCCATTGCATAGCCAGGACGTTTGTCCTTCTGGCTCCAGTATGCAGGCTCAGAAAAACATAATCGGCAATATCAGGACTCCCCTCGGTGCGTTCTGCCGCCACTGCCTGAAAGAACTTTCCAAGCTCATCCGGCTGTAGAAAACGGTCTCTGGAGTGTTCTTTATACATCCTCACCATCCGGCAAGGATTAGGTATGTCGGGAAGGGTCGCATTGTAAACCACCTTTAATAATGCCAAGTGGCGATTCGCCGCCGCCGGTGTCATGGTCTTGCATAGACCTGAATGCCAGGAACGCACCATATCAGTCGTGATCTCGGTAACAAGCCTCTTACCAAAAGTAGGATTCAGGTGCAGGCGAATCTTGCCATCATCATCTTTCCATGATTTCTTGTGTGGCCTGGAATGTTCTCGCATATAGATTTCAAGAAGCTCGGTCATGGTCAATGTCTCCCGCCTTTGCTGTTTATCAAGCTCAGGGTCTTCACCATCACGGATAGCTGCCAGAAGAGCAATAGCCTTGCCTCTGGCCTCTTGCAGTGGCATTTCTGGCGATTTTCCCAGGGTTTGACCAATGGGCCGTTGTTTCACAGGACTCCACGCCTGGAACTGAAAGGTCTTTGTGCCTTTGTCGGTCACTGCCAGGCGCAAGCCTTTGGTGTCGTCATCGTAGTAAAATGCTCTCTTACCAACCTCGGCCGGTTCAATCTTGCGTAACCGCTCATCGGTAAACTTAAACTTGTTTTCCTTGCTCATTTTTTTCCTTTTGGCAGTTCTGGCCATCCTGATACTATGGCACAAGGTACCATTCTCGAATGAATCCGTGGGCTACAGGGCCGTTTTCCGTACTATGCCGGTACTATGTGGCTCGGTAAAAGTGGTCTATTTATAGCTCAAATGATACAATATAAGGAGGGCAAGTCAATAGGTAAGTGCAAGAAGATACAAGATAAACACGAGATAGTCTTTCTGGGTATTTGCGTGAAACACGGACTTCTAATCCGTAGGCCGCTGGTTCGAATCCAGCCGGGCGCACCAACAACACAGGGTTTGCGAAATTCTCGCAAACCCTTTTTCGTTCCGTCAGATGCCGGTCAGATGATATCACACTAACCCGGCATCATCGACACACTCAAAAGAAAAAGCTGTGCTTGTCCCTCCCTTCATTTATCGGCGTATATACATTGTTTTGACTGTACAAGCGGCGGAATATACTTGAGGGGTTTTTTTTTAATACCCAGGGCATTTTCAAACTTTTTGCATCTGCATATCAAAACTGTTGTTCGATCTGGTTCAGTTTATAGGGGGAAGGTCACTCTACCGCTTCCCCATCTCTCCCCTCCAGCAATTTACCGTTCTCCTTGACTGTATCGCTATCTTTGAACGAGTACATGGCAACCAACACCCTTGAGCGTCTCTTTGATTTTTGCCACAGCAAAACAAACCACGGGCAAGCCTGCCCAAAGCCACCCAGCTTGCCACGAAGAAAAGCGCAATACTTGCGCTTGATCCGTTCATTAACTGGGTTGTGTGTGATTTTTCATGTTCTGATGTCCCCTATTTCAAGTCACTGTTCACGGTGGGTTTGTTGCTTTCAACTAATCGCAGTTTTTATCCCCTATTCAGGGGTTAGAAGAAGTAGCGCAGGCGCATCTCCGCCTTGTTGTGGAAGAGTTTGCTGCCAAATTCAGTGAGGGAGTCACCGCCGGTCAGAGACATGCGGAGTAGCAGTTCCCAGTTGGTCCAGCCGCTGTAGACCACTTCCGGACTCAGGGACCAGCTCTGGTCATCGAGATTGACGATAGCGGTCAGGCCTGGTGAGACGTAGAGAAGATCAAAAGGATCTTTCTGGGTGAATCTGGCGTAGAGATAATTACGGCCCGGCTGCGGTCTGCCATAACCGCGCAGGCTGGCCAGCCCGGCTTGGGCGAGCAGGATCTCGGAGCCGTTTATCAGGAACTCGGTATAACCGTCATGGATCAGTTGTAAGAAACCGGCCAGCTCATTCTCGCTGTAGCCGCTCCCGTTATGATAGTATTCGATGATTGAGGTCAGATCATTTTCGCTCAGATAGCGGATACCGAGCAGGGTTGACAGGACCGAACGCTCCAGGCTGCCAAGGGTGTTGTCGGCGTTGAGCAGCGATTGCCTGAGCTCGGGAATATAGGCAAGTTCACCGTGGATCTCGAAGTTGGTGTACATATTGCGGGAAAAGTCGATCCCGTAGCGGCTGGAACGGCTGTCGCCTTCAAAGACCATCAGGTCGATGTCGGTGTCGTGGTAGAGGAGATAGATCTTGGCTGCCAGATTAACCTGATTTTCCTCACCAAAATCCTCATTAACCCCCTGCCATACCGGGAGGGCGGCCGTGGTCAAGGCCACGGTGCTCAAAGGGCCTTCCATGCTGTGGATCAGATCGAGTTCACCGACGATATAGCCTTCAAGGGCCTCTTCCGGGTTGTTGGCGTCCTTGGGCCGGTTGATGAAACCCACCGGGTTCCATGCATAGCCCTTGCCCCATTTGTAGGCCTTTTTACCGGCGGTGAAACTGGCTGCAGCCGTTGGTTTAAACTCGAGCGTGGCCTCGTAGATATCGGCCGTGTCATCCCAGGCCAGCTGGTCCTGCTGGGCCGTGGCCTTGAGAACCCAGGTGAAGGAGGTGATCCCCCGGCTGTAGCGGCCGTCCAACTGCAGGGCGGTGCTCAGCCGGTCGAGATCAGAACGCGGCTGGTCATAGAGGTTGATCCGGGCCAGGGCAGAGTCCTGGCCGATGTCCATATGCTCGAATTTAACCTCTCCAAACCCGCCCCATTCCAGAGGCTTTTTCTCAAAAGAACTCAGATCAAAGCTGAAATCATCAGCAGCCCTGGACTCAGCATGCGAACACAGCAGGAGCAGGGTCAACAGAGAGGAGGTGAGAGGCAGGCGGACGGTAAATCCAGTCATAGCGCTTAGCGCAGCTCCTCAACCTTGGACAGGTAGTTGAGGGTGAAGACCTCGTCGTCCAGCTCTTTTTTGGCAATTTTGGCCCAGAGCATCACCGAGGTGTAGTCCTTGTAGAGCGGGCTGTCAGTCTCGAGCATTGAGGGTCGAACCAGGTCATCACCGAAATCCTGGACCTTGGAGTAGCGCAGGGTCTTGATCAGCATGCCGCTTGCTGCAAAGCACTCGATAGTGGTGGGCAGCAGGGTTTTCTTGTCGACCACCATCTTCAGGTTGTCATAGGCCACAGCAGAAGTCTTGGCCTTGAGATTAAGCAGATAGGTCTCGCCTTCGTCCGTGATCTCGGTCGCGTCGTACTCAAGGCCGTAGTCCAGGCGAAGGATGTCGGAATTGTTGAAGACCCCGCCAACTACGGACTGCAGGCTGGTGATGCGCAAGGGCTTGCCCACATTGGGGATGTAGAGCCACATGTTATCATCGAGGCGCAGGGTGGCCCGTCCTTTTTCGCTGGCGGGATCGAGGAAGAGGGCGACCATCTTGTTGGCCCCTTTTTTGACCGAGTAAAGGACAAACTCCTTTTTCTTGCCGTCGGGCTCGATATTGATCAGCTTGCGGTACATCTCGTAACTCTCAGGCTGCATGTTGCGGTCGACCTGCCGGAGGATTTCGTTGCCGTCGACGGCCAGCGCAGGTGAGAGGCTGAACAGCACGACGCAGCAGGCCGCAAAAAAAATGGAAAAGGATTTAGCTCTCTTCATAATGGTCCCTGTGTTTGTTTTAAAAAGGAAAAAACGGTTGTTTCTCTCTGGTCAGACATGACGCAGGGCCTCGATCGGATCCATCCGCGAGGCCTTCCAGGCCGGCTGCAGGCTGCCGAGAACGGCGATGCCGATGACGATGATCGAGATGGTGATCACGTCACCGGCGCCGATGGTCGGGGCCAGAAGCAGACCCTGTTGGCGGCCGAAGTCAAAGCTGATCTGGGTGGCGTTCATGGTCATGATTGCAATCAGGCTGATAGAGACCCCGATTGCCGTGCCCAGCAGTCCGAGAAGAAGCCCCTCCGTGAGGAACAGGGCCAGAATCTTGCCGGGTCCAGTGCCGATGGCGGCGATGGTCCCGATCTCGTTGATCCGTTCATAGACGGCCATGATCATGACATTCATGATGCTCACCAGGACGATGGCCACCAGCATGATCTTGATGAAAAAGGTCATCAGGTCGATCATCTGGGCAATATTGAAAAAGGGCGAGATCTTCTCCCAGGTGTGGATCTCAAAGACAGGTTTGTCCTTCTTGTTCTTGAATTCACCAAGGGCGCTCTCGAGCTGTCCAAAGACCCCCTTCATCTGGTCGGGATTCGTCAGGCGGATGGCAATCTCGCTGATCTCCTGCTCTTCCATGCGCAGCAGTGAGCGGGCATCCGCCAGACCGACATAGCCGTCACGGCCGCCCGGGCCGGAGATGCCCTCCAAAATACCACGAACCGTAAAGGGTTGGCCGTTGACTGAGCCATCCTTGTTGGTGGCCACCAGGACGACACTGTCTCCGATCGCCACCTTCATGCCCTTGGCGATCAGTTCCGGGATCAGGATCTCGCCCGGCAGAAGCAGGCCCTCTTTCTCGCCTTCGAGGATACGGTCGGCTAACAGGGGCACGGTTTTCAGCTCCTGTTCAGGATCAACAGCGTTGAGGCGGATATTGGTGGTCTCGTTATAATTGGAAAACATGGCCCCGAACTTGATCCGCATGGAGTAGGACTCCACTGCCTTGTTGCTATCCAGGATCTCCTGGACCTTGGTGACCTGTTTGCCGGTCAGGTTCATGTTCATGGGCAGGTTGTCCATGGACGAGAGGTAGCCCTTGCCGTGAATCTGCAGGTGGCCGAGCATGGAATCAGTAATCTGGCCGACCATCATGGCCTTGAATGAGCCTGAAACCGAGACGAAAAGAAGGACCGAGACCACGCCCATGGTAATCAGGGCAGAAGTCAGAAGGGTTCTTCTGAGATAACGGCGCAGATTGCGGGCCGCCATTTTGATGATATTGAGCATGACTGTCTCCTTGGAGGCTGTGTGTTATTGCAGGATCTTTCCGTCTTCGAGGGTGTAGATGATCTCGGCGTTCTCGACCACTTTTGGGTCATGGGTGGAAAAGACAAAGGAAGTGCCGAATTCATCGCGCATCTTTTTCATCAGGTCGATGATTTTAAAGGCGGTCACCCGGTCGAGATTGGCGGTGGGTTCGTCGGCCAGGATCAGCTTGGCCTTGGAGGCCAGGGCCCGGGCCACGGCCACCCGCTGTTTCTGGCCGCCGGAGATCTGGCTGGGTCGCTTGTTACCCTGGCCTTCCATACCGACTGCAGCGAGCAGCTCCTGAACCCGATGCTGCCGCTGTTCAACGGGCCAGTTCTGGACCATCTGCAAAGGGTATTCGATGTTTTCAAAGACGGTCAGGACCGGGATCAGGTTGAAGTCCTGAAAGATAAAACCGATGTGATCGCCGCGAAAACGGGCCGAGTCCCGGGCGGAAAGGCTGGTCACGTCCTGGCCGACCACTTCGAGAGAACCGCTGCTCGGCGGATCGAGGCAGCCGATCATGTTGAGCAGGGTACTCTTGCCGCTGCCTGAGGGGCCGACAAAGGAGACAAAAGAGGCGGGCTCGATGGTGAAATCAACTCCGCGGATCGCCTTGACCTCGATGTCACCGCTGATATAGGTCTTGGTCAGGTTCCTGGCTGCTACTAAAGGCATTTGGGGTTCTCCCGGGTGAAGGTTGGGGTATTCCTGTGGTGGACGTTGCGAAGGTCCATTGTGGAATGGTAAAACATTTCTGATGTTGTTGACAACAACGATCGTTCTTCATCTTGCCGGATGCTAGCAGTAACTGTGCCAGAAACATGAATTCTTCCCAACCCCTTATTGTGGAGGGGATTACGGATGACCGCGGCCCGAACGTTGGCTGGAAGCGAACCTGCTGATTGGAACCTTTTTGTACAGTTCCCGTGGGGCCTGGGTAAAAAAAACACAGGTCGCACGGGAGGCGAGTTGTTTCCGGCCGAGAAGATTAAGGGCAGAATCGACCTTAAACCGGTTCCAAATGACCCAGGATGTCAAGCACATCGGCAAAGGTCAGGGCAGTATTCTTTGTTTCTCAAGGTCGGTCTTTTACAATTGAAAAATCGACAACAGCCAGCTCTTTCTTGACAGAGCTGCAATTAATCTTATCCTATTATTTCATGCCTGCTGACAGGCTTTAAAATATTATTCATTTAAGCAAGTTAATCATTTTTTTAAAAAGAGTAAAAATATTTATGAGGTCTCCTATGCTGAAATATGTTTTTTTTATCGCTTTCTTTTTCTCGGTTACTGCCTGTTCTCCCGATGAGCAGCCCGGCAAGTCTTCCAGCTCTGTAGAGGCAGGAGCGCAAAATATTTCTTCACAGTCAGCGCCCGGTCCGGCTCACCAAGCCGCAGACTTTAAACTTGTTTTCTTTCTGAACCCTGAAGGGGGACCTTGCATCATGCAGGATTCTATTCTGAAGGAAATGGCAGGCGAGCTCAGTGGTAAAGTTGACATCCAATACGTGCAGACCACGGTTCCTGCTGATCTGAATATTTTTAATCAGTATGGTATTCGGGCCTTACCGACACTTCTTCTGGCAGATGCCAGTGGTAAAGAGATCAACCGCATGCCTCCCGGGGTAAAACGCAGTGACGATATCCGTATCCTGATCCAATCTATTCCTCAATCATAACAGCCATGTTTCCCTTAGAACTGAGCGCGACAACTCTCCTTATGGTGACCTTTGCAGGATTTGCCTCCATCGCATCTCCCTGCGTCCTGCCAATGGTACCCATCATCGTCACCGGGACCAGCGACGATCACAAGTATCGCCCTCTGCTTATCGTCATGGGCCTGAGTCTCAGCTTTATCATGATGGGAGTCATAACCTCCCTTTTTGCCGGGGCCGTTGCCGGTGTCATGCCTTTGGTCGAAAAAGTGGTCGGTGTCGTGGTCATAACCTTTGGCCTCTCTATGCTCGCCGGGATCAATGTCTTTAAGAAATTCACTTTTTTTTACAAGGCCCAGCAGTTGCAAAGCAAAGGGAAATGGTCAGGGCTGCTCCTTGGCTTTACTCTCGGTATTATCTGGATCCCCTGTGTCGGCCCCATGCTCTCCGGAGTCTTAGCCCTGGTGGCAACCCAAGGGCAGTTGAGCTCCGGTCTGATCCTTCTTGCCTTTTATTCTCTTGGGTTTTCTATTCCCATGCTGCTGGCAGGATACGCCTCGCAATCGTTTCGCCATAAAATTCGTGCTGTCAATGAACATCCCACGGCGGTACGCTTGATAAGCGGACTGCTCCTCATCGCTTTTGGTTTCTATATCCTCACATCAGGCATGCTGGCCATCAGCAGTTCTCTGTAAGCAATAAAAGGACAGGGTTCCTTTTAATATTTTTTTCTGGATTTCAAAATCATGACACACGCCTCCTCAAAACAAACACCTTTGCTCGCTGAGGTCGGTCGTCAATAGTAGAGACCAAAGCTTGCTTTCATTTTTTATGTGAAAGATATTTTTGATGGAAACTGACTTCAGTTCAAGGTGTGTGGTTAGTATTGCCACATCGAAGATAAAATAAGAATGAGTGTGACAATGGCTAATCTGTCGCCTTAGCCAGCAGGCTGTCGAGGATGCCTTTCATTGATGCACGTAAGACCGCATTGGAAGGATGTACAATGTGATCAGAAATCCGCCAAAAGCCTATGCCTAAAGCATAAAGCATCATACCGGCGTCCCGGCATCTCTCTAAGCTGGCCGCGGGGTACAGACGCTGGAAATGAACGGCCTCGGACTGGAATAAATATTCTAAAGACTCCGATACTGCCGTCTTGGTCTCCGAGTCTTTTACGAGAACTCCATCAAGCGCAGCCACGACTTCTAGCCGGTCACCAATCTCCTCTTGCCAACCTGTCATCATGTAATCGAGGAGATCATCAATATCCAATTCGGCCAGTCGGCCGATATTCGTAAGCCACATATCTGCAAAACGCTTGTGCGCTGCCTTGATCAGTTCTTGCCGCCCGCCAATGTAATGATGGATCGTGGTACGCGAGATCTTTGCTGCCTGGGCCACGCGCTCAAGGGACGTTTCCGCTAAACCATATTTCATGATGCACCGTTCAAAGGCATCCAATATTTGGGGGATTCGTTCTTCATCTAACTTTTTTCTAGCCATGGGCAACTCCGTTAAAAAAAATAGATTGACACCATTGTCAAATGGTCTTAACACTATGGAATAGTTTGACGTATCTGTCAATCTATTTGTCTGTGTAAATCTTGCCTGAAGTACTGGAGGCGAACGCATAAATCAACAATCATTTTTCTATGGAGAACACAATGAAACCTCAGGTAATCGGTATTTCGGGAAGCCCGGTCAAAAATTCAAACACCGACAGGACTGTTAAAGAAGTTTTGAAAAGTACGGGCCTTGAAACAGAATTCATCAAACTGTCCAAGCGCAAGGTTCAGCCCTGTATCGCATGCCTCGGGTGTACCAAAGACAATGTCTGCAAAGTGAAAGACGACTTTCAGGAAATAGCCGAAAAGGTGAAACATGCAGGTGCGATTGTGGTGGGTGGATATCCGCCCTATGGCACAATCGATGGTTTCACCAAGGCTTTTCTTGAAAGACTGTTTTCCCTCAGGCACCAGAATGGCCTTAATCGTGGAAAACTGGCCGTGACCGTGGTCACCGGTATTGGTCGCGGTGCACCAGGAATTGATGAGGCGAGCAATCAAATTGCCCAGGCGTTGACAATGGAAGGAATGGAAGTGCTGGGCCAACTCAAAGTTGTTGGAAATCCTGAGTGTATGGTCTGTGGTTTTGGCCAGAGTTGCCCTATGAGTGCCTTGCCATGGGTCTTTGGTGACGACACCGAAGTGACACCTGAGAAGTTTTGCCAGGTCGAAAGTCAAGCCGAAACCTGGGGAGAAGCCCACAGGCTTGGCAAGGAAATCAATAATCGACTCCGACAGCAGCATGCCATGTAAACCATACTCTATTCATGGGCCAGACGCTCCCGTTTCATCAGTCGGGACGGGAACATTTGAAGAGCAGCCTGAAGCGGTTAAGGCTGCCATTAACCTGGGTAGAGGCATTGCTGACAGGCTCAAAAATAATGACAACTCCCAACCCGAGGATCAAACCTGGCCCGTATCGGCCTGGCGTTTCTTCTGTTAGTTCTGGAAGCCAACAGCATAGAGGTGAACGTAATGAAAACCACACTCGCTTTTGACGTGTATGGAACCTTGATCGATACCAATGGTGTTCTTGCCGGTTTGGAAACATTGATCGGAGCCAAAGCACTGGACTTTTCCAAGACCTGGCGCGATATTCAGCTTGAATACTCGTTTCGACGCGGGCTTATGCAAAAATACGAGAATTTTGCAGTCTGCACCAGCCAGGGGCTGGACTATACCTGTGCATTTCATAACGTTTCACTCACCGATGCACAAAAAGCCGATCTCCTGGGTCTTTACCGGGTGCTTCCTACATTTAGCGATGTCAAAGAAGGGTTAACCCGGCTCAAGGCAGCTGGGTTTCGCCTCTATGCCTTTTCCAATGGTAAGGCAGATGCCCTTGAGATGTTGCTAAATAATGCGGGCATCAGAGATTTGTTTCTGGGTGTTGTGAGTGTCGACGACATTAAGACATTTAAGCCATCCCCTGCAACCTATGGCCATTTCTTACGACAGTCGGGGGCAACGGGCGGCAGTGCCTGGCTGGTTTCGAGTAATCCGTTTGATGTCATAGGAGCAATCTCGTCTGGAATGAAAGCTGCCTGGGTTCAACGTTCTCCAGAGAAAATATTCGACCCCTGGGGGATAGATCCGACAATTACCGTGACGAGTCTGGTGGATCTTGCCGACAGATTGAGTGAGTCATCACTGTGATGCATGGCTTTTGGCTGAAAACACATTTGCAGGAAAAATCTATGAATCGTTTATCGCAAAAAAATGAATGGGAAACCTGGCCCGAAGCACTCCGGCTGTTTTTGCGTGGCGCGACACTACTTTCCTGCCTTCCGGTAGCACTTATTGTTGGCTTACTTCTCTCAACTATCAATCAGAGCAATTGAAGGAGAAGAGGTACCTATGGTGAAGAAAAAAATAATTGCCTGCCAAATTTTCGCTGATGAATTTTTTGCTGTTTTGCCGGAAGAGTATAAAGGTATTGACATTACCTGGCTTAATCCTGGACTACACTTTAGTTTTGATAAACTCGAAATAACGTTGAAACAGGCTTTAAAGGATGCCGCAACAGAAGGGGCAGATGCAAGAGTTCTTTTTGGAAATGGCTGTCACCCGGATATGTGCCATATTATCAACTGCAATGGCGGGAAAATTCTTGGGGCCAAAAACTGTATCGGAGCTTTCTTCCATGGAAGTGATGACTTAGAACAAAATCGCACAATGGTGATAACACCCGGTTGGATACGTTTTTTTTCCAGCATGATGACGGCGGCTGGTTGGGATGAAGTGGAAATACGCCAAAATTTCGGTCACTATGATCGTTTTTTGTTGCTGGATACTGGTATTAACGCACTATCAGATGAAGAAATACTTAAGTTTTATGAGCTGACACAAGTACCAGTTGAAATTAAGCAGATTAGCCTGGATCATTTTAGGGAAAAGCTGAATGAAGTACTTCGATAGCAAGTTGTATAAATTAAATTATATTATGTGATATGTAGAGTGGAAAATATATTGATATCAAAACAGCTGCTTGAACAATTAACCACTGAAACAAAAAGGCCTGGAGCCACTTTGAAGAATTCCAGAACACAACAATTCCAGCAGGCGTTAAAGCAACGTATTTTATTCCTCGATGGCGCAATGGGCACCATGATCCAGTCGTATGAACTGGAAGAAGCCGATTACCGTGGCGAGCGCTTTGCCGACTGGGCGAGTTCGTTGAAGGGTAATAATGATCTGCTGTCACTGACCCAGCCCGACATTATTCGTGCTATCCATAAAGCCTATCTTGATGTCGGCGCAGATATCGTTGAAACCAATACCTTCAACGCCAACCGCATTTCGATGGCGGATTATGCGATGGAAGAGCTGGCGTATGAAATCAATAAGAGTTCTGCACAGATTGCGCGCTCGGTCTGCGATGAAGTTAGCACTCAGACGCCGGACAAGCTGCGTTTCGTAGCCGGGGTACTGGGACCGACCAATCGCACCGCATCGCTGTCACCAGACGTGAATGATCCTGGTTTCCGTAATATCAGTTTTCAGCAGCTGGTGGATATTTACAGCGAGGCAACCAACGGGCTGATGGATGGCGGCGCCGATCTGATTTTGATCGAAACCATCTTCGATACGCTGAATGCAAAGGCGGCGGTGTATGCGGTCAAGCAGGTGTTCGATCAGCGTGCTGAAGAGCTGCCGATCATGATCTCCGGTACCATTACCGATGCCTCCGGCAGAACATTATCCGGACAGCCCACCGAAGCCTTCTGGAACAGCCTGAAGCATGCCGATCCGGTCTCGATTGGACTGAATTGTGCGCTGGGGCCAAAAGAGCTGCGCCAGTACGTGGAAATTTTATCCGGTTGCTCCAGTACCCATGTCTCTGCGCATCCAAATGCCGGTCTGCCGAATGAGTTTGGTGAATACGACGAAAGCGCATCCGATGTATCGATTGAGATCGCGGAATGGGCCGAGCAGGGCTTTCTGAATATCGTCGGTGGTTGCTGTGGTACTACACCGGAGCATATCAAGGCGATTGTGGATGCGGTTTCAAAGTTTCCACCCAGGGTCATTCCCGAATTACCGGTCCAATGTCAGCTGGCCGGGCTGGAGCCGTTTAATATTGCAGCCGACAGCCTGTTTATCAACGTCGGTGAACGTACCAACGTAACCGGATCGGCGCTGTTCAAGCGCCTGATCATGCAGGGTGATTTTGAAACTGCGTTGAATATTGCACGTCAGCAGGTTGAGAACGGTGCACAGATCATCGATATCAATATGGATGAAGGCCTGCTTGAATCGAAACAGGCGATGGTGCGCTTTCTGCATCTGATTGCAGGAGAACCGGATATCTCGCGCGTACCAATCATGATCGATTCTTCCAAGTGGGAGATTATCGAAGCCGGTCTGCAATGTATCCAGGGCAAGGGCATCGTCAATTCGATCAGCCTCAAGGAAGGTGAGCAGAAGTTCATCGAACAGGCGATCAAGGTTCGCCGTTACGGCGCAGCAGCGATCGTGATGGCGTTCGATGAACATGGCCAGGCCGATACCGCCGCGCGCAAGCAGGAAATCTGTCAGCGCGCCTACGATATCCTGACCCGCCAGGTCGGCTTTCCACCTGAAGACATCATCTTTGATCCGAATATCTTCGCCATCGCGACCGGTATCGAAGAACACAATAACTACGCCGCCGATTTTATTGAGGCGGTACGATTCATCAAAACCACTCTGCCGCATGCGATGGTGAGTGGTGGTGTGTCGAACGTGTCGTTTTCGTTCCGTGGCAATAATCCGGTACGTGAAGCAATTCATGCGGTGTTCCTGTATCACGCAATCAAGGCCGGTATGGATATGGGCATAGTAAATGCCGGACAGCTGGCGATCTATTCCGATATTCCAGCTGAGCTGAAAGACCGGGTCGAAGACGTGGTGCTCAACCGAAATGCCGAAGCCACCGATGCGCTGCTCGAAATCGCAGAAAAATATCGTGGAGATGGTAAAACCATCGACACCAGAAGCGATCAGGAATGGCGCAGCTATGCGGTGAACAAACGCCTGGAACATGCGCTGGTCAAAGGCATTACCGAGTTTATCGAACAGGATACCGAGGAAGCCCGGCAAAATTGTGCAGCTTCGCTGGAAGTCATCGAAGGCCCGCTGATGGATGGCATGAACGTGGTCGGTGACCTGTTTGGCGATGGCAAGATGTTTCTGCCGCAGGTGGTCAAGTCGGCACGTGTGATGAAGCAGGCGGTGGCGTATCTGATGCCATTTCTGGAAGCCGAAAAAAGTGGCGAGATGCGCACCAACGGCAAGATCCTGATGGCGACCGTAAAAGGCGATGTGCATGATATCGGCAAGAATATCGTCGGTGTGGTATTGCAATGTAATAACTACGAAATCATCGATCTCGGAGTGATGGTGGCGGCCGAAACCATCCTTAAAACAGCGCGCGAAAAGAAGGTCGATATCATCGGTCTGTCCGGTCTGATTACCCCTTCTCTGGATGAAATGGTGCACGTAGCAAAAGAGATGCAGCGACAGAATTTTAGCATTCCGCTGATGATCGGTGGTGCCACTACGTCACGCGTACACACTGCGGTCAAGATTCAGCCCCATTACCAGAATGAAGCCGTGATATATGTGAAGGATGCCTCGCGCGCGGTCGGTGTTGCGTCGAACCTGTTAAGTGAGGCACAGGGCGTGCAGTTCCGTAAGGATATCGTCACAGAGTACGTCGGAGTACGTGAACTGCACGCCGGCAAACAATCGCGCAAAAAGTTTCTGTCACTGGAAAAGGCCAGAGCGAATCGCACCGCGATCGACTGGAAAGATTATCAACCGCCACAGCCTAAACAGACCGGGCTCGGCATCATCGATGATATCCCGCTAAGCGAGCTGGTGGATTACATCGACTGGACGCCATTCTTTCAGGCCTGGGAACTGGCCGGACGCTTTCCGCGTATTCTGCAGGATGAAGTGGTGGGTGAAGAAGCGACCAAACTGTATAAAGATGCCAGGGAATTGCTGCAGCAGCTCGTCTCTCACAAGCAGCTACGTGCCAGAGCCGTCTATGGTTTATATCCGGCTAACAGCCGTGATGATGATATCGTGCTGTACAGCTCTGATGTGCGTGATGAAGAACTGATGGTGCTGCATCACCTGCGCCAGCAGAACGAAAAACCACCGGGCAAGCCGAACCAGTGTCTGGCTGATTATATTGCGCCGGAATCGAGCGGCTTACAGGATTATCTGGGAGCCTTTGCAGTGACTGCCGGTATAGGGTTAGACCAGATCGTAGAAAAGTTCGAAGACCAGCTGGATGTTTATTCGTCGATCATGGCGAAAGCACTGGCCGACCGTCTTGCCGAAGCGGCCGCAGAATGGCTGCATATGAAAGTGCGCAGTGATGACTGGGGCTATGGCGCTGATGAGCAACTGGATAACGAAGCTCTGATCCGTGAAAACTATCGTGGCATCCGTCCAGCGCCGGGTTATTCTGCATGCCCGGATCACACCGAAAAAGCGCTGTTATGGAAGTTGATCGATCCGACTGCAAACGCGGGTATCAGCCTGACTGAATCCTATGCAATGCTACCGATGGCGGCGGTATCGGGTTTTTACTACTCGCATCCGGAGGCTCGTTATTTCGGTGTAGGAAAAATCGAACAGGATCAGGTAGCTGATTATGCGCGACGTAAAAATGAATCAAAGGCAACTATAGAACGCTGGCTGGCACCTGTCCTAAATTATGATGCCTGATCAAAACCGTGAAATGAACGTTAATGAATAAATAAGGCTTTCGCATGACAGATAAGATTAAGATGGACCTCATCTCGGACGTGGTTTGCCCTTGGTGCATCATTGGATACAAACGTTTGGAAAGAGCTATCTCCGAAATGGGGCTGCAAGACAAAGTTGAACTTGAATGGCATCCATTTGAACTCAACCCCGATATACCTGCCGAAGGCGAAAATCTGCCTGCTCATATAACCAGGAAATATGGTACGACTCCGGACGAAAGTATACGCACTCTAGCAAATATGGCAGAACTTGGCGCAGAGCTTGGATTTGAGTTTGATTTTTTTGATGGGATGAAAATGGTCAATACGCGAGATGTACATATTCTGCTCGATTACGCAAAAGAATTTGGCAAACAAACCGAGCTAGGAATACGTGTGTTTGAAGCGTTTTTTAGTGAACGAAAAGATGTCTCTGATCGACAAATTCTAACTCAGGAATTACAAAGCGTTGGATTAAATGTTGATGAGGCGCTGTCAAGAATAAACGATGATGATGCTCGAAAACGAGTTCAAGGTCAAGAAGCATATTGGCATAGCTCAGGCGTGTCATCTGTGCCAACAATGGTCTTCAACCACTCAAGTATGCTTACTGGGGCGCAGCCAGTTGACGTCTACAAACAAATATTAGCTGAGTTGCTTGAACAATAACAACAATACATGCAAATCAACCTTAGGATACTAGAATAAAGTTTGGTTTTCCGTTCTTAGCTCGTATTTTGACCGCTCAAAAAAACAGTGCGAAAGCAGTCCGTGCCATAGAAGAAGTGTGAAGAAACGGTTCGTGAACATCTACTCAAAATCCCTTGTCCGACGTATACATCTTCACCCTATGTTGCCGGCTTGAAGGTCTCGCAGGCATGTATAGCGCTGATCTCTATAGCGGGTTTGCATAGACGATCTGACCAGCCCCTCAAATATAAATAAAGCGATTTCTCCCCATATCACTTATTTCGCACCTGCAGGATCTCCACGAAACTCTCCAACAGTTGGTGTTGCAATCTCAGCCAATCTGCCTTCCTGTTAATCGGGTATATCTGGTTTATTTCCAACTCTATGCCTAGATAGCGATGCGCCGGGAATTTTTTACGCAAAGCGGTGACAAACCCGTCGCTGGTTCCCCGATACGGATAATTTTTCCGCAAGCGCCATCCCGCATCTCTGTCAGCCAGACCGGCACACCATTTTCCACAAAATGCTTTTTCCCTGGCGCGGCTTGGATCATAGAGAATTCCGACATCTGCTGTTCTTTGTACCCCATCCAGCACGGGGGTAAAGGAATGGACAGAAAGATGCAGAACAGTTTTCTCATTTCTCAGAATGCCTTCAATAGCCTCTTCGACCTGGCTACGATAGGGGAGATAATAATGGGCTAGAATTTCTTCTTTCAGGGTAAAGGGAAGATCTTTCCTGGGGCGTATCGGGGGTGAGCGGTGATTGGTAAGAGAACGATTTAAATCCACCAGCAGACGTGAGACGCTTCCGGCAAACAATGGAGCTGAAAGCGTAGCGGCAAGCAGGCGCGCAAATTCGAGAGCCCCGGGGTCATATCCCTTATGAGTGTCAAGTTGGTCAATACAGCCAGCAAGGAGCGGGCGGTATCGGTCTGGAACATCATTAGTGGCGTGTTCGCAGCTGAGAATGAGAGTCGGAGTTCTCTGGCTGGTCATCGGCGAGTCCTTTCCATCAAGGGTAGAGGTGAGCTGAATACGGCCCTGCCGCGGTACGATTTTTATTTTTTGGCTGAGAAATCCTCTTCTATATTAATCGGTGAACATGATCCCTTTGGCCAGACAGTCACAAAGGCGTCCATAAACCCGATTCAGGGCGGGTCGGGACATATCATTATTAAGCTGCCTGACAATCCGGCTTGCCAAAGTTCCCTGTTGCGTAATGACTTGCAGCGGTTCAAGAAAAACCTCCGGCAGGGGATAGCAGCTTGTTATTTCCTGGAGGATATGGCCCCAGAGCTCGCCGGCCGTTAGCTCCCCCCTCTTCTTCACACCAAAAATTTTTAAATAGTCACCATTGCTGATCCTATGGTTCTCCGCACTCTTGACGCTCTTAAAAAGGATGTCCGCCAGGGCATCGGTCCGCCATTGTTGTAACTCTGCAGGATCGGACCACAGGCCGTCAATCAGGGCCTTCAGCGTATTGATGATCAGCGAGGCCACGGCCAGATCGGCCAGGGGACATTCCTGCATATCAAGGATGCGGATTTCGATGGCAGAGCGATCGAAACGAGCAATGGCACCCCTGGCATTAAGCCATTCATCCTGCAGAACAGTCTCCGGATCATGGGGCTTGATGTCGCGATAGATGCGCTGGAAGATATGTGTGTCATAATCCGCCCTGGTGAAAACCGGCTCTGGAATAACATCCCCGGTCAACGAGGGGATTTTTGAGGAATTGGTCCGATACACCTCCATCCGATAATCGAGGAAGTTCTGGCGCTGCCCATCGACAATGGGAGTGCTGGCAGCCAGGGCCGGCAAAATTGGCAGCAAAACGCGGATCGCGGCGTGGAGTCGGCCGAATTCTTCATCGCCCGCAAAGGGCAGATTCAGATGGGCGCTCTGCAGATTTGACCAGCCGTGACCGCGGCAGTCGAATATCTTATTATAGGCCTCATAGATGGCGCTATGATGGTGGGGCCAGAGTCTGGTCTCCCGGAAGGGATCCATCCAGGGATGGGCGCCGCTGGGCATAAGCCTGGCATTAAAATCCTTGAGAATGGTATTGATCCGCCCCACATCCTGCTGAAAAAGACCGATAAAATCTACAAGCAACGGAGTCGGTTCGCCGGTTTTCAACTCAATGACGTGCAGGGCCAGTTCGTTGGACCAGCACACCCCGGGTTTGATATAATTTTCATTATAGGAACCATTGACAGCCTTCAAAACCTCATCGGTCAGAGGCTTCACGTCGAGGGTGCCGGCGTCGACGATCATGTATTCCAACTCGATCCCGGCGCCTGCAAAGATATGTAAGGGTTCGCTGCTTGTCATATCTGGTCACGCATCCCCTTTCTGCGTTCAATGCGGGCCAGGAATGATGCCATTACTCTCATGTACAGTTCATCTTTCAACTGCGCATCCTCATTTCCCGCATCGAGATTTGGATTATCATTTATCTCAATAAGATACACCTTGCTGTCGATCTCTTTGAGGTCAACTCCGTAGAGACCATCGCCGATGAGATTTGCCGCTTTCACGGCGGTGCTGACTACTTTTTCAGGCACATCTTCAAGGCGGAATGTTTCGGTATTGCCCTCTATCTTTTTGCCGTCGGAAGCCCGCTGGATAATCTGCCAGTGGTTATTGGCCATGAAATATTTACAGGCAAAAAGTGGTTTTTTGTCCAGGACCCCGATACGCCAGTCAAAAGGAGTGGGCAAGAACTGCTGGGCAATGATCAGTTCTGAATCATTGAGCAGCTCACGGCCATAGCGCATGAGTTCTTCCCTGGTTTTTGCCTTACTGACCCCTTGGGAAAACGAGCTGTCAGGCTTTTTGAGGATGCAGGGCAGACCAAGTTCCTCTTCCACCTGAGCCAGGTTGTCGCGGTGAACAATCATGGTTTTCGGCGTGCGAATTTTGTGGCGTTCAAGGAGTTCGGCTAGAAAAACCTTGTTGGTGCAGCGCAGGATTGATTCGGGATCATCGAGCACCACCAATCCTTCGGCAGCGGCACGCCGAGCAAATCTGTAAGTGTGGTGATTGACGTTTGTGGTCTCCCGGATGAAGAGGGCGTCAAACTCGGAAAGCCTGCCATAATCTTCCTTCTTGATCAGTTCAGCCTCAATACTTAAGGCCGCGGCGGCCTTGATGAATTTTTTCAGGGCCCGTTCGTTGGAGGGTGCGTCTTTTTCTTCCGGGTTGTAGAGAATGGCCAGATCGAAACGATTGTTGCTTTTTTTAGGCATCGTATAATGCTGTCTGGCAAAAAAAACATTGGCCACCTCCATGACAAAGGGCAGATGGCTGTCTGGAATGTCGTTACCGGCAATGGGCGAGATATTCTGAAGGATCCATTTTTTATGAAAGACAAAATCCGCCCTGAGGAAGGGCGCATAAAACATGTTGAACAGCCGGGAGCTCAGGCGATCATAGCGCTTGGCCAGGTTCTTGCCAAAGTAGATGGAAAGAACGAAGCGATCCGACTGGAGCGGGGCAAGACTGCTCTGGATCAGGTCATCCAGGTCTGCAGAGACGAAGCGGATGATGGAGGGAAGCTTCATATCCTGAATGGTCCATATCGACGGAATGGGCTTGTGGCCCCTGGCCTCGGCAAGAAGCGAGACATAATAACCGGCAGCCTGATACCGGTACGACTTGCACATATTGAAAACTTTGGTGCGGCGCAGGCTATTGAAATAAGGATCGGTCAGGTAGGAGCGGGCTGGGATGATTTCCACCCCTTGCAGATCCAGAGGCCAGTTCTTGGGGTTGTCGACAACGATCAGGGTACTCATTTTACCACCTTTCCAGCCAGCAATGGGGGCTCAATGATCAGCAGATTGGCATCGTAAGTAAGGATGCCCAACAGGATGGAACCCACGAGACGGTCGATATCGACATCGTATAACTGGCCCTTCCCCGAAGGGTGCTTCAGGGGATCTGCAACGAAAACATGGCGGTTATGGAGATCATAGCCGCAGAGGATCACAAAATGGCCGGTAGCCACTCCCCGGATATCGTCAGAGTCAAGGGTGGGGCCGAACTCGCGGGCGCAATGATACAGATAGGTGGAGGAGAGACCGCACAGAATAGGTTTATCTTGTTTGAGGTATTTGCGAAGAAGGGCGGTGGTGAGGTCCTTAAATCGTAGTCGCCCGCCCAAGGCCAGGAATTCCAGATAGGCTTTGGTGGCAACGTGCAGTTTTTTACTGGTTTTAACCTTAATCTGCTGCTTAAGCTTTGCGCTGAGATCGATGTCGGGATTTTCAAACCAGGTGGGATCAAAAACCTGCAGGTTGTAGGTGTAAACCGTGGCCCGGTAGCCTCGCCGTAAGGCATGACAAGCAAGGAGAACTTCCAGGGTACCGCCTCCTTCAAGCAGATGGGCCTCGGAAATAACCTGTTTTAATGAAATCTCGTCGCCATAATATCTGTAGACAGCATGCAGACAGGTAGGACCGCAGGTTGTATCGTCAGGTTGCGAGAGTATATCCAGTGCAAATCGGGATTCCATAGGGATGCTCCTGCTATGTTGTTTTACCTCAGCCTGAAAGTCTTTTTCCGACTGAGGTAAAACAGCGCCGCCAGTGTTCTCGCAGTCAGGTTAAACCAATAGTTCGATGACATTTGGGTACCTTGAAAAAAAAGGGTTTTTGTTCAAGATCAAGGCGTGAAGAAAAACCCTGATTTTTCAAGGCAGCCATTTGCTTTTAGACCCAGAAACCTCTCAACAGAGTATTTAAAATCACTCCTGCTTATCCAATACCATCCTGACATCTCTGGCAAGCTCATACCCCTGTACCGGTTTGTAGATATACTTCTTGATACCAATGGCCAGTGTTTGTTCTGCTGAAGTGACTGCACTGTGTCCGGTACAAAGGATGATTGGCATAGTCGAGGAAACCTCCAGCACGGCCTTGGCCAGTTCAGCGCCGGTGAGGCCAGGCATAGTCTGATCAGTCACGATCAAATCAAACTGTGTTGGATCTGCCTGCACTTTTGCAAGGGCCTCTCTACTGTCGGTGATCCCGGTGACCGTGTAGCCATAACTTTCAAGTATTGTAGTATTTATCCGGACCAGCATGGGTTCGTCATCAACGACTAAAATTCGCTCAGTGCCAAGAAGCCGGTCTTCCTGTTGTTTTAGTTTTTCCGGAGTTGAGCTGCTCTTTTCCATGGCCGGTATCAAGACACGGAACGTAGACCCTTTTCCAGGCTCACTCTCCACCTCGATAACACCCTTATATCCCTCAATGATTCCATGAACCACAGCCAGGCCGAGACCGGTCCCTTTATTTCGACCCTGCTCCTTGGTAGTGAAGTAGGGCTCAAAAATATGGGACGCTGTCTCCGGATCCATCCCCTGTCCTGTATCGCTGACAGACAAAGCAATAAAAAGGCCTGAATCCCCCATCTTTTTTTCTCTATCTTTCGCGCTCCCTTCCTGACGGGAGAGCGTGACTCGCAAGGTCCCATGTTCATTCTGCAAAGCATGGAAAGCATTGGTACAGAGGTTCATGACAACCTGATGGAACTTGGTCGAGTCAGCCATGATTGTTCCACAGGCAGGGTCAATATCTGTCTGAATCTCAACAGTGGTCGGCAGGGTGGAACGCAGCATCTGTATAACTTCCTGCACGATCAGATGCGGTTGCAGCGGTTGCAGCTTTTGTTCCGTCTTGCGGCTAAACTCGAGAATCTGCTGAACAAGTGTAGCAGCTCTTTTGCCGGACTTTATTATCTGATCGATATCATCGCCTGCCGCCGTTCCGGGTGGCAGGTGACGTTTTGCCAGTTCAGAGAACCCCATAATGGCTGCCAGGATATTATTGAAGTCATGGGCAATACCACCAGCCAGGGTACCTATCGACTCCATTTTCTGGGCCTGCCTGAGTTGTTCCTCAAGTTTCATCTGCTCTGTCACATCGTGTTTTACCGCCACATAATTAATAATTTTTCCAGCTTCATTGAGGACAGGGGTGATTGAGACCTCTTCTTCATACAGAGTACCGTCTTTTTTCTTATTAATCAGATGCCCCTGCCATGGTTTACCACTGGCCAGTGTCCTCCATATGTCTTGATAAAAGCTGGCATCATACTTGCCACTTTGTAAATTTCTCTGGTTCCAGCCGATTACTTCATCTTTGGTATAGCCGGTGGTCTTCTCGAAACTGGGGTTAACATATTGGATCATTCCTTTTTTGTCAGTAATAACAACACTGTCTATACCTTGTTCTATGGCTGTTACCAAACGCCGCCGTTCTTCCTCTCCCTTTTTGAGTTCACTGATATCAAGGCAATACTCAATAACCTGACTAACCTCGCCGTTACTGTCAAAGACAGGATAAGCATGAATTTCGACACTTTGTCTCTTTCCAGCTTGATCCGTGTGAACATGTTCAATAACTACCGGCTTTTTCGTTCTTTTGATCTCGAGAAGAGCACAGGGATGGTCAGCCCCGGTACAAGGTTCGCTTTGGTTATGGGTAAGCTGGAAACATTTTGCTCCTTCCCAATATCCACCGAAGTGAGAAGCCTTATTGGACATTTTAATAGTATAATCCTTGGCGTCGATAACATAAAAGGGATGAGTAAGGGCATCCAAAGAGTTTTGTAAGAAAACCTGCTGTCCCTTGATCTTTTCCTCAGCCTGCTTGCGCTCGGTAATATCAATTACATTCCAGAGAACGCCCTGCTCACCATTGGGTAGCTGCATCTTGACTCCGGCAAAAAAACACCAGAAAACAGTACCATCCTTACGGCGCCAAGGATAATCGGCACTGGCAATAGGAAAGCCCGCTTTGGCCTCCTGGAAGCGGGGGGCCCAGTCTTCATAATGCTGCGGATCAACATGCAAAACCTGGGCACTCTGCCCCACGAGCTCGTCACGGCTGTAGCCGAACAGGTTGCAGAACTGGTTGTTGACCTGCAGGATTTGCCGGGTGGAAGAAACAATCAGCATGCCAGAGCCGCTCACCTCAAACAGACTCTGCATGTGGCTGCGTTCGATTGCGAGTTCCTCCTCCGCCTGTTTGCGGTCACTGATGTCAGTCAAACTCCAGATCACTCCCATATCACCATCAGGCAACTCCAGCGCCCCCCCCGAGATGACAGCCCAGAAGGTACTGCCATCCTTGCGACGGTAGTGGTATTCAATCTGCACTAGCGGGTCATCGATGCGGGCATTGCGGGCATTGTCAAACCACTGCCCGAATCGCTCGAAATGTTCCCGGTCTAGATGCAGGATCTCGACACTTTGACCTACCAGTTCATCCCGACTGTAACCGTACATTTCACACAGCCGCCGGTTGACCTCAGTAATCTGACGATCGGCTGTCACGATCAGAATGCCGGCTGTTGTCCGTTCCAGCAAAGAATGCTGGAATTCCGCCTGTCTCTTCAGGCGACAGTTTATCCGACGGAATACCAGTATCAGCGCGATCAGAACAGCAATGACAACTGCACAAGCAACAATCATCACCAGTATCCCTTCAGTCATGGCCCTCTCCCTTGATCCTTCGCAAGAGCTACCGATTCAGACGTCGTATGAATCATTATAAAACAGACGATACATGGCATTAAGCATATTTACCTCATTATCGACAAACGCTTCTCGACAAATTTACAGATAAGAACTATCCATATAATATTCATGCAATCACGTATCCCAGTTGATGTCAATTCTGAAGATGACGTGCCTCGCAGTGTCATACTGCTCCAAATATTGCTGTTATTACCAAAATGAATTTTTTAAGGAAACCTTATGGGGAAAAAATTCGCTCTCATTACTCTAGTACTGGTCATTATTCTGGGTGGCTGGCTCGCCTACTATTTTTCCGATAAAGAGGTGATTAAGCGCCAACTTACTGACCTTGGTGTAGAGCTTGGCAAGGAGGGGCCGGAGCCGCCGATACAGATGGCTCTAAAGATGCGCCAGGTCAAGAACATGCTGGGAAAGACCTGCCTGGTAACTATCCCGGAGAGAACCTATCACGAGGCTCTGGAACAGGATCTGATTATCCAGTACCTCATCTACCACCGTAATCGCTACACCCTCCTCGCCGTTGCCTTTGAAGATGTGATAATCAACATACCAGCCAAAGGACAGGCTGAAGTACAGAGTACGGTTCGGCTCCGACGCCAGGACACAACAGAGACGGACTCTATTGAAGAGATGCACAAGGTGGAGATTTCCCTGATCAAAGGTGAGCAGAAATGGTTGTTTGATAAGGTCATCCTGCCCGAGGCCCTGATCGAATAGGAGAATGGCTATTTTCAGCCCCACTCCTCCTGGGGCTGGTGGCACGTGCTAAATATATACTTTCCGACCCAAGCAGAAAAATATTTTTAGCTTAATGCCTCCTGAATATTTTTCTGTTAAAAAAGTTCGCTACAAAAAACAATCAGTTCCTTTTACTATGACCGATACCGCTACCTGCCCCTGCAACTCTGACCGACCATACGCTGAGTGCTGTGAGCCATTACTTTGCGGTGATCGTATGGCCTCTACTGCTGAAGCTTTGATGCGCTCACGCTACACCGCTAATGTGGTTAGAGATGTCGCTTACCTTCTGAAGTCATGGCATCCCTCGACCAGACCCGATACGATCGACCCTGCCACCATCCCATACTGGTGCAGCCTTCATATAGTCCGTACTGAAAAGGGGATGGAGAGCGACAGCGAAGGTGTGGTCGAATTCAAGGCAAGCTCATTTATCCAGGAGGAACTATGGCAACTGCACGAAGTCAGTCGTTTTATGAAAGAAGACGGACAATGGCTGTCAATCAGCTTTGAAAAATGACCCCCCGAAAGTCCAAGAAAGTGCAAATCTTCCTCAAAATTTTAAATTAGCAAACAAGTGAGCTGAGTTTTTTCTCCTGCGAGAATGGGCCAAAGTGTAGCTCGTCGGAGCAGGAGAAAAATCTCAGCGGGT
>JAGXHG010000040.1 GCA_024636345.1 Desulfobulbaceae bacterium | reverse complement strand
GGCTCAACTTGCCAAGCAATTTGCGATCGTAGAGAAAATACCTGCGGATGATCTTCGGAATGCTGAATACATATTGGCGATGCGGGACTGGGAAAAGAACGTTGTCCTGCAAATGACTGCCGAATTGAACCACCTTCTTGCTATGGCATGATGGACAGAACCAGCGTCCCCGACAACTGAAGGCAAGAAAATACTCATGGTGACAATCGGGGCAGCGTACCCGGGCAAAACCCTGATCAAGAGTCACCGCATTCCAGGTATTTTCGAACTATATGGGAAATTACCGGGCGGAAGAAGCCATATTCACGAGAGAAAAGATCGTCGTACCGGTACTCGAACTCATCAAAGTGATGATCGAACAGTTGCCACAACGGTGACTCCCGAGGTTTTCTGCCCCGATATACTTCCGCTTTGTCGCTCCAATCCATTGCAGTCCCTTTGTGCTGTTGACAAAGGCTGCAATGTAACTGGCAGCACTGACATTTTTCTTACCGATGAACTATTCTTGCCCCTCCCTATATTTTCAATCAATCCATCCACATTATCCAGGGGAAGAGATGCCTCTTGCCAAGCTTAACCATTTAAGAAAACCTGCAAATTAACATTCTTCCTGAGAGGGTACACCTTGCTAAAGTTAAGATCTTTCCAAAATCTATTGACTCTGGTTCAGACTCACAAAATTAAAATTACCAGACTGAATCTAACGAACTTGACAATGGTCGTTCATATCAATTGCTTTCAGTGAATGACGGATTGAGTTTCGGCGGATGGGGAATTCTTTGGGGAAGAGCTGGAATAGCTTTGTCTCGGTCAGTACGGAGGGCGGCCTTTTTGTATGTGGCCGGCCCCCGTGCTAAATTTCTGAATTTTTAGAATCAGCCTGGCGGCCAGAGCAACTGGCGGCCGCCGAGAACGTGGAGATGGATGTGAAAGACGGTCTGGCCTGCAGCAGCGCCATTGTTAAAGATCATCCGGTAACCATCAATGAGCCCGAGTTCGGTGGCAAGCCGCGCACCTATGCGCATCATCTTGCCCATGAGCTGCTCATCTTCCGCTTCCATAAATGCCGGTCCAACAATATGTTTTTTGGGGATGAGTAGAAAATGGACAGGTGCCTGAGGTGATATATCCCGAAAGGCCAGAAACTCATCGTCTTCATAGAGTTTGTCCGCTGGGATCTCACCGGCAATAATCTTGCAGAAAAGGCAGTGTTTGTTCATGATTTTTCTCTTACAGTGTTAGGTCAAAAGGAAGTGGAGTTATTGAGGGCCAAAAGAGTCCTCAAAAAGTTTTATGATGGCCTCACGGCCGGCATCACTGAGATATCTGGTACCTGACCCTACAAAGGTGTTGTATTCAATGACCGGGGTATCTGTCTGCCACTGGTTCTCTTTCCAGGTAAACCATTGTTTACGGGGTTGATCAAAGACGTGGAGGGGGCGGTTGAACAGTTTGGCCAGTTCCACAGCCCAGCCTGTACCACCCTTGACTGAATTGTCTTCGAGGATGGTGCCAATGACAAAGATCTGGTGGCCGTTGTTGACCATATGAAAGATGGTTTGCAATACCTTTCTGATCTTGGAGGTCTCGTAATAGGTACGGTTGAGCATCTTTGAGGCCAGCTCCATGCTGATATCGCCCCGTTCCAGGTCCTGCTGGCTGAGATAGACCGCATTGTTTTCCCGATGCAGCTTGTGCCCTTCAAAGGTGTAGATAATTTCTTTTACGCCCCATTGTTCTGCTGTTTCACCAAAGGTTGCCTCGGCCCCTTTCAGGCCACCACTGCAGAGGGTGCAGGAATTCTGATCCATATATGTTCTCCTTATTCATTAAGCCGCTGTAATAAAAAAATATCGCCGTTCGAACTTCAGAAACGGCTTCTAAGTGGTATTGGAAAGTTTTATGCTCAATTCTATACCACACCTGCATTCAAAGGCAAGTTTTGCCATGTTTTTTCTTTGTTGTCAGCAAGAGATTGCTTTTTTCCTGCCTCGCAGGAAGACGCGGTGCGGAGCCGGATATCCTTCCACGGTAAGCGCCGGGTTCCGCGGATCGATAAAATCGCTGTACGATTCAAAGGCCATCCATTCGGTGGATCGTTGTTCTTCAGAGCTCATGGGGTGCTGACAGAAGAGCTCCACTTCATCAAAGCCTGCCTTCTCCATCCACAGATGGAGGCAATGGCCGGTGGGGATAAAATAGGTGCCAGGGACCTTGGCATAGGTCTTGTCGGGAAAGAGGGCGATGGGCGCCTCTCCTGGAATGGCCTGGGATTCCAGAAGTAGGGTGCCGCCGGGGCGCAGCGCCTGATAGATGTCACGCAGCACATCAATGGGTGAGGCGCGGTGGTAGATGATGCCCATAAGGAAGAGGACATCAAAGCAATCAGGGAAAAGGGAGAGATGTTCCACGCCGAGCAGGTCAATATGGAGTGCGTCCTGTCTGGCCATGCTGTTCAAGGCCTTGAAACAGTAATAGTGCTGCATGGAGGGTTCCAGGCCGAGCACCAGTTTGGGGCGATAGGGGGCCATGCGGAACATGTAGTAGCCGTTGTTGCAGCCGATATCAGCGATGATCTTGTCCTTCAGGTCGGGCAGCATCGGCAGCAAGCGCTGCCACTTGC
The DNA here is from genome assembly GCA_024636345.1 of Desulfobulbaceae bacterium. Classification (GTDB taxonomy): domain Bacteria; phylum Desulfobacterota; class Desulfobulbia; order Desulfobulbales; family Desulfocapsaceae; genus UBA2270. The sequence goes on along the minus strand of JAGXHG010000040.1, from coordinate 82,698 downwards.
GCTCACTCCGCCATTCGGCATCGATATCAATGCCAAAGACTGAAAAAGGGCCTTTGCGCCAAGGCATGAAGGCACGCATGGCTTCTCTGACCTGCGCCTGTTCGTCGGAATTCAGTTCGTCGGGACCACCGATGATGACGGTATCTCCAGTGCAGTCGACGGTCCGGGCAGCAAAAGGGGCAAGGGATTCACAGGGTGTGCGATAGCGGAGAAAACCTTTCTTCTGTTGATTGATCCATTGCTGCCGTTCCTGGTGGAGGGACAAAATCTCCTGACGACGGGCGGTTTCTGGAAGCAGGGAAAGATAATCGATGGAAGATGGCATCTGGTTCAACCCGGTTTGATGGCAATAAAGGAGACAAAATTGAACCACTGGAAGAAGGTCTCAACGTTTGTAAATCCGGCACCCAGCAGGAGTTCTCGGTTTTCTTCAATGGAAAAGGGGATCAGGATATTTTCCAGGGCCTCTCTTTTTTTGGCAATTTCGAGCTCTGAATAACCGCGTTCCAGCTTGAACTGATGGTAGATGTCGATATATTTACGGTTGAGCAGAGGGTCGTGGGAAATCTTTTTTTCACTGAGGATCAGGACGCCTCCGGGGCGCAGGTTGTCGAAAAGTCTGTGGATAAAGTCCTTGCGACGCAAGGGGCGGATGAACTGAAGGGTGTAGTTGAGGAGAAAGGCTCCGGTATCGACCTGATCCAGATCGGTGATGTCCCGGGCAACAAAGGAGACCTGATCCTGTTTGGAGAACATCTCAGCCTTCAGGCGGGCCTTGTGGAGCATGGCAGGTGAGTTGTCGATTCCCTTGAATTGCAGTCCCTTTTCCGGTAACAGTCGTGCTAGTTGCAGTAGGGTGGTGCCGGTGGAGCAGCCAAGATCGACGACCGTGTCATTCTGGTGGAGAAAGGTGTCGAGGAGACGGGCCGTTCCTTTGATGACCTCCTGGTAAAAAGGAATGGAGCGGTCCAGCATGTCATCGAAGACCTGGGCGACCCGTTCACTAAAGACAAAATCTTCCTGGACCTGATTGATGGCGAAAAGGGTGTCTTTGCTAGTGGGTAACATGGCGACAATAAAGGAATCAGGACTGGGCTGAGGATTATGATGATTGATTTAGCGTAAGGGTAGTATATTATAACCCTTTAAAAAATCCTGCTATTGTTTTATACGAATTGAAAGGTGGCATCAGCAAATATGACGTGGTAGATCATCGATGACAAGGACGTGAATAAATTATCTTGATTATGAATACAATCGTATGAAAATCGACAAAGAATTATGAAAAAATACATCATAGGCATAGATACGGGGGGAACCTACACTGATGCAGTTCTTATTGAGGCAGACAGCGGTGCGGTTATGGCTACGGCCAAGGAACCGACCACCCATTATCATCTGGCCTCAGGAACAGGCCATGTTCTAGCCTCGCTTCTGCAGGGATCCGGGATAGCACCCTCAGATATTCAGCAACTGGCTGTCTCCACCACCCTGGCCACCAATGCCGTTGTTGAAGGCAAAGGGGCCAGGGTTGGCCTTTTTGTGATCGGCTATGTCAAACATTTCAAACTTCCGGTGGTGGCTGTGGCCTTTATCAAGGGCGGCCATACCATTCAAGGCGTCGAAGAAGAGCCGCTCGATCTGGAGAATCTGGTGGATACGGCACGGGGGCTGGCCGGTGAGGTGGATGCCTATGCGGTCTGTAGTGCCATGTCCATGGAAAATCCTACCCATGAGCTGGTGGCGGAAAAGGCCATTGGGATGCTTGATCCCAAGCCGGTCTTCTGTTCGCACCGGACCAGCCAGCAGGCAGGCATGCGGGAGAGGGCCGCCACTGCTGCCCTCCATGCCAAGCTCATGCCCCTGATGCAGGACTATATTGGTGGTGTTCAGGTTGCCATGATCAAGCAGGAGCTCTCCTGTCCGGTAGTGATCATTGGCGGCAATGGCCAGACCGTGTCCATTGATCAGGCCGTGGAGCGGGCTGGGGTGACGGTGGCAAGCGGTCCCGCCTGCACTGCTCATTTCGGGGCATTGCAGACCAATGGCGACGCCCTGGTCATTGATGTGGGCGGTACCACCACTGACATTGCCATGATTGAAAACGGCAGGCCGGTTTTGGCCCCTGATGGCTGTCAGATCGGTGAGTGGCAGACTCATGTGGAGGCGATTGATATGTTTACCGGGGGAATCGGCGGTGACAGTCATGTGGTGATCGATGAGCAGGGCGCACTTCACATCGGGCCTACCCGTGTTGTTCCTCTGTCTATGGCCTTCAGTCGCTCTTCTTCTATCCATGGCGAGATTCTTCCTCAGGCCTCTGAATGGTTAGGTGCCGGCGCCTCCTCCCGCTGTATTGGGCTGGTCGCCGAGGCGAAAGTGCCGACGGGTCTTGATGATTTGGTGATTACTTTTCTCCGTCAGCATGGGCCGACAACACCTGCGGCCATTGGAGCTGCCATTGGGATTTCCTCTGTTCCCCTGGAAAAACATCTGGAGGGACTGGCCCGGGCCCAGTTAATCTTTGAAACCGGCTTTACCCCCACCGATGCCCTGCATGCCCTGGGCCTGATTTCTCTTGGAAATAGTGAGGTGGCTAAAGATGGTGCTGCTGTTCTGGCCCGGATCAAGGGGGGCGATCCTGAACAGTTCTGTCAGGAGGTCATGCGCCGTACCGAAAAACAGATTGAAGATTTGATCATCGATTATATCATTCATCGCTACTGGGGAAAATCGCTGACCTCGTTTATCACCAGCCGTGACAGTCATCCGGTACTTGCTGTTGAATTCTCTCTGAAAATACCTTTGATCGGCATTGGGGCCGCTTCCCGCTATTTCCTGCCTGGTGTGGCCAAGCGACTGGGCACCTCCGTCACTTTCCCTGACCATTGCGAGGTTGGCAACGCCATTGGCGCCGCCCTGCTTGGTAAGGGTGCTTCTGCTCTTAGTATGTCCCTGTCCGATACTAAGCGCCAAGTATAAGAATGGGTTGAAACCTTATCATCTTATGAGTAATCATTGTTCACTGTCTGCAGGAAAATCCCTGCTCATCTACCCGCCTTTTGCCGATCCTACCTGGCCCTATGTGAGTCTGCCAACTCTCAAGGGATATCTGGGCAGGCGCGGGATTCTGGTGACAGTCCGGGATTTTAATGTTGAGGCCTTTTCTGTCCTGACGGCTGAGTCCACCATTGATGAGTGGCAACAGCACTTGTCGGTACGGTTTCAGGTGCTGAATGGTCGTGAGAGTTTGACCCTGTCCGAGCAGATGGAATATCGACGGCTGGCAGAGGCTCTGCCTCTCTTTCAGGATTTTGCTGCGGTAATGACGGTGATGCGGGATGACCGCAGCTTTTATGATCGGGCCGCTTATGGTGCAGGTCGTGATGGGATTGAAGATCTCTTTCAGATCATGGAGGCGGTCTATTTCCCTTTTCGCTTCAACTGCAATCGGGCAGATCACCTGGTGGCGCCTTGGGATTTCTGTCTTCTGGACTCCTATATCACTCATCGTACAAGTCCCCTTGATCATTTTTATCGCCAGCAGTTAGCGGAACTTGAACCTCCGCTCTTTGTCGGGATCTCTCTGACCTTTGTCTCCCAGATTCCCGAGGCATTTTATCTCTGTCGTCTGCTCAGGGACGCCTTTCCTGGCTGTTTCCTGATGCTGGGTGGGCCTTGCCTTGATTTGATGGTCCGTCATGGCCGTCCTGAGGTGGTGTCCTGGATTTTAGACCATGTGGACGCCATCACCATGCAGGAGGGAGAGAAGACCCTGGAGCAGCTTCTGCCCCTGCTCGCTGAGGGCCTCCCTGATCAGGAACAACTTGCCGCTATCCCCAATCTCATCACCCGCGATAAGGTCAGCGGCGTTGTCCATCAGGGGCCGCCCTGGGTTCTGGATCTTGTGGAGAGCGTGGTACCAGACTATTCCGATCTTGATTTGAAACTCTACCTGGCGCCCTCGCCCATGCTTCTCTATAGTCCGACCAGGGGCTGCTACTGGAATAAATGCTCTTTCTGCGGCTATGGATTTAATCAATCCGGAGCGCATGCCTACCGGGAGATCCCGGTACAACAGGCAGTGGCCGATCTACGTGCGATGCAGGAGGAGTTTGGCGTTGCCAATTTTTATCTCTCCTGTGATGTCCTCTCGCCCGAATATGCCTTTCGTCTGGCCCAGGAAATCCTCGATACCGGGCTTGAGATTTACTGGTCGACAGATCTGCGTATTGAGGCAGCCTATACGCCTGAGCGTTGTTGTCTGCTCTACCTGTCTGGCCTGCGGGCCGTGGCCTTCGGAGTTGAGAGCTGTTCGCAGACGGTCTTGCGCCTCATGCACAAGGGGACAACATCTGAGCGCATTTGCTCGGTTAATCGTCATTTTCATCAGGCCGGAATTTCCACTGCCTGGATGACCTTTCTCGGTCATCCGGGCGAAGGATTCAAGGAGGCTAAGGCGACGTTGGACCTGTTGACGGCAGAAAGAAAGGTCGTGGATCAGTTTATCGTCGGCACCTTCGGCCTGACCCCGGGCTCCAGGATTGCCTGTCGGCCGGAAGAGTTTGGTATTGATTCCATCTACTTTACGGCAGGCGACGTGTTCAGGCTCTTCCCGCTTTATACCGTTCGCACTGTCGGGACAACTATCAATGACCGTCAATCTGCCCAACTGGACACGCAGATTGATGATCTCTCCTCCCGCTATCAACTCGATCATTACCCTTGGGCCGGGGCCATTTCCACCCATCATTCGTTTTTGTATCTGCTGCGCTATGGACAAAGGGTTTTTGCCAAGGCGTGGCCTCTGCCTGCAAAAAGGAAAATGAAGGTTGGGTCCGGAAAGAAGATTCGTCCCCGTTTCCCCTTGGATGAGCTGCGTCGACGGGAAGAGCAGTTTATGGGCCAGTACCTGGAAGGAGCCCTGCAACTTGATTCGGACGCAGGCCAGGGATGGTCCAGTGTCGGGGGCGCCAAGGAAGGCGCAGGAGCGACGACGGGCCTGACACCTCTATGCTTTGATCATTTTCAGGAAGCACTGGCCCGGAAGGGTGGTGGAAATAAAAGGTGATTTTGTCCTTGAGATGGTCTGTGCGGTCCTTTTTTTATGGATTTATCTTGTTCCCATGCGCTGCATGGGAATAGAGTTATACGGATGCGTTGCATCCAGATTACCTTCAACCCTTAACTAGCGACCTTTCTATGCTTCCCATTATTACCTTTATCGGCTGGCACAACAGTGGCAAGACCACCCTGGTGACCAAGGTGGTCGCCCATCTGAAACAGCGTGGCTATCGGGTGGCGGTGATCAAATCGACCAAGGAACAGGGGATCAGCTTTGGTGCGCCGGGCACCGATACTGCCAGACATCGTCAGTCCGGGGCTGATACTGTGCTTCTGGTGGCACCTGACCAGATGACCATGATTACCGAAAACAAGGGCAAGTCTCTGGTGGATCTGGCTCGCCGTTTCTGTTTTGATGTGGATATTGTTATCGGTGAAGGCTTTAAAGGGGCGGATGGGGTGCCAAAGATCGAGGTCAGAAGGGAGACGGATCAGCCTTTGTTATGGGAGCAGGTGCAGGGAGTCATAGTTGTGGCCACTGACCTTGTTCTCCCTGATGATCCAGGCTGTGCCCTCTTCAGGCTTGATCAAGGTATGGAAATTGCCGATTTTATCGAGAAATATTTTCGTTTGGATGGTCTTACAACAGTCTGATGCGGGCTTTCATCTAAACCAGAGATTGCAGACAAGCACTGCGGCGATGATACCGGCTGCATCGGCGCAGAGAGCGGCTGGCAGAGCATGTCTGGTGCGGCGGATACCCACTGCCCCGAAATAAACGGCCAGCACATAGAAGGTGGTCTCTGTTGAGCCCTGGATGACTGAAACCAGATCGGCAAGAAAACTGTTGGGCCCCTGGTTGACAATCTCACTCATGAGGCCAAAGGCGCCGCTGCCGGAAAGGGGGCGCATGAGGGCCATGGCCAGGGCCTCAGCCGGCATCCCCATTGCGGTGGTGATGGGTGACAGAATGGTGATCATGATATCCATGGCACCACTGGCCCGGAACATGCCGATGGCCACAAAGATGGCTACCATGAAGGGAATGATGCGCACTGCCGTACTGAAGCCCTCTTTGGCGCCATCAGTCAGGGCCTCATAGACTTTAACCCCGCGCAGATATCCAAAGATGAGCAGGCCTGAGATGAGCATCGGAATCAGCCAGCTGGAGAGGGCATTCAGGCTGGACGCCGAGAAGGAAAACGGTCCTGAGGCCATACTGAGTTGATAGCCGACACCGCCGATAAAGGTGGCAATCAGCAGCCAGATAAAGATCCGGCCCGCCGGCCCGGGAGGAACAAGTTCCGATACTGTTTCCGGCTCAACGCTGGTCAGGGTAAGTGGTTCAGGCCTGGTATAAACAGTGATCAGCTCCGGCTTGCGTTCTCTGGCTGCCAGAATCTTGGCCATGATAATCGCTGTCAGCGTGGAGCAGCAGGTGGCAATCAGGGAGGGGATGACAATCGAGGCCGGACTGGTGGAGCCCGCCGCCGCCCGGACCGTAATGACGCCCAGCGGCAGGATGGTGACGCAGGAGGTGTTGATTGCCAGAAACAAACACATGGCATTGGTGGCCGTGCCTTTTTCCGGGGCCAGCTTTTCCAGCTCCTGCATGGCCTTGATGCCCATAGGTGTTGCCGCGTTACCGAGGCCAAGGGCATTGGCTGCCATATTCATGATCATGGCACTCATGGCCGGATGATCGTGGGGCACCTCCGGAAAGAGTCGTACCATCAGGGGCCGCACCCGCCGGGCAATGATCCGCATAAGGCCGCCGACTTCAGCCACCTTCATGATGCCCAACCATAGAGCCATGGGCCCGATCAGACCAATAGCCAGGACTACCGCGTCCTTGGCCGACTCAAATGAGGCCTTGGTCAAGGCGTCCATCTTGCCTGTATAGGAGGCGGTTACCGTGGCCAGCACGACCATAGTCAGCCAGATGATATTGATTGCCGACGGTTTTTGTTTCATTCTATTTCTAACATTCAGCCTTTTTGAATTCGTAAGAATTCAAAAAGGCATTATTTGTCATCCACGCACAGGCGAGGCCAGTATTTTTTTACTGGTTATATGCTGCATGGCTCTGAGGCTTCGCACTCTTCTGCGTTTCGGGAATAATGATTTGTTACGATCTCCTCATTGGAGTTGGGCGGTGGCGCGGTCTGATCCGAATCTCGCTGAGCCGTGCAGACTGTATTGCGCCCGACCTTTTTGGCTTCGTAAAGGGCCTTGTCTGCCAGTTTCAGGCATTCCATCCCGGTTTCTCCTTCATTTATCTCCACCACCCCTACAGAAATAGTCACCGATCGTTCGGCTAGCAGTGCGCTTTCATCAACCAGCTGGCGGAGTTTCTCCGCCAGTTTGATACCGGCCGCAAGATTCGCATCCATGGCTATAACCACAAACTCATCGCCGCCTATACGGTACAGGCCGTCGGTGACGCGAATCATTTTCACGATGATGTTGGTTACCTGGCACAGGATCCTATCACCAGTTGCGTGCCCGAAGGTGTCATTGATGGCTTTGAGAAAGTCCAGGTCTACTACCAGCAGGGATAACGTTTGTCTGTTGCGCTGCCTGGCCAAGAGAATTTCATTGATTTTTACATCGAAGGCACGACGATTTCCGGCGCCCGTCAGAGGATCTTTTGTGGCCAGGAGCATAAGTCGCTGATGCTGCTTTCTGGTACGGTTCGCAAATATATAGGCGGAAAACATGGACAGAAGCATGGTGACCAGAATGGTGGCAAGTTCCATCTTAGGTATATGAGGCAGTAGGACCGGCACCAGCGTGGTCATGGTAAGAAGACCGACAATGACCGCCTCGCGTGGCCGCAGAAGAAAGAAGGTTGTCGCCATTACCGGGTAAGCCCAGTAGAGCAGAGAGGGGCCCTTGATGTGGACAACGGCAACCAGGCCGACCATACAGGAGATCGCCAGGAGGATGGAGGCAAGACGGACCGTCCTTTTCTGCCAGACAAAGAGGCCAAACGAAATTGTTGCTATGATAAGAAACGAGTCGATACCAGCAAGCCGCCATTCCTGGTTTAGCAGACGAATGGCGGCAAATGGGGCAATGGCAAATGTCGTGCAGGCGCATATTGTCAGCAGGATATATTCCTCTGAGCTGCGTCTCATGCATGGAATTTTTTTATTGACTGTGAGCATAGGTGAGGTGATAGGTTTTTGTTGTGTACTATCGGAAAGGTCTCTTATGCCGTTTACGATATCACAATAGTATAAACCTTGTACAGGGGGTTATAACAACGGAGACATAGTTCTACCTAATCGTTGTAATCAGACGACAAACGATTGCAACGATTCAGGTATTACCACATTCTGCAGACCCATCTGGGTTCGCAGATCATTGGCCAGAGTATGCGATGCCTCCTCTTCTCCGTGGACAATGAAGGTATGTTCCGGCTTCTTGTCCATAACCTGCACAAAATTCATAAGTCCGTCATGGTCGGCGTGACCACTGAAGCCCGTCTGTACTTCCACATGGGCCCTCATCTGATATTCATCCCCATAGATTCGAACGATTTCTTCTTTGTCGACAATCTTCCGGCCAAGGGTATTCGGGGCCTGCCAGCCGGCAATAAGAATCGTGTTGCGCGGATTCTCAATACGGCTGCACAGATGATGCAGGATGCGGCCGCCTTCCATCATGCCGCTGGCGCTGATAATGATCATCGGCCCTTTCATCACGTTCAGTGCCTTGGATTGCTCAACAGACTGGGTATACTTAAGCCGGCCAAAACCAAAGGGATTGTTGTCGTCATCACTCAGGAGAAATTCCCGGATCTCGGCATCATAGACCTCTGGATGGAGCCGGAAGATATCAGTGGTCCGGGTGGCGAGCGGGCTGTCGACAAAGATAGGCAGGTCGGGGATGGCCCCGCTGGTATGCAATTTATGCAGGGAATAGACCAGTTGCTGAGTCCGGCCCACGGCAAAGGCTGGAATCAGCAGGGTGCCGTCTCGCTGCGCGGTTTCGTTAACGATGCGCTCCAGTTCCTTTTCCGATTCAAAATAAGGAGGGTGAGTCCGGTTGCCATAGGTACTCTCCATGATGAGGATGTCAGCGCCGGCGGTGAGGGGGACAGGGTCGCGGATGATGGGAATACCCGGCCTGCCGATGTCACCGCTGAAGACCAGTCGCCTGGATTTCCCGGTATCCTGATCATCAATATCGAGGATGACATGGGCGGAACCCAGCATATGGCCGGCATCCATGAGGGTGAGATGCACTCCGGGAAAAAGCTGGTGGCTTCGGTTATAGCTCAGCCCCACGAATTGCTCCATGGACCGGGCCACATCGTCCTTGGTATAAAGCGGCTCAAAGGGGTTCTGCCTGTTCTTCCGGCGCCGTCGATTGACAAATTCCACATCCTTCTCCTGGATAAAGGCACTGTCCATGAGCATGACGGCGCATAAATCACGGGTGGCCGAGGTGCAGATAATATCGCCCCGGAAACCGTTTTTGATCAGACAGGGGATACGACCTGAGTGATCGATATGAGCATGGGAAAGGATGAGCACATCCACCTCTTTACCTCGGCAGAAATCGCTGCGGTTTCGCTCAAAGGCTTCTTTACGTTTTCCCTGAAACAGACCACAATCGAGCATGATGGTTTTGCCATTGACTTCAATAAGATGCAGGGAGCCGGTAACCGTTCCGGCTGCTCCATGGAAGGTGATTTTCATGATTTCCTCTTGTTTCTTGGTTAGTTGCTTACTACAGCATGTAAGGTTTTGAGCGCCGCTTCAAAATTGAAAGCCTCAATCTGTTGCGATAATTCGTTGAAGTGCGCCCCCATAGCGGGACGTAATAACGGGGCTGCATCCCGTATCAGCAGGCTGGCGCGGCCATTGTTTTCCCTCAGCAGTTCTTCCAGCTCAGTGAGGACCTGTTGCAGTCGGACCGGATCTGTTTGGGTGATTTCTGCGCCGTCCTTGGCACCCGCGACACTGGGTTGTCCCTGACCGGCGTCTTCAGGCAAGGCAAGAATTGCCGTATTTAACTGTGTTTGTTCCTGGGTAAGAGCATGGAGCAAGGGAGCAGTTTCACTGACTGGCTGTTCTTCTCTGAAGGCAGTTTCCAGTTGGGCGGCAAGATCTCGAACACGGTTTGCCCCCAGGGTAGCGGCAACCCCTTTCAAACCATGGGCGATATCCCGGCTTCCAGGGAAATTACCGGTGTTAAGCAGTTCAGTAATCTGTGCGGCATCGTTGGTATGAGACAGGGCAAACTGGCGTAATATCTTGACATAGGTGGCTATGTTGCCCTGTAAATTTGACAGGCAGAGCTTTGGGTCAAGGTTAGGAATCTGCCCTAACAATCTGTGTAAGCTCTTTTCCTCGGAGATCATGGTTTTGTCAGCATAATGGCCAGGAAGCTGGCATGTCTGTCCCGGCAGCCATTTTGACAGGGAGGCAAGCAATATATCCGGTTCCACCGGCTTAGGGATGAAATCATTCATCCCCGCCTCCAGACAGGCGTGACGATCTTTATCAGAGGTGTTGGCAGTCATGGCCAGGATCGGCAGATCCATGGAGTTCGGCAGCAGTCGAATTTCCTGCGTGGCCTCCAGGCCATTCAGCTCCGGCATCTGTATATCCATCAGAATCAGGTCATAGGCTGTGTTGCGGCTTTTCTCCACGGCTTCGTGGCCGTTTTGTGCAGTGTCCACTTCAAGTCCAGCCCCTTGCAGCATCTCCAGCATCACTTTCTGATTGATGGCATTATCTTCGACCAGCAGCAGGTGGGCACCACCATGGCGTTTCCGTATTGCAGCCTCGGTATTCATCTCGGTTACAGCTGCGGTTGGATCCTTGATCTCTTGGCTTCGTTCGAGTCTGGCAGTGAACCAGAAGGTACTGCCGTGGCCCGGCTCACTGTCAACACCTGCCTCGCCACCCATCATATGTGCCAGCCGGGAGGTGATGGCCAATCCAAGACCAGTGCCGCCGTGCTTACGAGTGGTTGAAATATCGGCCTGTTCAAAGGCCTGGAACAGACGGGGCAACTGATCGTAATCTATACCGATTCCGCTATCCTGTACCTCGAAACGCACAAGCATCTCATTGTTATTTTTTTTCACGAGCCGGACATGCAGGGCGATGAAGCCGTGTTCGGTGAACTTGATGGCATTTGTGGCGTAGTTGAACAGGGCCTGACTGAGCCGGGTTGCATCACCTCGCAGCCAGCGGGGAACATTGTCTGTGTCCACTTCAATGCGGAGTCCTTTGCTCCTGGCCTGTTCTGCGATCAGGGAACGGACATGCTTTATTAAAGCATCCAGGGAGAAGTCTGTAGCATTCAGTTGCAGCCGGCCGGCCTCAATCTTGGAGAGGTCGAGGATGTCATTGATGATGGTCAGTAGTTGGTGAGCAGCAGCGGTGATCTTGGACAATTTCTTCTGCTGTTCTGAGTCGTGTGTGTCTCGTTGCAGCAGATGGGTCAATCCGACAATGGCGTTCATGGGAGTCCGGATCTCATGGCTCATATTGGTCAGGAAGGTGCTCTTGGCCAGACTGGCGGCCTCAGCCCGTTCTCGTGCCTCTGCCAGTTCTATCGTTCGCTTTTCCACCAGATCTTCCAGATGATGACGGTGGCGGTCCAGTTCCTCAGCCATCTGTTTTCTCTCGGTGATGTCCTCTTTTATTGCCATGTAATGGGTGATGCGACCGTCCGGCTGGCGGATGGGAGTGATAGTGGCATACTCGATGAATTGGCTGCCATTTTTGCGCTTGTTGTGGAACTCGCCTTTCCAAGTCCGGCCTTGAGTCAGAGCATCCCACATGGCCATATAGGTCGCAGGCGGGGTCTTGCCTGAATGAAGGATACGAGGGTTCCGGCCGATCACCTCTTCGCTGGTGTAGCCGGTGTTGCGGAGAAAGGTCTCGTTCACGTATTCGATATCGGCAGAGATATTGGTGATAACGATGCTCTCCGGGCTCTGTTCCAGTGCCAGAGAGAGTTTGTATATTTTTTCCTGTTCCTCTTGGCGTTCGGTGATGTCTTCACCTGAACTGAGGGTACTGATAAGCTTACCCTCATCGTCGGAGTAATAGCTATTGTGCCAGGCAATCAGGCGCTGGCTGCCGTCCCGGCACAATATCGGGTTCTCAAAATGGTCGGCGGTAGGTAACTTGCCATCCATAATCTGCTGGAAGATGGGATAAATCGTCTCCATTCCAAAAGGTTGAGGCAGGCATGTGGTGAACCACATCCGTCCAAGGAGTTCGTGTTCTTTGTAGCCCAGAACTTCGCAACCTCTCCGGTTAATCATGGTGATTTGACCGTGAGGATCCAGATTGACCATGATGGTTTGCACTGTATCAAGATATCGCTGGTTGCGATCACGTTCCTGTCGCAGCGCAGTTTCAGCCTTCCTTCTTTTGGTGTCGTCACTGAATATAAGGACCATACCAAATACTCTGCCGCTGCTCTTTCTGATGGGCGCGGCACTGACATGGACAGGAATCTCTCTGCCATCTCGGGCGAGCAGAAGAGTAAGATTGGCAAGATCAACTACTTCGCCGGACGTCATGACCTGTTGGCTCGGGTCTTCGACTGGTTCTCGAGTCTGTTCGTTGATGATCCAGAATACCGCAGTGAGCGGCTGGCCAACTGCCTGCTGGCATGTCCATCCGGTCAGCTGTTCCGCTTCTGGATTAAGAAAAATGATGAGACCACGGTTGTCCGTGGTGATGACCGCGTCTCCGATGCTGGCCAGGGTCACAGTCTGGAGTTGCCGGCTTGCTTCCGCCTGTCGTCGTGCCTTGTGCAGGGCCTCGCTCAGGACGCTGACGAGTACACCATTAACAATGAGAACTGTCCAAGGGAAAAGATCCTGCTGCAGTGCTATCCAGAACTCATGGGGCGGCGGAATAAAATAAGCGGTGCTGGCGGCAGCGACTATGGTTGCGACCAGGCCGGGGCCAAGACCTCCCAGCACCGCACTCAGGATGATGGGAAACATAAAAAAGAGCAGCTGAGGCCGTTCGCCAAATGAAAGAACGAGTCCCTTGCGTACCAACAGCATCGCCAAGGTTACCGCCACGGCAAATATATATATCTGCCATTGCGGCCAGGAAAACAAAGACGCAGGTCCTCCAACGTCTTCAAGCTCCGCGTTGGAGGACCCAGGCAGACGCCGTAATAATTTGTAGAGCAGCAGCGAGGTAGCCCCCACAAAGAACCATCCCTTGATGGTACTGGCCAGGATGATCTGGGACGGATCGGTGAACAGCCATGTCACGATCGTGTCGGAACACAGGATCCATAGGGAGGCAAAGACCGCATAGATCAAGACAATACGGTAGATGCCGAGGGTCAGGTCTTGCCCGGGGGAATGCCCAGGAGATTCTGGATCTTGAATCATGGGGCTACATTTCTGGAATGAAGGTTTTTATGTTGCTGGTACTGCAGGCAACAAGGGAAAAGAGAGCCATGTATCATGGGCAAACCGATTTTTATTGCTCTTCCGAGTCATTGTAGCGGATGGCGATGGCCTCGAAGATGTCGAAGATGATGAGAAAGGCCTCCACCACATCCGGGTCGAACTGACGGCCGCTTTCGGCGGCAATGATATCCTTGGCATCGGAAAAAGATAAAGGCTCTTTATAAACGCGGCGATTGATCAAGGCATCGAAGACATCGGCCAGGGCCATCAGTCGTGCAGAGACAGGGATGGCATCTCCAGCCAGCCCATCCGGATAGCCACTGCCATCCCAGCGCTCGTGGTGCCAGTGAGCGATTTCCTTGGCCAGCACGAGAAACTCCACGGGCTGGGTGATTTCGCATTCAGCCTGTTCGATAGCCCTGCTACCGAGTTGGGAATGGGTTTTCATGATTTCCCACTCTGTCTGGGTGAGTTTGCCGGGTTTGAGCAGGATGTGATCGGGGATGCCCACCTTACCGATATCGTGCAGGGGCGCGGATTTGGCCAGAAGTTCGATATTGGCCCTGGTCAGGAGTACGGAAAATCGGGGGTGATTTTGCAGGTGATCGGCAAGGGCGTGGACGTAGCCTTGGGTGCGGCGCAGATGGTTACCGGTTTCAGGGTCGCGGGTCTCGGCCAGATGGGCGAGGGCCAGGATACTTACGTCCTGGATGAGCAGGTTCTCTCCCATACGCCTGGCAACCTCAGCTTCCAGGAAGTCATTCTGGTTGCGCAGCCAGTCGCGTGCCTTTTTCAGTTCCAGTTGGGTGCGAACACGGGCCAGGACAATAAGGGGAACAATCGGTTTGGTGATGTAGTCCACCGCGCCTGCTTCCAGGCCACGCATCTCTGCCTCGGTACTGTTCATGGCGGTGACGAAGATAACGGGAATATCGCGGGTGCGAAGGTCGGCGCGCAGGTGGGTGAAGACCTCATAACCATCCATCCCCGGCATCATGACGTCGAGCATGATCAGGTCCGGCTCGGGAGTCGTGACGGCGAGTCGCAAGGCATTTTCACCTGAAGTGGCAATCCGTACCCGGTAGATCGGCTGCAAGAGTTCGTTTAAGACGGCCAGATTTTCAGGCGCGTCGTCGACGATCAGGATTGTGGATAAGGGTTCGTTCACCAAGATAACCGCCTAATGGATTGGGGATGTTCAGCTACCCGTGCATGATGTGACGATCCGGGTAGAGAAAGCGTATCTTTCAGAAATAGTAGAGAAATTTAACTTCTTTTCTACCATAAAAAAAATGGCTTACCAAGAAAAAATATCCTGATCATGCAAGGGGCAGAGAGTGATCGACATTTCAGGATACTCATCCCTCTTTTTTTTCAAAAAAATTGGCGGGTGGGAGCGTTCTTTTTTTCATGGAAAAATGTATTGAATCTGTTGGACAGACCTCTCTGCACGTGTAACAGGCAAAACAATCCGGTATTGTTTTTTTATCCTGTCTCAAAATAGCGCTCATTACCGTTGAAGGACAGGCTGTCGCACATTTCTGACAGGCAATGCACGTATCATAATTGACATGGATGTGAACAAGGCTCTTTTTTTCAACAAGCCAACTCACCAGGCCAAAGGGGCAGAAAAGGTGGCACCATGGCCTGTAAATGAACAGGCTGGTAAAAAGAAGTGTAGCCAGAAAGATGGTTCCAGAAACCCCGAGATATGTCGGTTTATAGATTTTGAAAGGGTCTATTGAGTCGATGATATCGATTCCCACTGAAAACGCGACCAGGGTAAAGATAGATAAAAAGAGAATTCGAACGCTGTTGGTGAGGACAAAGGGTAATTTTATCTGTCTGCCGATAATGGCCTTCCGTTTGTCCGTCTGATTGATCTGGAAAATCAAATCTTGAAGAGTGCCGATCTGGCAGCCCCAGGCACAGATATATTTATTGGCCAGAAAGACGATGGCCAGAAAGATTCCCAGGGCGATCATTCGAGGAGGGAAAATAGCATGGGCGGTACCATAGAGATGAATGGCATCTTTGACTGTGCCCATCGGGCTCGGATCGGCCCCCATGGCAACACCAAATATCAACAAAGAGAGGAAAAGCAGCCATTTCCTCATCCCTGAGACATGCTTCCGCTTTCGCATGAGGATGAAAACAGCGGCTAAAAAGCTGAACCAGAGAGCAAATTTCAGCGGAATTTTTATCCAGTTCTTGGTGGCATGTTCTGAGGCTAAGGCCAGTTTTTGAGTAACCTTGGCAGCAATTTGATCTGATGTGCCGTATTCCTGTAAGCTTTTTTCCAGATCAGTTTTCGCCTTCAGTTCAAAGATCTCTTTCAACACTGAATTTGACAAATCGTTTGCCTGGCCGAACTGGACGAGCGTCATCTCCTGTTCCATGACCAGCTTCTTCGGTGCTGGTAACTGTTCGGGTTTTCCACCCCATATTTGAGTGGAGATGATTGATAATCCCAGAACAAGAACAACGATGCAGACAAATAATAGCGATGTTTTTAAAGGTGAATGGTTGAGCATGATTTTTCCTGTATTCGGTTGATGACTTGATTTTTCTACCTGGCTTTATGAGACCAGTAGATTCTACTCTCTTTTATTATTTTTGACCAGTTGATCGTCGTTTTATAGCTCAGACTCTTCGCTATAAACAAAGATGTTCCGGCAAAAATAGAGAGTATTATCCAGAAGATGTCAGCATTACATGCAGGCCGCTGGAACGGCTGATGGTGCGATTGAGCGCAGCATGAAAAATGGTCTGGTCACTGGCAATCAGCACCCTTTTTTGGGCGCGGGTGACGGCGGTATAAATCAACTCCCGGGTCAGGAGGGGGGTGTCGGTGCCGGGCAGGACCACCAGGATCTCGGCAAACTCAGAACCCTGGCTTTTGTGGACAGTCATGGCGAAGACGGTTTCGCAGGCTGGCAGCCTATAGGGTTGATATCCTTTCAAGCTGCCATCTTCGCGCTCAAACCAGACTTTGAACTGGCCGGGTTTATTGTTGTTTTCGAGGGCGGTTCGCTCCGGCAGGCAGATGCCGATATCCCCATTGAACAGGTTCAGGCTATAATCATTATTCAAGATTATAACCGGTCGTCCTGGATACCAACTCCCTGGCTGACACGGATATCCAGCTGCAGCCAGACTCTGTTCCATCTGCCGGTTGATGGTCTCAACGCCGCCTGCCCCGCGTCTGGTTGCGCAAAGGATCCGAAACCGCTTGAAGCATTGAAAGAGCTGGCGGATTTCGTCTTCCTTTCTAGCATCATCATGTACGGCCAGTGTCTGTTGCAGGTAGCTGGAATATCGGGTGGCAATGAAGGTAGCCATTGGTTCATGGAGCAGGCTCACCGCTGTTGTTTCATTATCCACCCGGTTGAGCATGGCCCAAGCGGTACCGCTGTCGTTGTCGTTGACGGCGCGGGCAAAGGCGCTGATCTCCTGGTTGAAACGGTAGCTTTTCTGCAGCGTTATCGTATTTTCGGGCAGGGTCTGGATGCAATCTGCCAGTACCGCTCCGGATTCAACTGAGGCGAGTTGATCCTTGTCTCCCAGCAGTATCAGTCTGGCACCTGGTTTCAAGGCATCCACCAGTTTACTCATCATGGCCAGATCCACCATGGATGCCTCATCTACCACCACTACATCCCAGGGCAGGGGATTGGCATGATTGTGGCGAAAATGGGGGGAATTGTGGCGTACTCCCAGCAGGCGGTGCAGTGTGGAGGCCGTGGTGGGAATCTTCTCCTTGATGTCACCTGAAAAAGGCAGACCGGCGAGGCTTGCCGCTATGGATTCCTTGAGCCGCATGGCTGCCTTGCCCGTCGGGGCTGCCAAGGCGATTTGTAAGTCAGGCCCCAGCATCAAGAAGAGCAGACCAAGAATTCGTACGACGGTGCTGGTCTTGCCGGTACCCGGGCCGCCGGAAATGAGTGCCAGGTGGCGTGTTATGGCCATTTCCGCTGCCCGGCGCTGCCAGTCTATCTCCTGCTCCTTGCCAAAACAGGCATCAAGCTCAGCTTTATACTGCAGGACTACGCATTGTTCCCGGGCCAGTCCCTTGAGCTGCTCGGCCAGTCGTAATTCATAGCGAAAGTAGCGCTGAAGATAGAGTCTGTTCTGCCAGAGCACCAGCGGGGTGGTGATGTCTGCGGAGATAAGGACGTTCGCACCATCCTTGGGACCCGCGGTATTGGGACGTCCCTGTCCGTCAGTGTCGCTGGTTGTACTCAAAAACTCTTCCTCTGCACTGGTCAGCGGCAGGCAACTATGCCCATCGGTGAGGGAGGCTGAAAGTCGTTTGATCACCAGTTCAAATTTGTCAGCCGCTGTTCCCGACAGGCCGGAGCGTCTGGTCATGAACCGGGCGAACTGAGTGTCGAGGGAAGAAAAAATCTGCGACGGGCTGGGATGGCCCGGTGTCGGAGGTGCCATGGACGGCAGAGGAGTGAACTCATCCATTTTCTGATCCTCCATAGTGCTGATCGCCGGAGTGACCGCCGGAGCGACCAAGGCAGCAGTCAAGCTGTTTGAGGATAGCGAGATCCGGCAGATCAAAATAAACTCCGCTTCCGGGTTTGCTGGGCTCCATCCCCCGGACAAACAGGTACATTACTCCACCAAAATGAGTTGTATAGTCATAATCGGTCATGGCGCTCTGCAGATAGCGGTGGAACATCAGGGTATAAAGCCAGTATTGCAGGCCGTAGTTATGGTCGTGCATAGCCTGTTCCAGGGCTTGATGGCCGTAATCCCGCAGGCGGTTACCCAGCCAGTTGCTCTTGTAGTCCATGATGTAGAATTTGTCCTGATAGCGGCAGACAAGATCAATAAAACCGGTGAGGTAGCCATTTATGGCCTTGGGCGTGACCGGGTTTACTGTGGGCGATCCGGACAGGATAGCATTGATCTGATCGGTGGAGCCAGGCTGAAGCCGGAAATAAAAGGGCATCTCCCGGATGATCTCGACCTGTTCAAGGTCGGCCAGAGAGAATGAGGCGCCTGTGCTTGCAGACAAGGGGGTCTGTACCACTTTTTGGAGCAGGGCGGCCATCTTGCTGGGACTTACCTCAACGCCGAACCATGTGCACTGCTGTTTGATAGTCTCTTCCAAGCCGCTGCCCTTGGCCAGAGTGGCAAAAGAGACGTTTTCCAGCAGACCATGCACCACATTACCCATCGGTGCCCCTTTGGGGAGATCGGGAAGGAGGACCGTTCCGTCGGACTCTGATACGTTCGAGCTGGCAGGCCTCTCTGACCTGGCAGGAGGGGTGTCAGGTTGATGAGTCAGGGATGAGTAACTGTGCAGCAACCAGTCGGTATGCAGATGACGACCGGTGAATACCAGGGGCATGAGTTCATCCGCCTTTTCCTGCCGATTGCTTATCACCACAGGTTCATTGTTGTCGGCGGCAAGAAGTTCATAGACCACGGACTTGTCTGCAGCCTGTGTTTGCAAAGTCTGTATCTGGGTGGCAAACTCCAATCCCTGTTCCAGGGATAACAGCCAGGACAGGGCCGATTCCCTGGAATCGGCGATAAACCTGTTCCCCTTCACATCGGCCCAGAAGGCGTAACAGCGGCAGCGGGCCCGAGTCAGGGCCACATAGGCCAGTCGCAGTTCTTCCGCCAGTTCTTCTTGCAGCGCCTGGGCCTTGTGTTCCTCAAAGAGCGGGGAACCCAGATCCATTACCAGTTCCCTGCCGGTTCCTTCAGTGCCGTCATGACAGGTTACGCAATCCTTCTCCGATTTGAGGTAATTGTTGCGATGCCAGAGAAAAGGAGAGAAGACCACGGGATATTCCAGTCCCTTGGCGCTGTGCATGGTGACAATCTTGACCGCCTCTTCGTCGCTTTCCAGCCGCAGTTCGGTGTTCTCCATGCCATGTTGTTCTTCCTTCATGGTCTGCAGCCATTGCAGGGTCTTGGCCGGTCCCATGGCCTCGTCCGTTTCTGCTGTCTGGATCAATTCAAGGAGGTGGTGGATATTGGAGATCTTACGTTCGGCCAATGGCTGCCGAGTCAGATTGATAAGGATCTTTTCCATCTCAAGGAGACGGGTCATCATGGCCAGAAAGCCGCGCTCCTGCCAGAGCAGATGGTAGTCATGGAAGCGGGTCAGCCACTGATCCACCTGTTCCGGGTCCTGCCAGGAGGCATATAACTCCATCCCATTCATGGAAAACCAGGAACTGGTGAGTGCGGTCTTCAGCAGCGAGGTGTCTCCTGGAGAAGAGAGTGCCTGCATGAGCAGAAAGAGATCATGGCACTCACTGGTGGTGAACACCGATTGCTGACTGGCCATGACTGCGGGAATTCCGGCATGGGCCAGGGCAGCCTGAAATTGTTCCGCCTGCTTATGACTCCTGACCAGAATGGCAATGTCTCTGGGTGCCAGCACTTGTTGCTGCAAGCTCTTATCTCTTGTGGCAGTCAGCATGATGGGACTCACCGGGCTGAGCAGACGCGCGATTTCTGTGACCACATAAGAGACAATCTGCTTTGTTGCCTTGCCGGAACTCCATCTGCCGTCTTTGGCATCCGAGGCGGCCAGTTCGCAATAGACCATGACGGCCATACTCTTGCCATCAGCCAGCAGTTGGCCATCGTCCGCATTTTTTGCCGGAAGGACAGGGTGATAAGAAAGTTCTTCGCTGGCGAAGGCATCTTCCCGTAACTGGAACAGCTGGTTGACGGCCTCAACCAGAGCCGGATGAGAGCGGTAGTTCCTTGCCAGGCTCAGGTGGATATCTGCCTGCTCCCGGGCCTTGAAATAGGAGTAGATGTCCGCCCCCCGGAAGGTGTAGATAGCCTGTTTGGGGTCGCCAATCAGGTACAGATAATGGGAGGAACCGGCGAAGAGGGTCGAAAAGATGGAGTACTGCGCGTTGTCCGTATCCTGAAACTCATCAATCAGGGCGGCCTGATAGCGGTTGCTGATAATCTGCCGCAGCTCCGGCCCCTGGCTGCCCCGCAGTCCCTTTTCCAGTTGGGAGATCAGATCATCAAAAGAGAGCAGTTTTTGACGGCGCAGGGTGTGGGACAGCCCGGTTGCAAGTTCATAGAAAAGGCCCTTGCGGAAGGCTAGGGTTACATCCTGCCAGGCCTGGCGAAAGTCGGCAAGCTCCTGTGCCGGCAAGGGCAGGGTATCGATAAAGGCCTGTTTTTTTTCTTCGCTTCCCTGGCCGCCGCCGGCCCTGAATTTGTGACCATTGAGCGCCCTCATCATCCCGTCTGTGCTGAGGAACTCCATGCTGTCGGGCAGCTGCAGACTGTTGTGGAGGAGGAAGTCGTCCATCTGCCGCCACCAGCCGGAAAAATTATTCTGCAGCTCGGCCTTGAATTTCTCCTCACCAAGGGCCTTTTCCAGACAAATGTGCAAGGTGTCTGCTTTGGTCCGCCACCAGTCAGAGAGGCGGATCAACCGTTTGTCAAAAGAATCCAGGGCATCTGTTACTGTTTCCGCCTGCGGCTCAATCCGGTCACCCCTTCTCCCCGTCCCCTGGATGCTTTTATAGAGATCGTCAGGGGTTCTGTACTTCTCGGTGATCAGGGCGCAGTGGAGGGGAGAGAGTCTGTAAACATTGCGCCGCCAATAATCATGGATGATCTGATTGCGCTGGCTGCTCAGATCGGTAGTCAGGGTAAAGTCAAAGAGCTGGCCGCTCTCCAGTGCCTGTTCCTGAAGCATGCGCTGACAGAAACTGTGGATGGTGAAGACGGCGGCAAGATCCATATCGAGGAGGGCCAGTTCCAGCCGCTCCCGGGCAAGGTGTTCACTGATACCATGCTCGGTGAGTCCGGCGTGCCAGGCCGTAAGCGCGGGATCACTCTGGCTGCAGATATCGGGCCTGTGGCTGTGGTCAAGCAGCTCCCGGGCTGAAGCCAGCCGTGCCCGGATTCGCTCTTTCAGCTCTTCAGTGGCCGACTTGGTAAAGGTCACCACCAGGACGTTCTGCAGGGGAAAACCAAATTCAGTTACAAAACGCAGGACCAGCATGGCGATGGCAAAGGTCTTGCCTGTTCCGGCGCTGGCCTCCACCAGATTGATCCCTTTGTGTAGACGGGCGGTGGCGGCGTCAAATGTTTCCTGGGGGATATTCATGGATTTTTCTCTCCTGCTGCCCAGATTGGGCCAAGGAACTCCTGACACAGCCGCTGGAATTCCGGGCCAAGCAAGGTGTCCGGATCACAATCACCATAGAGCAGGGTCAGCTCGGGTTCATAACCCCGTTCCAGATTGTTGGCGAGAGCTGTTATTGCCGCCTGCAGTGGCGGTGTTCTGCCCCGGAGCTTGTCCTGCTGCTGGATAAAGGTCCAGGCCGGTTCCACCAGCAGGGGGCTGGGAGAGGAATAGCCCTGCCTGTAAATTGCCATCAGTTCACCAAGTCGGGCAAGGGGATCAGGGCAGGGCGGAAAACAGAGATCCAGGTCCTTGGTCAGCAGATGGGTAGTGACGGGTGTGGTGGCAGCGGCGACGGCCAGGGATGGCCTAATGCCGCGCGAGCCAGGGATGGTGGCAGCGGCGAGCAGGTGATGAATCCAGGCCTTGAGAAGATCTTTGCCCTTGCACTCTGTATAGCGGGCTAGCAGGATGCCGTTTTCATGGAGCTCTGCAAGTTGGCCTACCAGGCGATATTCGCCGACCTGCAGATCAATGGGCAGATCCGGCAGGCGCCGGCCCATCTCTTTGGCCTGAATCCGGGCGACAAAGGCTGACAGTTCCGGAATTATCCGGTCAAAGGCAAGTTGGCCGGGGGCGCCCAGCATCCAGCGGCCCTGGGTCTTCAATCTGGTGAGAATGGCTCTCTCCGCTCCAGCATCGCTCGCTATCTTGCTCTGGACCAGCTCCTGATTGATCAGATAGCGGTCAAGGCCGGCCACGCTGAAGAGCTCGCTGTCTCCGGGGAGTTCATCTTCAGTATCCAGCCGGATATCCAGTCTGTTGCGCACAAACCATTTTTGCGGATGGGCAAAGAAGCGGAGCAGATCAACGATGTTTACAATATGAGTGTCATCGTCAGGCAGCGATCCCGACCACCATGGTTCGGGGTTCTGGATCTGCGGCGGTTGGACCAGGGCCTTGGCCACTTCACAGTTATGCTCATTATAGCTGAACAGACCGGACGCAGGCCAGGGATGGCTCAGTGTCGCGCGCTCCATGGATGGATGAAGCGGGACCCGGAAATAACGGGGAGAAAAGGGTTGCAGGGGATGGGTCTGCATTGGATTTTCAATGCCGTAAGAGAGCCTGAGGGCCTCGATCAGTTCGGTGATCAGCACCGAGGGCGGGATAGCATTTCCCGAGCGGATCGATTGGCCTACATGACTGAGATAGAGATACTTTCTGGCCGAGAGCAGGGCCTCAAGGAACTGGTAACGGTCATCGCCTCGTTTGGAACGGTCTCCGGGGATGAACTTCTCACCCAGCAGATCAAAGGGCGGATGGCGGTCGGTCTTGGGAAAGACCCCATCGTTCAGCCCCAGCAGACAGACTGCCTGAAAGGGGATGGAGCGCATGGGCAGCATGGAGCAGAAGGTGAGCTGGCCGCGCAGAAATCCGGCGCTGCTCTTGCTCTCCGAGGCCGTTGTCTCCAGCCAGGCCCGTATCACCTCAAGGGGGACATCGTGGTGGTGAAAGGTGCCAAAACTACTGTCAAGAGTGGTCAGGATCTCCCGTAACTGGGCAAGATCTTCCCTGTCCGGGCCAAACAAGGCATCAACATAGGAGAGCAGGAGCGTTGACCAGTCAGCCAGAGGACGGGGCCGGGCAAGGAGTTCTGCCGCCTGGGCCAGCAGTTCGATGAACTGACACAAGCCGCCCAGAGGCCGGGCCTGACTTCCTTCGATATCGGGATAGGGCAGGATGCCATCCACCGGCAGGTCCCAATCCATGGCATATCCCATGAGCAGACGATCAAGTCCGGCCTGCCAGGTGACCTCTGCCTGTACGGGCGCGTCCTGTGTTGTGGGTGCCAGGGATGGCGCAGGAGCGACCAAGTCCAGGCTCTTAAGCTGTTTGACCGAGAGTCCCCAGCGGATACCGGAGCTTACGATCCAGTGCTGAATCAGTTCGCAGTCGGACTCGGTGAGAGAAAAGGCAGGCATAAGCTCCGGCCTTGCCAATAGATCAATGACCTCAGACCAGGAGCAGCGGCTGACTGCCAGATCAAGGAACTGAAGAAAAACGGCCAGGCTGGAGTTGCGGTGGCGCAGGCTGCGGTCGGCAATGGAGTGCTGAATATCATGAAAGATGGCTGGAATAATGGCGGCATATTCCTGGATGTCAGGGGCCATGACCACAATATCCCGCAGTTCCATCTCCGGATTGGAGTCGAGCCAGCGCAGGACCTGATCCTTGAGAACCATTACCTCCCGGACGGCCGAGTGGCAGGAGACAATGGTCAGAGAGGAATCAAGGCAGATCTTCTCATCATCCTGTCTCTCTTTCCATCCGCCATCAAGCAGGTCAGATTGCAGGCGGTGCAGCAGGCAGGGTGTCTTTGTCTGCACCGGATCTTCGTAGCTGTCAGTGTCTATCAGGTTGTCAATACGATCAAGGAGCATGGCCTGAAAGTCCTGACCCTGTTTTCCAAGGGAGTTCAGCAGGGGGTGAATTTCAGGAATAAACGGAACCGGTTCGATATTATCGTGCAGTCGGGAAAGATTTTCCCGTATCAACTGCCGCTTCCCGGGGATGTCAAGCCAGTAGTTTTGACAGGGGGTGAGGAGATAGAGATGGACCTCGCAATGGCAGGAGATGGCGTGCAGACAATCCAGCAGCAGGGGCGGCATACTGTGCAGACCAAAGACCGAGAGACGGGCGGGCAGGATGGCTGCAACGTCTTCCGGTCCTTGCAGCCGTTGGAGAAACTGGCGCAGCATTTCTCCGCGGTGCGGGGTGTTGTCAAGGGACGTACGCAGTTTTGTCCACAGGGCCATCTGCCATTCTTCCGCCGGATTTCTGGTACTCAATCTCTGCTGCTGCCAGCCATCGAGCATTTCCAGCCGCATGATCTGATACTGATCAAAGATATTGGCCAGTTGCTGGGAAAGCTGATAGCGCTTCAACCCGCTCTGTTCCCCACTCATATAGCGGAGAAGTGGTGCAAAGAGAGGGCTCGGCTTTTCTTGTTCCTGTTGCTTTATCTGCTGCAACAGGGCATCAATACGCCAGGCAAGCGCATCCCGGGCAAAGGCATCCGGATTGATGACCATGTTCATCCGGCTGGCCATCAGATCAAAAAACCGGGTGGGCAAGAGATACTCAAAATTGCACCAGACCGGAAAGGAATCGGCCAGCCGCTGGGAGAGCATCCGCTCCATCCCCTGACTCTGGATGAGAAAATACTCTTTGGCAAACAGGTTGCGACGAGGCTCGTTACGCAGGATCTCAACCAGCTGAGCGAGGAGATTTTCAGTCCTGTTAGAGAGATGGAGATAGAACATGGTTTGGTGTTTGCTGAGCTTATGTGGATGAGGGCTTAAGGCCGCATCAAGTGGTTTTTGATTTCTGGCATGAAGGGTGTTGTGGTGCGTCTTCGCCAATCAGCAGAGCTTACCGCTTTCACAAAATCATGGCGTATTGGCCGAGGTGCTTTTTTGTCCAGAACCTTGGCAATCGTCTGTCTCAGTGAGTCTATTATGTCATACCGATCTGAAACATACCGTCCAGATCGTGACGGGAGAAGGCCTTAAAGGCGAGCATGGTCTCTGATTTGACAATGGATTCGATAGTCAGGAGTTTATTCGTAACCAGATCGGCAAGGTCTTCATTGGATGCAACACGGGCAATGGCGATAAGATCGTAGTTGCCACTTACAGAATAAACCTCGGATATCCCGTCCATGGCGGCTATTTGTTCGGCCACTTCGTTAATCTTGGTTCTTTCCGAATTGATGAGAATGATCGATGTAACCATTTTTTCTCCTTATCATTGTTGTTAGTTTCTTCCACTATTCTTTAGACGGACGGGGTCTCCGCCGGTTTTTGCTGTTCCTCATCGATGAGTTCCTTCATGTCCATGGCCTGGTCAAACTCGTGGATCTCCTTCTCGGTGAGGAGTAGATCTTTGAGGGCAAATACCTGGAGTCGGCTGGACTGGCTAAAGAGACGGTTGGCCATGAGCAGGGAGGCGATTTCCAGTTCATTAATCTCTCCAGCAGCGGCCCTCTTCATCACCATCTGGATGCACTGCTTGTCCATCTGTTCAATGTGAACCACCGTCCGCAGCAGGCTACGGTATTGTTCCTGCGGATTGTCAATCGCCAGGAAGCGGTTGATGTCATGGTACAGTTCCACCAGGCGGCGCCGAAACACTTTGTACTGCTGATTCAGGTATTCATTGTCGGAGCTCTCAAACTCGTCCATGTCACTTTTCATTCCCTTGGTGTTCTTGATGGAGTTCATGATATTGCGCGAGGCATAAATCATACGCTCCAGCTCTCTGGCCTCTTTCTCTGCCAGTTGGGCACTGAGTAGTTTGGCGTAAAACTCGATGATTTCACCGTGCAGGAGCTTCACGTTTTCATAAAACTCAGGGAGTGTGTTGCGCTTGGGTGAATTTTTTTCAAAGGGCAGCACATGGTCAAAAATCAATTTGTCATCGATTCTGAAAGTCCGGAGGCTGTATAACTGACACTCTTCAAAGAGGTGAAGGATCTCATTACGCAGGGAGGAAGTGGCCGCATCCGTGACTTCCGTGGGGGTATTATTGAGATAGACGGTCAGCACCTCCTTGCGGTCGGGAAAGGTGCGGACCAAAAAACGAGCAAGAATTCCGATAAAGGGAAAAAAGATGATCACGCCCATGACGTTGAAAAGGGTATGAAAGAGGGCCAGGGCCATGACCGCGTTGGTGGAGATATCAATGAAACGGGAAACCAGCCACGACAGGGGTTGCACGGCGGCAAAGGCCACGATGCCGGTCCCCAGGTTAAAGACCAGATGGCTGGTACTCACCCGTTTCTTGGACTGGATCCCTCCGATGGAACCGAGAAGTACGGTAACAGTGGTGCCGATATTGGCGCCGATGACTATGGCCAGTGAGGTCTCAAAGGTGATCAGGCCGGTGTTCAATCCGGTAAGGACGATGGCGATGGAGGCTGAGCTCGACTGCATCAGGGCAGTGATCACAATGCCGAAGACAAGGTAGAGCCAGAGCCCGTAATCGGCAATGGTACTGATGTCGATATGCTGGGCAAAGTTCTCGACCCCGGTCTTCATGAAATCGAGACCAAGAAAGAGAAAACCGAAACCGATCAGCAGCCTGCTGCCCTGAAAGAGCTTGGAAGAGGGGCCGAAAATAATGAAAATGAGCCCGCCTGCGGCGACCAGAGGCAGGGCAAAGGCTTCGATCTTCAGTTTAAAGCCGAAAACCGCTACGATCCAGGAGGTAAGAGTGGTACCGATATTGGCGCCCATCATTACTCCGATCCCGTTTTCCATGGTCATCACCCCTGCTCCCACAAAGGCCAGGACCATGAGAGAGACCGCCGAACTGGACTGGAGGATCGCGGTGATAAAGGCGCCGCTGCCGATGGAGCGCAGACGGCCGTTGGTATAATACCTGATCATCTGGCGGAAGGCCCTGCCGGACATGGCCTTGATGGCGTCTTCCAGAAGAAACATCCCATAGAGGAAGATAGAGAGACCGGCCAGCAGTTTCCAGAGATCTAACGAATCATTCATAGACGTGACCGACGTTGAAAAAGCAATTGATTAACTCTATTCCCACATGCTTGTCTTCCGGTTCCGATGAAGAGCAGTAGGTAAAGAGAAAAGATAAAAAAACATCAGCGCCATAATCTTAAGAAGTCAGATTGAGATCGCCATTGTTTCCAGTTTACTGGCCAACCCCTTTACCGGTATATTCAATAATTGCATGGACAAGACCGGCAAAAATTCCTATGGTGAAAAACAATCGAAAGCGGCGTTCCCATGACACCTTTTCGCCCTCGGACATGTATTGCAGCAGGGCGATGATAAACCAGGTGACGCCGGCAACATAGGGCGCCGTCTGCAGGATCTGCCACAGGGTGGACTGCACGGTCACCGTCAGATCGGCACCAGGCCGCAAATTAAAAAGCAGGTAGCCTGCCGCCGTCAGATAAAATGATACTTTTTCCTTCACGCTTTGCATATGAACACTCTTGATACGCTTTTTTTCCCTGATACCGTTCTTCCCCTGTATCAGCAGTTGCCCCTGGCCCTTTTCTTCAATAGCGTCCATCTGCTCCAGCCCGTTGAACAGGAAGGGAAAGATGAGCAGGACGGTTCTTTGACCCCAGGCAGTCATCTTTTCACGGAAACGGAGTTCTGTCAAGAACATACTCCTTCAGGTCTGGGAGTGGACCGGGATCGTTTTCTGCATCTCCTTCATGATATCAGAAACAGAAAAGATAATTATGTTGAGCAGTTGAATTATCTTTCCCTCGCCTCTTTGTCCGCGCCGCCCAGTCGTGGTGATAATTCCAAGCTGACGATTATATCTTCGCTTCTCCAGGGCATGGATAAGGATGCTGAGGGCCATGATGAGGCTCTGTGGCAGGCCCGGCTGGTGCTGAAGATCGCCGAGGTGCTTGACTGGGAAGAAGAAGAACTTGCCCGGCAACTGGCCGCGATCGATGATGAGGAGATAGCCCTGTTCAGAAGTCTGCAGGGAGAAATCAGGGAGAGTGGGGATGAGGATGTTGTTGAGGAAGATCCTTTCATTGAACTTCTGGAACTGAAACAGAAGATGAATCAACCCCGGCCAGGGATGATCAAGAATCGTTTCCGGGCCTGGAGCAGACTGTTTCTGTCAGGTCCCTTGCCGGAAAACTTCTGGTTGTGGACAACCAGGCGTCAGGAGGCAGCGGACCTCCTTCTGGAAAAGTATGAACAAGAATGCGGGCAGGAACCGCTATCAGTTCTGCAGATTGATCTTCCGGCCAGGATCAGCCAGGAGGATACGGAGGCGATAAGGAATATCGAGCAGTTCAGGGGCGAGATGCAGTCCCATCTGCAGGAGCTGGCTGCAGCCCTGGGCGAGCTGGTCAAGGCCGAAAATCTGAACGTCAGTGATCCGGCCTCGCTTCTACCCCAGGCGGAGACATGGAAGGAGGTGTGGAACTCCAAGCTGGAATCCTCTTTTCCGGCCAGTCAATATGGGCGTACGGCGCTGACCATTCATCTTCTGGCCGAGATACCCTTTTCCGTGCTGATTGGAGAGGCGCGCGGCACCGAGATGAAATCCCCGGCTCGCCATGCGCTTCTGGCGGTCTGTGCCTAAGGGTCTTACGGGCCTTACATATCGCCTGCTAGATAGCGAACAATAGAAACAGCGGCCACTGTGGCGGTCTCGGCCCTCAAGATACGCGGTCCGAGAGTGACGCTTGTATAGCCGGAGCGGCTGGCAAGCTCAACCTCCTCTTTGCTGAAGCCACCCTCAGGCCCCAGCAGGAGATGGATCTGCTCATACTCAGTAAGGGGAGGCAGGTCGTGCAGGCTGGTTGCTTTTTCCTCTTCCCAGAACAGGATGCGCAGGGTGCGCTGCTCCGAACTGGCAGAAGCAGATAGGGCGGCAAGGGAAAGACCATCCTTCAGTTCCATGGGCCGGGGTCGGGAACACTGTTTGCAGGCCGATTCCACGATCCGTTGCCAGCGCTGCTGCCGCTTGTTGCCACGCTGCTCATCATCCAGCTTGCCCTGGCAGCGGCTGCTGACAAAAGGGGTAAAACTGGCGACTCCCAGTTCCGTACATTTTTCAACGACAAAATCCATCTTGGCATTTTTCAGCATTGCCTGTTCCACATGCAGCATCACCCTTCCCTCCTGCTGATCGGCATCAGCCGTCAGGATGCGGGCAACAATCTGTCTGCCGATGTTTGTTATCTCAGCCAGATAACGCATCCCCGTACCATCAAAGAGCTGGATCTGGGAGCCAACGTGCAGACGCAAGGATTTGGAAATGTGACGTGATTCGGTCTCGGGCAGCAGGACCTCATCACCATTTCTATCAGCCGGTTCAAAAAAAAATCTACGCATCATTAAAAAAAATATGATGGTTAAATTTCGGTGACGGTACAGGCCCCATTGGGACAGACCTCAACACAGGTCTCACAGCCGATACATTCGTCGGCGTTCACTGGTTCCGCTTTGCCGTTAATCAACTCATAGACGGCTGATGGACAGGCACTGATACATTCTTCGCTTCCCTGACATTTATCTTTATCAACAATGACTTCCCACATAATAATGCTCCATTTGTTTACTCTTTAGAAGGTTATTTTTTCAACCAGTAACAGTTGAAAGCACGAGCTCCACACAAAGATATCTTTTTACTTTTACACAAAAAAATAAGGTTGGCAAAAGAAAAACAAGATGATCTTTTTTATGTAGGGACAAGAAATGAACAATCAACAGCAAGGTTATCGGATTGAACTGTTGATACGCAGGAAGAGGTCCAAATTTAGATCTTGTTTTTTATAATGGTATTTGCTACGAAACGAACATCATGAATAATAGAACTTTTCAACAGAATGCAGGGCGTCTGAACGCATGGCTTCTGGCCGTTATGGCCTTTGTGCTGCCGCTTTCCACCTCTGCCCTTTCGATAGTGGCCATCTTGATCCTGGTTGTCTGGCTTGTTGAAGGAGGCTACCGGGAAAAGTTACGGCTGATCTCCACAAACCCGGTTACCATGGCGGTTCTTTTGTATCTTGCCCTCTATGTGATCGGCCTGCTCTGGACTGAAGATCTGGGAAATGGTCTTGATGTTCTGAAAAAATACTGGAAACTCATGCTTTTGCCTGTATTTTTGACGACTGCTCGCTGGGAGATGCGGCGGGTGTATACAGGTTTTTTTCTAGCAGGGATGACTGTTGCCGTGACCATGACCTATATGGCCTGGTTCGGTCTTTTGCATTATGCGGATATCACTACACAACATCTCACCCGTGGTACCTTTCATGTCATCTACAACCCCATGCTGGCCCTTGCCATTTATCTCCTCTGTCACGAGCTGATATGGGGTAAGATCAGATCGGCCCTGCGTTGGCCCTTGGTCGGATTGGCCTTTCTTATGATATTCAACATGTTTATTACGGAAGGGCGGGGCGGTCAGATTGTATTTTTTGTTCTGCTTGGCCTACTTTTTCTGCAGATCTTCAGAAAAAACATTCTGCGCGCCGGGCTGATCATGGTCTTTCTTCTTCCGGTAATCTTTACTGCCGGGTATCAGCTCAGCCCTGTCTTTCATGGGCGTGTGGATCGGGCTTGTTCCGAGGTTCGCCAGTTTAAAAGTAATCCGAATACCTCTGTGGGCTTACGGTTGCTCTTCTGGCAGAATTCCTGGGAAATCATAAAAAAGAGTCCATGGCTGGGGGTGGGCACTGGTGATTTTCAGTCGGCCTATGCCGAGGTCAATAAACTCCAATCACCGCGGATGGTGGCAACCGATAATCCCCATAACCAGTATGTTTTTGTCCTGTGCCAACTGGGACTACTGGGGCTGGCTGCCCTGATTGGCATCTTTGTGACTCAGATTCGTCAGGCTTTTGTCTTGTCAGACGGCTGGGAGCGGATCCGTCTGGCCTTTCCCCTTTTTTTCCTGACCATCATGTTCACCGAATCCTATCTGATCATTGCGCAGACAGGATTTCTCTTCTCTCTTTTCAGTGCCGTGCTCTATATGCGAAAGGAGTCTGCGGAAGCTCGGATCTAAGTGTTCTTGCTATAGTTCAGCTCCACCCACTTTCGATAGCTGCCATCCATAACTGCCCGCCACCAGCCTTCATTGTCCAGATACCAGTCCAGGGTTTTACGAATGCCGGTCTTAAAGGATTCCTGCGGACAGTAGCCAAGCTCATTGGTGATTTTGGCGGCATCAATGGCATAGCGGCGATCGTGACCAAGCCGGTCCGTGACATGGGTGATCAAGCTTTCAGCCTTGTCGCCAGCGACCTGCGGGGCGTGGGGAAATCTTTGTTTCATCTCATCATGGACAGCAAATTTCTCATCTAAGAGATTACAGATCAATTTGACGATCTCAATATTGGTCCACTCGTTGTTGCCGCCGATATTATAGGTCTCGCCAATCTTTCCCTGGTGGATAACCAGATCAATACCCCGGTTGTGATCATCCACATAAAGCCAGTCGCGGATCTGCAGTCCATCTCCATATATCGGCAGGGGCCGACCATCGAGGATATTGCTGATGATCAGGGGAATAAGTTTTTCCGGGAACTGGTAAGGTCCGTAATTATTGGAACAATTACTGGTGGTTACCTGCAGGCCATAGGTTTCATGGTAGGACCGCACCAGATGATCAGAGGAGGCCTTGGATGCGGCATAGGGCGAATTGGGTGCATATTGGTTGTTTTCGCTGAACGGCGGATCTTCAGGTTGTAAAGTGCCATAGACCTCATCGGTGGAGACATGGTGAAAGCGGTGCGCTAGGGGTACTTGGAGATTTTCCAGCCAAACCTTCTTGGCCGCCTTGAGCAGGACATGGGTGCCGATAACATTGGTGTCGATAAACTCATCCGGACCATGGATGGAACGATCAACATGGGATTCGGCAGCAAAATGGACAATGGTGTCAATCTGTTCTGCCTGCAGCAATCCGAGCACCAGATCGAAATCCCTGATATCGCCGTGAACAAAACGAAAATTTTCCTGGGATTCAACAGAGAGCAGGTTGGCTCGGTTGCCGGCATAGGTCAGGGCATCCAGGACTACAATCCGACTGTCCGGGTGATTTCTTAGCCAGAAGTGGACAAAATTGGCGCCGATAAAACCAGCGCCTCCGGTGACCAGGATTTTTTTAGGCTGGTAAAGCATTTTATTTCCTTTTTTCATGTTTTATCAGGGCCAGGCCGTTGTTGAAAAATAATCGTAATGTGAAAATACAGTGAACGGCATAAGGGGCAGTAATGGAATGGATAGAACGCTAATGGTTATTTCATAACGGTTTTTAACATGGTGGTTAATCCTTCCTGCCAATTGGGAAATTTCATGTCAAAGGTGTTCATAATTTTGCGGCAATCAAGGGCGGAATTCTGGGGACGCCGCGCGGGGGTCGGGTAGTCGCTGGTGGTGATGGGA
Organism: Desulfobulbaceae bacterium; assembly: GCA_024636345.1. Lineage (GTDB taxonomy): Bacteria > Desulfobacterota > Desulfobulbia > Desulfobulbales > Desulfocapsaceae > UBA2270. The sequence continues at coordinate 50,123 of JAGXHG010000040.1, read as the reverse complement.
TGTATCGGTATTACATGATCAAGAAGGCCAATTTTACAGGCCTCTTCGATGATGGTCTCCGCAAATCCGTGCCAGGTGGTCTCCGGCAGGCCGCAAAAATGATAGGTGCCCCAGGCAATATCATCAATTCCTTTCGTGATTTTTTCTGCCAGGGTCAGCAGGGCCTCGGCAATGTGGGTGGCACAGGTTGGACATCCTTGCTGATCAGCCACCACCCGCAGCTCGTCACGTTCTGCGGCCAGCCGGAGCATGGTCTTGACAAAGTTGTTGCCGTGCGGCCCGAAGACCCAGCTGACACGGATGATCAGATGCTCTTTCAGTCGGGTTCGCACTTCTTCTTCTCCCTCCCACTTGCTCCGGCCGTAGACGCCGGTGGGGGCAACCGAATCATTTTCATCATAGGCCCCGGCCTTGTTGCCGTCAAAGACATAATCGGTGGAAAGATGGATCAGGGGGATCTGGTGATTATGGCAACTGGCGGCCAGATTGGCCGGCCCCTGTCGGTTGACCCGCATGGCGGCCTCGACTTCGTTCTCGGCCTTATCCACGGCTGTATAGGCTGCAGCGTTGATGACAAGGGATGGGTGCAATTGGCTGACGATCTGCTCCACCGCCTCACCATCTCCGATATCGAGTTGCTGGCGGGTCAAGGCTATCAGGGAGCAGCCTCTTTCGCTGGCCAGACGATTTACTTCGTATCCGACCTGGCCACCCGCCCCGGTAAGCAGGATGGGGAATTTATCCTTCATCTTTCACCATGAAACTCATAGAGATGAGCGGGGTCAATATCCGCCAGCAGCGGGGCATGGCGGTCTTTTTCCGAGACCTGTGCTACGCTTATCGGCCAGTCAATGGCGAGGGTCGGGTCGTCCCAGCGGATTGCCCGTTCATGTTGCGGGGCATATGGCTCTGTGCATTTATAGGCAAAAAGTGCGGTCTCGCTGGTCACACAAAAACCATGAGCAAAGCCAGGAGGTACCCAGAACTGGCGTTTATTTTCGCCTGAAAGGACAACCCCGTGCCACCGGCCAAAGGTTGGTGAACCTTTACGGATATCTACAGCCACATCAAAGACCTCACCCTGGAGAACATAGACCAGTTTTCCCTGGGTTTGAGGGTTCTGGAAGTGCAGTCCGCGCAGGACTCCGCGCCCGGAAAAGGAAAGATTGTCCTGCACAAAATCAACATTGATTCCCATCTCCTGGTATCGCTTATGCGACCAGGTCTCCAGGAAAAACCCCCGTTCGTCACCAAAAACCTTGGGCTCAATGACCAGCAGGCCAGCCAGCGGAGTCTCGATCACCTTCATGACTGAAGCTCCATCCGGCAGATGGAGTGCAGGTAGGCTCCATAGCCATTCTTGGAGAGAGGAGCGGCCAGCGCCTCCAGGTCTTTGAGGTCAATGTATCCCATGCGGAAGGCGATCTCTTCGGGACAGGCGATCTTCAGCCCCTGTCGATCCTCAATGACCCGGACAAAGTTGGCAGCATCAAGGAGAGAGGCGTGGGTGCCGGTGTCCAGCCAGGCCGTGCCGCGGCTGAGGATCTCGACCTGTAATGTGCCCCGTCTGAGATATTCCCGATTGACATCAGTGATCTCCAGTTCACCGCGTTCTGACGGACGGATTGTTTTAGCAATCTCTACCACTTCATTGTCATAAAAATAGAGCCCGGTGACGGCATAGAATGATTTGGGGCGGGCCGGTTTTTCTTCCAGGTCAATGACCTTACCATCCTTGTCAAAGACCACAACGCCGTAGCGTTCAGGTCGTTGTACATAATAGCCGAAAACCGTGGCCCCATGTTCCTGTTGACTGACGTGCTGCAGCTTATGAGACAGCCCCTCGGCATGAAAGATGTTGTCGCCCAGGATCAGGGTGACCGGGCTGTTGCCAATAAAATCTTCCCCGATCAGAAAGGCCTGGGCCAGGCCATCCGGGCTTGGCTGCACCGCGTAACTCAGTTCAAGGCCCCACTGACTGCCATCTCCCAGCAGGTTTTTAAACAGGGGCATGTCTGCCGGGGTGGTGATGATGAGGATTTGCCGGACCCCGGTCAGCATCAGGGTGGAGAGGGGGTAATAGATCATCGGTTTGTCGTAGATCGGCATGAGCTGCTTGCTTACCGAGTGGGTCAGGGGGTGCAGCCTGGTGCCGGAGCCGCCGGCCAGTATGATACCTTTGCGCATGGTGTCCTGTAGGTTTGTTGAGGGTCAGTATAAATTTAAAGGTCCGGCACTATACAATTTTGGCGAAGGTTCCACAAGTTGAAGCTTATAAAGGATATATATTTTTAGTTATCCATCGATCCTGCCAGGAGAAGCCAGATAAAACCACTGATTCCTGCCAGCAGTGAGCCGATCAACACTCCGGTCTTAGCTTGGAGCAAAAGGTCTTCCTGACCCGCAAAAGAGAGCTCGCCGATAAAGATGGACATGGTGAAACCGATGCCTGCCAGAAGTGAGACCCCGGCAATATGGTGCAGGTTTATGCCAGGCGGGAGGCGCGAGACCCCGGTTTGTTGCATAAGCCAGACACTTGTGAAGACGCCGATGGACTTCCCTGCCACAAGTCCACCAATAACTCCCAGGGTGACCGGATGGCGCAGGGTAGTGGTCAGGCTGGAAAATTCTATGGGGATGCCGGTATTGGCCAGGGCAAAAAGTGGGATAATCAGAAAGGCGCTCCATGGGTGGAGGTGAAGTTCCAGGCGTTGGAGCGGAGAAGTCATATTGTGGATGGCATCTTCCAGATTCTGCAGGACGCCTTGGGCCTTGGTGTTGCCAACAATGGTCCTGCCTGGTTCGCGAACTTTGTCAAATCGTGTGAGCAAGTTGGACATTAGCTCAATAGATTTTGAAGGATGACACCTGGGGCGTGCGGGTACGGTCAAGGCGGTGAGAACCCCGGCCAGAGTGGCATGGATTCCTGAATTGAGAAGGGCAAGCCAGAGGAGACCACCCAGAAGAAAGTATGGCAGTGGCTTACGTATTCCCACACGATTGCAGCCGATCAGAAGGAAAAAAATAAAGGCTGCCCAAAGGAGCATGTTCTGGTCAATGGTCTTGGTATAAAAGAAGGCAATGACCAGTATGGCGCCAAGGTCATCAACAATGGCCAGGGCCAGAAGAAAGCCAAGCAGGGCTTTAGGCACCCGTTTTCCTAAGAGTACAAGGGCACCTACGGCAAAGGCAATATCGGTGGCCATGGGAATGGCCCAGCCTCCCGCGCCAATTCCGTCTTTGTTGATGGCGGCATAGAACAGGGCGGGGATAATCATGCCGCCCAAGGCGGCGCCAATGGGCAAGAAGGCCTGGCGCAGACAGGCGAGATCGCCCACCAGAATCTCCCGTTTAATCTCCAGTCCCACTAAAAAAAAGAAGAGGGCCATCAGGCCGTCGTTGATCCAGTGGTGAAGGGTATGGCTTAAAGTGAATGAGCCAAGTTTCAGGGTGATGACGGTATGGCGGATATGCTCATAGGAGGCGGCCAGGGATGTATTGTCCAGGATCAGGGCCAGAATGGCGCACCCTATGAGCAGGAGGCCAGAGGCGGCATCATAATGGATAAATTTATCAAGGGGTGTTTTGAGCAGTTGAAATGTCAGTTCCAGTTGTGACCGGTTCTGGTCGCAATCCGTTTCATTTTCAGGTGTCATAAGGGGCTCTGTTATGTAAAAGCAGAAAGAGGGGCTTTTCAGATCACTTCAAGAATCTGATCGTTGATCATTAGAATGGTTTTATCGAGTTATGTCAAGTTTATGGGTTGAAAAGGGGTTACTGTTCATGGGCGAATCACAGCCTCTGATTGACGATACGCTTCGCCATATGTTTTAATATAAAATTTTTGATTGTGTTGATTGATTTTTACTGTATGAGCGGATGGAGAAGATGAATCTCTATATTGTTACCTTGATTTTACTCTGTTGCAGCAATGTGTTCATGACCTTTGCCTGATATGGTCATTTGACGAAGATGGCGCACCGGACATGGATTTTTGCGGTCATGGTGAGCTGTGGGGCTTTGCTTGAGTATCTACTTCAGGTTCCCGCCAATCGTATTGGCCATCAGGTTATGAATGTGGGCCAGTTGAAGATTCTCCAGGAGGTGGTGACCCTGTCAGTCTTTGTTCCCTTTTCACTGTTTTATGCGAAGGAGAAGTTGTCTCTGGATTATCTGTGGGCCGGGATGTGTCTGCTGGGCGCGGTCTTTTTTCTGTTTCACTTCAAGATCATGGGGACGTGGTCCTGGAGTGAAGCAGAAGATCTTTGTTTTTGCCGGCAGTTAGAAGCCTGAAGCAGGCCTTGGTCTGATGCTATGATCAGGAAAATATACGGTAACCCTAACTACAAGCGGCAGCTCAGTGCTCGCCGCCCAGTACCTGGGCCACGCTGAAGGCGTGATCGCCGTTTTTTTCAAAAGAGCTGAGCATGTCTATGAACATCAGGCCACTGGCCACGGAACAGCACTGTTCGTTGAGCCGGGAAATGTGGCTGTCGCGCATGCGGATGCGCATTTCATCAATGGCGTTTTCCAGCCCCTGGGCGGTGACCATGATTTCCGGTGAAGGATGTTCCAGATTATCGGAAATAAGCCGCAGGAACTGTCGAGTGGTATTGCCGATCTCCATTAGCTGTTTTGTCGCTTCTTCAGATTGTTCAATTTTTTGATCGTAGCGCCGGGCCAGCAGTTTGTGTAAGGCCTCACAGCGATCGCCGATGCGCTCAATATAGTGGACCGCACCGATCAGGCCGGTAATTTCGCGGGCTTCGCTGCGTGACGTTTCGCCTTGGGTGATGATCACCAGATACTGAACGATCTCTTTTTCAAGATAATCCACCTTGTTTTCCGATTGACTGATGGCCTCGGCCACGAGCCCCATTTTGGCAACGGGTGATTCGATAAGCTGAAGCACCTTGTCAAGCATGGACTTGACCTCATAGGTCATGTTGCGCACTTCCAGACGTACGGCGTGCAGGGCCATGGGCGGTGAGCTGATCACGTGCGGGTCCAGGTACTGAAGAATAGGGCGATGTTTCAGGAGGTCAGAGGGAACGATCTGACGTGCGATCCAGGCAATCTGCTTTACAAACGGAAGGCAGAGGCCGGTATTGAGGATGTTAAAGAGGGTGTGGAACATGGCGACATGGGCTGCCAGGGCTACCATGGAAATCGCCGTGCCGGTGGACGAATCCATCAATTCTCCAGGAACAATATTATCGATGAGTTGCAGATAAGGATTAAATAATAGTATGGCCCAGAGAGCCCCGAACAGGTTAAAAATGGAGTGAGAAATAGCCGTCTGCTTGGCCTCGCGGGAGGCCCCCAGGGCGGCAAGGTTGGCAGTGATCGTGGTGCCGATGTTTTCACCGAGCACCAGCGCACAGGCCGAGGGCACATCAATGATGCCTTGAGCGGCCAGGGTCATGGTGATGGTCATGGTGGCCGAAGAGGATTGAATAAGCATGGTTATGATTGCTCCGACTGCCACTGCCAGCAGCCGGTGAATCAAGGTTGACGCATCTACAGATTGGACAAAAGCGAGGATGGCTGCGGAATCCTTGAGACTTTCAGCAGATTCCTTCATGAAATCGAGCCCCAGAAAGAGCACGCCGAAACCCAACAGCACTTCCCCCCAGTCCACCATCCTGTGCATGCCGAGCAATCGGGGCAGAAATCCCAGGAAAATGGCGGGAAAAGAGAGGAGAATTATTTTAAATTTGAATCCGAAGAGCGCTACAATCCAGCCGGTCATGGTGGTGCCGATGTTGGCACCCATGACGACCCCGACTGCCTGGGTCAGCGTCAACAGCTCAGCGCTTACAAAACTGATAAGCATCACCGTGGTGGCACTCGAAGACTGAACCATCGAGGTGATCAGCGTGCCCGTGCAAACACCTGAAAAACGGTTTCCCGTCATTTTGGATAGAATGGTTCGCATGGTTGGTCCTGCCACTTTCTGCAGACCGTCGCTCATGGTTTTCATGCCGAATAAAAACAGGGCCAGCCCTCCCAGCACTGTGATTATAATATTCGCTACTGTCATGTAAATGCTCCTCGTTTTCTTCGATAGAACCACTTCGTAAGCGGCGCGGTCTTTAAAGAATAGAACTTGTGCCACATCTTTGTTACGATTGCAATAATTCTGTGACAAAAAAGGTGAGAGTTCGGCTGTCGGTCAAAAGTGGCTGCTGCGGTTCCTGCGGATCCTGCCGGTGATGTCTGTCGGGTGCTGTTGTTGTTTGCCTTTTTTTTAACGTATTCTGCCGGGATAGGGAGAGATCTGCTTGTTCTTTTCTGCATCTGGCGATAGTATTTGAGTACCGATAGAGATTTTCCCATAGAGAAAGCGCAAAGATACCATCTTTGCTTGTCGTAACCAAGTGAACAGAAATACAAATCTTATTTGCTGATACCCTAAAGAGAGAGACGTATGGCGCGGTTTCTGAAAAAAAATGAGGCAAGTTTACATCGCTCGCCGGGTTCTGTTGTTTTTGTCGGGAGTCAGAAAGTGGATCAGGCCAGGGTCACGGTTATGGATTATGATCATGGCAATCTGCGGGAACTGGAACTGCAAGATCTGGCGGAGGGTGCGCGGTTCAAGAAAACAGAGACTGCCACCTGGATCAATGTTGACGGGGTGCATGACACGGATCTGATCATGGAGATCGGCAGAAGCTTTGAGCTCCATCCCTTGATTCTGGAGGATATTGTCCATACCGGACAACGGCCCAAGGTAGAGGAGTATGATGACTGTATTTTTCTGGTGGTCAAGATGTTGCATTTTGACCAGGATGAGGAGCAGGTCGTGGGCGAACAGTTGAGCATGGTGCTGGGTCCGAACTTTCTTCTTACCTTCCAGGAGCAACCGGGTGATACCTTTGAACCGGTGCGGGAGAGAATCCGCAGGCAGAAAGGACGGATCAGGGGGGCAGGGATTGATTATCTTGCATATGCCCTGCTCGATACCGTTGTTGATAATTATATTTTTATTATAGAGAGGTTGGGAGAGAAGGTGGAAGAGCTTGAGGAAGAGGTCCTCTTCGGTCCCGGTCAGGCGGTGCTGGAAAAAATCATCCGCTATAAAAGGGAGATGAGCTATATCCGTAAGGCTGTCAGGCCGTTCAAGGAGCTCACTCAGCAGTTGAGCTTTCTGGACTCGGAGCTGATAAGCGATAAGACGGATCCTTTTCTCAAGGATATGCAGGGCTTGGCCTTGCAGTCGGTTGAGATTGTTGACACCTATCGGGAGATGCTTTTTGATTACCTTAATATCTACAATACCGGGGTGAGCAATAAGTTAAATGAGATCATGAAGGTCTTGACCATCTTTTCGGCAATCTTCATTCCCTTGACCTTCATCGCCGGGATCTATGGGACAAATTTTAAATATCTTCCTGAGCTGGAATATAAATACAGTTACTTTGTCTTCTGGGCTGTCCTCCTGCTGGTGGCTGTTGTGATGGTCAGATTTTTCAGGAGGCGTGGTTGGTTGTAAGCCGTTGGTCATCACCTGGATGAAAAAGAGAATTCTGGAAAGAAATGAAGCGGATAAAAGGGTTGACATTGACAGGGCCGATTGGTGTTGAGTATAGTAAGATGTTAATATTTTATTAGGATGCTGTTGGGAAGAACTGAAGTTATAGTGCTTGGTGATCGGCTGATTGCAGAGTGTTAAGATCTCAGCATTGTCAAGTGGGCACATCATGAACGAAGGGGAATGATTATGATAAGTAAGAGAATATTTTCATGGATTGCTGTTTTTTTTCTTCTGCTTTTGCAGGTATCTTGTGATTCCGGCGGGAAGGATTCCGCGACGTCACAGTCCGGCTCCCAGAAGTCAATAAGCATTAAAGGCTCTGACACCATGGTACACCTGACCAGCTCCTGGGCGGAGCAGTACATGGGTCAGCATCCTGATGCCCAAATCTCGGTAACAGGCGGCGGATCAGGTACGGGTATCGCCGCTCTGCTCAATGGGACCACAGATATCTGCGCCTCTTCCCGTGAGATTCAAGGCAAGGAAAAAGAGCTTGCTGCTCAGAAAAAAATTGATCTTGTGGAGTATGCTGTGGCCCGTGACGGCTTGGCAATTATTGTCAATCCGGCAAACTCGGTCACGGAACTTTCCATGGAGCAGTTGCGCAAGATCTTTATCGGTGAATATACGAACTGGCAGGAGATGGGTGGGCCTGACCTGCCCATTATCGTCCTCTCCAGAGAATCAAGTTCCGGCACTTTTGTCTTTTTTCAGGAGCATGTACTCAAGAAGGCTGATTATACCCCCAAGGCCAGGCTGCTGGCAGGAACATCAGCCCTGGTGCAGTCTGTGGCCTCGGATAAGGGGGCCATTGCCTATGTCGGTCTCGCTTTCGCCCTCGAAGCCAAGGCCACGGTAAAAATGGTGGGAGTTAAATCAGCAGATGACGCTGCGGCAGTGCTGCCCAGTGATGAAACGGTGCGTGCTGGTCACTACCCGGTGGCCCGGCCTCTCTATCTGTATACCAATGGAACTTCCTCTCCAGAGGCAAAGGCCTTTGTTGATTTCTGTCTCAGTGAAGCCGGTCAGAAGATTGTGACAGAAACCGGTTATATCTCCGTAAAGTAACGCTTATGTGGAAAGACAAGGCCATGCGCCTCTTGATGCTGAGCGCGGCCTCAACCAGTATTTTTCTTGTTGCGCTCATTTTTATCTTTCTGGTGAAGGAGGCCGCCCCCTTTGCCCTGAAGCCGGGGCTGGACGCCTTGTTTGATCGTCAGTGGATTCCTGTCTCCTTTGTCCAGGAACGTTATGGCATCCTGCCCCTGGTGACCGGCTCAGCCCTGGTCACCGGGCTGTCCATGCTCTTCACCATTCCCCTGTCAGTGCTGGGCGCCATCTATATTGCCGAGATTGCCAGCCCTGTGGAGCGGGAGATCCTGAAACCCTTTATTGAGCTGCTGGCCAGTATCCCCTCGGTGGTCCTTGGTTTCTTCGGCCTGGTGGTTCTGGCGCCGCTGATCAAAAGCCTCTTTGGGCTCGGCACCGGGCTGAGTGCCCTGACCGGTGCCTTGCTGCTGACTCTCATGGCCATTCCCACGGTGATCACCTTGTCCGAAGATGCCATCATGAGTGTGCCACGCGCCTATAAGGATGCCTCTCGGGCCTTGGGTGCCAGTGATCTGCAGACCATCTTTCAGGTGATTATTCCTGCCGCTCTGCCTGGTATTATCGCCGCGATCATGCTGGGCGTTGGACGGGTTGTCGGTGAGACCATGGCCGTACTCATGGTCACCGGGAATTCTGCTCTCATGACCTGGTCGCCGCTGGCGCCGGTGCGGACCATGACCGCGACGATTGCCGCCGAAATGGGCGAGGTCTCCTTTGGCAGCCTTCATTATCAGGCCCTGTTCTGGATCGGCCTGGTGCTGCTGGCGGTGACCTTTCTCCTCAATATCATTGCCCAGCGGGTTCTGGTTCGATACGGGATGATGAAATGAGAAGACAACGGTCGGAGCAGATAATCTATTTGTTGATCAGGCTGGTCATGTACTCTATTGTCCTGGTGATCGGCTATATCCTTTTTGATATTATCCGCAATGGGCTGCCGGCCCTGAGTTGGGAGTTTGTGTCGGAGTATCCCCGGAAGAGCGGCGCCGAGGGCGGGATCCTGCCGGCCATTGTCGGCACCATGTCGCTGCTGGTTGGTACCATTATCGTCGCCTTGCCCCTTGGTATCTGCAGTGCCATCTATCTCTCTGAATATGCGGAACAGAATCGCTTTACCGCTATGATTCGCCTGGCCATTATCACCTTGGCCGGGGTGCCCTCTATTGTCTATGGCCTTTTTGGGCTCGGCCTTTTTGTCCTTTTTCTTAATTTCGGTACCTCCATTCTGGCCGGTAGTCTGACTCTCGCCTGCATGATCCTGCCCACCATTATAGTCTCCAGCGAAGAGGCCCTGCGGGCCGTTCCCCGGGGTTACAGGGACGCAAGTCTGGCCCTTGGCGCCACCAAGTGGGAGACGATCCGCACCAATGTCCTGCCTTATTCCCTCTCCGGCATTATCACCGGATCTATTCTTGGAATCGGCCGGGCCGCTGGAGAGACCGCACCCATCCTGCTGACCGTTGCCGCCTTTTATCTGCCGAGGCTGCCCAATTCAATCTTTGATCAGGTTATGGCCCTGCCATACCACTTATATATCCTGGCCACTCAGCACCCGGAGGCTGATAAGGTCTTGCCGTTGCAGTATGCTACAGCCCTTGTCCTGCTGCTTCTGGTGCTCGGACTCAGTCTGGGGGCCATAATCATTCGCATTCATTTCAGGAAAAAATATCGATGGTAGAAACTTCCATTTTCCCCGCAGATACCGATCATGTGATCACCACCCGGCAGGTCAATTTTTTTTACGGGGAGACTCAGGCCCTCTTTGATATCACTATGGATATTCCCGGCCGTAGGGTCACTGCCTTTATTGGTCCATCCGGTTGTGGCAAGTCAACCTTTTTACGCATATTCAACCGGATGAATGATACCATTACCGGGACCAGGCTTGAAGGAGAGGTCCGCATCAATGGTGAGAATATCTATGAAAATGGCAGTAATGTTGTACGCCTGCGCAGAAAGGTGGGAATGGTTTTTCAGAAATCGAACCCCTTTCCCAAATCCATTTTTGACAACGTGGCCTATGGTCCCCGTATCCATGGCACCAAGGACAGGCAGGAGCTGGCCGAGATAGTGGAGAAGAGCCTGATCCGTTCCGCCCTGTGGGACGAGGTGAAGGATCGGCTCGATACCAATGCCATCGGCTTGTCAGGCGGCCAGCAGCAACGCCTCTGTATTGCCAGGGCCCTGGCCGTAGGCCCTGATATCCTGCTCATGGATGAACCGGCCTCAGCCCTTGATCCGAAGTCAACCATTCGTATCGAAGATCTGATCGGCGAGTTGAGAAACGACTATACGATTGTTATCGTAACCCATAATATGCAGCAGGCCGCCCGTATCTCGGATTATACCGCCTTTTTTTATGAAGGCAGTTTGGTGGAGTTTAATGCCACCAAGAAGATATTTACCAAGCCACGGGAAAAGCAGACGGAAGATTATATAACCGGTCGTTTCGGATAAAAGGGAGAAGCAGCTCATGTCACAGCACTTACAGAAAGAAATAGCCGAGCTCAAAGAAAAGATCATCTATATGGGCACCGAGGTGGAAGATCGGGTCTATCGGGCCACGGTTTCACTCATTAACAGCAATCAGCAGATGGCGCAGGCGGTGCTTGCCGGGGATCATGAAATTGATGATCTGGAGGTAGCTATTGAGGAGGATTGTTTGAAGATCCTTGCTCTGCATCAGCCGGTGGCCACCGATCTCCGTTTTATCATTGCCGTCCTGAAGATCAACAGTGATCTGGAGCGTGTGGGGGATCTGGCGGTTGGTATTGCTGAGCGCAGCAGTTATCTCATTGAGCATCCTGGATTTACGATCGGTTTTGATATGGCATCCATGATGCGAGCCGTGGAAAGCATGCTTACCCGCAGTATCGAGGCCCTTGTTAATCAGGATGTGAACAAGGCCTATCGGGTACGTGCCGACGATGACAGGGTGGATGCGATGAACCGGGACATGTATGCCATTGTGAAAGAAGAGCTGGTAAAACATCCTGAGCATATCAATATTATATTGCATAATCTGTCAATCAGCCGCCACCTGGAACGGATTGCCGATCATGCCTCCAATATTGCCGAAGATGTCATTTATCTGGTGAAGGCCGAGATCATCCGCCATTCTCCGGAGGTCTTTGAGGATTGAGCAGGCGCTGTTCTGGATCACGAACTGCATGAAACGATCAGGATTTATGCGGTCCGTGATTCATTCAATGTCTTATCCCTTCTGAAATTCTACCATTAACTTTCTGTCAATCCATTCTGTGAAAGATATTGTTTTTGTTCATCTTTCTACTGTTAAATTTTAAATTGAAAACTTACTTTAGTTAAAAAATATGAACATACTTATCTGCGGCGGGGCTGGATATATCGGCTCCCACATGGCAAAGATGCTTGCCTTCCAGGATCATAAAATCACTGTGTTTGACAACATCTCCACCGGATACCGCCAGGCGGTTAAGTGGGGGGAGCTTGCAGAAGGGGATCTTCTTGACCAGAATGCCCTTGACCAGCTTTTCAACAAGCAAAGCTTTGAAGCGGTCATGCATTTTTCCGCCAAGTCCCTGGTGGGCGAATCAATGGAAAACCCGGCGCTATATTACCGAAATAATGTGATCGGCACCCTGAACCTTCTGGATGCCATGACAAAATATGAAGTAAAGAAATTTGTTTTTTCTTCTTCCGCCTCAACCTTTGGCAATCCGATTAAAGATTTTATTGACGAGACACACCCCCAGAACCCTATCAACCCCTACGGCCAGACAAAGCTGATGGTGGAACGGATTTTAAAGGACTATGCGCAGGCATATGGCCTTAATTCTGTGACCCTCCGCTACTTTAACGCGGCCGGCGCTGATCCTGAGGCAGAAATCGGAGAAGCACACAACCCGGAAACCCATCTCATCCCCAATGTCCTGAAGGCTGTGCTCAAAGATGGGAAAAGGCTCAAGGTCTTTGGTAAGGATTATGTCACCGCAGATGGCACCTGCGTCCGGGATTATATCCATATCAATGATTTGTGCACAGCGCATCTCCAGGCTCTTGATTATATGGGCACAAAAAAAGGAGCCCATGGCTTTAATCTGGGAAACGGCAAGGGATTTTCCATCCTGGAAATTATCGAGGCGGCTCAAAAGGTGGTGGGCCGTGAGATCCCCTTTGATTACGAGGCGAGACGCCCAGGAGATCCCGCCACTTTGGTAGCGGACAGCACGCTGATCCATAAAGAGCTTGGCTGGCAGGCTGAGTACACGGAAGTTGAGGAGATTTTAGCTACAGCGTGGAAATGGCATCAGGTGCAGAAGTGGTAATTGGTTTTTAACGACTCCTGGATACTAATATTTTCCCAGCACACTTCTTAAAAACTAATAAAAGTAGCGCTTAAATTTTGTATCCACGCTTGTTATTCCTGCCCCTTTATTATAAAAGATTACTCAAAGATGACGATAATACATTTTAAGAACAGAATTATCTCAACCATATGACACCAAGCATGATCTGTTATATCGAGTTGAAAGTATAGGGTTACAGTATGAGGCAAAGGGTATTTGCAAACGGATTGAGATTATTCTGAACCCCAGGGGGAAGTGTGTACAGAGATTTTTACTGTATGGCAAAGGATCCTTTTGCCATGCATCCAGTACCGGATAATTATTTTAGGTCCAGATCCCATGAGCAGGCGCTTCACTTGCTCACGGAAAGCGTGAGACAAGGAGAGCCTTATATCCTGGTTTCAGGTGAATACGGAGTGGGAAAAACCCTTCTGCTTCTCAAGCTCTGCCGTTTTTTGGAGGAAGAAACCGATCTTTTGGCAGTCACGGTTTCTTCTCCAAGCTCCCCGTTTGCTATGTTGCTTAAATCGATTGTCTTGCAGCTCGAAGAGACTGAGGCTGCCAATTCCTGTAGAACAGCAGCTCAGCTTATTGAGGTGCTGTTCTATCTGTATATGTCTGGAAAACTTAGGAAATCTATATATATCATTATTGATGATCTACAGGATTATGAACAGAAGATGTTGGATAATTTTAGGTATCTAGCCAACTTCCATGTCAAGGACTTTTACCCTTTTCGCCTTGTCTGTTTTGCCCATTCCGGTTTTATTGAGGAGCTGGAGAAAAATCCGAAATATCTCCCTTTCATGCAGCGGTTTCGCCGACGATTGTACATAAAGCCCTTACAAGAAGATGAATTAAAGGAGTACATTTACTTTCTACTGCTGCAATCGGGCGCAAAAGGACGGCCTCTGTTTGAGCCTGAGGCCCTTCGCTTTCTAGCTGATGTGAGTAAAAGAATCCCGCGACTGATTAACAATCTCTGCGACCGAGTGCTATTGAGGGCCTTTGATCTTGGGTCTGATCGTATCGATTTAGAAATGGTCAGCGATGTCTGTCATATGGAGCAGAACGAAGAAGATGTTCTTATGCAGGAAGTCAGTGAGGGGCGCTCCCAAAAAACGGATGCCGGTATAGACCTGAATATGATTGTACAGGAGAATGCTGCCAAACTGAAGACAACGGCTGAACCGTCGACTCTCTTTGTTCCAACTGCCTCAAGACATTCGTGGTTGACTGCGATACTGCTTGCGGCTGCGATAGTGGTAATAGGTTTTATGTTCCTGTGGTTTTTCTCTTGGAGAAATGATGGCAAGATTACTGCTCATTCCAAAGGCGGCGGGAATACAATTGTTAATTCTGTTTCCGGTACACAGGAGAAAATATCTCCGGCAAATAGTGATCAGGCTCCCCGTTATTTCCACAATGATGGGGATAATAGTGCAGATTCTGTTTCCGGGATAAAAGTGATAAAAAAGGATGATGAGGGGGTACCCACGGCGAGTGGAGCTGGAGACCAAGGCCAGGAAATACCTGATGAAAAGAATAATTCTGGGCCGTCCATTAAGATTCATCAAATGAAGGAAGTTGAAGGCTATGTCATGATGGCAGGGCCTTCAGTCCTACCTGGAGACAGACCCTACACCTTGCAGGTATTCAGTGGTTCCACACCTGCTGTTATACAAACGGAGCTTAAGCGGTTGCAGGATAAAGGCATGGAACCTTTATTTGTTTCCGAGGTTGGCACCGACCACATGGCTCCCCGATGGAATATCTACCTGGGTAACTTTTCCTCGGAGGAGGATGCCCTGAAGAGCATATGGATTGCCAGTGTGCCTGAGGATAATGTTCGTTGTCTTCCCTATGCCCTATTGCTTACGATTCCTGAAACGACAGGAAGTATCGAAGGGTTGCAAAAGACTCTGGAGGCTGATGGCTACTATCCTTGGTCGGAACGTTTGGAAGATGGGCAGTTTCGTCTTTTTTTGGGAGCATATTCCTCAAGAAAGGAGGCAATGTCTTGGGTGCGGGAGTTGCAACAAGAAGGTATCGCAGCCGTTGTTGTCAGAAAATAAAAGAAATACGAGGTGAATATTTTAGTTCTGGAGCAGAAATATTCACCGCATTTTGAGCTTTCGTCATTTGAGCATTTTCAGATTCGATGTTCTTTTTTGTGATTCCCCTGTGATTCTGAGTTTACTGTTGTTTGGCGTTTCAGAATATCATCTAGCCAGATGAAAAAAATGGCACATAGTGGTAAAAATAATTAATTATCATAAAATGAAAAAGCTATTGTTATCATTAATGAATTATAAAATTAATTTACTGGTATAAGAAATGGGTAGTCGGATTGTTTTGATAAGTGTGGGCCTGTGGGCCATGTTGTTGTTGATTTCCTGCGGCTCTTCAACGAAATCAACCATTCAGGAGCTTGGCCAGGAAAAAGTGGTAGTCGAAGACCTCAGTGAAGGGAAAAAAGAGGCTATGCGTCATGAAATTATTGACGGGTTAAAGCTGGGGACAGCCCATTATACCCTGAACGCGGGAGATTCTCTCGAGGTCATGTATCATATTGACCTTGTCAAGCTAAAGACTCCATATCTGATTGGAGTCCAGGACGAGGTGAATGTCGAATTCCAGTATCATCCAGGATTGAACCGCACTGTTGTGGTACGTCCCGATGGTATGGTAACATTGCCGATTAAGGGTGATTTTGAAATTGGCGGGGAGACCCCTAAGCGAAGCGCAGAAATTATTGCTAAGGGATATTCAGACATTATTAGGGATCCTGTTGTCTCGGTAGCGGTCAATAAGATCTCCTCGAAGATCTTCGCCCTTCAGAAGGCAATTACCAATTCACCACGGGGACAGGCTAAACAGATTCTGGTCAGCCCGGATGGTAATATCTATCTGCCTCTGCTGGATGGAATCAAGGCGGCTGGTAAGGCTATCGATGAGGTGGAGGCCGAGATTCAGACGCTTTACGATAAAGAGTTCAAAAATCTGAAAGTGTCCCTCCTCTTGGAATCCATAGCTGGTCGGCAGATTTTCGTTTTTGGCCAGGTAAAAAATCCCGGGAAGTTGAAAGAAGAACATCCTCTCACGGTAGCCCAGGCAATTGCTCAGGCAGGTGGTATCACGAATGAAGGGACTAATGAGCACGTCAAAGTTCTCTTGATTTCCCAGGATAACAAGCCTGTTATGCGTACGGTTAACGTGAAAAGGGTGATGGAAGAAGGACACCTCGAAGAGGATGTATTGTTGCCTGACAACAGTATTGTCTATGTGCCCAAGACCGATGTTGCCAAGGTCGGACAATGGGTGGATGACTATATCCGTCGGATCCTGATGTGGAATGGTGAACAGTTCAACATAGACTACCAGATTCCTAATAATCAATAACCGTGTGGGTCATTGTAAGGGGGATGAGGAATGAACCGGAAATGATAAAGGATTCATAGAAAAATGTCTGAAAAACAGTCATATAGCGATATGTTTAGCGCCGAAGCTGAGCCGCCGCCTTCATTTGATACTCGTTCTGCAGAAAACGGTCCAGAAGCCCATGGGCAAGGTGACAAACAGCAGAATACCAACGGAACAGGTCATGGCGAGCCTGATCGTCCCCGCCATGAAGCCATTATACCCGGTTATACTGGGGAGCGGATAAAGGAACGGAAGATTTTGACGCTCCGGGACCTTTTGTATATATTCTTCAAACACTTACAGTCAATCACCATTATTACTGCTGTCTGTTTTATCACCTCTGCTCTCTATTCGTTTTCAGTAACACCTCTGTATAAGGCCGACACCAAGCTTATGATCAGGCTGGGCCGAGAAAAAATGCCTAATCTCACTGAACAGAGCAACAATGTCAGTTTCCTCTATCAGGAACGGAACCAGAATGTAAACAACGAGCTGGAAATTTTTAAGGGCGATGAATTGTCCCATATGGTGTATCAGGATCTCAAGGGACATTTCGACCGGGAAGAGAAAATTCGCAGTGGGTTACGAGTTTTTCTTTCCGGCCTGAAGGCGCATCTGACCAGTTCCACGCTTACCCGTGAAGATAAGATCGTTCTTTCCTTAAAGGAATCGTTGAAGGTAGAATTCCTGGCGGAGACTGATATCCTCAAGCTGTCATTCAGTGATCCTGATCCCGAGTTTGCTGCGCAAGCAGCTAATGCATTTGCCAATGCCTTTATCAAGCTCCGTACCAAGATTTACGAGATTAAAAAATCACACATGTTTTATATCGACCAAATTTCCTTGTATCAGAAAAAAGCAGATTCTCTTCTAGAGGAGGAAAAGATCTTTGCAGGGAAATGGAATATTTCTGAGATTGCCAAGCAGCAGGAACTTCTTCTCTTGAACAGGGAAAAACTTGAAGTTGAACTTCTTAATGCACAGCAGGACTATGACCGGAATCGCGCGCTTCTGAGAGGTGTTAAGGAAATGTACGATTCTCCGGGAAGTTGGATAGAAACACCAAAAATGAGTGAAAATGAGATGGTTGATCGGCAGGCATACCTGCAGGATATTGACCGACAGTATTTTACTCTTAAACTGGAACGATCACGTCTGATCGGCCAGTTTACTGAAAAGTCACGGGAGATTCAGCAGCTTGATTCTACTATTGCCCAGCTCCGAAAACAAAAATATCTGAGTCTGATTAATATTCTGGAATTAAACCGCAGTACCATTGAACCTCTGATCCACAGGATTACGCCGGAGCTTGAAAAGAAAAACAGACGTATCGAAGAATTGATTCAGGCCCATTTTACCCTTCAGCAAATGAAATTGAAAAAGGATATCGCGCTCGAATCTCTTTTAAATTATACCAAAAAAGCTGAAGATCTGAGAATCTATGATGATCTTGATAAAAGTAAGATTACCAGTCTGACTACAATCAATACTGCCATAGCACCGCTGAAGTCTTATTTTCCCCAAAAAGGTCTTATCCTTTTGACGGCCACTTTTTTTGGAATTTTTCTCAGTTTCGGCCTTTCGGCTGTCAAAGAATTTTTTACCCATGTGTTCAGGGATGGTCAGGATGTCGAAACTATCTTGAAGGTACCGCTTTTGTTGTCTATTGGTCACCAGGAGAGAGTATGATGATTGAAAGAAGATTTGTGAAAAGGAGATTCTGGTTATGTCAGTGATACCTCTGCGCCAGGAAAAACACCGGGGTGTCCTGCTTCTAGAAAAACTCCATGACCAATTTTTGAGTCTTGTGCTGGAAAAACTCAATCCCGGGCGTGAGTCCAGCCTGTCACTTTGTGTATCCTCATGCCGTCAGGGAGAAGGAGCTTCCACCGTTAGTTTTAATATGGCCGTAGCCCTTTCCTTAAAGAGTATTGACAGGCGCATTCTCCTGGTCGATGGTAATATTCGATCACCGATACTCCATTCCTGGCTGAAGATTGCTCCTGAAGCACCGGGTCTTGTAGATGTGCTGCAAGGGAAGGCCCGTTTCGAAGAAGTCCTCAAAAGAGATGAGAAGAGTGCATTTTCCTTTATTCCGGCAGGCAGGAAGACAGGAAACCCTATCGTTCTCTTTGACAGTAAAGCGTTCGACAACTTTCTCACTCAGGCAAGGGCTCAGTTTGATATTATTATCTTTGATTCCGTAGATTTGATGACCGGTCCGGAAACAAGTATTCTGGCCCGACAGCTTGACGGTCTCATTATGGTCATTGAGGCCGAAAAAACACGATGGGAGGTAGCTGAATATCATAAACAGCAACTTGCTGATGCCGGGGTGTGTTTTACTGGCGCCATTCTTAACAAGAAAAAGATGTTTATTCCGCGGCTGATCTACCGTCTCCTGCTGGCCGATTGATACGAGTACGGCAGAAAGGGTGTTGTAGTAAACTGTTGTTTTTTAAAAAGGAAGGGATAATCCTTTGAATGAACGTATTCTCCTTCGCTATATCCGTTATCTAGTCTCTGGCCTCTTTCTGGGTGTGGTTGCACTCAAGGTAAGTGCTCTGCCGACCAAGTATTATCTTGGTGTTATAGGAACTCTTTTGTTTTTTGCTCCGGCGGCTTATGTTTATCTGATTATCTCAACACAGACCAAAACCCGGTTGATCTGTCTGTTCGTGGCAACCTTTACTTTTGGTATTGCCTTTAATCTTGATTATAATTTCTTCTACCGGGATTATGTCGGGGTTACCAGTGTAGATATCTCGGTCAGTCTTCTGTCACTCCTCATCCTTTTCGGTTTTTTCGTTTATGATGCCAAGCTCCGCGATGGCGGAATCTACCATTTTCAAATGAACCGCAAGATTCTCATCGCTTTTCTGCTCTATATTGCTGCCGGTTTCCTGAGCTTAGTTGATGCCGAGTATCTGGATCTTTCGTTGTTGGAGATTGCCCGTCTCTTGTCTTTGCTCTTTCTGTTGTTTGTGATCACGAACCTTCAGGATCGGAAGTATATTGATGTGCTGCTTTTGTGCTTGTCTATTGATTTGGTTGTGGAAGCCTGTATCGGGCTTTATCAGTTCAAGACCGGACATATGCTGGGCTTACAGGTCTTTGGGGAAAAGGAAGTTCTGAGGCAGAATATCGGTTTTGTGGCTAAGCGGTCTTCGGGGACGATCGGAGATCCTAATATCTTCGGCTACTTTTTTGAGATGCTTATTCCGCTTATGTTTGCCATGTTTATTGCTGAACGTCGATTTTTGGTCAAGTGCTGGTATCTTTTTGCTGTCACGATAGGCTGTGCCGGGATTTATACCACCCTGTCGCGCGGGGCTTGGATGACTATACCTCTATCATTTACACTGGTATTCTTTATCATGTTCCGTGGTCGCTTTCTGCGTCTTTCGACTTTTATCTGGGTCTGGTGTGCACTCTTGGTCTTCAGTGCCATCATTGCTGTAAGCTTCCCGGTAATTTATAGTCGCTTTACCCATGATGATTATGGCTCCGCTGATACCAGGAAACCGCTTAATGAAGCGGCATTCTCAGTTATTCGCCAATTTCCGGTGTTTGGTGTCGGACTGAATAACATGGCAAGTGTTTTCAAAAAACATGATACAACCGGTTATTCTCGGATGTTTGTCGGTAAAAACCATGTAGTGCATAACATGTATCTGCAGATCTGGTCCGAAGTCGGGACTGTAGGGATAATTGCTTTTTTGTCGATGCTGATAATTGTATTGTATACAGCATTTTACCACCTTTATCGCGTGCATTACTGGGATCGGGGGATTCTTGCCGGTGGAGCCGCAGGGATTATGGCTCAGGCGGTGCATGCCATGGTTGATCCTGGTTTTAAAACCATGATGAATATGTCCATGTTGTTTTACACCTTCATAGGTCTGATCGGGGCTATCACAATCATTTATCGAAACGAAAATGCGGCTGGAATTGTGCAGAAGTCACCTGTCTAGATGAAATGACAATTATAAGTGGGCCACCGGCCATAAAAATAAATGGTGGGGTTGATGCAATAGTGCTCTCTGTCATCATCGTCAACTACAACGGTCAGTCATTTCTGGAAACGTGTCTACGCGCCTTGTCCCAGAATCTATCCTGCCGGCATGAAATCATTATTGTTGATAACAATTCCGACGATGGCAGCCAGGATTATTTGTCGAAAACGTGGCCCGGCGTGCAATTAATCTGCAGTCCGGACAATCTTGGTTTTTCCCGAGGAAATAACTACGGTGCCGAACAGGCCCGTGGCCGATTTCTGCTGTTGTTGAATAATGACACCAAGATGCAGGAGGCGTTTCAGCCACTCATTGATTACCTTGAGACGCACCCGGATACTGCTGTTGTTGGTGGTCGACTTCGCAATCCAGATGGCTCTGTACAGACCTCTGTCGGATATGAACATACACCTTACCGGATTTTGTTGTCCTGGATGTTGCCACGTACCTGCACATGGTTTAGCGGCTGGCAGATCCATGAAAAACGGCCAGAGTTTTATGAGCAGACTCACCAGGAGGTTGACTGGGTCTCAGGAGCTTTTTTTTGTATCAGGAGAAGGATATGGAAGGAGCTTTCAGGGTTTGACCGTGATATTTTTATGTATTGTGAAGATTCAGACCTCTGTCGGCGGGTACGTGAGCGAGGTGAAAAAGTTGCCTATGTTGCGGGCGGTGATACCTGTCATTTCGAAGGGGGTGGCAAAAAGGGGATGAGTGGCCATGCCCTCTTCGCAACTTGTGATTCTTACCGGCTTCTTCTCCAAAAACGGTACGGCAGTCTGATCTGTAATCTAACCTGTGCTGGATTGTCCCTGGTTTTTCTTGTACGTGCAGTGCTTTATCTGCTATCGGGTACGATTAACTCTGATCCGTCGACTAAAAGTAAGGGCGGATTTTACCTGCGTGCTGCAGGACGACTGCTGTGGGGTGACATCCGGAGCCTCTCGGACCGTTCTGCTGGAGACGGTAAACGATGAAATATGTAGTGATTCGAGATGATGATACCTGCCTTTTTACCAAGCCTGAGATGCTGGAGATTCTCTATCAACCACTGCTGGATGCCGGAAAATCAGTGGGCTTAAGCGTAGTTCCTGCTATTGTTGGCGGCCAACCTGCCGGGGTTTTGAATGGACCATTTTGGGAACAATTCCGGCTTGATTATTTGCCCTGTCTTCCTCCTCATCGGCGGGCAGAGGCACAAATTTTCCCGCTGACTCCTGATTGTGAAATCGTCCGCTATTTGCGTAGCAGACCAGGATATGAAATTGTGCAGCATGGCTATAATCATATGACTATAGACGGTGTTCGTGAGGGAATGCTTAAAGACACGCAACTGATTACTGAAAAAATTGAAACAAGCCGGACCATTCTGAAAGAGTGTTTCGGTCAGGCCAGTGATTTTTTTATAGTGCCCTGGGATGATGTTTCTGCCGAAAGTATCAGGATTCTGAAATGTTATTTTAAAGGAATCTCTCTGCATCGTCTTGGCAAGCGCCATGTCTCTTGGCCGCGTAAAGCCAGGGCCGTGGCCAGGAGGTTTCTGAATGATCAGAATCGTACGCCCTATTTACGGGACGGTGATTTCCTTCTTCTGGAGTATCCAGGTCCGTTCCTCTCTATGTTTAATGATTTTGGTATGATGAAGACGCAGATTGCAGACTTTCTTGCAAGCCACGATGTTTTGGTTTTAGTCAGTCATTATTGGGAATATTTCTGGGACTGGGATGAACCGAATCAGGAATTTCTCACCGCATGGCACGATATCGTGGCGTATCTGCTTGACCGACCCGATGTTGAAATTATCAGTTTTTCCAGTCTGTATGACCATCTTTACTCCTAATTAATGAAATCTCTTGCCCTTTTTTCCGCCAGTATGGGTTGCCAGTATGGGGGTACTGAGACCTATGTTCAGACACTGGCAAACCAGCTTAAGGGGAAGGTTGCAGACCTGCGGCTGATTACAGGTGGACCAGCCGAACATTTTACCCCAGACTTCCGAGAACTGTTACAAAATGGGGCTTTTGACGACTGTCATTTCCCGATGCTGGATAGGCATTCACAGCTTGGGAGGTTGTTGGGCCGGAGCCCGCTAGGAAGAAAAATTTGTCCGATGGATCTTGAAAGTTTCTCCGCTCTCGTATCTTGTCGGAAGATTACGAAATTTGTCAAGGGCGTCCAACTGTTGGAGGCCCATTATCCTCTCGAGGGTCTGCTTTTCCCTTGGCTTCCAGAGGAAATGAAAAAGATCCTCCATTTCCATGGGGCTTGGCCACCGCCGCTGTTCAGAAAATGCTGGAAATATATACTCCGGCATACCGATTGCTGTATTGCCTGCTCATCCTTCGCTCGGGATGAACTTTTGAAGGTCATGCCGGGTACTGCTATTGATGTCGTTTATAATGGCGTTGATGTCGGTAGATTCTCTCCAGGGACCAGCAGCTTTGACCCGGAATGTGCCTATGATCCCGGTTGTTTGAAGGTGGGAACGGTGGCCAGGCTAAGCCGAAATAAAGGTACCGATCTTCTCTGCCGGATTGCCGGAGAACTGAGAGGAGAGGTTGAGTTTTTTTTAGCAGGGCCTGCCGATACCGGTTTTTCCGAGGAACTTGAAAGAATGGCGGATGCTCCTAACATTCATCTGCTCGGTCCGATTTCTCAAAGATTAATTCCTGAATTTTACCGGTTTTTGGACTGTTTTGTTCTGCCATCCCGGTTTGAGGCCTTTGGCTTAACCATTCTGGAGGCTATGGCCTCAGGATGTGCCGTGATTGCCACCAGGGTTGGGGGGATCCCGGAAATAATCAGTCCTGAAGAAGAAACGGGACTGTTGTTTTCTGTCGGAGATGAAGCTGCCCTGATAGCTCATCTGCGTCGACTGTGTGTGGACCGGAACATGTGCCATTACTTGCGGGAGCAAGGACGTGCCCGGGTGGTGCGCCACTTCTCGCTGCAACAGACAGCAGCCAAGACCCTGGCCGTATATGAACGAACACTTACAGGCTGTGGTAAGGCTTTGGTCGGACCCAAATAATCGAGTGACAATGGATTTTAAAAAAAAATATATTTCCAATGCCTCGGCCCAAAGTTTGGGAAGGGTCTGTACCATGGGGGCAAACTTTGTCGTCTTTGTCCTGGCGGCGCGACTGCTTGGAACTGAACTCTTCGGCCAGTATTCCTATATCACTGTATTTCTCGGATTGGCAATCCTGGTGGCCGAATTTGGGACTACCAGTGTCCTGGCTGCGGATATCGGTCGGATCATCGAGGAAGCCCCTGCCTATTGGGGTAACTTTTTGATCCTGCGCCTGCTGATTACCCTGATCGTGATTGTAACTGCCATTCCAATTGCCTGGCTGGTGCGACCCGATCTGTTCTCCAGTCTGCTTGTCGGATTGCTTGGGCTTTTTTTCTTGGGTTCTCGATTTTTTGACTCGCTTTTTCAGGTTTATGGGCGACCATGGTATTCTCTTTGGGGATCGGCTTTATATGCTGTGGTCTTTGCTCTCTTTTCCGTTGTCATTCTTTTCTTAAAACGACCACTTTTTGATCTGATCGCCATTTATGTCCTGGCTAATATCATCTATACTCTTTTTGCCGGCTGGCTGAGTCTGTCACTTCTGCGCCCTTCGTTCCGATGGCGGTGGACGATACAGAAACAGATTTTATCCATTGCCGTTCCTGTTGGGATTTCTGGTATCCTTACCCTTGTACACACCAGAGCCGATACCTTTATGTTGGCAGCAATGAAGGGAGACTATGCCGTCGGTACGTATAATAGTGCCTATCGATTTCTGGATATGGCGGTTATTTTTGCCGTTATGCTCTCCAGTCCCATGCTGCCGATTCTATCAAAACTGGCCCAAGATGACAGGGAGGGATTACGGCGGCGTTATAGCCGGATTCTGGAACTGTTGACCTGCGTTATTGTTCCTGGTGCTCTGCTGGTTCCTCTTGTTTCCGGTCCCTTTGTCGATCTTCTTTTTGGACATGCATATTGGGAAGTGGCACCGTTACTCAATATAATGGCTTGGATTGGTGTTCTGTCATTTTATTCACTCTTTAATTTTGTGGTACTGGTGGCGATCAGAGTGGTCAATTTTCAGATGTGGCTTGGTGCTGCTACTGCCATCTTGAATGTGGTTCTCAATTACTTTTTTATTCCGATCTTCAGTTTTTACGGTTCTGCTTGGACGACTCTGCTGGTTGAGTGTATATTCGTTTTGGTTTCATTTTTGTATATTATTAAATCTATTGGAAATATATTCAGTATCCAGATATGGTGGCGCATGGGGGCGTCATGCCTGTTGATCTTTGTTGTGGTACATGTTTCGGCGGGATTTACTCTCCCTTGGCGTCTGGCCCTGGCGCTTGTTGCCTGGCCAGGAGCGCTGGTGCTCTTTAATGTCCCGTTATGGAAAACTTTATCCCGATGACGAAAAAAGCTTCTATTATCATACCCTGCTATAATACAGGAAAGACAATCGGCCGTACCCTGCGGGCTTTTTGTAAACAAGCGGTTCCGGTCGAGGACTATGAGATTATCGTCATCGATGACTGCTCCACCGACAATACGGCGGCTGAAATCAGCAAGGAGGCAGGGGCTCCGCAGGTTATTTTCCTGCAGAATCCAGTGAACAGCGGTCGTGCCTTGACCCGGAACCGTGGACTGGATCTAGCCTGCGGTGAAATTATTATTTTTTCGGATGGGGACACCATTCCCTGTGCTAACTACCTGCGCGGACATCTGGAAAGCCATGATCGTTATGCGGAAGATTATTACGTGGTACTGGGTGCGGCAGCTATGCCTGAAGACCTGGAGATAAAACCGCTGATGTATCTGGGGAATGTCGTGCAAGGCATGAGTGCCATTCAATGTGAAAATGACGATCCTTATGACTGGCTTCATTTCAGCACCCTCAATGTGTCCCTGAAACGACGTTTTATAGACAAGATTCGTTTTGACGACGGCAGTTTCAGGCGTCAACAGGATGAGAATGCCGAGCTGGCCGGTTTTGAAGATACTGAATTGGCACAGCGGTTGGCAAAAAAGGGGATGAAATTGGTGCATAACCCCGCGATCCGTGCCTTTCATTATCATTTCCGTAGCCCTGATGAATATATCAACAAAGTTCTTGATTATGGTAAACGATTTGCCGTATGGACCAGTCTCTGCGATCCAGAAGAGGCCAGGGAGTTGAATCGGCGCATGAATTTTCTCTTGGATCGTGACTGTCCCTTTTCCATGGCGAATATCAAGGAATGTTTACGCCGTTTCGTGGTTAATGACCTGAGCTTTCCATTGATTCGCTGGACGGGCAGATTTTTTGAAAGCCGCAACGAACGTCTGAGCCTGTTCTTGTATCAAAAAATGTACAAGTACCTGTTCCTGAAAGGGTATTTTTCGAAATAAATACATTTCTACTTTCTCGTGATGACCACAATGAAGCATTTTTTAATATCATTCTTTCTTTGTCTCCTGACCAGTCTATTGTTGTCAGGTCATAGCTTGGCTGAAACCTGTTATACAGCCAAACAGTGCTTTGCCGTCGCACAGCCATACATGGTGACCAGAGGGTGTTTTCTTTTTCGTCATGGGGCTAATGTGGATCTGGTGAATCAGGGAGAATTTTTAAATACCCATACAGAGGATCTGCATCCGGATCCTCTGCAATCAGAGTTTTACCGCATGGTTATTGATCGTAAATTGATTTCTCTGAAGAAGGGAACACCGATTTTTTCCTGTGACTATGATCTGCAGACCATTGCTCGTGACTTCCAACAATCGGGCAATCAGCGTGGAACTTCTCGTATCCTGGGATACGAACTACCGCCCTTTAATTGCGCGGGGGTGACAAGCACGTGGGTGCCGGTCCGACCGCTCAATGAAAGTCATTGCTTCTGGATGGCCGTGCCACTTATTCAATGCGATGAACCCGGCAGTGAACTTGAACCTATAAGTGTGATGGACATGCCAAAGGTGATGGATATGCCAAAGGATAATGAATGACTACCTGTAGGAATACAAACCTCAGCTCGGAGTGCATTCGGGTGTTGTTCGTGCATCAAGGTGCTGAACTCTATGGATCCGATAGATCATTTGAGAGATCGGTACGCGGTTTCCGTCGGGCAGTACCGGAGAGCCATATCACAGTGCTGCTGGCAACACATGGTCCGCTTGTAGAACTTCTGAAGCCCCATATCGACGAGATTATCATCGCCCCACTTTTCGTGTTGCGTAAACAGCTTCTCAAAAATGGAGCACTGTTTAATATCCCGGCACAGCTGGAGGCGATCAGAAAGGCCATGACGCTAGTAGGCAATTATGATGCGGTTTATATCAATACAACGGTGATTTTAGATTATATCATTGCCTGCAGGCTGAAGAGAATCCCTGCTATTCTCCACGTCCGGGAGCTTCCCGTTGGATTTTCGAGAATAGTGTTGCGGATCATTGTAAGGCTTTCCGGCGCCACGGTGATCTTTAATTCCCAGGCGACCAGAAAGGCCTTTGATGTGCTGGAAGATTCCCGCCATCTGGTTATTGCCAATGGAACGCTTATTCGGGATTATGAGCCTGTAGGGGTGGATGATACCCTGCGGATTTTGCTGATTGGGCGTTTTAACAGCTGGAAAGGGCAAGGAGTGCTGGTGGCTGCGCTTACCCGGCTGGAGGCGTCATTGCAAAAACGAATTCGGGTGGTCATGGTAGGTGGCGTTTATCGGGATCAGTATCATTTCAGGGATAATGTTATTCGTCAGGCCAAGGAGTCGGGGCTGAAGGAATGTATTGAATTTCGTGAATTTGTGGAAGATCCAACGGACCTCTATCACTGGTCCTCTGTTGTCGTAGTTCCTTCACTGCTTCCAGAGCCCTTTGGGCTGGTGGCCATTGAGGCCATGGGACACGGGCGTCCGGTCATTGCCGCCGATCATGGAGGTCTGGTGGATATTGTCGTGGACGGAGAAACAGGATTGCGTTTTTGTCCAGGTGACCCGGAGGCCTTGGCGGCGGCTATTCGCACCTATGTTGAACAACCTGATCTTGTGATCGCTCATGGCACTGAAGGCAGAAAGCGTTACGAGAAATACTACCATGAAGACCGCTATATGGCGGCGGTTTCAGGGGCTATCAAAGCCGTTATTCAATCCTGACGGCTCTTTAAAAGGCTGTTTCATTCTTTGTCGATCGTCCCGGTTTTTTCGTTCTGCCGCTCAACACCAGTGCCAGTATCTTGCTTTTCTCCAGTATCAGACGGCTGGTAAGAATAGGCCCGCAGAGTCCTGCTGTAAAAGTGAAGAGGACGATGAGTCGGGGCTCGATGCCAATATGGGTGAGTGCAACCAGTACCGGGAAAATGAAATAGTACTGCAATAGATAGATTTCCAATGATAGTTTGCCGCAATATTCCAGCCAGCCACTGATCCTCTCCGGAAGACCAAGAAAAGAAAACGATAGGACTAACCAGATTCCAGCCAGTGCCGTTGCCACCGGTAATGGGCCGTTGTTGCTTTTTGTGCTGAAGGAATATAAGAGCGGGAAAAGAAGGATGACGGCAAGCCGCAGGTTTCTGTTGCGAAGCCAGCTGAAGAAAACAGTATGTTGTCCGGCAAGCAACAGGCCACAGTTATAATATAGCAGGTGTTTCAGCAGGGACGAGATGCCAAACAACTCTATGGAGCCGTACCAGCAGGCAGTAATGGTGAAGATCGGTAGAAACAGGAGAGGGCCTCGGCCACGAAAGAGCGGGGAGAGCATTTTCATGAGCAACAGGATATAGAGAAACCAGAGAAACAATGCCGGGTTCTCAAATGGATAGAAAACGATCTGACTTAGAAGCTCTTGGGGAATAACCGGGCGTTTCAGGGCTGGTATAAAGAATTTGATCAGACCGTAGGACAGGCTGATGACAAAGTAAGGCAGATAGAGGCGCGCGGTTCGTGGAAGAATTTCTTGAAGCCAGGGCCTGCTGACCAGTCGAAGTGAAAAAAAGCCCGAGAGGAAAAAGAAGAGAGGCATGTGAAAGCTGTAGATGATATCCCAAAAGAAAGGGAAAGCCTGGGCCACTGGTTCACTATGGCCGAGAGTTACCAGTAAAATGCCGATACCTCTGGCGATCTGCATCTCACGTATATACCCTGTATATGGCCGGGATTCAGTAGACATTCTTTCCGCTAACGACCTGAAAAATGGTGCGCAGAATGATTTTCATATCCAGACCGAGGGACCAGTTTTGGATATAATCGAGATCATAGCGTACCCGATTTTCCATCTTTCCCGGGGTTTCCGTCTCCCCTCGACAACCACTGATCTGGGCCAGGCCGGTAATCCCTGGTTTGACCTTGTGGCGCAGCATGTAGCCGGGGATCAGCGGCCGGTACTCTTCATTGTGGGCGATGGCGTGGGGGCGAGGACCGACAATAGACATATCTCCCTGGAGGACATTAATGAACTGCGGCAGTTCGTCAAGGGAAAATTTACGCAGATATCTGCCAAGAGCGGTGACGCGCGAGTCATTGACTGTTACCTGTTTGATGATATTACCGTCATCGGTAGTGGTCATGGAACGGAATTTGAACATATGGAATTCTCGTCCGGAGAGACCGTAACGTCTTTGTCTGAAAAGTACCGGTCCCGGGGAACTCACCTTGATGGCCAGAGCGATAAGCAGCAGGGGAATGATGATAAGCGGCAGAATGATGCCTAAAAGAAAAATGTCTTCTGCTCGCTTGAGTTGACTATCGAAACCGATATGCGGACTTTCAAAGACACTAATTGCCGAATAACCGGCAACGCTGTGCCATGTCGGTTTCAGGGTGTTGAAGAAGAGGTCCTGCGGGAGCAGGTAAAACACAGAAACAGTAGTATCCGAGAGTCTCTGGATTAAGCTGTGGATGCGGTCTTGAATATTTATGGGCATGCACAAATAGGCAAGATCGAAAACATCGTTCCGGGCATCTTCCACACATTGATTAAGAGTACCCAGGTATGGAGCACGTATGGAGATGTGTCGCTCTGACTCGGGTGGTCGATCATCATAGTAACCGATGAGATGGATGCTTAGATGCGGGGTATCGTTTAGAAAGGTTGCAAGATGGCGGGCGTTGTCTTCAAGGCCGATAATGACAGTGCGTGTTTGTCGGGCCTCTTTCTCATAGGACTCAGCCAACAGATAGACAAAGATAATGCGCCAGATAGACAGCATAATGGGCACTGTAATAAACCAGATGCCGAGGACAACACGGGAATAGTCCAAGGTTACCTGGGCTCCGCTGCCCACGATAAGCAGGGTGAAGATAGTCAGCATCCAGGAGATCAGGACGGGCGAGATGCAGGAGGACAGCTTGTCGCAGAGACTGCCCCGGTAAACCTTCAGGAAAATTGAGAACAGGAAAAAAAGTGATATAGAGGTGACCGTGATGTTTATGTAACCGGCAAGCCAAACATTCAGCCACCATTTAGTCCTGTAGAGAAGATCTCCTTCTTTTGTCTGCCAGTAACAAAGACCGATAGCAAACAGGGAACAGAGAATTATCAGACCATCAATGACGGGGACGATAAGAGGCATGTTGGTTTGATAATTACCAACATCGTAATTATTTTTAGGTCTGATCGTTTTCATTCAGATAGCGGTTAAAGCAGGTTTCATAGGCCTTCAGCACCTTTTCCCAGGTGAAGGCCTCAAGGAATCTTTTCCGGCTGGCCTCTTTCATGCTGACAATGGTTGTAGGAGAAGTGAGCATTTCATCCATCTTGGCCAGGCACTCGGATTCGTCTAGAAAAAATCGGGCAGCTTCGGGGCCGGTTACCCAGCGATTAAACTTGTTTCCGTGAGCCAGAATGGCGTTTCCTGCCCCCATAGCCTCTACCAGTGAGGGATTGGTACCGCCGACTGTATGGCCATGTACATAAAAAAGACAGTGATATCGCAGGGCGGCGACAACCTCTTGATCGTATATGGCACCGCAGAAAAGGACCTGATCGTTGGCTGCATCCAGTATGCTTTTCTGGTAGGGATGATTTTTTGAATAGTTCCCAAGAATAACGAGTCGGTGCTGGCGGGGCCGGGCGGTAAAGGCTTGCACAATCTCTAGAATGGAATTTTCCGGTTCGGGCCGGGCGATGAGCAGCAGATAGTCATTTTTGGTAAGACCAAACTGAACCAGAGGGTTTGGTGAGGTCGCTTGCAGAAACGGTGCCCCATAGGGAATAGTGGTCAGGGGGGTATGATGTAAGAAACCCCGTAAGTGTTCAGCAATACCTGGATTGTCGGCGATGAGATGGTCCGAGATATACAAACCTGCCTTTTCGTTCAGATAAAGCCAGATCTTTGCCGGTGTGCTCCATTTATCCCGCTTCCATTCAATACCATCCATATTCATAATGGTGGGGATACCCTTGAGACGCAGACGCATATTGAATAGAGCGGTATTGTATCCAAGACAGAGCACAAGCCCCTCTTCCTGACTGGCATGACAGATGGCACGCCAGTCGAAGATTATGGTGGAGAGGGGGCCGCTTCGGTTAACTGGGATAATGATTCGTCTTATGCCGTTCCAGGTATCTTCAGTGATAGGACCGCCACCCGTATCCTGGCAGTAGACGGTGACTTTCCACCCCTGTTTCGCCATATAGAGGGAACACTCCTGAGCAAAGGTCTCGAAACCACCGTGTTGTGCCGGAATACCGCGAGTCCCGAGGATTCTCAGATGTCTTTTTGTTTTTTTCATGGGGTAGTGTATGCTGCAGGGGTAATTTCCCTAGTTGGATATGCTGCAAGAAAGCCCCATGTATACACCTGCTTGGCCATTGTCTCAATAGAAAATTCGGTCATAAGAGGAAACCAGAAGAGATCGAGAAAGGTCTCCACAACAGGCCACTGGCGAATATCCGGATAACAGAAAGAACCGTATGAGTGCAGCAGTTTGTCTTTATTGCCCCTAATAAAAGAGAGGTCGAGTGGGCCCAGGACGGTGATACCAGCTGGTGCTTCCTGGCCACTTATCCGGGCATCAGGGTAACATGGATGGCGAACCGGTGTACTTCCCAGCCCTGTAGTATAGCTCAGGTTGAGTGCGTTTGCCCCGAGAACGGACTGCATGGATAATTCCACTGCAGCCGAATAACGGGGGTTTCCGGTCAGAATCCAGGCTCGAATAACATCCCTGGTAAACGGGATGGTAAAGGCCCCTGCAAAGGGTGGCCGACTGGGATCTTTTAACCAGCTGAAACCAGCCTTTTCCTGGGCGGCAACCAAAGAGTCAGCCGAAGAGAGAATGGCACTGCGGCAGTTGGCCCTGATTTCGGAGTTGGTATGCTCATTTGCTGCTTGGAGGTAAGACCAGGCAGCTTCGGCTTGATCATGCTGTTCGTCACGAAAAAGGGGGGTGCCGGGTTGCGTCAGAACTGTGGTCTCCAGGAAGATCTGGTGCCAGACAGGATCATTGGTCAATTTGAAGAGTTCGATTGCGGCAAGGTTGCGGGCATCGTTGACCTGAAAGGGTTGATGCGGATCTTGAGCAAGGAGCTCTTCAGCCTTTTGCATGGCCAAAATGGCCCGCCGGCGATAGTCTTCCGCTCGTTCCGGGGTTGACTGAGAAAGGGTTCGGGCGGCCTGGGCAGCAGTTGCCGCAAAGAGGTACGTCGACCAGATGCCGGGACGGTAAGCCAGGAGCTGGTGCCTCTCAAGCCAGCTGGGCTCTCCGAAGTACGGATGGCCCGTGGCTTCGATACCACCGCGGACACTGCCGTCAGCTTCCTGCAGGCGGCAGAAGAAATCAAGAGGCCAGAGGGCTTCGTCAAGCGTATCCGGCAGGGTATTGGTGGACTCGGGGATGTTAAGACTCATGGTGGAAAAGAACTCTGGGAACAGAGTATAAAGATCCAGTAGATTCCGGGTAACGAGAAGATGCTGGATGCGGCGGTCCCAGTCTCCGGCATCGTGGTAGCCACCCCAGCCGTTTTTCAATGGGGTGCTGGTGGCCTGTCGCTTCAGTTCTGAGAAATTATCCAGTCCTTCGATAAAACCGTTACCCGTGTCCATCAGGCGTGCGTCAGAGGTCATGACCTCTTGACCGTCGTCGGGATGGAGGGAGCGCGGTCTTTGCAGGGTGGCGTAAGGGGGAGTAAGGGCAATGCCACTCCGTTGATGATAAAAAGAACGCAGAGCCAGATATAGGGGATTCCGCCAGATTCGGCTGTTGATCTTAAATGCCGGAGACCGTCCAACGCCGTCGACGAAGATGTGATAGGTTCCCGGGATGGTAAAAGAACTGAAATTGAGCAAGTAGATGTTGGTGCCATTATAATTTCTGTTAAAGGCATCCTCGTTTTGGTCTGACAGGCTCTTTTTCTGGACAATCGTTGCCGAATAGACCTTTTTCCCGCTGGTTTCTTCAATGAGAGAGAAAGAGGTATCCGGCGCAAAATCAATGGGGCCGAGGCTGCCTGCCCAGAGGGAAAGAAACGCCTGTTTTGCTGGCGCGTCCGGCCGAAAACCGATTTGATTAACGTGGATTGCCTTGCTTATTTGCAGCTCAGGTTGATAGGTAAAGGTGATGGGGGCATTATCAAGTTCGGGAGGCAGCGTAAGGTGGTAGGTCGCTCCCGCTTGCAAGGGGGCTGCGAGCTTCAGGTAGATTGTGTGCTCAACCTGCACCTGCAGTCCCGTACTGTCCCAGACCGAGTCTGTAGGAAGGCTTTTTCTGCCGATATTTTCGACTGGAACTGGTTGGCGATATGTTTGATCCTCTTCCGAAGAGATGGTATAGGATCCGGCCTTATCAAAGATTGTTGGCGTGGGGAGTGTGAACGATGTCCCGCTAAAGCGAAAGAGATTTTCCTGGCGGAGACCGACGATGGCTCCTGTTCTCTTCCCGTTACGGGAGAGCCAGGTGTTGCCGTTTTCATCGGTTTTGATGTGGTCCGTCGCTTGTTTGGTGTAGGAGGTCAGGGTTCCATAGGGAAGAGGTGGAGAGGTGAAAGAAATTGAAATCAGCGAACTGGTAACGGGGAATATTCCGCTTGGGGTCAGGGTGGTAACGGTGGAGCCTGCTGCTTGCGGTATTATGGCGACAAGCAGCAGGATGCTGAAAAAGATACGGAGAGAAATCGAAAAAACGACAGTATTGCTGAACTTTAACATGATGACAGTTGCTGTAATGTGAGAGTATTAATAGCTAAGGTGTCTTGATCTGTTTGGGCAATATTGAGTTTTTGATTAGTATGTCTTGCAGTACTTGGATTTGTTGTTGGAGGGTGGTCGTTAGGGCCACTAGATGAGCTATTTTTTCCTCTTGTTCCATGTCACGTGTGGTTAAGTCTGTGAGACTTGTTTGCACTCCCTCTTGCTGGGCGTTGATGGCGGTTTGCAGTTGTTGATATTTCGTAATATTAGAATCTGTTTTTTGAATTAGATTGGAAATTTCCGTTTGTTGTTCTTTGATGGCATTAATGGTCACAAATGTCAGTGCTCCAGCATTAAAACTATAGAGTTCTGTCTCGGTTGTATCATTTGCATTAAGCTTTGCCTTGAAAGTTCCTACTGTGTAAGGGGCAATCGATATAATGTCTTGAGCGATAATGCCGATGTTCGTTGTTTTCGTGTCTGTGAAACCAGCCTTTCCATTGTATTTAAATGTTATTGGCTTAATATCCATAATAACATCAAGACCATCTGTAAAACTATTAATATCTGTTTTTAACCTTCTATCTGACGGATTAGTCCATGTAGCTTCACCTGGCTTTGCAGCGGAGTCTGTGGAAAGTTCCAGTTGGTAAGCGGGGGCGGAGATGCCGATGCCGACATTGCCCCCGCTTACAATTGTCATCGCTGGAGTATTATTGGGACTGAAGGATATCGAATTATCCGAAAGAGTTGCAATGGATAATGGGGTTTCGTTGGCTGTAAGATAAGAAGTTGTACCGTCGTTCGAGAGAGAAATGTTTTTTTCATGAGTGGCTGAATCATAGGAAGAGATGGCACTATCTACTCTCATCGGATCCTTTCCAAAAAATGAATATTTTATATTTGGATCTCCGCCAATGATTTGTGGAGCATAAAAAGCAGAAACGATACCCTCCGCAAGAGGAGTTTCTTCAACCGTGGTAATCTCTACCCGTCCTACAACACCATACGCTTGGCGAGAATCAAAACTGGATCCTTGCCAGGCAGCAAGTCCTAAAACTCCATAAATATTCCCTGCACTTCCTAAACCATTTACTCTTCCTTCTGCGCCATACATGTCATGTTTTCCACTTTCAGTATCTTCCGCTAAGCCAAATGAGCCGACAATATGACCAGAAGTCCCTAACGTTGAACCAATATTTTTGATATGAGCCAAAATCCCTGTCG
Source organism: Desulfobulbaceae bacterium (assembly GCA_024636345.1). GTDB lineage: Bacteria > Desulfobacterota > Desulfobulbia > Desulfobulbales > Desulfocapsaceae > UBA2270. The sequence goes on along the minus strand of JAGXHG010000040.1, from coordinate 15,358 downwards.
CGACATCACTGTCGCCGGGATCAATTTCATAATATCCCTTAATTGGAGCATCTAAGTGCCCATTGGGAGGAGAATATTTATCAACTGTTAAAGGGTTACTGGGTGTTGCCGTTCCAATCCCCAGCCTATTATTCGTGTCATTCCAAAAGAGATTATTGTTATCTTGACTCAGAACTCCAGGGGTGCCGGTAAAAAGAATTGATCCCGCTGTTGCTGAGGTAATCGAGCGGCCAATTGCCATTCCTGAAAACAAGGGAATAACCGTAACCTTATCAACAGCTAGTACGGGGGAAGAAATCACCAGGTAACACATCGAAAGTAAAAGTGTAGAAAAGAATTTGCGCATAATTTTTCTTTTTTATTAAGGTTCAGAGCTTCAAATTGAAAGAGACGGCGCTGTAATTCGATTATTTATTCTTAAATTTTGTCATAAATTTTTTATCAATCCAGTCCTTGATCCAAAAAGCCAGGGTCCCTGCAAAGATCAGCCATTTTTTACGAAATACCCCTTGTCCATTCCCCAGATTGAAAATCAGAAGATAGTCCTTGCCGGGATCAAAGGGGATGAGCTCCTCACCTTGGAGATATGCCTTGAGGTTATGAAAGAGGATGGGATTTTCCCTTACCGCATAGACGCCCACCTTGTCCAGGGGGTGCGACTCAAATGATATGCAGTCGCCGCCGCCAAAGATCTCGGGGTACTCAGGGCTTTGCAGGTAGTGATTCACCAGGAGGCCGCCATCCTGGCCGGTGGCGATCCCTGCCTGACTAAAAAAGGAAGAGGGGTGAACCCCGGTTGCCAGGATAATAAAATCGGCATGTTCGGTGATCCCGCAATCAAAGATAAGAGTGTTGTCTTTGATGGTCTTCAGATAGCCATATTCATGGATGATGACCCCATTCTTCTCCAGCAGGTCTTGACTTCTGCGACGTACATTTTCGGGAAACCTGGACATGAATTGATGACCGGCAAAAAGGGAGACCCTTACTTTGTGTTCGCTGGCGCTGACAAGCTGACGGACGTTTCCCGCAACCTCTGCCCCGGCTGGACCACCCCCAATAACAGCAATAGCTACTGATTGTTGCATAGCCTTGTCCTGGATCTGCTGGCGGGCCTCATACAGGCGTTCGATGGGCTTCACGGTATAGATGGTGGAGTCATCACCAATAATCTCGGGAAGATCGACGCTGCTGCCGGTATTGAAAGAGACCACGTCGTAGTCGACGATGCGACCCGATGCCAGATGCAGCCGCCGGGCGACAGGATCAACGCCTGTTATGGAGTCGCGGATAAAGGTACCGCCCTGTTCTTCCACGGTCTGCCTGGTGGCAAAGCGAATATCGTCGGGTTCGTAGGTCGCGCCCAGCATACCGGGGCCCATGCCGGAATAGTAATGATAGTCTGAAGGTCCGATGACGGTTACTGTGTGCCCGAGATCACACAACAGTTTTATATTGGCCAAAGTAACCATGTGGGCATGTCCGCCGCCTGCCAGAACCAGATGCTTTCCCATTTTGGTACCTCCTCTGTGGTTTTTCATTGAACAGATGTCTCAGCTGATTGCTCTCGTGACAATGTCCCGGTCAAAATAGTTTATTGCCATGCCGGCATCGACCACCAGGGTCTGGGCGGTAATGCCGGAGGAGCGTTCCGAGAGAAGAAAGACGGCGGTATCCGCAGCTTCTTGGGTGGTCAGCGCTTTTTTTCTCAGAGTTGCTTTTTCCGCATAGAGATAACTGTCCACATAGCCGGGAATCCCAGCGGAGGCTGATGTTTTCAGCAGACCCGGGGCAATGGCGTTGAAGCGGATGTTGGAAAAGGCGGAGAAACTTTTGGCCAGAAAGCAGATGGATGAGTCCAGGGCTGCCTTGATCGGCGCCATATACCCATAGTTTTCTGCCGCCATCCTGGTGGTTGAGATGGAGATGGTAACCACTGAACCATTGGCATCCAGCAACCCCTGAAAATGGTTGCAGATGGAAATCAGGGAAAAACAGGAGATGTCCATGGCCTGGAGAAAATCCTTTTTCAAGGTGGCATGAAAGGGTTGCAGGCCCTCAGAGTAATTGGCAAAGGCAATGGAGTGAACCAGGCCGTGAATGCGTCCGCCGCCTTTCGCTTGTATCTCGGCGGCAATCTCATCGCGGACGCGAACAATATTGGCCTCATCTTCGACGTCGCAGATAAAAACCGCGCATCCGGGAAACAGGATGGCCGCTGTTTCCTGACGGGCCTGGGAGCGGACCACATGGATCACCCGTGCTCCCTGGGCAATCAGGGTCTTGCCAATGGTACAGGCAATGGACTTTTTATTGGCCAGCCCGAAAAGAACAAAAGTTTTATCAGAGAGATTAAGAAAATCCATGGTCAAGTCCTGTGGAAGCGGTTATTTTTGCGAGACCATGAAAGATGGTCTCTTGCTTGAAAGCTCCTTAATCAGTGCCTGTCCATAAATAAGGTTTTTTGTTCGATATCAAGGACTGCGAAAAAAATAAGCGCAGGCATATAAATGATATTCCGAGCATTAATTTGAGTATGACGCAGAGATTGGACAAAAAGACCATTTATAGACAGACACTAACCAGAATACCCTTTTTTACATCGTTATTTCAATGATTGAATTCCCGTCACACAGTATATCGCCTATTGGCATCATTCATTCCTGTTATCCGGAAAAATTCGGTATTCCCCGGCAACCGGGTCTGGTCAAAAGCAGCAGCGGTCGTCTTGAATTGTTGCCGCCTTATAACCGGGTAGAGATGGTCAGGGGACTGGATGCCTTTTCGCATATCTGGATCCAGTTTCTGTTCCATGAGGCGGTGGTGGACGGGTGGCGTCCGACGGTGCGGCCACCCTGGCTGGGGGGACAGAAGCGGGTAGGGGTTTTTGCCAGCCGCAGTCCCCATCGGCCTAATTATCTGGGGCTTTCGGTGGTCCGGCTTACAGGGATATGTCAAGATAAGCATGGGTTGTTTTTGGAGATTGCGGAGATCGACCTGCTCGATCAGACGCCTGTTGTTGATATCAAGCCGTATGTTCCTTACAGTGACAGTATTGCTGGAGCCAGTGGCGGATTCATCCCTCCCCCTGAGTCTGTGGAGCGGGAGGTCGTGTTTTCCGGGGCGGCAGCGATATTTTGCAGCGACTATGAACAGCGTACAGGTCGCCGGCTCAAGTCCTTGATTCATGAGACTCTCGAGCAGGATCCCCGTCCGGCAAGTCAGCGCCGACAGATGCGCGAATACGGAATGGCGCTATGGGATGTGAATGTCCGCTGGCAGGCCCAAGGGGAGCGTTTTCTGGTGCTGATGATTTTGGAAAAATGAGAGAGGAAAAGAAAAGCGGCCCTACGGGCGGACAAATTCATTGAGTTTGCAGTAGACTCTGCCGCCAATGTCGTAGCTATTGGTAAGCATGTTGTACTCGAGGCTCCCGCCTTTAATGGATACGTCCTTGCCTATGAGTCTGGTGGGGCCGGGGCACTTGGCTATTTTACTCTTGTCGTTATAATGGAGGAGCTCGGTGTAGATCTCGTATTTTTCCTTGGGCTTTTTGATGACCACTTTGTCAATGAGAGTGAGCATGCTGGATGCCTTGTCAAAGATACCCTGTCGGGCGGTGATGTGAGTTTGTTCTCCCTGCTCGCTGGTGATGGTGGCATTGATATCCTCCATCTTGAATTCATCGGTTGTCTTGCCGGTCATGGCACGTTTGGCAACGATGTCAAGGGTGGTCAGTCCATTATGGCTCTGGATGATATGAACGGTGTTCATGGTAAAGTCATGGGCATTCTGCCGACCCTGAGCCAAAGCCGGTTCGTAGCCGCCCCGGGGAGCAAGAAAGGCGGTCAGTGGCATCCGCCACAAAGGGAAGGTGAGCAGCAGGGCAAGGGGAACCAGCCAGATGAAGTTTCTGCTGTTAATGTTCATACTCATCGACTCATATAGCTTTGCAGAAGTTGCCGATACTGACCTTTGGCTTCAAGAATCAGATTGCAGATCTCCCGGACTGCGCCATGGCCGCCTGATTGTTCGGTGGTATAGTGTACGGCTTCCTTGATTTCTGGTACCGCATTGGCCGGGGCAGCGCTGAATCCTGCCCGGGTAAGGAGAACAAGGTCCAGCCAGTCGTCCCCCATGTAGGCAATTTCAAAGGGTTTGCAGCCTGATTGTTTCAGGATCTCTTTGTAGGCCTCCACTTTGTTTCCGACCCCTTGATAGACATAGTGCATCTTCAGGTTGGCGCAACGCCTGGCCACGGCCTCGGAGCTGCGGGCCGTAATTACGCCCAGCTCCAGGCCTGCCTCCTGCAGGAGGCGCAGGCCAAAACCATCCTGGGTATTGAAGGCCTTTGATTCCTGCTCTTCATGGGAATAGATGAGACTGCCATCGGTGAGCACGCCGTCCACATCGAGAAGCAGAATACGGATGGGCTTAGCCTTGGAAAGCGCTGCCTGCCAGGCCGCACTGCGAATGGGGCTGGCTGGTTGATTTCCGGCCATTTTGCGATAGCCTTCGAGGACCTCGCAGTCTGAGGGGTACTGGCCGGGCTTTGTGGGGATGCAGGAGTCAGGGCACATGGGCTTCAGGGGGGTTGATTGATAAAATTATCTTCTTTAAGTTAGCTAATGATATTGTAGGGATCTGTTATTGTGGCTTGCTCAGGATCGCAGGCATAAAGAGGCTCCAGGGGGAGCCGAATTTTGCCTTAAGGTTAACTCCTGAAAAGGCACTGTATCCATTTGCTGAAATATACCAGTTTCCCGCCTTGGGATTGCTGATGAAGACATTCTCTTTGTTTCCAGTAAGATAGGGTCTGTAGTCCCAGTCAGTTAGAGTGGGCTTGGAACCGTAGCGGACATAGAGGTCGGCATCGCCGTTCCCTCCCCATATCTGAACTGTTAGAGAGTGGGTACCAGTGGGGACAGTGATATAATAATCGAGCATTTCATCTTGTGCACCGGAGAGATTGCTTACGGTGACATCATGTTGTAATGCAATAGCATCTGCTGAGGTGTAATTTGCAGTTACCGTTTTGTTTTTGGTCATTGAAACGGTGCAATCTGTGCTGGCTGTGGAGTCACATCCGCTCCAGTTAATAAAGGTTACACTGCCGGAGGTTGATGGTGCTGCCAGTGTGATGTTTGTGTCTGGGTCAATAGTGCTTTCGCTGTAATTAGTCGTTCCTGAGTAGAGTCCGGGATTGCCGGTAATGGCAACGCTGGACGCATGGGAGGAGTTTACATTGAGGTTGTAGGCTGGTGCCGTCATGAAATTCTCTAACACATTAATCCTTTTTTTTGTTACAGAAGAACAGTCTCCGTCCGTAACAGATAATCCTGTAGCCTGGAAGGCGCTAAGGATCTCTGTTACGCTGGCATCAGGTCTTTGTTGTTTGAGCAATGCCCATGCGCCTGCTACATGCGGAGTTGCCATTGAAGTACCATTCCAACTTGCATAACTGCTGCCGGGAATTGATGAATTGATCGTTGAGCCAGGGGCAAAAAGACTCATGAAATCGGCGCTGTTAGAGTACGAGGCAACTGAGTCAGTATCGGTAGTGGCTCCCACACTTATGGCAGACGATATACAGGCAGGAGCGTTGATATAGCCACAATAGCCATCATTGCCTGAGGCAATAATGGTGGCAATACCTGCTGCTCGCAAATTATCAATGATTTCTTTCCTTGAGTCTCTGTCACATTCGCTAACACTGCTATATTTACCGCCTCCAAGACTCATATTTACAGACGCAATAGTATAGGTGTCTCTTAATTCATAAACTCGTTCAAGTCCTTTCAGTTGGTCACTGGTATAGGATAATGCACATGGCGACGTTCCACCACAATATGCATCGCTATCAAATCGTGAAAAAACCTGCACTGCTATGATATCAGCTTCCGGTGCAACCCCGGGACCAGGTGACCCGCTGACAGATTGTCTGCCTCCAGCAATACCAGCCACATGGGTACCGTGATCACACTCTTCTGCGGGACAAATCCCGCTAATATATGGCATGGCAGAGTCAACGGCGGTCGATTCCGTCACGCCCCCAGGGCAGATTGTTGTACTGCTATATGGCAAATAATTCGTTGAATAGCAGGCCTCTGAAACCACACTTCTGGAGAGGAACGGATGGGTTTTATCAACGCCTGTATCCAACACCGCGATGGTGATTCCGGTGCCTTTAATATTGGAAGAATGTAGATTGGAGGCCCCTATGCGGGGAACGCTTTTGTCAAGAGTAGGAGCGTTCAAGGTATCCTCTTGAATCTGTTGCACATCTGGAGATGCAAGAAGGGAATCCAAGGCTGCGCTGTCAACTGTCATTGAGAGATAAGGTGTATATCTAAACTTGTAACTATTCAGTATCTTATGCCCTGCCAAACCGCGTAACACAGACTCTTGTGCAGAATCGATTTGATTCATCTGCGCACGTGCCGAAGAGGATACTGTATCTGCCATGGGCTGAAATGGTTGCGTTGTTTTAACCCTGACAATAATCCTGATAGATCCATCCTGGTTAGCCTTTGCCACAAGGGTTTTTTTCTCAACAAGAGTATTGCTGAAGGCATAACCATCAGACGATACGATTGGCGACAAAAAAGCTGTTAAAAGCAACAGGCCCAATATCGCAGACAGCATACCGTCCTGTTTTATTTTTTGAAGGAAGGTTTGCGGGAACTTCATGGCGTAATCTCCAGTTTTTCTGTGATTCTGCCTTGTTCTATTTTTTACGCAGAATGTGCTGGGGAATCAAAAAGCAAAGGACTGAAGGCCTAAAATCCCTGACATACCTGACGAATCTGCACCAGCTGGGTCAGGATTACTTCAATCTGATCCAGGGCGATGGAATTGGGGCCGTCACAGAGGGCCTTGTCCGGATCTGGATGGACCTCCATGAAGAGGCCGTCTATACCGGCAGCAACCGCGGCCCGGCTGAGTGGGGCGATAAACTCTCTCTGGCCGCCGGAAGATGTGCCGGCACCTCCTGGCAGTTGTACAGAGTGGGTGGCATCGTAGATTACCGGGCAGTCAAAGGAGCGCATGATGGGCAGTGCGCGCATATCGACCACCAGATTATTGTAGCCAAAGCTTGCACCCCGCTCGACCAGCATGACTTTTTTACCGCCTGCCGCCCGGATCTTGTTCACACCATGTTCTATGTCCCAGGGAGAAACAAACTGCCCCTTTTTCAGGTTAATGGGTCTGCTTGTTTCGGCCACGGCAGTGAGGAGATCGGTCTGTCGGCAGAGAAATGCCGGGATCTGGATAAAGTCCAGAACCTCGGCGGCGGCCTCTACCTGGGATGTTTCATGGACATCGGAGATCACGGGCACCTGCAGCTCTTCTTTGATGCGGGAGAGAATGGCCAGTCCCTCTTTCAGGCCAGGACCCCGGTAAGAGGAGAGAGAAGTGCGGTTGGCCTTGTCAAAGGAGGCCTTGAAGACATAGGAGAGTCCGAGGCGTGCGCAGATCTCCTGCATGGTGCCTGCCACCCTGCGGGCCATCTCTTCCGACTCGAGGGCGCAGGGCCCGGCGATGAGCAGCAGAGGCTGGCCGGAACCGACCTGGATCAGGCCGCCACTCGGGGTGTCAATAGCGACCGGGGAGACGTTTTGGGCTGTCATTGGCCGCTGTAAAAAAATAACATGTTCATCGTATGAACCTGAGCGGCATAAGGAGCCGTAACGAAATTGATATAAATGGCCATGTTATTTCGTAACGTCTCCTAAGCCCTTATGCTTGATGGCCGCGGCGATAAAGTCACGAAACAGGGGATGTGGCCGCATCGGTTTGGACTTGAATTCCGGATGAAACTGGCAGCCGAGAAACCAGGGGTGGTCTTCCAGTTCAACAATCTCCACCAGATTATTATCAGGAGACGTCCCTGAGATCACCAGACCTTTTTCTTCCAGCCGCTGGCGATAGTCGTTGTTGAACTCATAGCGGTGGCGATGCCGCTCCGATATTTCTTCCATACCATAGGCGGCCCGAGCCAGGGTCCCTTCCCGCAACATGCACGGATAGGCGCCAAGGCGCAGGGTGCCTCCCATCTCTGATTTTTCGTCACGGACCTGCATCTTGCCGGTGCGGTAATCAAACCACTCCTTGATGAGGTAGATAATCGGATCAGGGGTGGTGAGGTCAAGTTCTGTGGAATAGGCCTTGGGTATTCCTGCCACATTGCGGGCATATTCAATAACGGCCAGTTGCATACCTAAGCAGATGCCGAAGAAGGGGATCTTGTTCTCACGGGCATGGGTGATTGCCTTGATCTTGCCGGCCACTCCCCGTTGACCAAAACCGCCGGGCACCAGGATCCCATGGCATCCCGCAAGCAGATCAGCGGGATTCTCTTTCTCCAGGTCCTCGGCGTTGATGTAGCGAAGTTCGACCTTGGCATCATTAGCCAATCCGCCATGCACCAGAGACTCATGCAGGCTTTTGTAGGATTCTGTCAGGTCAACATATTTACCGGGAATACCAATGGTGACGGTCTGTTTGGGGTTTTTGATCTTCTTGACCAGATCTTCCCAGGGTTTGATATTGGGCTTCCCGGTCCAGATATTGAGCAGCTCGAGGATTTTGGTATCCAGACCTTCTTTGTGCAGGTAGAGCGGCACTTCGTAAATGGATTCGACGTCAATGCCGGTGATAACAGCGTCTTTAGGCAGGCTGCAGAAAAGTCCGATTTTGGCCTTCAGCTCATCGCTCAGGGGGGCTTCGGTACGGCAGACCAGGATATCGGGTTGGATGCCATCGGCACGCAGTTCGCGTACAGAGTGTTGGGTGGGCTTGGTTTTGACCTCGCCTGCGGTCTTGATATAGGGCACGTAAGTGAGGTGGATGTACAGGGTGTTTTCCCGACCCAGATCGCCGCGTAACTGTCGGATGGCCTCAATAAAGGGAAGTCCTTCAATATCGCCGACGGTGCCGCCAATCTCAATGATCGCCACATCGACGCTGCCGTCAAGCTGGAGGATGGCCTCCTTGATCTCGTTGGTAATATGGGGGATGACCTGGACGGTGCCGCCCAGATATTCGCCGCGTCGTTCCTTGGTGATGACCGAATAGTAGATTCGTCCGGTAGTGTAGTTGTTTTTCTGGGCCATGACCGCGTTGGTGTAGCGTTCATAATGACCCATGTCCAGATCGGTTTCGGCCCCGTCGTCGGTGACAAACACCTCTCCATGCTGAAAGGGGTTCATGGTACCCGGATCAACATTGATATAGGGATCGAGTTTCTGGAAGGTGACCGTCAGGCCCCGGCTTTCAAGGAGAGCGCCGATGGCTGCCGCCGCCAGTCCTTTGCCGAGTGAGGAAAGCACGCCGCCGGTCACGAAAATAAACTTGGTTCGTTTGGTGTTATTTTGATTTTTCATGAAGGCCACTATAGCAATGGGAGCTCTTTTTTGGAATAAAAAAAATGGATATGGGCGGACATTTCTTTACTTGTTTTTCAGCCTTGCCGTAATTATTTTGTTCTTTATCGAGAATTATTATCAAAAACTTATTCCCTGGAGGACGTCATGTCTTTAACTTTTACTTTCCTGGCTGTGTTGTTGATGGGTGTGGGCTGCGTTACGCCGGTGATGGCCAATGAACAGCGGGAGGTGGCCATTTTTGGCGGTGGTTGTTTCTGGTGTATGGAACCGCCTTTTCAGGAGCTGGAAGGGGTTTTCGAGGTAACGGCCGGCTATGCGGGTGGCAGCAAGGAGACCGCAGATTATCAGCAGGTGAGCAGTGGCCGGACCGATCATTATGAGGCGGTGAGGGTTGTTTATGATCCTGCGAAGGTATCCTATGCGCAGTTGCTGGAGGTATTCTGGCATCAGATAGATCCCACCGATGGTGGTGGCCAGTTTGCCGATCGTGGGTCTCAATATAAAACGGCTATTTTTTATCAAAATGAGGGGCAGAAGGCGCTGGCTGAAAAATCCAAAACAGACCTCGCGGCCTCAGGTCTTTTCTCAGGCCCTATTGTCACCCAGATCCTGCCACCAGTCCCCTTTTATGAGGCAGAGGAGTACCATCAGGATTATTATCGGAAAAATTACAGTCATTATGCAGCTTATAAAGAGGGTTCAGGCAGAAAGGCATTTCTCGAAAAGGCGTGGCCCCAAAAGAGGATGCAGCAGAAAAAAGAGTATGTAAAACCAGCCGATGAAGAGTTGCGCCGGCGCCTCACTCCCCTGCAGTATAAGGTGACCCAGAAAGAGGCTACTGAGCCGGCCTTTCATAATGAGTATTGGGAAAATAAAGAGGAGGGCATCTATGTGGATGTGGTGTCCGGTGAGCCGCTTTTCAGCTCCAGGGACAAGTTTGCCTCAGGGACTGGTTGGCCCAGTTTTACCAGGCCCCTTGAAGAAAAGAACGTGGTGGAGAAAAAGGATCGTGGTTTTTTTACCGTGCGCACTGAGATACGCAGTGTCCATGGGGACTCGCACCTGGGGCATGTCTTTGACGATGGTCCCATGCCTACGGGGCTGCGTTACTGTATGAATTCCGCCGCCCTGCGTTTTATTCCGCTCTCAAAACTGGAAGAAGAGGGCTATGGAGAATATCGGAACCGTTTTTAGCAACCTTCATGTTACAGGTTTGATACTTTTGCACTGAGTATTCTTTCCTTGTGTTGAGGCGGTTCCCGTTCCAGAGATAAGGCTGGTGATGAAAAATTCTGCTGAGCGGAGGCTGGCGCCCACCAAATTGGGTAATTCCACACGATCATCGACAATGAGTATTTTTTTGAGAGGCATCAAGCTTCTCCAATAGGCAGGGTTATGGTGACTGTCGTTCCTGCGCCTGGGTGATCTTCTGTTTGTCGATATCAAGAAAGATTTCCTGCTCGTCCAAGTGAAGGTTGCAGTGATGACCATTTCCCGGCTCCTGACAAAACAAGAGCACCTCCCGCAGGAGGGGACCGATGGCCGTTTCTTTCTTGGCAAGACCAAGTCCCTGTCGGGACTCGATTCTCGATACATCAAGCAAGTCGTTGATAATGCTTGTAAGATTTTCAGACTGTTGATTGATGTAAAAAAGAAATTTCTTCTCCTCTTCCTGGGGAAAAGTCCTCTCCAGCAGGAGTTCAGAAAAACCTCGAATGGAAGTGAGAGGCGTGCGCAGTTCATGGACGGCGGTGCTGACGAATTCCGTCTTCAGTCGGTCCAGTTCGCGCTCCCTGGTAATGTCATGAAAGAGGGTAACCGTACCCCCTAGTTCAACCCCTGACTTGTCATATACTCGTGAAGAAGAGGCTTGTAAGACGCGAATCCCTTGTTGATCCTCGGTGGGCAGCTCCACATCAAAGCGCTGGGCACCCTTTACCGTTTCTGTCTTGCGCAGATCAATGACACTGAGGGCATGCCTGGCCAACAGTTCCTGAAGGGTGGTGGTATTGATCACATCCTTGGCCTGAACCTTGAAAAATTCTTCCGCAACCGCGTTGAGAAGAATAATCGTGTCGTTCCCATCCGTGACCAGAAGTCCGTCCGCCAGGGAGGCCAGGATACAGTCAATGTGCCTCTGTGCCGGTTCGATCTGTTCCAATGATCTCTGCAGTTCTTCGGTGCGTTGGGAAATAATCTTTTCCAGCTTTGCCTGATAAGAGTGTAACTCCTGCTCCAGGGCGACCGTTTGATCAATATTTTCCTTCACCGCTACGTAATGGCTTATCTTGCCGGTCTGATCTTTAATGGGTCCAATACTGCTCTTTGCCCAAAAGAGGGTGCCATCTTTTCTCTGGCAGCACAGTTTCCCCTGCCAAACCTCTCCTCTGGTGGTAGTCTGCCACAGATCCTCATAGACTTCCAGCGGAGTGTGTGTGCTTTGGAGCATGCTTGGTTTGCGTCCGATCACCTCTTTGCTGGTGTAACCCGTTTCCGTACAAAACATGGGATTTGCGTACTCAATGAATCCTTGCGCATTGGTGATGATAATGGAAACCGGACATCCGTTGACCACATGAAAAAATTTCTTTGCCTCTGTCTCCGTTTTTTCCTTTTGTGTCAAGGCATTCTGTAACCGTCGGTTCAAATTCTTTATATTACGATACCATATGAGGCATCCCCCAAAGGTGCCAATCATCAAAAGAGCAACCAGTACCTCAGTCTCCCACGGTGAGACATGGTACTGCCCCGTTGCACCCGGTTGTTGATCAGCCCACAGGGACAGTGGCGCCAGCAGTACAAGCCAGACCAGATGACAGAAAATTCGCCAAAAATTTATCATAATATTATCCGGAACCCTCTCTGTTGCATAGAATCCGCAGTTCCTTTTTTCACGTCAGCGTCCATCTTCATGAACGACTATGTGTGATCACCGTAGCGGCGATTTTTTGGAGGGGTAAAACCTTGTCCGCCGCACCCAGTTTGATGGCCTCATTGGGCATACCAAAGACCACGCAGGTCGCCTCATCCTGGGCAGATTCTTCGGGAAATTCAGTTATTGGGCGCGAGCTGAACGGAACGATTGCGTCGGGAGTAAAAAAAAGGAGAGAACCTGTGAGGTAAACCATTCTTTAATCATTATTAGTGCCTTACTTTGTCGTTGAGAAAGAAAAAAGTATCTTCATCCACTCTGTAGGCAATTTTTGTTCCACAAAAAAAGATAAAAAATATGCTATTATTTTAGAATATTATCTAGGTGCTAATGATTATCCCTGTTGTCCCAAGCACATAGCCTGTTCAAAATCGGGCAACAGCCACTGGGTGAAAATTGCCCTGAAAAGAAAATGTTATATAGATTCAATATGTTGAGATGACTGTCGCAGGTGCTCAGAATCGGGCGAGGTAATACTGTGGTCGGTTGAGAAACAACGAAAGCGAGGCAGGAATTGAAGTAAGAAAGAGTGAGGGTGAAGATTTTAGCTGCAGTTGCTCAGACTTGATCGACAGTCTTGGTGAAAAACTGTTATCGAATCTGACGTATACAGTATACTTCTGAGTATTCGTTTAAACCAGCTACTCTCACCCGCCCGAAAGTCTACTGTAAAACGTTCAACGTTTAGTAAGGTCGTTCGTAATGAGGAGAGGCGCATTCTCTTAAATCACAAGGTAATCATTTTATATTTTTCTCTCTTTGGAACAATTATAAGTAAGGTTAATCCGAGCGCAATTTTGGGAACAAAAACGCCCCCTACCTTAGATTTCAGGCAAACTGAGAAAAAATGACCTGGATTCAAGTTAAAAACTCAGCTCGTTGCAGTCTCTCAGATTACGCAAAATGAGCCAGGAAGCGAAATCACTACCTGGCTCATTTGCCCAGTGCACTATTTCCGCAGTAATCAGGAGAGATACATTTCGTCAAGGCTGATAAACAATTTCTTTCTGACGTCTTCAAATTCATCCACCTTGTTGCGGGCAGCGTTGGTTTTGTTGGTGTTGAACAGATCAACAGCTTCAACAACTCTCCGGTGCACTGCCTCGTGGTGCTGACCTATCTCCTTGAATAGCGGGTGGAGCTTGATCTTTTCAGGAGCATTATCGTACCATTTGCCAAACTCGCATTGGTGGTGATCAGGAACGTTTTTCGATTCCATGTCGATGTAGCCGCTGAGAACAGATGTCAGTCGCATCTTCCAGTTGAAATGGGCGTCCGTCCTTAATCTTACCTATATCAAACAGGGCTGGTCGGAAGGTAAAGCGATCCAGGATAAGTTCAAGGGCAGCCGCATTGGCTTTCATCTCCGCTGAGAGTTCCTTGACGTCAGAACTGCCGGCAGCGACGATCAGTGATTCATTTTTGACCAAGGCGATATCTTTGCTCACCTCTGCATTGGCGATCGACGCCTGGGCGATATTCTCCGTGACTTCCTGCATGCCAATGGATGCTTGATTGACGTTAGAGGCTATCTCTCTGCTGGTGACAGCCTGCTCTTCGACGGCGGCAGCCATAGATGAAACGATATCGTTTGTGTTGTTGATGGTCTCCGCGATGGTGTCTATGACCGCTATGGTCTGCCCGGTTGACTTCTGTACGTTTTCGATCCGTTCCTTTATTTCACGCGTAGCTTCGGTGGTCTGTTTGGCGAGCTCTTTGATTTCATTGGCAACAACCGCGAAGCCTTTTCCTGCCTCACCGGCCCGTGCAGCTTCAATCGTGGCATTCAATGCGAGCAGGTTAGTCTGGTCTGCGATTTCGTTAATGGTTTCAGTCACTTTGTTGATCATTTGTGCAGCATCGCCGAGTTCCTTGACGCTGGTAGAAGCTTTTTCTGCTTCCTGCACGGCCTGCATGGTAATGACACTTGCTTTGGCTGAGCCTGCGGCGATTTCAGTAATGGTAGTGGTCATTTCTTCAGTAGCGGCAGCCACTATGCTGATATTGGTGCTGGTCTCTTCGGCTGCAGCTGCAATGGCTGACATGTTAGAACTCATCTGTTCTGCGACTGTTGCTACCGTATTGCAACTTTCCGACATGGTTTCGGCGGATGAAAAAAGAGAGGCTGACAAGCGGTCGAGATTGAGTGTAGAGGCGTTGATCGTCGATGAAGAGCATCCGGTCTGTGAAAACATGTTGTCAAGGCTTGTGGCAAGGTTGTTGGCAGAGCAGGCAAGCTGGCCCATCTCGTCTTTCTGTTCCAGGGCACTACGAGCTGTCATATCCCCCTTGGCAAGGCTGTCAGTGATATTGGTCAGTTGGCGTGTGGTACGGGAGATGCTGCGAGAGATGACAAAGCTGATCAGTAATCCTACACTCACAGCCAGAAGCGAAAGGAGAAGAATAAGTCCTCGACTGAAAGAGATAGAGGAATTGACCTTTTCACGAGCTGCGGTTGAATTGGCATCGACTGCGGTAATCACTTCCGCCAGAATAGCCTCAACGGAGACCATTGCCGGCTTGGTTGAAGTCTCGAAAATGGCCTGAGTCTCGGACAGAATTGTGCTCTTTTCCTGCTTTGATGCAAGGTCGTTAATTTGTTTGACGGAGGAATGTAACTGGGCATGGGGCTGTTCGAGATTTTTTAGGAGAGGAACAAGAGCCGGTATATGGCGTTCTGCTTCCTGCCGTTCCGTTCCATAGAGCCATTTGCCGAGAGCGCATTGATGTGATCTGGCAAGACTTTTCCGGACAAATAATTACGCAGCTTTTTGATAAGCAGCCTCATATGCTACTGGGCTCAAGTATCCTATAGACGAGTGACGCCTCTGGCGATTGTAAAAGACCTCTATATATTCAAAAATATTACTTTTCGCCTCGGCCCTGGTTGCATATTTTTCATGATGAGTTAATTCGGTCTTAAGCGTATGAAAAAAACTTTCAGCTGGCGCGTTATCCCAGCAATTTCCTTTGCGACTCATACTACAGATAAAGCCAGATTTTTTGATGGAGTCTTGGTAGATGCCCGATGCATACT
>JAGXHG010000039.1 GCA_024636345.1 Desulfobulbaceae bacterium | reverse complement strand
TGGGTGAGAAGATCTTCCAGACCTGCTACTTCCTCGATCTTGCCACAGACACCGATGGTGGTGCAGGCGATTCCTTTAGCAGTTTGTTCACATTGATTACAATACATGGTTGTTCTCCTTAGTTGGGTTGAGTGAAAAAGTTTTTAACACAGTATATGTTACATTTTAGGTATGTTGAAATTTTATTGCAAATCTGTTGTTTATGTTTGGTACTACTATCGTAGATCAGGGAATGTTTGTTTGATCTAGATCAAGGAAAGGATTTTTTTTATTTTTTTTTGAATGGAGCGATTTCAATTGATCGAAAAAAGGATGGAAAAAACTTTGCCGTATCTGGAGCCATCTTGGGTGTCGCTGAAAACGTGAAGTGTAGCGGTAGTAGTCTAGCGTGCCAGCTCGTCTCTCACTGCTCGGCCAAGTTCTTTCATGGTGTAGGGATTTTTGATAAACCTCCCGGCTCCGAGCGCTGTCGTCTCTTCCATGTCGACGCTTCTGGTGTAGCCGCTGGCGATCATTTGCTCATAGATCTCCCGGCCATTCAATGCTTGGATTCATAATGAGTATGTTGTCACCTGCGACATGCTGCTAGTCAATCCAGACAAGGGCTAAATTGTAGAAAATGCCATGATCAAATACCACCACCCATTGCCTGATACAATGCCGAACAATCGACAAGACGCCGTGCCTGAGCCTCGATCAAGTTCATCCGGGTCTGCTGCGCCTGCTGTTGGGCTATGAGCAGCTGGATATAACTGGCTGCACCCAGTTCGTAGCGACGCTGCACGGAATTAAAGGATCCCTGTGCGGCAACATCGGCGGCAGCCAGTGCCGCCAGCCTCCGGGCATCGTTTTCCAGCGCCCTGAACACATCGGCCACATTGCGCAGGGCTTCGAGGACGACATTTTGGTAATTTGCTGCCGCTGCATCGAATTCAGCTAAAGCTGCACGTTTTCCCGCCGGTAAGCCGGGTTTAAATAAAGGTTGGGTCAATTGCCCAACCAAGCCCCAAACCGTCGAACTGCCACTAAACAATGCGTCAGTAGTTAGGGCCAGCAAACCAAGGTCGGCACTGAGGTTGACTTGCGGATAGAGCTTGGCGATTGCCACGCCGTATTCTGCATTAGCAACGTGCAGTAAGGCCTCGGCGGCCTGAATATCCGGGCGGCTGTGAATCAGCTCAGAGGGTACGATGAGCGGTAGAGCCGTTGGCAGGGTGAATTCCGCCAATGTGAAAGATGGCAAACCTCCCGCGCCAGGCGCCCGGCCAGCGAGCACGGCAAGAAGGTGTTCATTCTGCTGAAGCTGAGTATACAGAAGTGGAATAGTGGCACGAGTCTGTTCCACTGGGGTTTGTAAGGCCAGCACTTCATCGGGGGCTGACTGGCCAAGACGTACTCGCTCTTTAGTCAGTTTCAGTTGTTCTTCTTGCAGTTGAAGGATGTCCTTTGTAGCCTGTATTTGCCCGTAAATATTGGCCTGGGTGACGGCGGTGGTGACGATATTGGCCACCAGGGTCAATCGGGCACCTGCTAGCTGGTAGCGCTGATAATCGACGCGAGCGGCCAGTGCTTCCAGGGTGCGCCGATTGCCGCCAGCCAGATCAAGAGTGTAATTAATACCGACTCCAGCGTTGTAAAGACTGAATTCACGGGCATCACCGGGCTGCCCTGATGAGCTGGGGCTGAATCGCTGTCGCTGCGCGCCGAGGTTGGCATCAACTTGAGGATAAAGACTTGAGCCGGCCTGCGCGGCATAAAGTTCTTGTGCCTGACGCAAAGTGGCCTGAGACTTAGCTAGTGTGGGGCTGGCTTGTAAGGCATCATTGATCAGGGTATCCAGCTTGGGTGAGCCGAGTTCGTGCCACCATTGCGAATTGATCAAGCCGCCCTCAATGAAACGCTGTGACTCTCCTAACGGTGTGGGAGCGGAGACTGTTTGCGCAGGCAAAGGGGTGGCGGTGTAGGCTGCCACATCCGGTGGTGCCGGGCTCTTAAAATCTGGACCAATCGCGCATCCAGCCAGCAGACCAACAAGGATGAACATAAAGGAAATGTGACCACTGATTGTTTTAGCGTTGCTCATAGAAATGCTCCTGGAACGATTTACGAAAACTCTGATGGCAGGTGACACAACTCTCTTGCAACGTTGCAAACGCAGAAATTACCTCAGTCCTGTCCTTTTGCATAGCTGCTCGTCTCAGTTCCTGTCCAGCCTGGTGGGTTTTCTCATCATAGTCTCTAAACTTGCCGGCATCAGAGCCGACGAAGGCGAGAATGCGTATTTTCTCCGTCAGTGGCGGCTTCGGATGGTCGGCGATGTGAGGCGCTATTTCCGTGATCAGAGCCCAGTCTTCACGCGCTATACTGTCAGAGATGTGTTGCATGTTTTTGCCTAGCTCCCGCATGATCTTGCGCAGAACAAGAGGCTCGATGGCTGTAGCAGCCGTCTCGGTAAATGCGGGATGGGGGGCTGTAATCACCGTGAACCCGATTGCCAGGATGGCTAAAGTCATACGGGATATGTTCATGCTTATTTTTCTCCTCAGATAATGATGCCTTTACGCGAGATAGTCTTTGCCTGTTAAACAGCTGCCCAGATTTCAACGCGCAGGATTCATAGACCCAATTGGATGGCGATCCCCCAGTAGCGAACGTCAAGCGGGTAAAACTGCCCATAGGGCGATGGGCCGTCGTGGATTTCCAACAACACACTCCAGTGGCGCGCATTGTGACCGCTGTTGCCGAGCGGCGCGAACTCAAGGCCTGCTTTGGCGCTTAGCTGCGTCGCCCAGTTGTTTTGCTCCCAGCGTTTGACATCAAGCCCCGCCACCCAGCGGGCGCCACCGAGATCACCCATGCGGAATGCAACTTCCTTCCCCCGCCAGTCGAGCCCCGTGTGTAACAGACTTTTGCCGAGATCCGTCGGATCGCGATGAAAGAGGTATTCACCACCTCCGTATAAGCGAAACGCGGTAAAATCATAAGCCGCGATCATCTCAATGGACTCGAAACTCAGATTCACACGCTGCGGTTCCTCGCGCAGCAGATATTCGTCGCCCAGATGCGAACTCTGGTGATATACACGCACGCGACCAGACCAGTCGCTATAGCGCCAAGTCAGCGGCAAGCCGATAATATAGTCGGCATTCACCAGATCGGCAGACGGCGCTTCGAGATCGAATTGGGCGAACACCGCGCCTGCTATACCGAGCTGCCAGTCAAAATCCGCAAGGGTTTCACGGCGTACAATGCCAAAATGCTCACCAAAACCAACCGCCCCAAGGGTGGTATCGCGGAGGTCTGAGTCGATCTGGAGCATACTGACAAAGAAGCGTGGTTCCTTGGGGTCGGCACGTAGCGGCGTGAAGAGATCCGTGGCCGGCAAGGGTATTGTGCGTGACTCGTTGTCCTGGTCAACACCATTTTCAGCCAAGGCCGGCTGAAGCATCGCCCCAAAAGCGAGTCCGGTGAACAAGGTCAATGCGAGGTTGGAAGATACGTTCATGGCCTCATGCCTTCCTCACCTTAATAAGCTGCCAGGCGATAGTTGCTATCGCTGCCCACACCAGGGTGCGCAGACTCATAGCTATCACCGTGTGCTGCATGTAGGCACCTCCGAAAGCCACGTGCATGCCAAAGGCGGCAAACGTGAGCGATGTGGCCCCGGCGATAGTAATGGCCAGCCACACCGCCCAGGGTTGCAGCATCCACAGCCCGATCCCGGCGATAACATAGGCGAAACCTGTGAGAAAGTTAAACCAGAGCACGAATGGTACATAGTTTCCGGCTTCCACTCGCACTGTTTCGCCGCCGAACAGAGTCATGCCGCCTTCCTTGATGGTCAGCAGGCCGAAGCCGATCGCGACCAGAGAAATTACCCAGATCCACCATCGACGTTGCTGTTCAATTGGTGTTTTTATCATTTCCTTTCCCCCTGCAACAGCAGTGAAATATCTGCTCTACTGAAAACATGGCGATACCTGTGAGTGCCGGCGTCAGCACGAACACTCCATCTTTGTCTATGTGTCTGCCAATATCTGAACATGAAAAACTCCTTTATTTATCGAGTCGATCAACAAAACAATGAGTCGTAACCGACACACTGAACTGCTTGCGAATCATGCTTCACCAGCTAACATGTTTATTGAAACGGCTCGGATATACAACTCAATCAAAACTCCGCCCCTCACCTGCTTCTTCGTACGTTACGCCATCACGAATGTGATAGATGCGCTTGAAGGTCGGGATGATCTTTTCGTCGTGGGTGACAACGATGATGGCGGTCTCAAATTTACGGGCCATATCGTTCAGCATTCGGATCACTGCCAGGGCGCGTTCGCTGTCAAGCGGCGCCGTAGGCTCATCGGCGAGAATGACCGGCGGGCGATTGACCAGGCCACGGGCGATGGCCACCCTTTGTTGTTCTCCACCGGAGAGCTGCGACGGCATGGCCTTGGCGCGCGGCTCGACATCGAGTGCTTTAAACAGCTCTACTGCTCGCTTGCGGGCCTCAGCGTTAGGTATTCCGGCCAGCATGGGGAGCAGAGCGACGTTGTCGGTAACATCGAGAAACGGGATGAGGTAAGGAGCCTGAAAGATAAAGCCGATTTTGTCGCGCCGCAGGGCACGCAGGTCTTTCACCTTCCATCCGTTGTCATAAATCACCTCGCCACCAAGGGTCATGCGCCCTCCAGTGGGCTCGATCACCGCCCCCAGAGCTTTGAGCAGCGTACTTTTACCGGACCCTGAAGGTCCTACCAGCCCGACCACCTCACCCGGGGCCACCTGCATGTCTACCCCTTTCAAGGCATCGACTGCGGTGTCGCCACTACCATAGCGTTTTTTTAACCCTTCGATAAGAATACCTTTGCCCATCATGTCAACCTCCTATTGCTTCGGCCGGATCGACCTTGAGAGCGGCACGAATGGCGATGATGCTCGCCAGTATGCAGATTACCATCACGGCAAAGAAGCCGATAATGGAGTCCAGGGGCTCGAGTAGTACATATTTTGGAAAGATCGGTGCCATCAGCAGGGTGGCCGTAATCTTGCCCACCACAAATCCGATTACACCCAGGGCAATGGACTGTTGCATGATAAGGGCGACAATGGTTCGGTTTTTGGTGCCGATCAGCTTGAGCACGGCAATCTCGCGGATCTTGCCAAGGGTCAGAGTGTAGATGATAAAGGCGACAATGGCTGAGCTGACAACCGAAAGAATCACCAGAAACATGAATATCTGTTTTGCCGCAGTGGCGATCAGCTTACCGACGAGGATCTCCTCCATCTGGCTGCGCGTGTAGACGGTCAGCCGCTTCCAGCGGCGGATCGATTCCGCCACATCCTCAGCGCGATGGCCCGATTCTATCTGCACCAGTACCGCGTTGACGTAAGGATTAATGCTTTGCGAGGCGATGACGGCATCAAGTAACCCCGGGACTTGCGGCCGGTTGAATGCCGGATTGGCGGCAGTGCGGCGTTGCTGCTGATGGATGGCGTCATTGTCCTTGAGAAACTGGGCCTCCTGAGCATCCTTAAGGGGTATGAAGACCATGGGGTCGCCGCCGGAAGAGACCATCCGCCGAGTCAGACCGACCACGGTATAGTGATTGCGGCGAATCTGGAGGCGGTCACCAAGCGCAAACCCTGAGGCGATATCAGCCACAGCCTCATAATGGCCACGGGTGATCTGGCGACCGGCGACAAGATACGGCGGCCAGCCGGGCGTGCCGGGCTCGCCTGCTGTGACGCCGGTAACCATCGTACGCACATCGTGCTCGCCTTGACGCACCTGCATGGTAAGATAGGTAACGTTGGCCGTCCGGGCGACCCCTGGCATGCCGCGGATGGAACGCCAGGTATCGTCATAGATACTCGACGGTTCAGCATAGGGGCCGAGGGTGTCTTTTTGCACCACCCAGAGATCAGCGCTGCTGTTGTCGAGCAGCACCTTGGCGTCATCCACCATGCCGCGGTAAATGCCGGCCATGGACAGGGTTATACCAATCAGCAGCCCAAGGCCCACGCCGGTAAAGACGAACTTGCCCCAGGCGTGCATGATATCGCGTCCAGCCAGGCTGATCATCACTTCACTCCCTGCAAATGTTCAACCACGTTAATTCGGGTGCGTGCTTTTAATGCTTTTGTGCTATAGGCCACCACTTGGTCTCCGACCTTCAGCCCTTCGCGGATCTGCACATGACCATCCAGGTCGGCGGCACCCAACAAGACCGGTGTGAAGTGCAGATCGCCATTCATGACCTGCCACACGCCCAATTTGCCATCAATGCGCTGGATTGCGGCATTAATGATGACGGGCGCAGCCGGAAGCGTTGGCAAGGTGACGGTGACTTCAGCCAGTTCGCCGACTGGCGGCAGCGGCTCGGGAAGGTGATCAAACTCAACCTTGGCCAGCGTTTCCTCGGTCACTGCGTCGGCCAAGGGATCTACCCGCAACACTCGACCCGTCCGTAACTCGACTGCCTGCGAGCGCAATACGATATTGGCCGGCAAGTTGGCAGCAAGCCCGCGCGTATGAATCTGATCGAAGCGCACATTGATCCACAGGCTCTTCGGATCGATCAACTCCACCACCGCCTGGCCAGCCACAACCGTGGTGCCGGGGTCTGCATCGCGCACGGTAATCAGACCATCGACCGGGGCGACAAGCTTCAGGTTGCTGCGCTGCGCGACCAATGCCTCGCGGTCGGCCTGGCTTCGAGCGAGTTCCTCACGCGCCGCGTTCAGGCCAGCCTCGGTCACCTGCAGCTCATGCTTTTTGGTGGCAACGATCTCCTCACTAGTCGAGCGAGCTGCCAGTAATTGTTCATAACGCCTGGCCTGTATTTGGGCATAAACCTGACGCGACTGGGCTTCACTCAGCAGCGCCTTGGCGCGTTTAAGCGCGGCCTCCTGGGCCCGGATTCGCTCGTCGAGATCAACCGGGTCCATTTCGCCAAGCACCTGCCCGGCTTGAACCAGATCTCCCACATGCACATCCAGCCGTTTGACCCGACCTGCAAAAGTGGGGCCGATCTTGAAGGTGTATTGTGCCTCGACGGTACCAATCCCAAAGAGGGCAGGAGCAATGGAGCGGTTCTCCACTGTAGTCACCGTTACGGGTACCGGCGCAAGCGGCCCTGAACGGAGGGCGACATAGATAAAGAGAGCCAAGAGGGGTAGGAGTACCACCAACAGCATCAGGGTACGTCCTTGTAGATGTAGACTTTTCATTGCGTGCTCCTTATACCTCGATGGTAGATGGCAAAAACCCGCGCCGCATTATGGCGGATGTGGCCCACATCGCCGGATAAGAGCGATTGCATCACCAAGCCTTGGATCGTGCCGATAAAGAGAGTGGCAGCAGCCTCCGTGTCGAGATGGGCGTCAAGTTCTTTGCGAGCCTTTCCTTCTTCGATCAACCGAGACAATCGCTCGCCATAACGCTTTATGAGCGCCTGCACTATGTTCTTGGAGGCCGTTTTTTCAGCACATTGTAACTCGCCAAACAAAATGCGGGGAACGCCAGGATGATCGGAGACAAACTCTATATGTGCCAGGAACATGGCTTCGAGCGCGGCGAGCGGAGATGGTACCCCCAGGATAGCTTTATCCAGCCTTGACATCAGCCGTTCGGCCACCCACTCTATCACTGCCTGCTGGATGGCAGCCTTGCTGGGAAAGTGTCGAAACAGGGCGCCCTGGGTTACTCCCATGCGATTGGCAATCGCAGAAGTTGTGATACCATTTGGGTTCTGCTCTGCGGCCAACTCAACTACGGCCTCGACAGTCACTGCACGGCGCTCATCTGCCGGAAGATACTTAACATGGTTGTTCATAAAACCTCCCATAAAGATAGTTATCGATTACTATCTTTAGTGTATACCAAGCTTTTATTTTGTCAAGACTATTATTGAAATTAACTAAAAGGAGACCGAATCTTGATGTTAGTCAGACAAAAAACACACTTGTTACAATTACATTAAATGTTTTTTTCGCTGTCGTGATCTTGAGTTCCCCATGTCTGTTATTTAACAATTATAGATAGTTATCAGCAGCCTCAAACGAAGGTGGACTGAAATATTAAAGAATATTCCAGGCAGAATCTTCGACCTTATTACAAACAGACTGAACTTACCGGTGGCAATATTGAGTTGGCACATAAGAGACAACTGCTTGCAGTTTAATACATATTGTGTCCCCCGAATTCCATAAATACTTGTTCCTTAGTTTTGTAAAGTTTTTGTAAAGAATATATAGAAAATCAGCTCGCGGTCCGATTCGTAAATCAGTGGAGAAAAGTCATCTTCATTTGCAGTTGATAGAGGAGTGCTCTTGACAGGAGATTGGAAACGGACATCCTCTCTCTTTCATTATCTCCATAACCAAAAAAGGAGTAATTAAGATGAACGGAATTAGTGGATCGAGTAGTTGTTCCTTTGCTAATATGCAGCAGATGCAGGGCATGCGGCAAGGAAAAGGTGCGGAAGGACGATTTAACAAGCTTGACGCCGACAAAAACGGCGGTCTTGACCAGGATGAGATCCAGACTATGGCCGACAAGATGTCTGGGATGACGGGCCAGACAGTAAATGTGGAGGAGGTAACAAAGACCTACGATGCCAATAATGACGGGCTGATGGATAAGGGTGAAATGGAATCCATGATGAGAGGAATTCAGGACAAGATGGTGGGAAGTCTTCAAGGCGGGGTAGCATCCCAGCAATCATTCGCCTCCTATCTATCAAATGCAGAAAATGATTCCGCTACGACATTGATGGATATGTTTGGTGAACAGGAGGAGGATCAAGAGAAATATTCGCCAGTTAACATCCAGGTATAATGTAAAAACAAGCACAACTCTATTACCGACCCGGATGAAAAGGATGTCATCGGGTCGGAACCAAAACCTTACGACAACGGCAGGTGTATCTCAATCACCAGCCCGCCACTTTCTGCATTTCTTGCCTCTATCCTGCCGCCATGCATCAAGATCGCCTGTTTGGCGATGGCTAGACCGATTCCTGTACCGCCGCTGTCACGACCACGCGACTCCGCTACCCGGAAAAATGGTTGGAATATCTGCTCAAAATATTCCTGCGGTACGCCGGGGCCATGATCCCGGACGATAATAGCCACATCATCCTCACCTTTTGAAATGTTGATTTCAACAGCACTTCCAGCTGCCGTATAGTGTAATCCATTGCGAATTACATTTTCCAGAGCCCGACCAAGCATCTCCATGGAGCCAAGCACTGTCACCTTATCGAGGTTCTGTATTTCTATCCTCCGATCCTGATTGGCAGCCTCAAAATTGGCGTCGTGAACAATGTCACTCAGCAGTTTACATAGGCTCACCGGTTTTTTGGGAGCGTTATCTATATTACACTCAATCCTGGTCAGGATGAGAAGCTGGTCAATGAGCTCGCTGAGCCGGCCGGACTCCTTCTCAATCCTCGCCAAATAGGGCTCTGCATCGCTGAAGCGTTGCCGGGCCAATTCCAACGCAAGATTCTGCCTCGTCAACGGGGAGCGCAGTTCATGGGAGACATCGCGTAAAAGTCGTTTCTGAGACTGGAGCAAAGACTGAGTTCGTTCGGCCATGGTATTAAAATCACGGCTCAAATCTGCAATCTCATCCTTCCCGCCGCTGAGATGATCAACCCGAGCTGAAAAATCACCCTTGCTCATTTGCTGGGTGGCCTTGCGCAGATCACGAATCGGGGCCGTCAGTGAACTGGCCAGCAGGTAACATCCGGCCGCGGCAATAAGCACCACAACAAGAATCGGTAGGCCAAAACGATGACGAAAGAAGAGGAGTCGTTGCCAGCCTTCTGTTTCTTTATCGTCTGAAAAGACCGGAGGCCGCATTATCCTGGCCGTACTGCCGACAAGAGTCATGCCCTGCCAGTCTTGACTAACCAGTGGTAAGGCTACCATGATTGCCGTTTCGGAAACGTTGTATTGAAGATCATGAGATGTGCGGGAGGAAACGGCAAGGTCAACAGCTCCCGGTGGCAGTTTGCGATTCGAGAAGTTGCTGTTATCTTCCTGCAGCAGAAAGATTTGAATGTAGGGCTGCTTTTCAAGCTCTTCTAGATAAACCATTAACGCTTCCTTGCCGCCACTTTCATGGATCTTCACTGTCGCCAGACCGGTTATCGAAAGGGAATGGGTCAAAGCCTGAAGCTGATTGTATCCCACCCGTTTTTTCAGCTCGCCATAGGGGCCAACTTGTGCCCAATAAGAGATCATTATCGTGGTAAAGCTGGCAAGCAGACTGATAAGAAGAAAGCTGAGAAAAAGTTTATAAAAAAGGCTACGCATGATTATAATTCCTGATGAGATTGGGTGTAAAGATAGCCAGTGTTACGTATGGTCTTGATCCGTTCCCGGTTACCTATAGTGTGTCCCAGCTTCTTACGCAGGCTACTGACATGGACATCGATACTGCGGTCAAAGATCTCGAGTTTACGATTCAAAACCTTTTGGGTCAACTCCTCACGGGTCATCACCTGGCCAGCCTTTTTCAATAACTCATAAAGCAAGGAAAACTCGGCAGCTGTCAGCTTGACGCTATTGCCATTCTGTTTCACATTCCTTGATCCAAAATCAATAATGATATCATCAAATTCTATCCGTGACTGACTTTCCGACAGCTGCTTTTCTCCCGGCTGAACTCGACGCCAAATGGCTTGGATTCTGGCCACAAGTTCGCGAGGGTTAAAGGGTTTGGGAAGATAATCATCCGCCCCCATCTCGAGACCAATAATACGATCAATATCCTCACCTCTGGCCGTAAGCATCAACACCGGAACCTGTGAAGATATCCTTAGATTCCGCAACAGCTCAAACCCCGTCATACCTGGAAGCATCACATCAAGAACCACCAGGCAGTGTTCACCGGATAAGGCCCGTCGTAAGCCGCTGTGTGGTTCATTCACCGTTTCCACGCTAAACCCTTCTGGCTGCAGAAATTCAACCAACAACTCGCACAGTTCCTTGTCATCATCAATGACTAAAATTTGTTTCATATCACTCTAACCCAGATAACCTGAAAATTTTTAAGGGATCAACCGCAGCTCTGTCTTTCCAGGATAGTACTGCATCATTTCTTATTTTTGTAACAGCTTTACACAACTTTACACAACTTGACCGGAGCTTAACAGCAATCAGCAAGAGGGTGATGTACTTTAGAAGAATCCAAGGCTTATCGACCAATCAATACCGCTTCAAGTCAATAGTTTTAGCAAAATATTTTCAAAAGGAAACCATTATGAAACCAACCAAGGTCATTGTTCACATCATTCTCTTTGTTTTCCTGACGGCCTGGAGCGTCAAAGCCCACGAACCGCATATCGGTAACGATATTTTTGGTACTACACAGTTGAGCATGATCATAGAGCAACTGGAGCTCAATGACGGACAGACTGCTGCCGTACAGGATATACTTACTACCAGTAAAGAAGCCATGGAGAAAATTGGAGAAAGCCATGGTCCGCAACGCGAGGATATGCGAAAAGTGCACCGGGAGATGAAAAAGTTCAGAGAGCAATACCCTGAAAAACTTACGGCTATCCTGGACCATGAGCAAATCCAGGCCCTGCGTACAGAGATCCTTGACAATGGCCTTTTTAGGTTCATGCAGTTACCGGAAGAAGAAAAACTTGCCTCCCTGCAGAATCTTTTGTGGCTGAGTGAAGAAACAGCAAATCAGATGGCTGCAATCCTTGAAGAGGGCAAGATGCAATATGCGAAGATTCTGGATGACTTAGGCCTCAATCCCGCGCTGATGACGGCCTTTCAGCAGGAGGTTGTAACCTGTCGAAAGGAGATGGAGAAGAGCTTGAGTGAAGTACTCAGTGAAAAAAAAATGAAACTGAGGAGTCGTGATCTGACCAGTCGTTCAGGGATAAGGGTGAACTATTATGAGGCCTGAAACAATCAGAGTGGCTTCTCTGCTTATTTTTATTCTGGCAGCCATCTCTCAGGCCGGATGTAACGAAGTGGAGTTACAGAGTCAGCGGACTGAGCCCATTACTCTGGACGGTAGGGATGCCGACTGGCCTGAGAATCCCCAATATTTTGATGAAGATTCCAAGGTGCAAGTGTCTGTGATGAATGATGACGACAATTTTTACATACGGTTGATAAGTAGAAACCAGTCAACCATGATGATGTTTATATGAACAGGTTTCACCGTGTGGATTGACAACGCCGGAGGCACCGAAAAAAAATTCGGTCTGCAGTTTCCACTTGCCCGAGAAAGCCAGATGCGGGGAAGCATGCCAGATCATACACCAAGAAACGGCATGGAGGAAATGGTGGCAGACAGCCGGTACAACTTGGCCATACTTAATGGGCCGGAGGAAACCCGGCAAACCATGCCTACGAGCAAAGCTGGAGAAATAGGAATATATGTCCGACTCGAAATGCAACAAGGATATTTGATTTATGAGCTGAAAGTGCCTCTCACAGGTATAGAAAATAACAAAACTATCGGTGTGGGTTTTGAGACTGAAAAGATAGCACGACCATCTGGTAAAGGATCCTCCAGTGGTGGTCGAGGTGGGATGGGTAGAGGCGGAGGTGGCAAAAAAATGGGAGGAAAAGGAGGTGCACAGGGCGGAGGCAGTCCTAAACCGATTGAGATTTGGGTAAAGGTCCATATGGCAGAAAAAGCGTCACCTAAGGATATTGGAAGTATTGAGGATAATGGCATGCAGTTGTTTGGAAACAAGATCCAAACTCAATGAGAAGTCGCAGGTGAGGAACACAAGACAGCCTGTAGATTGTAATCACCAAATAATAGAAGGAGAAATCATGACACACAAGATGCAAAAAACAGCAATGATATTGGCCATGGCACTCATGACGGCAACACCGGTGTGGGCAGTAACGGATTATTCGAGCATGAACAATGAAGAGCTCAGCAAGATGCGAGGCACTATGCCAGGGGCAAGCCAAGAAGAGCGAAATGCCTTTAGCTCTGAATGGCAGGAGCGGACGCAGAGCATGACCACGGAGGAGCGACAACAATATGCGGGACAACCAGCCAACGCGACAGGGGATAGCAGCGGAAAGCAGCAGGGCATGGGTCAAAAGCGTGGTGGCGGTGGCCGGCAACGATAAAAATCAGTGATATTATAGTGCATATTTTTATGTAATTTAATTCTTAACAGAGGAATAGAAAATGAAAAAAACCTTAGTAACTGTAGCAACTCTGACTGTACTTGTTACTCCTATGAGCTCAATGGCTGCCGCCGACTCCTTTTACATCAAGGGGAATGTCGGTATTGGCATGCCTATGGACACTGACATCGATAACTTGCCAAATGCAGCCGGAACAGCCGAAATGACTTTTGACAATGGTTTTATAGGTTCTCTTGCCGCAGGTTATGACTTTGCGAACCCGATGCGCATGGAGATAGAGCTCATCAGGCAAAAGAATGACCTTGACATCACATCCTATGACAATTTTTACGGCACCCTTAATGAGGGTGACCTGAAAACTCGTTCCTTTATGCTCAATGGTTATTACGATGTGGATACCGGATCTCCCTGGAAACCATTTGTCGGTGTCGGAATGGGTTGGTCCAAACTTGACATCAACCATCCTGGCTTTAGTGCTTCCGACAGTGACGACGTCTTCACTTACCAACTCATTGGAGGTGTTGCCTATGCTTTCAACGACACGTGGTCTGTTGATGTTCAGTATCGCTTTATGGGTACCAGTGATGCCACCATTGATGGTGTTGATTTCAATTATAACAGCAACGATCTGATGCTTGGTCTGCGTTACAGCTTCTAGAACGCTGTGTAGCCATCCATATACGCCGGCGTGACAGCCGGATGAGCAAAGGGCACTGAATATTTTTTCGGTGTCCTTTGTATATTTCATTGTAGGCTTGAGTTGAGATGATTGGGTGCTTGTTCACTCAGAGTGAGAACAGAAAAACAGAAAAGGGAACATCCATGCCTCAATGGCAGATGGAAAGAAGCGTTAACCGGGAAAATACCCATCATTGGGGCTGTCCGTATTCAATAAAACACAACGACAATAGAAGGTATTAGTTATGGTCATCCTTTCCGGAAATGGCATCAGCTAAAGGCTTCGTCACTCCCGCATAGCGGGAGTCCAAAAAGGTGATAGCTGAGTTTCCTGTAGAGGCATTAAAGATATTCACTCTTTTTCCTTTTCCATTGCCGGCAGCATTTATTTACACTGCCCCCGGGAATAACCGCATGACTATGCGGATGGTAGTCCAGCTTTCTGGAGTTGGTATGCAGCACCATTCTCATACCGAACTCACCCCCCAGGCTTTTCGGATTTAGGCCATATATAGTTTTCTGATTGGCCCATGCCAGTTGCAGCAGTTCAAAACGGCAGGGTAAAGGTCGCCATAAAATACGCACCGGCAACAGCTTTTCCTGCTGCTTGTTAATCCATTGACTGGTCTGGTGTTTCTGACATTTCGGACAGTGCCGGTTGCCACAGGAAAGCGAGCATCACTGACCTCAGCGAAATGACCTCCCAGATGTAAGAGGTCACCGGCCGTTTCACAGTCTGACCTGCGTTCCGGTAAAGAAAAACAGCAAGAACGAAATCTATTCGTCCTTGCTGTTTTTCTTTTTTATGCTGCTTTTTTTGTGATATAGTTCATAACAGAAAGGGGGGGCAAGCTGTTGAGCAAGAGTAACTTGAACAGAATATCTCCCGAAGCGGTATCAGGAGCTGTCACCAAAAAGTGCATCACAGGTTTTTTGTCACGACTCCTAAATGGCGGAGCTGGCGTTTCCGTCCGTTCCAAAACATTCTTTATTCAACTCTTGAGGGAGGGTACGAATGAAAAAAATCAGGATTGCGTTGTTCAGTGGCACAGCTTCATTGCTGCTGCTGACCAGTGCCGCAATGGCCAGTGACGCCTGTATCGATTGTCACAGCAAAATTTCACCCGGACAGGTCCAGGACTGGAAGGTCAGCAAGCACTCCGAGAATGATGTCACCTGTTCCACCTGTCACGGCACCGATCATCAGACCGTGGAAGATTACAAAAAAGCGAAACTACCCGATGAGCACGTCTGCAAGGAATGCCACGAAAAACAGTTCAACGAGTTTGCCTCCGGCAAACATAACTTCGGCTGGACCACTCTCAATGCCATCCCGGCCACCCATTTGGCCCCCGACGAGCTGATTGAAGGCGGACGCGGTTGCGGCGGCTGCCACAACATGGGGATCAAGACTGAAGAACAGAAAAAAGAGCAGACAGCAAAAGGATACCGCTACCAGAACAACTCCTGCGATGAATGCCATACCCGCCATGCCTTCTCAAAAAAAGAGGCACAGAGTCCCTACGCCTGTCAGCAGTGCCACATGGGCTACGATCATCCCCAGTGGGAGATGTGGTCCAGTTCCAAACACGGTGAACGCTGGTTTGCCAAGAAAAATGGAGACCTGCCTGAAGGCGCTGCCGCCCCCACCTGTCAGATCTGTCATCTCCCTGACGGCACCCATCACAATGAAACTGCCTGGGGTTTTCTTGGCGTACGCCTGCCGTTGCCGGACAACAAACAGGCTGCCGATGACCGAGTCACCATCCTCAAGGCCCTGGGTGTCCTTGATCCCAAGACCGGCAACCCCACTCCGATCCTGGATGCAGTTAAGGCCGTGCGAATGGCCAAACTCGATCAGGAATCGTGGATGAAGGAACGGGATAAGATGCTCAAAATCTGCCAGCAGTGTCACTCCCCAAGTTATGCCAAGGAACAGCTTGACATGGGTGACTCTGTCATGATGAAGGCGGACAGACTGATGGCCGAGGCCATCACTACCGTTGCGGCCTTGTATGAAGAAGGGCTCATTGAAAAACCGGCCAATTATCCCGCCAACTATCCATTCCTGCTGACCTTCATGCATACCAACGGTGAGAATTGGGACAAGGATCTGGATAAACTTTCCTATATCGACCAAGTACTGGTACAGATGTACATGAAGCACCGGATGCGGACATACCAGGGATTTTTCCATGTTAATCCCGATTATGCTTATTGGTACGGCTGGAACGAGATGACCAAAGACTTGGGAGAAATCAAGGAACTGGCCAAAACCATGCGGGCGACGCATAAGAAACCCGTAAAAAAATAGACTCAACAATTCCAATCGATAGGAGTAGAAAAAAGGCGGTTGCTTCTTTCTCAGTAACCGCCTTTTTTCTCTGCAACAAAGCAGTAAAGACAAAAAAAACACCTGAACACGACCTGTCTCTTCATCCGGTAACCAAAAACCTGCACCGTCTCAATACCTCCGCAGTTTCTTTTTCAGCCCGAAAATCTGGACATCCACTGTCCATAGAAGTGAGGTAGGTTGAAAAAAGTGGGCACCAAGTCGCAATCTTTTTAAACAGAAAGCGGAGGTGTCATAATGAAGAGAATTTCACAAGGCAGATACTCAAAAGAGTTCAAGGAAGAGGCGGTAAAGCTGGTTGTCGCTCAAGTTATTAGTGTCCCAGAGGCGTCACTACGTCTTGATGTCCCCAAATCCACTATCATCAGTAATTGGGTGAAAGCCAACAAGGTCGAGAAGTTGGGCAGTATTGGGAAGAACCGGTGAGAGTTGAGCGATACGGAACTAGAAATGGCCCAGGTAAAGATGGAGCGGAATATATTAAAAAAAATACCGCGGCATATTTCGCGAAGGAGTTGATATGAAAAAATCCCTGGTTAAGAAATCTCTGTTCAGGGCGGTGGCAAAGAGACATCCACCTGTAGGCTTGATCCATCACTCAGATCGGGGAAGCCAGTATTGTTCGCAGAGTTACTGGAAGCTGTTGAGGCAGTTCAAAATGAAGGCTTCAATGAGTCGAAAGGGTAACTGTTACGACAATGCGCCCATTGAAAGCTTTTGGGGTACGTTGAAAAACGAGCTTGTTTACCACCGTTCCTACGAAACTAGAGAACAGGCAATTCGAGACATCACAGAATATATTGAGATATTTTACAACAGGTAAAGGATACAGAAAAGGTTAAGCTATCTCTCACCGGCTGTGTATGAGAAAAAATATTACGAAAAACTGTTTGCAGCATAAATGATTTGGTCTCCACTATTGTCGACCGATCCCATGATTTATTCTCCCCTTAACAGTAGTAATGGCCAATTTCACATAAATCAAATCGGTCTTGGACGGTTTCCGCACCGAGCGGAAAGACTTTAAAATGTCTATCCGATTATCACAGGTTGGCGCTTTGCTAAAGTGTGGGACGCCAGATCTACATGGCCTATTGCGAATGCATGTAGACAAATTCGCATCAATCGAAATCAGCTGAGCCTGTGCTAATCGGATAGGCATGATCTGAACCTATCGAGATTTAATTTTTAGGTTTTGCCTATTGTTTCATTTTTTCAGCAGTCTCGTCGATACTTTCGCCGACTTTTTCGGCCGGCCCCTTGCCCGTTATTTTATCGGCTGCTTCGCTTGCCGCATCCTTTGTGGACTCAACCGCTTGGTCAATTTTTTCACCTGATTTTTCTGCCGGTCCCTGCGAGTCACAACCAAAAGTAAGCAGTGTTAAAGCAAGAGTTGTTATAAACAACAATGTGGCTATATAATTTTTTTT
>JAGXHG010000006.1 GCA_024636345.1 Desulfobulbaceae bacterium | reverse complement strand
CTGGTGACCTCATCCTTACCAAGGATGCGCTCTACCAACTGAGCTATGTGGGCCTTATCTGTACAATCGAAAAAAAACTTCTACTGGAGCGGGAAACGAGACTCGAACTCGCAACCCTCAGCTTGGAAGGCTGATGCTCTACCAATTGAGCTATTCCCGCCTGATACCTAAATGCAGAACTATAAAGAGATGGTGGAGGGGGGAGGATTCGAACCTCCGAAGGCGCTGCCGACAGATTTACAGTCTGTTCCCTTTAGCCACTCGGGAACCCCTCCATTCACAACCTACTTTAACTATAAAAACCTTAGCGCTATTAATTCACGACATGTCCCATTATAAAAATATTGGGCATGTCTGTTTCAGCTGGAGCTGGCGATGGGACTCGAACCCGCAACCTGCTGATTACAAATCAGCTGCTCTGCCAGTTGAGCTACGCCAGCATACAAAGACAACAAATATACCTACAATAAAAGAGTAAAGCAATCTTTTTTTTATTTATAGCTGCTTTTGTTCTTCTGCAACCGAGCTGATTTAAACAAAATAGACTCAACACGAAACCGGCCGTTGTTCAATTTCGATAACGTTTAATAAAAACAAAACTGAGAGATTCATCACATAAAAAAAGGCCATGTCAAAAAGACACGGCCTTTACAACCGGAAAATCACATATTAATAAATTTTACATATTAACGGGATTTTTACCAAACGCACTTTCCCTGTATCTTTCAAAGGCCATTGCAAAAGTCCGATAAACCAGATGAGCAAATTTTGTATAGGGCATATACATAAAAAGCATCATTACAGATACAAGATGTATAAAATAAATAATGTATCCAGGTCCGGCCAATCCTGCCCAACGAGCAATTTCTGCAAGGAGACCAGTTACACCAACAGCCATAATTTCCCAAATCAAAAACCAATCATAAAAAGTAGGAATCAAACCTTTCTCACTCTCTTTTCTTGAGCGATTCATCCAGAGAATCCCTATACCAACAATCATAGCAACGGCTGAGACATTGGCAAGAATTTTAACTGGATTCCATACAGACATGGGACCATGCAAAAAACTAAGAGCAGGAATAAGAGCAAGCACATCATTTGCTGTTGCTGACCAGGCTGTAACAATAAAAAGACCGATAAATGAGAGCATCAATGGCTTATGCCCCTGTACCCGATCAAGATTTTCCTTACACTCTCTGAACCGAGTATGTTGAACAATTTCCTGGACTGACGGCCAGAGAAACTCGGTAACAAACTGCACTATCGTAGGTCTGAATTCACTTTTGATTCCGGCGTTTTCCTCCATCCCCTTCCACATGCTTGAGACGCCTTTATAAGCTGAGACAATAGCCAAACCTGCTGCTGAAAGCATGACCAGATCAATAATGAAAACATTTTTGGTCAACCAATGAAAATCCCAATGGCCAAAAAAACGTTGATACCCATAAGAAGAAAAATCAGCCGCTGAAGGAATAGAAAGTCCACCGGAGATCAACCATAAAACAAAAATAATCACAGAAGGAATTGCGATCAACAGAGGTAAACCTTTTGAGCTTGAGGCAAGTTTGGCGAGACCTGAAGGCCATCCATAAAAGGTGTAAGCATACGCCCTAATTGCACCAAGGACATCACCGGGCTTAGCACCACGAGGACAATAGACGGTACAATCACCACAATTATGACAAAGGAATACATCAGGATCAGCAACAAGCTTGTCCTTCAATCCCCATTGGGCCCAAATCATTTCTTTACGTGGAAAAGGTTTAGTATCAGTAGAGAGAGGACAAACAACGGAGCAGGTTGCACACTGATAACATTTTTTCAGCGTGTCTCCACCAGCACTTTTAAGATATTTAATAAATTCTAAATCTGGTTGAACATTCATTCTTCCCCTCCTGTTATATTATCAAATCTTTTGTTTAGGTCTAGAGAAGAGACCTCAATCTCTTCAATCAAAAGAAACATGATACTGGTGTTCATCCCATTTAGCAAGAGTGAGCACCAGTATCGCCTCAAACAGGACTAGAAGCCCTTAAATGGATTAGGACCAAGCTCAACAATCTCATCAACAAAGTCATTAATGAGTTTAGGGATCTTATCATACTCTGTAATTGAAACCTGTTCAGAACGTACACGCTCTGGTTCAAGTCCAAGGGTAGAAAGAGAATCGCCTATGTTCTCCATACGCTTAGTGGCAATTTCAGAACCTTTTACAAAATGGCACTGATAATCGTCACCATATTTACAACCAAGAAGCATGGCGCCGTCCATACCAGCAGAGAGCAGGTCACGAACCCAGGACATATTGACTGACCCAAGACAGCGAACAGGAACTATGCGAACCATGTGATTGAGCTTATTCCTTCTCATACCAGCCATATCCAAGGCAGGATAAGCGTCATTTTCACAGGCAAAGATCACAATACGCAACTTATCGTCATCATCTTCAGGAACTTCAATGGACTTAATCATTGATCCAATGAGATCGATATTATAATCCTTGAAGCCGATAATACGCTCAGGACAAGCTCCCATACAGGTACCGCATCGACGGCAACGCGTTGGATTCGGCAAAGGAGTACCCTTGGCATCATCATCCAAAGCACCAAATGGACACTCCTCTGTACAACGTTTACACTGGGTACAACGCTGCATGAAGAATTCTGGGTAAGTCTTATCACCGGAACGGGGATGTACAGATACGCCACGATCGGCAGACTCAATACACTGAATAGCCTTCAATGCAGCACCAGTGGCATCATCGATGGTTTCTTCCATGTTCATAGCCTTACGCACACCACCACAGGTATAAACACCGGTACGACGAGTCTCGTAGGGAAAGCAGATGAAATGAGAATCTGCGTAACCGTCAAAGAGGCCGAGATCAAGGAAACCTGGTCCTTGGCGATAGGCAAGATTGATTGTATTCTCAATTTTGGTCGTGGGCACCATACCGGCGGCCAGAACAACCAGATCAACATCAAGACTCAGATCTTCACCCAAGAGGGTATCTTTTGCTGTTACCGTACAACCGTTTCCAGCAGCTACAACACTTGTCACCGCCGCCTTGGTCAGG
Source organism: Desulfobulbaceae bacterium (assembly GCA_024636345.1). Classification (GTDB taxonomy): domain Bacteria; phylum Desulfobacterota; class Desulfobulbia; order Desulfobulbales; family Desulfocapsaceae; genus UBA2270. The sequence goes on along the minus strand of JAGXHG010000006.1, from coordinate 22,059 downwards.
AAGATGCCATCATCCTGCTGAACTCCCTTATAGAACAGCTCCATATGACCGGGAGTCCGCATATGCTGATAGAGGATATATGCTTTTGCATCAGCGTTGTTTTCCCGAACATATTTGGCCTGTTTAAGGGCTACCATAGAGGTTACAGAGTTACAATAAGGAAAATCCTGATCGTGCTCCTCACCGCCTGGGCTCATGACAAAGGCAACGGAATTAATACCGGAAAGTTGATTATCCTTGGCCATCTTCTCAAATTGAGCGTTGGTAACAACCTTATCATTAACACCATATCCAAGATGAGTGTATTCAGAAACATCTGCAGGAACCCAACCGGTGGCCAGAACAACAGCACCGAATTTTTGTGCATCAGGATTACCTTCTGCATAAGGTTTAAGACCAGCATTGGGATCTTCCATCTTACCTTGGCTGATAAGGTCCTGCTCATCAACACCAACTTTAGCTGGAGCATCCCACTCTGTCTTTGAACCAGTAGCCTTAATAGTAACTCCGAAATCTCCTGGAGCACCACCAATACGGGCGACCTCAGTACCAGTCTTCACTGTAATATTGGGATCGGCCTCAACAGCTGCAACCATCGCAGCAATCGAATTAGGCTCAAGCTCTGCATAAGGAAGCTTAGTCGGAAATTGTTTGGCCCAACCAAGAGCCTTGCCACCGAGTTTATCAGTCTTCTCAATAATGGTAACCTTACTTCCAGCTTTAGAAGCTTCGAGGGCTGCCGTCATACCGGCAATACCACCACCCATGACCAGGATTTCTTTATTCAGGGTCTCCAGTTGAAAGGCTTCAGGCAATTCAGTCTTTTTGGCACGAGCACAGGCCATGCGCACATAGTCACTGGCAGTCTCCTGCAACCATTCCTGATGGGCATCCTCTTTACCCTCTTCAGCAACACCAGCAGACCAAATAACCTGCTCACGCAGATTGGCTCGTACAGTGATCTTATCGTCACCAAAATTAAACTCATTTTGCATGACACGGGGAGAACAAGCACAGATCATTACGGTATTTACACCGTTCTCACTCATATCTTTTTCAATAAATGCACGACCATCTGCTCCGCAGAGGTTAAAATAATCCTTGCATTCCATGGCCATTTCACTGGTTACTACCTTCGTCAGCTCTTCAATATTAAGAGCCTCACCAATGCCACAACCTGTACATATATAGGCACAATACTTTTTATCCATCGATTATGACCTCCTGGAAACCTGAATTGCCTTTAAGGCAGCAGCAGTAGATGACTGGTTAGTGGTGACAACATCAGCAGCCTTACGTGCACAACCTGCTGCAATCATCCCCTTTTCTGGATCAGAGATTATAAAACCACTGTTATCCATGACCAGGGCAACTGGAGCGCCCTGCACTGCCAAGGAAGGCTGCATTCCGGTTGCAAGAACTGCCATATCCACTTTTTGCCTGACTTTATCACCAGTTACCGCATTCTCAGCGACAACAGTAACTCCACCATCAGCTTCAGGGATAATCTCTGCGACTTTTCCCTTGATAAAAAAAGAATTCGGATCTGTCATCAACTTCTCGCGGAATTTTTCATATTTACCGGGAGTACGGAGATCGATATAGAAGACATAAATCTTGGCCTCAGGATAACGCTCACGGATATAGGTCATCTGCTTGAAGGTGGCCATACAGCAAACATAGGAACAGAATTCAAGATGATTTTCATCCCTGGAGCCGGCACACTGAACAAAAGCAAACGACTCAGGCTCCTTACCATCTCCGGGACGAACAATTGCACCATCAGTAGGGCCACCAGGTGCGGCCATACGCTCAATCATCATATTGGTAACAATGGCTTGAGACTGTCCAAATTTCAGATTTTCCATCTTAGTTGGGTCATAAGGAGTCCAGCCGGTAGCCCAAATAATAGCGCCAACCTTTATTACCTTGGTCTCCGGCTGCATCTCAAGATCAACAGCATTATACTTACAAGCCGCCTTTACTGCTGTTGCCCCAGCCGCAGATAAGGCAGCTTTGTTAATCACATAACGGCGAGGAAAGGCCATCTCATGAGGAAGATATGCCGCCTTGCTCTTATTCATGCCGAGGTTGAAATCATTATCAATCTCATCAGAACAAACAACAGCACAATCACCACAGGCAGTACAATTCGCATTGACATACCGTGGCATTGTCTCCAATGTCACCTCATAATTTCCTAGACCACCCGTTACAGACTTGACAGTGGTCATGCTATAGGGACGAATCTTGCGATTATCCTTGATCCTTTTAAAGTTGATCTCCAATCCACAACTTGGGGGGCACAACTTGGGAAAATATTGATTAAGCTGTGCTACACGACCACCAAAGTAGGCGTTCTTTTCGACCAGAAAAACATCATTTCCGACTTCAGCGGCTTCAAGAGCCGATGTCAGCCCACTGATACCACCGCCTACGACCAAAATCGCACCTGAAGTGCCTTGCTCGTCAGTCATACCATTCCTCCATGAGTACTCTTAATATTTTCTTTGAAGGTCTTTTACTCAGCTCACCCTAGCGTGAGCAAGAGCATCGAAGACATCAATTCCTAACCAACTTGATTCAGTTAACCTGCTGTGTTACTACAAACAATCGTCAGAAAAAACTGAAAAAATCAGCACCAAACTACACAAAAAGAGAGTTATCAAACCCAGATTTTTTTGTAGTTCATCCAGATCAAAGGGTTTTAAAAACCTTTGGCCCGAATCAACCACAATATATAGAAAAAATCTCCAGGAATCCGAGGACTCCTGGAGATTTTTTTATTACATCATGAAACCAGGTTCTAAAATATTAGATCCAAGGATCGGTCTCTACGATGTTGATACACTCAACCTTCTCACACAACCACTCCTGAGTCTCAGGATTGAAGGTGGAGTTAACGAAACACTTCCAGTTTTCGTCATCAACCACTGGGAAGTCAGAGCGATAGTAGAATCCTGGATAGCGGGACTCTTTACGGAACTCAATGTGACGGATATGGGTCTCTACACACCAGATACGATGGTAGTTCTCCCAAGCGCGAAGGAGCTCATGCAAATCGCCGGCAGCCATCTTGGCAGCATCTTCGCGAAGCATCTTCAGAAGATCAAGACAGATGTTCAGAAGTTTACCAGAGGTCATGTAGTATGTAGCAACACCACCACCATACTCATCGGTGGCTTTCATCAAACGCATCATGATACCTGCAGGCTTGCAGAAATTAGGATTAACGTTTGAAGAGGTAGAGGCACCTACATGCTCATGATAGAGTTTAACTGGTGCATATATCTCATCAGCAAGTTCCTGAGGAGTCTGCTTCAGTTCTGGTTTAAAATCAGCATTGTCACGGCAGAATTTCACCATCTGCTTGGCAACAATACGACCTTCAGCATGAGCACCGGAAGAGAACTTATGACCGGATGCGCCAACTCCATCACCTGCGGTGAAGAGTCCGTCAACGGTGGTCATACGGTTATATCCCCATTTGTACTTGTGGGCACGTGAAGGATTGGCAACATTAGGAACCCAATCTTCCTCTGGACCAGAGGTCCAGATACCACAACAACCGGAGTGAGATCCAAGCATGTAGGGTTCGGTTGGCATAATCTCGGAACCGACTTTCTCAGGCTCGATATTGGCACCGGCCCAGAGACCAGCCTGCCCAACAGACATATCCAAGAAATCTTCCCAAGCCTCAGACTCAAGATGTTTCCAATATTTCTTCACACCCTTTTCGTCCATACCGCCAGCCTTTTTCGCATCAAGGAAGGCATTCAGAGCAACATCAGTTGCCATATAGATTGGACCGCGTCCAGCTTTCAGCTCATTGAGCATCAAGTGGTTACGAAGACAGGTAGGAGTAACGGCAGAGGCACCATAAGGCATGAACTTTTCAAGCTCATCTTTTACTGCTGGGCTGTTGGCATAGAACTCACCAAGACCATTTTGTACTTTGGCCTTGAAAAGAAGGAACCAAGCACCAACAGGACCGTATCCATCTTTGAAACGAGCTGGGGTAAAACGATTCTCCATCATGGTCAGAGTAGCACCAACCTGGGCGCACATGGTGTAGGTGGAACCGGCATTCCATACTGGATACCAAGCACGACCCTTACCCTCACCAGTTGACCGTGGGCGGAAAATGTTAACCGCACCACCGCAAGCTACGAGAGCAGTCTTGCAACGGAAAACATGAACTTTATTCTCACGTGTAGAGAAACCAACAGCACCAGCGATCTGGTTAGGCTTGTTCTTGTCAAGAAGCATCTTCACGATAAAGATACGCTCGAGGCAGTTCTCAGCACCAAGTGCGGTTTTGGCTGGCTCAGCAACGATACACTTGTAAGACTCACCATTGATCATGATCTGCCATTTACCGGTACGAACTGGGGTACCACCTTCACGCAGGCTCTTGGCAGGGGCAGCACCATCAAGATTGTTGCCATCTGCATCCAGCTTCCAGATTGGGAGACCCCACTCTTCGAACAGCTTTACAGACTCATCTACGTGACGACCACAATCATAAATCAGATCCTCACGAACAACACCCATGAGGTCATTACGAACCATCTTCACGTAATTCTCAATTGGGTTCTCGCCGATATAGGTGTTGATAGCAGAAAGTCCCTGGGCAACAGCACCGGAACGCTCCATGGAAGCCTTATCAACGAGAGTAATTTTCATGCCAGCTGGTGCCCACTTCATGATCTCAAAAGCAGTGCCGCAAGCAGCCATACCGCCACCAACGATAAGAACGTCAACATCATGCTCGACGATCTCTGGATTTACCACGGCAGCAAGCTCACCATTTGGTTTATTTGGTAATGCCATATTTAAATCTCCCTAAAATATTAAAAGAGTTTGTGTGCAATTCTTCTCAAATATACGAGGCAGAATTACTTCTTTGGTGTTGGAAGAGCGGACTCAAGAGTCAAACACTCATCATCCAGGTTAGCACCCTTGAGGTCCGTGTATGCGTTGGCAGCACCTTCAGAAGTGGTACGAACAGGGAACTTGAAGCGTTTCATATTACCATTACGGAACTTAACGGTCCACATGATATCAGAAGCACTGCGCATTGGATGAACCTGTCCACCCATAGGTACAAAGTCATCATAACCACGAACAAAGATTGCGCCCTGGGGACAAATCTTTACACATGAATAACACTCCCAGCAGGCATCTGGCTCCTGGTTGTAGGCACGCATCTCCTCTTTGTTAAGCACCATCAGGTCGTTGGGACAAATGTACATACACGCTGTTTTGTCTCCGCCCTTGCAACCATCGCACTTGGAAGGATCTACATAACTTGGCATAAAACTACCTCCTCAGTTCATTTTTACTTTTGCGACCCAGAACCGACTGGGCCAACTTAACTCCTACACAACAAACTTACTCCACGACCCCCTATGTCAGAGACAAGAAGGCAGCTTACAAACACTCAACTACTTACAATAACAAACTATTTTATCAAACAATTTATCATATCAACAAAATGAACGCTCACTCATTTTTAATAGAGTTAATCTTATAATTTGTTGCCGATTAATTGTCAAGAAAATTAATCACCGGAACTCTGCTGAGCTTAATATGATTTCCTGACCAAAACCTCTCTGGGCCTAGCACCATCAGCCGGACCGACAATGCCCTCTTTTTCCATCATTTCAATCAATCTTGCGGCCCGGTTATACCCGATCCGCAGACGACGCTGGACCATTGAGATGGAAGCCTGCCCAGACTCGCAGACCATGGCGATAGCCTCATCATATCGTTCATCTGCCTCATCATCACTCGGAAGAGCAACTCCTTCTCCCTCCTCCACCTCCGCAACCACGGAATCATCATAGCTGGCGCTTCCCTGTTTTTTCAGGAAATCAACAATCTGTGTCGTCTCGGCCTCTGATATATACGCACCATGAATTCTTTGCAAAGGTCTTCCTGATGGCAAGTAGAGCATATCACCAGACCCCAGAAGATGCTCAGCGCCAGCACTATCTATAATTGTTCTTGAATCAATTTTGGAGGCCACTTTAAATGAAATACGAGTGGGAAAGTTTGCCTTGATAAGACCAGTCAGCACATCCACGGAAGGCCGCTGGGTCGCAAGGATAAGATGCATTCCCGAGGCCCTGGCCATCTGGGCCAATCGGGCAATGGAGGCCTCGACATCTTTAGATGCTACCATCATCAGATCAGCCAGCTCATCAACAATAATGACAATATAGGGTAGTTTTTCTTCTCCAGTCTCGTTGTAAGAATCAAAATTCTTCACCTTTGCCTCTTCAAGAAGTCGGTAGCGGCGCTCCATCTCCCGCACCGCCCACTGCAAGGCCCTCGAAGCAAGTTTGGGTTCCACGACCACCGGATGCAGTAAATGCGGAATCCCTTCATAACCGGACAGCTCAATCCGCTTAGGATCGACCATCAAAAGCCGCACTTCATCAGGGGTCGCGTTAAAGAGCAGCGATGAGATAATGGTATTAATGGCGACACTCTTACCAGCACCGGTAGCACCGGCAATCAACAGATGCGGCATTTTGGCCAGATCAGCAATGACTGGATTACCAACCACATCAAGACCGAGAGCAATGGAAAGTTTTGCCACCGAGGAGCGATATTTTTCCGTAGTCAAGAGGTCCCGAATGTACACCACCTGCCGATCTTTATTTGGAATTTCGATCCCCAGGGCCGCCTTGCCAGGCACCGAACCCACCACCCGGACGGATTGTGCCTTCAGCCCCAAGGCCAGATCATCGGCCAAGGCTACAATTTTATTAATTTTCACTCCGGCCGCCGGAGCATACTCATAAGTTGTCACCACCGGACCCGGAGAGATCCCAACCACCTTGCCTGAAACGCCGAAATTAATCAGCTTTTGCTCCAGTTGTTTGGAGACTTTGTAATACTCTTCTTTATCTACCTTCTGCAGCACCAACTCTGGTTTATCAAGCAAGGACAAGGGCGGCAAACGCCATTCCCCCCTAGCAAGCGGTCTCAGGGCAAAGGTCTCATCATCCCCTGAGGCCTCTGGCGCCACACGTGATTCCTTGACAACCGGAACTCCGCTTAAAAGGAGAGGCACAGTCTCGCCTGCTCCCTCTTCCCTCCTTACTGACCTCTTTTCCCTGATCTGTTCAACAACACTTCCCTGTCGCCTCTCGTTCTGGCGAATCTCCCGGCTCACCCTCATATTCTTGAACGCTCCCCAGAAAAAAGAGCCAAAAGTATAAGGGGAAAGGCGGGTAGAGAGCATGATGGAAATAACAAAAATCAACACTAAGAAAAGCACGGCCCCTGGGCCACCAATCACTGAACGCAACAGATCCAGAACAGTTTTTCCAAGAAAACCGCCTGCTTCCACACTCACAAGGCCCTGTAACGACAGAGAAGAAAATAACCCGCAGGCAGCAATAACCGCACCGGTCAAACCCGCCGTTATCTGCGGCAAACGATCAAAGGTCATGCGGGGACCAAAAAAAAGAACAGAACAGAAAAGAAGCAGCGCGTCCAAAAGATAGGCGCCCACACCGATAAATTCCAGGAGAAACCGGCCAAGAATCCGGCCTAAATCACCACCCCAGTTTGAGCCTGTGGACAAAGATGTGGACAACAAACTGATAAGAAGAAAACAAGAAAGAAAAATTCCACAAACAGCAACCGCTTCCTGCTTCAACCCAGGCCTTGTCTTGATTGGTGTTTGATTCATGAGGAGGGGTAGATCATTTTTTTACACACGGGCCAGAGTCATCCTTCGACACCTCGTCGCTCCAGCCTGTCGCTCGTTTACCATCCGTGCCATGAACGCTCCTGCGCTCTCTCTGGTCAACGCCACTGCCACGGATCACAACACGTACTGCATCAAGAATACCATTAACAAAGGGGGGGGACTCTTCCGTTCCATAACGTTTAGCAATCTCCACCGCCTCATTAATAACCACCTGATCTGGAACATCTTCACTGAACAGCATCTCGTACACTGCGATACGCAAAAGATTTCTATCAGTCAGAGCAATCCTTTCAATGCGCCAGTTACTCGCGCTTTCTCTGATCAAGGCATCGATGCGCTCAAGATGTTGCATGATTCCCCTCAACAGCTCAATCGTATAAGGGCGCGCCAGCTTTTGAATCGGATAGAGGACGCAAAACCGATCAAAACGAGCTTCAAGATCGCCTTGAAGACGAACACCTTCAGGGAAAAATTCCTCCTGAAAAAGAAACTGCATGGCGGTCTCTCGTGACTTTCGACGTATTCCCATGGAATGCAGAGGTGAAACACTAAAATTAATCAATATCGCCAGCATAACACTGTAGACATTGAAGTATTCAACCACAAAATACTTAAAACACAATCAACAACAATATTGTTTTTTGAAATTTTTGTGCGTTTTGTGATGACTGAAAAATATGATTTTAAATAAATGACACAGTTACTGCAGATTAACAAGCAGGTTTGCCATTTCAATGGCGGCCACAGCGACTTCTGCACCCTTATTCCCTGCCTTGGTACCGGAACGTTCAATGGCCTGTTCAATGGTTTCCGTGGTCAACACACCAAAAATGACGGGCACCCCTGTTTCAAGACCCACCTGGGCAGAGCCCTTTGAAACCTCATTGACCACCACATCAAAATGGGGAGTGGCACCACGAATAACCACACCGAGACAGATCACCGCATCATATTTCTGAGACCCCGCCATCTTCTTAGCAATGAGAGGAATCTCAAAAGCTCCAGGGACGCGGGCCACATCAATATCTTCATCCAAGGCCCCAGAACGGACCAGGGTATCCAGAGCCCCTTCCAGCAGTTTGTCCGAGATAAAAGAATTAAATCGAGCCACAATAATTGCGAATTTCTTGCCATCCGCCTTCAGGTTTCCCTCAATCATATTTGCCATAGCATTACCACCTTCATTTCTTTTTAATATATCCCGTCTCTAAAAAAGGTCTGAACCTTACCCTCTTCACTCATCATCAACTGCGATCAAATGGCCCATCCGGTCCCGCTTGCACTGCAGATAACTCTTGTTTTCCTCACTGGCCGCCATCTCAATGGGGAAGCGCTCCACCACCTCAATACCATAGCCCTCAAGGCCGATAATCTTCTTGGGATTATTGGTAAGCAGGCTCATCTTCCTGACCCCGAGATCACGGAGGATCTGGGCCCCAATGCCATAATCACGGAGATCCGCCTTAAAGCCCAGATGGATATTGGCCTCAACCGTATCCATTCCCTCTTCATCCTGGAGATTATACGCCTTCATCTTATTGATCAGGCCAATGCCCCGCCCCTCCTGCCGCATATAGAGCAGCACTCCACATCCCTCCTGATCGATCATCCGCATGGCCGCATGCAGCTGCGAACCGCAGTCGCAACGAGCCGAGCCAAAGACATCTCCGGTAAGACATTCGGAATGAACGCGGACCAGAACTTTTTTCTCAGGATCAATCTGTCCTTTCACCAGCGCCAGATGTTCCAGGTTGTCCACGTCATTGGTATAGACCACTGCCCTGAACTCGCCGGCATGTTCCGTGGGTACCCGCGTCTCAACCGCGCGATGTACCAGGATATCCTCACGAAGACGATAGGCGACCAGATCAGCGATGGTGACAATCTTCAGATCATGCTCCGCTGCAAATTTCTCCAGATCAGGCATCCTGGACATGGTTCCATCGTCATTCATGATCTCACAGATCACCCCTGCAGTCCGGCACCCCGCCAGGCGGGAAAGATCCACAGACCCTTCAGTCTGACCGAGACGAACCAGCACCCCGCCCGCCCGGGCCCGCAACGGAAAAATATGACCGGGGTTGACAAGATCATAGGGTTTGGCATCAGGCGCAACCGCAACCTGGATGGTGCGGGCGCGGTCGGCGGCCGAGATACCGGTAGTTACCCCGGTACGGGCCTCAATACTGATGGTAAATCCGGTGCCGTATGGACATGTGTTTTCACTCACCATCATTGGTAGTTGCAGCTTGTCCACAAGGTCTGGACTCAGGGTCAGACAAATCAGTCCCCGGCCATACCTGGCCATGAAATTAATGGCCTCAGGGGTCACCGCCTCAGCAGCCATGCAGAGGTCTCCCTCATTCTCGCGATCTTCATCATCAACCAGAATGACCATCTTCCCGGCCTTGATATCTTGTACTGCTTCCTCGATTGAACTGACTGCCATGATCACATACCTTGCGTTAAAATAAACTATCGTTCACCCCTTCACCTATGAAGGAGTATTGAGCATCAAAAAAAACCATGTTCTGCCAGAAAGGCAGGATTAATCTTCCCCTGTTCCTGCCCGGAAGAGGTCACAAGCTGAACAGCAAGAAGTTTCTCCACATATTTGCCGATAATATCCACCTCGATATTGACCGAGTTACCGATCTTCAATCGACCAAGGGTGGTCTGCTGCAAGGTATGGGGGATAATCGAGACCTCAAATCGCCCGGCGCTGCAACTGTTCACGGTCAGACTGACCCCGTCAATGGTGACCGATCCCTTTTCAATAACATAACGATTCCATTGTTCAGGCAGGGAAAAGGAAAATAGGGTAAAGGCCCCAGTTGACCTTTTCTCCCGCACCGTGGCCACACAATCAACATGTCCTGAGACGATGTGCCCGCCCAACCTGTCAGAGAGACGCAAAGCCCGTTCCATATTGACCGGACTGCCAACGCCAAGATCTCCCAAGGTTGTACGGGCCAGGGACTCAGGGGATACATCCACTATAAAACGGTGCCCCTTAATGGTATACGCCGTCAGGCAAACACCGTTGATGGCAATGGATTCTCCTTCTTCCGGATCCGCGAGGTCAAATCCAGCCTCAAGATCAAAGGCCAGACCACCACCAGCTCCTCTTTTCCCACGCAATATACCTGTGCCTGCAACAATGCCTGTAAACATGATCCGCCCCAAATCTTTCTCAGACAGCCTCTTCCAGCGCCTGCGCCTTTTCCATAAAACGCTCGGCAATATTATTATGTTTATACTTGGCATGGATGGAAGCGATTGTCCTATACCCATCGGCAGCAGTGGCTTTATCACCCGCTTCAATATGGATGCCAACCATCAGTTCCAATGTCTCCACAGCCCCTTTGGGATTATTATTACGATTATATGACTCCAGCAGATCAAAACAGAGCTTAACAGCCTCCGGATACTGCTTCAATCCCTGATGCACCAGAATAAGCTGCTTTAAAAGGGCCATAAGACTCATGGGATCATCATTTTTTTCACAGATATCCCAGGCCCGCTGATAATGGGCTAACGCCTTCTCATATTCTCCACGCTGCAGACAGACATGACCAAGTCGGTTGGAGGCATTGGCAATCCCGTTCTCGTTATCTTTTTCCTCAAAAGCCAGGAGGGCATTATGGAAAGCAAGGGCAGCCTGGGCCAGTTCGTTCTTTTCTAAAAATTCCTTTCCTTCGTCATATTGCGCCTGGGCAGGATCAGAGGATTTTTTTTTCTGATCCACCGGGGCGATATTTTGAATGGGTTGTAAAGTGGTCTTGGTCATGGTTGAACATCTCCTTCATGAATCCTGGCCACAGCCTCCCGGGCCAAGGCTGAAACGGTATAGTTAATACATTTTGCATCTTCCCAGATCGATAACTCCGCCATATCCTCAGTGAGCGCCATCAACTGGATCGCAGCCTCTGTTGCCTTTATACGGCCCAACAGACGAGCAATCTGACCGCGCATGGCAGGATCGGGGTGACTCATAAAATGAAACAGATTGAAAAAAGGGGTTTCACGAATCAGATCCGGACGTACCCTGGCAATTTTGTTCAACGCCCAGATAACCTGGAGCTGTGTGGAACTATCCCCCATATAATTCAGAAGATGGCGGGTAAAGGCTCCAAAAATATCGGTCCTCCCGGAAATGATCTCTCCCAGAGTCTCCACCATACCCCAAGGGGTAGCAGCGGAATCGGAACAGGCCTCAAAAAGCCGATGAATGAGCTCAGAGACCTGGCCGGGTTCCCTGGTGGCAACCCGGGAACATACCTGGCCAATAATCCAGGCAATCCGCCATCGTTGTTCCTCGTCAGGCTGATACAATAATCGTTGCAACAGACGCAGGGTCTTCTTGTCATCAAAACTGAGGCGGACAAGGGTATCAATATCGCCAAGATCAGTATATCGCTTCACATCCTGCTTGGTGGCCTTGTTTTTTTTTCGCTTTGGATCAAGAACAGGTTCCATAGCAATGGAATCCTGTTCTGAGTCCCCATTCAACTCGCGGGCCTGGGATGATTTTTTCTCTTTGACCCGCTTGGAGATCTCGGAAATAGCTGTATGCAGACGAACAAAATAAAGGACCCCTCGCACTGGTCGGCCATCAATATTTTTGGTATTGACAACCTGATGAGTCAACTCATCATAATCTTCCACCCGGCCAGTCAGATAATCATCCTCAGGCAGCAGGTCCCAGGCAAAATCCCAGTTGTTATCACAGGCCAGAACCAAGGTTTCCACAATGGCCGACCCTATATTATGGCCAGTGGGATCGCAGCTATAGACCGCGCCACACTCGCAACGCCCCACCTTGAACTCATGCATCTTCCGCTCTATACCATCCGTTGCCCGTCCGACTTTCTGGCCGCAGAAAGGACACCACGGTGGTGTTGTCAATCGTTGCTTGCTCATATCAATTTATAACTGATCGTACTTTACCTTGCAGGGAACCCATTATACCAACTCTTGATTCAGGCGATTCGCAAAATTGGGATCTACGGAATAGCCTAGTTCGCTGGCCTTATCCAAATGCTCCTTAGCCAACGTGAACTCTCCGCTGAAGAAGAGAGCCACCGCCAGGTTATTCTGACCTAGAGGGGAATCAGGGTCAAGCTCAACTCCTTTCCGCGCCGCCTTAAGAGCCCGTTCGTCCTCACCCTTCATGGTCAGTACCGAGGTGAGATTCATCCATACAGTTGCCAGTTTTGGATTATACTGAATGGCCTTATCATATGCTGCTATGGCCTTATCAAGCTCGTTACGCTGCTGCCAGATCAACCCCATATTCGCATGGGCCTGAGCAGTCTCGGGCATGACCCTGATCGCCTCTTCATTCAACTCCTGGGCCTTGGCCAGATCGCCCTTGCCAAAATAAATGGCCCCAAGATTAATCATGCTCTCACCACTCATTGGATCAATGGCAATGGCCCGCTCAAGCATCTTGATAGCATCATCCACACGGCCGGCCTTCAAATAAACCAGTCCCAGATGGTGATGAGCCATCACGTTGTTAGGGTTCTGCTGACATTTCTTTTCAAATTCTTCAATGATCTTTGGTAAATCTTCCTGCAACTGTTCTGACATAACACACCTCTATACTCTAATCAGACAGGCCGCTCTCATCCACAAACATCCGTTTATCAGACACCTGTATGACAGCCACCATCTCTATTTTATAATTATCTTCAACTCACTGCAGCAAACCGGACAGATGACTTTACGAAAATAACTGCAAAAAACAAGATTCTTTGCCAAGTCACAAAATCGCTTACACTATAGACACCTTCAACACACTTGCAAGAAGAAAATCCACTCAAGGAGTATTAACAAATAGATAGACGGATTCTATCCGCTACCCAAGAATTCCCATTGGCATATGCCAAAATCAAAAAAACAGAATAAAGAACCCCAGCCCATTCTCCGTGACCTGTCCAAGGGGCAACGAAATGGTCCAAGGGCACTAAAGAATGAACAAATACCGGACAATCTCAACACAACATTTTCTCTTTATCAAACAAAATTTCCAGATTTTTCCATTCAACTATTAAACTTTTCTTCACAGGAAAAGGTTAATTCATTCTGTTGCAACGCCAGCACCTGTTTTGCCTGGACCACATCACGAGCAATCTGGGCGGCAAGCTCCTGAACACCTGAAAACTTCTGTTCACCACGCAGGAATTGCAGCAGATTTACCTTAATAGGTTTCCCATATATATCTTGATTAAAATCAAATATATGGGTCTCAGCAACCAACTTTTCCTCGCCAAAGGTAGGATTGTAGCCAATATTCAATACACCTCCGTAACATTTACCGTCACAGATCACCTGACTCACATAGACACCGATTTTGGGAATCAAATCCTCAGGTTCCAGATGCAGATTAGCCGTGGGAAATCCTATTTCCTTACTGCCCCGCTGTTTTCCGACCTGTACTTCCCCACGTATCTGGTAAAAACGGCCAAGCAGCCTTCTGGCATCAGCCATACGCCCTTCCGCTATCAATTCTCGTATCTTGGTTGAACTGACCAGCATCCCGTTTTCATAATGGGCATCAACCACAGTCACGGGAAACCCTTTTTCCTGCCCCTGTTTTCGCAAAAAATTGATATCACCAGTCCTCCCCTTCCCAAAAGCATAATCATATCCGACCACCAATTCTTTGACCCCTATACGTCTTTTGAGGATCTCATCAACAAAATGAACGGCCGGAGTTGCAGCAAACTGCAAAGTAAAAGGAACAATCACAAGAACATCAATGCCGGCATGGCCAATCAACTCTATCTTCTGGGCACAGGTGGAAATAAGTTTAATCCCCTCTGGTCGAAGGACCTGCAAAGGATGAGGGTCAAAGGTAATGGCAACACTGGTCCCGTGATGGCGGTAAGCCTTTTGCACCACCTCAGCAAACAACATTTGATGACCAAGATGCACCCCATCAAAATTGCCGATAGTGACACAGGCATAGGGATAGGCTTTCTCGATTGCCTCAAGTTCTCTGAAAATTTCCATTACATCCTACGTCCTTCTCTTTTTTTTAGACTACTAACAAGAAAGTCTTGACAAAATTCGCCCAGACAAGCATATTGCACATCGTTGTGCCGTAGTGGCGGAATGGCAGACGCGCTAGGTTCAGGTCCTAGTGGGGGTTTCCTCGTGGAAGTTCGAGTCTTCTCTACGGTACCAAATTGATTAAAGGGTTACGATCTGTAAAGGTTGTAACCCTTTTTTTATTGCTACCCAAATTCTCGCTCGTTCAATCTACAGAAAATTCTACCGCAGATACAACCCTGCCCTATAGCATGAAATGCTCTTTCCCGCAATCCTGGTGAACTCCCCCACTTCCCGTCCATTGCCCTACGCCCCCTGACAAAACGACCTCAACCAGAGCCAACTATTTGCCAAAACCGCATTCAATGGCTAAAGTGCTAGCTACAAAAAAATCTCTTATCCTAGCCTTTTCCATGAGCTCCTTTATTTTTTCGGAACCGAAATGGCATTCCAGACTGAAACAACACCAGATCACCATATCCTTACAACCAACCGGAAAAAGACAGCGGCCACTTGGGCCCTGGTACTTTCAGCGGTCCAGATTCCGCACCATATTCACTCTGGCAATAACACCTGGCAGCTTTGGGTAACCGCTGACAATGAACTGAGGGCAATCTATGAGCTGGAAAGCTACTTCACAGAAAACAAAGACTGGCCTCCCCTCCCGCCGTCTCCAGACAATGACTTCACACCTCTTCTGCAGCCCCCGACCCTCCTCCTGATCGGCGGCCTGATCCTCTTCTTTTCCATAACCGGCCCCTGGGAAAACCACTCCCTCTGGTTTGTACAAGGTGAAGGAAACGGTCAACGCATACTTCAGGAAGGTGAATGGTGGCGTCTGGTCACCGCCCTTAGTCTGCATGCCAATACTGCCCACCTGCTGAGTAACTGCTTCATTGGAGGGTGGCTCATACATTTTTTCTGCCGAATTACCGGCACTGGGCTAGGACTTTTCTCCGTCATTTTCACCGCAAGTTGCGGTAACTTGATCAACGTCCTTATTCATGGCCCAGATCATAACTTTGTCGGTTTTTCAACGGCAGTATTTGCCGTCATTGGCATGCTGGCCATTCTCACACACCGGACCAGGAAAAAAATCACGGGCTATCACTTTCTCATACCCGTCATGGCGGGAACAGCGCTTTTGGCCGAACTTGGAAGCTCCGGTGAGCACACTGACCTTGGCGCCCATCTCTTTGGACTGATCTGCGGACTGTTTTTTGGACTCCTCCTAGGACGTGAACCGCTCCACAGCATGCGCCACTCTCTTATGGTCCAATGTATCTTCTTCCTCCTTTTTCTGTCCCTGCTCATTGGCAGCTGGATGTTGGCCCTCCACCAATCACCATACAACCAAGTTTCCTTGACAATATGAATTACCCTTGTATCTTAAGATATCTGTTTTTTTCATTACAGTTCTTTACCTCATTTAATAATCTCAATTGTTCCGTAATTTTTAAATAACGGTTTACTCAGAGAGTTATCATTTTGATTTGCAATCTTTCAGGAAAGACTTAGTCTTTGCAAATATTTTTTAATAATATAACAGAAATCACATCACTCCCACTCTACAGCCAAAACAGGAGAACTACTTTATGTCCAACCAGGATCAGCAACCTCCATGGGGTCAGAAAAAAAATCCACAGACCCCTGAAGAATGGGTGGCCCTCTTCATTAAAAAGTTACAGGACTACTTCTCCGACGCAAAAAAACCGAATATGAGCAGCTCAGGGCAGGGGACTCCCTCTCCGCCTGGCAATCCCATTGCCGGGATCGGCAAAATACTGACTTTCATCATTGCCATCTTGATTCTTCAGGGCATCTATGCCTCTTTTTACAAAATCTCTCCGAGTGAAGTAGGAGTTGTCCTCCGTCTGGGACAATACTCCCGCACAACCCAATCAGGACTCCATTTTAAATTCCCCTTGATCGACACCTTGTACAAGGTTGATGTGGAAGAGATCCGGAAAGAAGAGTTTGGCTTTCGCAGCCGCACCCCTGGACAGCAAAGCACCTTTGATCGAAGCGGCTATGAAATGGAATCACTGATGCTCACGGCTGACACCAATGTGATCAATGTCGCTTGGATCGTCCAATACCGGGTCAGCGACCCTCTTAACTTCCTCTTTAAAGTCAAAGACGTACGTCAGGCTGTGCGCGACATATCAGAGAGTATTACCAGAAGGGTGGTCGGTAATATGGATTTTGACTATGTCCTCGGCAATCGGGATCTTCTGGCAGCAGATGCAAAAAAAGAACTGCAGGCACAACTGGATAAACTGGAGGCAGGAATCGCCATCGGCACCGTCCAATTTCAGGATATCAATCCTCCTGAGCCGGTCAAACCGGCATTCAACGAGGTCAACGAGGCGGACCAGGACATGAAACGGCTGGTTAATGAGGCAGAAGAGACCTACAATAAGGTCATCCCTAAGGCCCGTGGCGATGCAAAAAAAATGGTTGAAGTGGCCCATGGTTACGCCGCAGCTCGAATCAATGAGGCCGAAGGCGAGACAGGACGTTTTCTCGATATCCTCAAGGAATACAAAAACGCCCCGGAAGTCACCCGCAGACGGATGTATCTGGAAGCCATGCAGGCCATCATGCCTGAAGTAGCGTCTGTCTATGTTATCGACGAAGACCAGAAATCACCGCTCCCCCTACTCAACCTCACCGCCACTCAAGGGGTGACAAGTCCCAAATCACTACAACAAGGAAACTAACATGAAAAAAATAGCTCAATTTTTCCTGGCAGGTCTCGTCCTCCTGGGTATTGTGGTCATCTATGATGGTTTCTTTATCCTTGAAGAGGGAACACAGGCAGTATTAACCCAGTTCGGCGCGCCGGTCGGCACCCCAAAGACCACGGCAGGCCTGCATCTGAAGGTCCCCTTTATCCAGCATGTCAATCTGTTTGACAAAAAAATCCAGATCTGGGATGGCGAAGCAAACCAAATTCCGACTGGGGATAAAACCTATGTCTACCTTGATGTTACTGCCCGCTGGCGGATCACGGACGCCCTGAAATATATGCAGGCGGTCAAGACCGAAGCCCGGGCCCAGTCCATGCTCGACGATATCATTGACGGTACGGTTCGGGATATGGTGAACAAGAATGATCTTATTGAAATTATTCGCAGCTCTGACTGGACCGCTGAGACGATGATCGCCATCGATAAAGACCCCGGGGCCGCACCCAAACGTGGCCGCGACGTGATCACCAATTATATTATTGAAACAGCAGCCAAAGCCACCCCGCAATACGGTATCGAACTCATTGACGTCATGTTCAAGCGGGTTAACTACATCGAGTCCGTACGCATCAAGGTTTACGACCGCATGATCTCGGAGAGGAAGCGTATTGCCGCTGAAAAACGCTCCACCGGCGAAGGGAAAAAGGCGGTGATTCTCGGTACGGTTGACCGTGAGTTAAAGGTGATCACCTCAACGGCTCAACGTGATTCCATCGGCATACGAGGCAAGGCCGATGCCGAGGCAACCAAGATATTTGGCAAGGCCTATAGCCAGGATCCGGAATTTTATTCATTTACCAAGACCCTGGAAAGTTATCAGGAGATAATCGGCGACAAGACATCTCTTGTCCTCTCCTCAAATTCTGATATCTTTCAGTATCTGAAAAGTATTGACGGGAAGAGGTAAGTCACACTCCCCATCAACAAGTAATGACCTTCCTATTCGTCCGTGCCTGATGGATAGGAAGGACATTGCTCCTTACAATAGGGAACACGTCCCTTCTCCTCGAGAACCCTCTCTAACTCTTCCAGCTCTTCTTCATCTTCCAGTATCTCAACCCCTAGTTTTTCAAATCGACAGCCGCAACGACTGAACTGGCCATCACACCAGGGGCAAACCTCCACCGGACAGCCCAGAAGATGATGTTCTCCCACAGCTGCCGAGCAGACAGGGCAGAACATTGTACCTGTCACACCCACAGGCTCATATTCTACACAACTTATGAGCGCCGGATATTTCTCAAAGAATGCCTGAATATCAGGATAACCGAAGAGAGCAAGCGCTTCTGGTTCAACTATCTCATAGCCGTATTCACCAAGTAAAAGCGCCTTCTGCTCAGTTGCAAAATACAGATAGCTATGTCTGGCGGTACTGAGTCCCAATAAAAAGATATCTTCTTTTTTCTGGAGAAGACTAATCCTGGTAATGGCTTCTTCGTGAGTCTCAGGAAGAGAGGAATAAAAGACTCTCATAAGTTGCAAGGCAAGGGCATCATTTTTATATCGTTGCAGAAACTTCAGGGCATCCTGCCGTTCACTCTCCTGCACCCCGTACTGGATGAAGAGCTCTATCTCCTTGATAAATTTCTCCATTTTTTCAAATAATTGCATCATCTCACCTTGTATCACGCGAAGATGCGTCTATTTCTTTGATCCAACATGCTGTCTCAGCGGCAATATCAGCAGCCTGACTGATGGCAGTCACCACAGCTATCCGCTTGACACCAACCGCGCACAATTCTTTAATGTGATTTTTCTTAATTCCACCCATCACCGTAAAAGGAAGGGTACATACTTTCGTAAATTGCCCCACGGCCTGAGGTCCAATGAACTCCCGCAGACCTTGTTTCGTTGCCGTGGAGTAAACCGGACCAATATTAAAATAAGCGACTGGGCAAGGCCCCTTTGCCACAGTGTCACCCAGTTTTTTGGCCTGTTCCTGAGTATTACAGGAAAGACCGATCAAAAAATCAGGGGCCAGTTTTCTGATCTCACCTGGCGGCAAATCATTCTGACCCACATGCATCCCATCTGCGTCAGCAAGAAGGGCAATATCCAATCGATCATTCAAGAGAAACAAAGCCCCTGCCTCTCGGGTTTTTTCACGAAAGTACCTGGCCTTAGCCAGAAGATCACGATCAGTGCTCTCCTTATCCCTTAGTTGCACAATTCTGGCACCACCGGCCAAAACCCCATCCAGCCATTCCCGATCCGTCCTTCCTGCCGCCAGTTTCTCACAACTAACAGGATAAAATGTCACCTCTTCCACAAATTGCCGCAACCTTCGTTCATAGAGACCATGATTCGTGTTCTCTCTTACCATTCCGTTCACACCTCAGCACTTTCAACTCTATTTTGATTTTTCTTTTACCCTACTAAAATCACATAACCATCTTATTTTGCACCAAGAATATCTCTAAGAAAACGCAGTACAATTTAACAGTTTACACGTTTACATAAAAAATCGCATTATTTTGTAGCAATAAGAAAAAAAGCAGTGTAATGTAATCTAAGTTACTAAAATAAGTCTAAGCACATTCTTTTCTCGTTACATCTTCGCTATGTTTCCCACATTGCTCAATGTCGTTAAAGTTTTTGCTGATCACTTACCAGAAGCAGTCGTTGATACTTATCATTGACATGCTTTCTTCGGCATCACCGAAACTCTCAACGATTAAGAGTGCAATTATTTCCTCCTCGCTTCAACAACACAACAGCAGAATAGTAACCAAGTCAAAGCCGCAGGGAAAACACGGCTCTGTTTTGGTCCATATTCGATCAACAACAAAATCCCATTGACGACATATAGCACATCCTGGTCAGAATCAAGTTTTCCTACCTTCTGGTACATTCTTCATTTCCCTAAGACCAGAACACACTTTTCTGATACAGAAAAAACCATACATGCTAACCTCGTTCCAGGTACGTTACCACTGGAACCTGACAAGCAACAAGATCAGTAGTAAATCAAAAGGAGTTTTATGAGTTTTACAGTTTTTAATTTTCACCCTCACATCAATACCGCCATTCAGGAATGCGGCTACACCATACCTACACCCATTCAACAACAGGCAATACCTCCTGTTCTCGAAGGTCGCGACCTTCTTGGCCTGGCCCAAACCGGAACCGGCAAAACAGCCGCCTTTGTACTTCCGACCTTACAACGTCTTCTCGATGGGCCCAGAAAGAGTATCAGGGCCCTGATCGTCGCCCCTACCCGGGAGCTTGCTGAACAGATCCACAGTTACATTGAAAAAATGGCCCATTTGACTAACCTGCGCAGCGCCGTAATTTATGGTGGTGTCAGCAAGGTGACCCAGGTTAAAAAAATTCGGGCAGGGGTAGAGATTATTGTTGCCTGTCCCGGACGACTGCTGGATCATATGAACGACCGGGCAATCAACCTGGCCAATGTTGAGATATTAATCCTTGACGAGGCCGATCATATGTTTGACAAAGGCTTTCTGCCGGACATTCGACGGATATTGAAATCTGTCCCCAAAAAGCGACAATCTCTTGTCTTTTCGGCGACCATGCCCCAAGAGATACGCCACCTCGCTGAGGACATACTCACTAATCCAGCCACGGTACAGATCAATCATACAAAAGCGGCAGCATCCATCAGCCATGCGTTGATTCCAGTTGAACAAAAACGCAAGACCGATTTGCTGAAGAACATCCTTGAACAAAAAGGGATGACGACAACCTTGGTCTTCACCAAGACAAAATACAAAGCCAAGAATGTCGCCCAGCAACTGGAGAACTCTGGCTACCGTGCAACTTCCCTGCAAGGGAATTTGTCACAAAGCAAGAGACAACAGGCCCTGGATGGCTTCAAAAATGGCACCTACAATATCCTGGTAGCGACAGATATCGCAGCCCGCGGCATTGATGTCTCCGGAATCTCGCATGTCATCAATTACGACGTTCCCGATACCGCCGAAGCGTATACCCATCGCACCGGCCGTACAGGTCGTGCGGCCTGTACCGGTGAGGCGTTCACCTTTATAACTGCCGATGACGACAAAATCATCAAGATGATTGAACAGACCCTGGGCAAAAGAATTCTCCGGGAGTCCGTGTCCGACTTCAAACTTGACGCTCAGGACCGGAACCCCGCTCCCAAAGACGGAGCAGCTAGATCGTGGCAAAAGAAGAAAACAAGCACGACAACTGGCGCGCCTAAGCATAAGCGGGGATTTGGTACCTCGACATTTTCAAAACGATAAGCCGTCTTTCAAAGTTACCGTACCATTGATGTGCGGTAAGCGGCATAAGGAACCATAACGAAATGGATATGAATGTAATGATTATTTCGTAATGGCCCCATAAAAAGCACCCAAGAATTACTTGAGGCAAGCACGCCAGGCTATTTATCAATAGTCTGGTGTTATTAAAAAAAGGTTTCCAGATGGAAGCAAGTACAAAGGAGTAGTAAAAATGGCAGAAGGTACAGTAAAATGGTTTAACGATTCTAAAGGTTTTGGTTTTATTGAGCAGGATGGCGGAAAAGATGTT
>JAGXHG010000005.1 GCA_024636345.1 Desulfobulbaceae bacterium | reverse complement strand
TTGGCCCATTCTCGCAGGAGAAAAAACTCAGCTCACTTGTTTGCTAATTTAAAATTTTGAGGAAGATTTGCACTTTCTTGGACTTTCGGGGGGTCATTTTTGGACGCTGACAGGGGGTCATTTTTCAAAGCTGATTGACAAGTGAGGCAATATTTACTTTGGCTGAGTTATGCTTTTGCCTAGCTTCATCATGGTCAGTTCTTGCTTGTTTTTCAGCAAGCTCTGAATCTGATACAGCCTTGTTCAATCGGGTCTCTTCTGTATCCGGGCTTTTGTTTCCGAACAGTTCCTGACGCTCTGCTTGTCCGGTCTCATATTCTTTCCTGGTCGTTTCCAAAGCAGCTTGCTTTTCGGCCAATGCATTACTTCGGGTATCAATAATAGCATCAAGCCTTTTCAGTTCGCTATCGAGATCAGCGATTTGCTTTTCTCTTTCAGCTTTCTTCTTAACCTGATCCTGCCAACCTTTGAGTCGCTCTTTGAGTGATGTTAGCAGTAATGACACATCCGAATCAGGGATCGCTTCGATGCCAAGCGGCTGGAGTTTGGCCAAAGCCGAATTCTTCAATTCAGTAAAACTTGAGCGTGTTTTCTTCAGATCTTCAGTTAGATCTGACAGGTTTTTTTCGGCAACTTTCTTTTCATTGGCCGTAGCAGTTTCAAGTTTTTCACTATCAGCCAAATTTTTCAGAGCATCTTTTTCTGCTGCCTCAAGCTTTTTAATGACCGATTCCTGCTCTTCAGCCTTGCTGATCAATTCCGTCAGGCTCTCAATCTTTTTCTCGGTCTCATCTGGTTCAGGGATATTTCCTTCAGCAAAGGGGTGTTTCTCGGATCCACATAATGGGCACTGTTTGCCGTCTTCCAGCTTGGAACGGTGATCTTCAAGTTCGGCGATCTTTGAAAAGAACACCATCTCCCGGAGTAGAGTCTCTTTTTCGGTGCGGTATTCCCGAAGCAGGCAGTCTCCAAGTAATAAGGCTAAATCCTTCTTCCCCTGCTCAAGATGCTTTGCGGCATCTTCCATTTCCTGTTTGCGGGTATTGAGCCGATTCGTGCAGCCTTCCAGGTTTTTGGTGGCCGTGTTGAGGGCCTCGACGGTTTTTACTTCAGTAGCTGTTTTGGTAGCTATCTCTTTTTGCACTGAAAGAAGGTTGCCAAACTGTTCTTCAATACCGGCCAAGCCACTCACGAGCCACTCATCACGGGAATGGGTCTCAAGGTATTCCAGCACAAGTTTTAATTCTGTCTGGGAATGGTCACGTTTTTTCTGCTCTTGGGATTTCAGCTTTATATCAGCCTCAATTTGTTCCTTATCTTTCCTGCAATCTGCATCACCACTATCGATCGACTTCTTTTGGTCAGCCAGCTTTTGATCAAGAGAGCGCACTTTCTGGACCAGTGGAGCTGTAGTTTTCAGGGCTTCCTTTGCCGCCTGGGTCAGTTTTTCGGCCTTTTTAAGCGCTTCCTCTTTTTGACCGGTAGTGGACGCAAGATCAGGTAGTTTGCCTTCTTCGGTTTTAAGGGTTGCTAGGTCTACTTCCTGCTGTTTTCGGACAGCCATTAATGTGGCAAAGACCCCGTCAAACTCAGCAGCTTTCAAGGCTAGTCCGAGTCGTTCCCGGTTCGTTTTAAATGTCTCGAGATCGGATGTCAGCTTTTCAGACTCTTCAGACAGTAATACGATTTCCTTCTTCAGACCATCGATGCCGGTCAACCAGGCAATAGCTTTTCCAGTTTCAGTTACCTTGGCGGCAAGCCCCGTTTCCAGCTTTTGATTGTCTTCCAGCTCCTGCTGGATTTCTTTTTCCTGCTCAGGTTCGAGAATGACAATGCCGGATGTTTCTGCCTGCAGAATTTTTAACTTTTCACGCTCGTCCCGCTGGCGTTCGTGAACCCGGCGTGAAATCTCCGAATAAATCTCGGTACCGGTAATCTGTTCGAGGATTTTGGATTTTTGTTCAGCATCTGCTTTTAGAAAAGTATCGAAGCCGCCCTGGGCAAGCAGAATGGATCTGGTGAACCGCTCAAAGTCCATTCCGGTATTCTCTTCAATAACTCCAGAGACCAGACTTTTCTTTGTTTCGATGGGTTTTCCGGTTTCCTCATCGCTGATTTCATGTTTACTGTCCTGCAAAGGCTTATCTGCTTTTTTATTGGCGCGATGCTGAGCCCAATGGCAGCGGAACCGACCTGCTTGAGATTCAAACAACACCTCTGAATAACATTCTCCAGTTTGACGGGACATGATCTCGTTGCTGCTTTTCGTGATTTTACCCAGACGAGGAGTCGCTCCATAAAGTGCTAAGCAGATAGCATCAAGGATGGTAGACTTCCCGGCACCGGTGGGCCCGGTAAGAGCAAAGATGCCGTTTGAAACATATTCCGCGTCGGAAAAATCAATGAACCATTCACCATAGAGGGAGTTCAGATTTTTAAATCTAAGCTCAAGAATCTTCATGTTTTTTACCTTTGCGTGAAGATTTTCGATGAGTCTCTGATTCAATCATCTTCAACTCTTTCTCTGCCTCAACGAAATGTTTTTCAACCTCACTGGGGTGATTGAGCTGTTTAATTCGGAATTCTTCGTACTCTTCATGAGCCTTTTGCATAGCTCTTTCGTGACTGATAGTTCCGGCATGCGTGAGTAATTCCCGGCCGGTCATTGTCAGGAACTGGTGCAGACGTTCTGCCCAATCCTGCATGGTCATTGGAATCTGATTCAATGCCTGAATCTCAGCGATTTCCAGATAAGCAGTCACAATCCGGTTAAGAATGGTTAATTCGTCTTCATTGAGATAATTCTTGGCAACTTCAACGTCACGCTTGAGCAGCTTATTGCCGGGAAAGTTAGTAATGCCCATATTAGGCTGTTCGGCATCTGCACGACCATAAATCAGTTCTGCTGCAGTGTGCCCATGGGCAGCCCAGTGCATCTTGTTCTGAACCTGCTTAAATAGTTGTTTTGAAGACTCTGATTGTGGGTCATAGTCTATACTGGTGGAATATATATCCAACACCTTACGCCAGAATACTTTTTCAGAGGATCGAATATCCCTGATCCGAGCAAGAAGCTCTTCAAAATACCGCCCTCCATCAGGTTCCTTGAGACGTGCATCATCCAGAAGAAAGCCTTTTTTTATGAATTCTGTAAGTTTCTGCGTAGCCCATATTCTAAAACGTGTGGCCACCTGGCTTTTAACCCGGTAACCAACCGAAATAATCATATCTAGGTTGTAGTAGTCCAGCAGCCGTTTGACCTCACGGGTTCCCTCGGACCGAACTGTCAAGTATTTCTTGACAGTTGCCTCGGGCGGGAGTTCTTCTTCTTCATAAATGTTTTGAATATGGAGACTTATGTTCTGCTTGGTGGTCTGAAACAAGTCCGCCATAAGTTGCTGGGTCAGCCATACAGATTCATCCTCAAAGCGAACATCCAATTTGAGAGTTCCATCATCTGTCTGATATACCAGAAACTGACCTTTGGAAGATTCCAATTCATGTTTGTCATTTTCATTCGGCATTTTTATCCTCCTCCTGCAGGTCTTTGATTATTTCATTATATGAGCCGGTCAACTCCGTCCGGTCTTCAGGAAGCACATCAAAGGTTTCCAAGCAACGTTCGAATACGTCGTTTATATTCAGATCATCGAGTGTTTCATCCTCTTGACTCGCATTGATAACCCGGTCGATGACCCGTTTGTTTTTTATCCGTCGAATCTCCATGGCTGAGTCAGCCATGGTATCGTCGAGCATTTCCCGTAAGTTGCCAATGATATCCGAGCCGGTATATTCAATCTCCAGCCATGCTGTGCTGTCATCCTGTTTCAGCTGTTCTAATCTTGTGTGAATGCCATCAAGGGAGCCGACAATTCGTTCCAGAGGCTGAAAGCATGGAACCAACACTTCCTGAATGGTTGGCGTAGTTGTGTTGAACTGGGCGACGATCACTTTTTTTTCCTGAGTGGCTTCACCATAGCCCATGGGGATGGGTGAACCGCAGTAGCGTATGTGCTCCGCATTTCCCACACACTGAGGAACATGCAGGTGGCCAAGAGCTAGGTAATCAATGGAGGACGGGAACACATCTTCACCGACATGGGCCAAGGAGCCGACATACAGTTCTCTGACACCATCTCCATCAACCGTTTTACCACCGGCCGTAAAGAGATGCCCCATGGCAATGATTGGGATAGCAGGGTGACCGTCTTTCTCAAATCCAGCCTGTTTTTGTTCGGCTATGGCACAGACCTCCGTATAGTGATTTTTCAGACCGAGGACGAGCTTGGCATTTTTGTCATCAATGGTTTCACCGGGTTCGACAGTACGGATATCCTTATCCCGGAGATAAGGCACCGCGCATACAATGGCTTGGGGGTGATTCTGTTCATTCTTAAGCACAATTACTTCATCTTCCGGGTTCTCGGTCATTGCACCCACGACATATACATTCAATGCCCGCAGGAGTTCTTTCGGAGCATTGAGAAAGGAAGGGGAATCGTGGTTGCCTGCAATGACAACGATATGGCGACAGGATGAGGCAGCCACTCGGCAGAGAAAACGATAATAGAGCTCCTGTGCGCGGTTGCTGGGGGTGCTGGTATCAAAAATATCACCCGCAACTAAAAGCGCATCGATATTTTCACTTTCTATGGTGGTACCAAGCCACTCCAGAAATTCGAAAAATTCATCGTAGCGTTTTCGTCCGTATAGAGAGCGTCCCAAGTGCCAGTCTGATGTGTGGAGGATCTTCACTGAACCACCTGGGTTGAAATTGCCGTTTCTGCAGGAGCCTCTTCTTCTACACCAATACTTTGAAGCAGAGCTGAATATTGATCCGGATCTTTCTCTTTAATCTTCTGAAGAATAAAGGTTGCTGATGTCTTCATTTCAGGGACTTCAATTGGTGTTGATCCTCTCTCAAAAACACCAGCCAGATGAGAATATTCGTTGTTGATCCTATCAGTCAGAATGGCAGGAACCTTTTCATCTCCAAAGAAACGGCGGAGCGTTTCTTCGTTCATCCCCTGATTTGGATATTTATAATACAAATAAACTTCAAAAAACTTTCGGGCGTTATTCCCAAAGTTATAGAAGGTTGTGTAGTTTTTATCGTCTATTACTTCAATCGAGGCACATTTATGTATCTGATTAAACA
This sequence comes from Desulfobulbaceae bacterium, assembly GCA_024636345.1. Lineage (GTDB taxonomy): Bacteria > Desulfobacterota > Desulfobulbia > Desulfobulbales > Desulfocapsaceae > UBA2270. The sequence goes on along the minus strand of JAGXHG010000005.1, from coordinate 83,625 downwards.
GGTAGTTGAATTCTGTAACATAGTCCTTCAAGTATCTGGGCATCAATGAAACATGGCTTATCTGATCAACCCGGTTAATGATGAAATATTGGGATTTGCTCTTATTTAAGGCCCCCGGTAACCTCTTTAGATATTTAAGGAAATCAAGGTTGTGGGTCGATATGAACAACTGCTTGAACCGCTCACGTTCTTTTTCTTCGCCATTCACTTCATATTTTTCCGAAGTGACAATTTCGGCATTGATCAGGCTGTAAACGAAAAATATATGATTTGCATCCAGACTGGAAATTGGATCATCGATCCAGACTATTGGCTTGCTTCCCTTTGTTTCAACATCCTCCAGCTTAGCCATGAAATAGCAAAAGGCAATCAGGCTACATTCTCCTTCACTTAGATGAAATGCTTTTTGATCATCCCTGGTTACTTCAAATCGGTATCCAGTCGGAGTCTCATCCGAAGAGTTTTCTATAGCCTTCAAGGAGAGTGATTGGTGACCAAAAAAATTATTCAAGTAGTAATTAACTCTGTCAGCACCCTTGCTTTCGTCTTTCAATTGAGCCTTGAGTTCGCGGATTTTTGATTTCTTGTCAATAACCTTGGCCTGAGCATCCTTCTTGTCTTGCTCCGCATTTTTCATGGCTGCTTCCTGGGTCTTTATGGCCGCACATTCATCGTTGTATTTGATATCGTTAATGAAACTAAAAACTTCTTGAAGGCGTAACGCTGCACGGGCTTCTGATTGCTGAGCACTCAAGGATGCTGTGAATTCGTTAGATTCCTTGCGCAATTTTTCGTACGAATCCCGTATGGAGGATAAGTCTTTCTCAACGGAAGTTGGTTCTGCAAATATCCGATGTGTAAAAATATCGTTCTTACGTTCCTCAAGTTGAATTTTTAATGCATTCAGAGTCTCAACATATGATGTTGATTTGGTGGCAATTTGCTCTCTCAGTGTTTCTAGATTTGAGTTGAAATTCGAATAGAAATCAGTGGTCTTGATCCTGAGCAGATTTAGCACGCGATTCTTTTCAGTATCAATAAAGGCAAGTAAAGGCTCGATAGCAGATCGCAACTCCTCTGATTCCTTATTGAAATGCTTGTCCAGCTTATCCCAGAGTTCTGCCGGTAAGTCGTTGCCACAAAAAGCACATTGAGATCTCTTCCCCTGGTGGTGTACACGGCCGCTCCTCACCCACGTTTCTAAAACTGCATCATTCAATAATTCCTGAATTGGATCTGATGCTTGTATCTTTTTCTGAACCTGCTCCTTTGCCTTGGTGACGAAATTCGAATAGGACAGATTAAAAGGTGTGGACTCAGTGATTGGTTGCTTGGGTTCTTCCCTTAAAAGTTCATGATACTTGTCAACTTGGTCAGAAGTGATCTGAGTATACGACTTGGCACTCACTTTGTTTATGTCTGTCTTGATTTTGGTTACATTATAGTTTGCCTCACCAAATGCTTTATTATGCTTAATGCCAGTTCCGGCTTTGTTTGCTTTATCCCGTAATTTAACTTCTAGACCGGATGACTTATCATCATGGTCTTTTTTTGCAGAACGGTGAGTTTCCACAGATCCTAGCATTGTGCCGACCAGCCCGGACTTATCTTCTTCCGTACCAAGTTCGGTTTCATGCTGTTTGATTTCTTCCTCAAGCTTGGTGTTATCTTCACCCAGAATAGCGAATGAGTTGATAGCATGCTCATCATCAGCAATGAAACGCAGGTTCTCCTTAACAAAGTCCTCGTTGAAAACACGAACAACTTGCCCATGACCAGTCAGTGAACTCTGAGTAACGCTAGTGCCACCGTCAAAACTCAATTTGAATTCAGGAGAAACATATTTTTTGGATATGGAGCCAGTTTCCATTGCCCTGAAAATTCGAGCCAAAGTGGTTTTACCTGAGTAGTTGCGGCCATAAAAGATATTAATTTTTTTAAACTCAGCGACATTGTTGCCCTCATCCCTGACGGATGAGGCCCAGTGGAAGTCCTGAAAGACCGCCATATTTTTTATTGAGTCAATTTTCTTTATTTCGCCGCTCATCAGTGAATTCTCCCAGTTTCAGAGATTGCTCCAGCGCCTACTATTTCCATCAGTTTGCTGTAGCTGTTAACGACATCGTATTTCACGTTGTCGGGATTAATCTTGCGGTTGATTTCATCGAAGAATTTTCGGGCGCATTCAATTTTGATTCTTTCAATCTCTCGCAGCTCCATACTCGACATAGAACCTTTTGTTTCCGCTACAAAATAGACGTGTTTGACAGCGCCTTCTTTAAATGAGATGGCCCTGTCGGGTTGTAATTTCCAACCGGAGTTGGGATGGAAAAGCCTTTGGGAAGTTTTGCGTAGACAACCACTTCCGAACTGGTGTCGAGTTCGGTTACAAAGGTACGCTCTGTCTTTGAGTCGGTTATGACGTAGTCGTAGATATGGTGTTTGAGCGGTTCACCAGCCTTGCTGAAATCCTGTTTGCTTTGACCACCGGTAAAAATATCGATGTCATGGGTTTCAGTAACCGCGTCGTAGCTTAAATGCTCGATAATAACGGTTGCTTTCTGTTCTTGGATTAAGTGGGTCGTTTCGGCAATGAAACTCTCAGGATTAGTTTTAAATTGTGCAAAAACAGGTCTTGAAATCCCGCCCAGAATATTTACTACCGTTTTTCTGGTTAGCTGGACATTTTCCACCACTTTGCCGATCAGGTCATACTTTACTGCTGAGTGAATTGAGTTGGAGTCGTATTCGGTTGATGTTTCACGTAGTTCAAATCCATCTCTGGATTTCATTGTATCGTAACTGATACCATCAGTCCGCTCACCTCGTTGGACCGTGTACCTTGGAGGAGTAACCCGCAAATCTATGTCAAAAGTCTGAACACATTTCTGGACGATCTGGCAAGACTTTTCCGGACAAATAATTACGCAGCTTTTTGATAAGCCGCCTCATATGCTGCTGGACTCAAGTATCCTACAGCTGAGTGACGCCTCTGGCGATTGTAAAAGACCTCTTTGTATTCAAAAATTTCACTTTTCGCCTCAGCCCTGGTGTCATATCTTTCATGATGAGTTAATTCGGTCTTAAGCGTATGAAAAAAACTTTCAGCTGGCGCGTTATCCCAGCAATTTCCTTTGCGACTCATGCTACAGGTAAAGCCATATCTTTTGATGGAGCCTTGATAGAATTCTGATGCATACTGACTTCCTCGATCACTATGCAGGAGCAATCCTGCTGAGGTATATAACGTATTTTTTGTTAACCCCCAGTTCCTTTGCGGCCTGGGAAACTGGTAGATCACTCTCAACGGCTAATTTCACAGCTGACGCTCTCGAAATTCAGCTGTATATTCGTTAGTTTTCTTTTTCTCGTTCATTTGGACACACCTCCTTATGTTGGGGTATTATTAATACCCGATGTTGTGTGTCCGGAAAAGTATAACCTCTTCACTGTCAGATTAGGTCTGAAACATTACATCTTGACTCAGGGGTACACTTTAGTTTTACTAAATGCTGCCAGACAATTTACTGCCAGCCTTAAACTTGACGATTTTTTTAGCAGGAATCTTTATCTCTGCTCCGGTCAAGGGATTACGACCGGTACGGGTCAATCGCTTGACCGTGGAAAATGTTCCGAATCCGACCAGCTTGACATTGCCATCTTTCTTGAGAGTTTTGGAAATCGAATCCATGAAGCTCTGGATGATTTTTTCAGCTTGAGCCCCAGTGATTCCCTGTGATTCTGCAACGGCATTGACAAGTTCTTTTTTGTTCATATTTCTATCACCATAGAAAGGGTTTTGATTTTGTTATTGATTCGTGATAACAGATTTTATGAGAGACGTTTTTAGTTTTATAAATTGTAAGGAGTAAAAATCATGGGTCTTTTTGATGCTATTGATAAATTGCTTGAGCCTATTACCAAACGGATATTTGCCACCAAGTTTGGAAAGAGCATTAAGCCTCTGACTGGTGAGGAGCTTTTTGCTAATGAACCAGATATTGCAGGTAGTCTTTTGTATGCTGATACGCCTGGAAATATTTTCCATCAATCATGGATTGATGAGCATGAAAGTAATTATCTCCATGATAATAATTGACAAAACTTTACGGACCACAGAATACATTCTCTCTATCTGCTCAATCTCCTTCTAAGGGAGGCTTACCTGCGGCTGTTCTTGCTGCGTCTCTATCCTTGCTCATTTGATCTGCGTTTTTGATTTCCGCAGGTATATTGAACCCTGTTAAATTATCGACTAATGCTCTATTTGGCCCCATCAACTTGGCGTCTTGGTGTTCATGGAGCCTTTGATCTGCTGTAGCATTTACATGGCCTGTAACTTCTCCTGGCCCGACCAATGGCGGATGATTGGCACCAGGATTGCCGCTGAAATCACCAGGGGTAATCCTGGATGTATGACTTACTGATTCTCCTACTGCTGGCCCTACCTGTCCCTGGATGTTTGAGGCTTGACTTCTAACCTGCCCACCGGCAGCGCTGATGGCAGTACCTACCTGAGCTTTTCCATCACCCCAACTGTAATCACCATTTTTAAGAAACGAATCGACATGCTGATTCAATTGGTCAACACCAGTACTCCCTCCTGTTGCCATGTGGTTAAGAGCATCCGTTGCCTTGCGGACATTTTCAGGACTATCTGAACCGTAGCGTTGTGTCGCATAGTGTCCAACAAAGGCGGTACTCAGGTCAGCACCTGTTGTTTCAGTTGAACGCTGCATATCCCTGGCATCATTCATCAACGATGATGCTTTGGTTGCGCCAATATTATGTGCCAAATTATTTGCAAAGGCAAGACCCTGGCTACTCCCCATACTTTCCTGTAAGGCCTCAGAGCGTGCCTTGGTGATTTCATTGCCAATAGCCTCCGATGTTTTTTGGTCCACATCAAAGCTCACTGTTTTACCATCTTTCCCTGTAGCTTGTACATCATACCTGCCACCACCTTTAGCACCTGTCCCCAAAATTTGTAATCCGCCACTTATTTCAGCAAAAGATGATAGCCTGGCTGCTGTATCTTCACCAACACTATCCTTAAAGCTGGAGCCACTGGAAACAGCCTTATTTAATTTCGCAGACACGGAATTATAAAGGTTTTCACCATAAGTACGGGCCTCGCTGCTGGTCATGGCGGCAGTCTTTATGTAACTCTGTCCATTGGCCCAATTCTCATTGGTGGCAAGACTATCTCCTGCTCCTTTTGTTTTTATGTATGCGGCTTGATGTGCCATTGCAATCGGACTCATTCCGTTGACGCTGGCCTTCGTGAGTGTTGTGCCACCATGACCGTCCGTAGCATGGATAGCTTGACCTGATGCCATGCTATCCGTTTGCACACCAACTCCACCCGCCCCGCTGGTAGTGGTCATGCTGGTAGAGCCATCTGCATTCACGGCATTGGTTTTACCCTGGGTTGCTTGCCCATCTGGGCCAAGAGAAACAGATGCTTGACCGGCTGCTGTCCCCGCCTGTTGGTTGAAGTTCTTCTGCATCTCTGCATAGCCGGCATCCGAAGTCCCTTGTGGGATTTGCCCTGATTGTTCCAATGCTCTTCTGGCATTCATCGAGGAATTGTACCCACCAACCGGACTATGGACACTATTGAAAGCCTCCGCCGAAGCTTGATTGGAAAACCTATGCTGGGGCATGCCTTCCAAACCCCCTGATGCTTTAATCTGCTGGCTCATTGCAGATGCTGTCCCTTCCGGGGTCAACAAGGCTCCCGCGGCTCCACCTGCACTACTTACAGCACCGCTCAAGCTCCCTGCCATCATAGCCAGGGCATGACCACCGAATTTAATCAGCATCATGGTGAAGAGACTTGCAAGCATGATACCCGAAGAGCGGATAATGCCGAACATGCCCAGCATCTTTTCCGATAATGAAGGAAAAGCAGCCATCGAATAAACGCCTAAAGATGACTGGCGCATCTCTTCAAAGGCGTAGGACGCATAATCCATAGCTGCAGTATGAACCACTGCATCGGTGATTCCCCAGATGGTCAGGAAGCAGAAAAATCCGAACATGGCAGAAAGTGCCTTGCCGACTACAGGTGTTGGCAAGAATAAGGCCAGGAATGGAATCATGCCAATGGCAATGGCGGTCATGATCGCCTTGATAATCGGTATCCATTCGTTCATGGCAATACCAACACCAACACCTTGCGAGGTGATCTTCCGGTTTGCCTCCATGAGCATTGCAGTTTCTACATCTTCCTGATAGTAGAAAGTATAAAGAATTTCTGAGATTTGTCGTTGCTGTATCAGCTTCTCTGGAACGACAGTATTACCCGTTGTGAATCTCAGGGTGCTGGTTAAGAGGTCTTTGCAGGTATTATATTCGAGAGCATTGTTGGAATCAAAAGAAGCCTTGCCGCAGGTCTTTCTGAGTGCCTCATTATAATTATTGGGATTTTGATAAATTGGCCGGAGAAGATTCCATGCTTCTGTACAAGTTTTAGTTACACCTGCCGGATTAGCAGAATCATAATAAACTGTATAGATTGCAGGATTTACTGCTTTGCCAAGTTCGGTCAAGAAATCAGTGGTGTCATTGCGGAGAGTATCAAGGGACAAAGTAGTTCCAGGCCGCATCAGTTCAAAAGTCACGCAATCCTTGGTGTAGCGGATTGTGCTTGTTCTGAGATGATTGTCTTTGATGTATGAGTTTCTAACTGACTCCAAGGTTTTGAAACCTATGCCACCGGCACCTCTGGAGTATTCGGAATCGGGAGCGGAGGCTGTATCAATAATCTCAACCAGCCCTCTCTCGACTTTGTTGAGTACGCCGGCAGTAAAGACAACAGCATCAGGGATTCCTCCAATAGTCTGAAATCTATTGAGCGTTGGGTCATAAACCGTGATATTCCCCTTGGGAACAAACAGGCCCAGATAGAGAACTACCCCGAAGATCACAGGTACTGCCCAGATTAAAGGCGTGGCTTTCCCGCCATTAGCTGCCTGGACAAGCCATGATATAGCCCCTGCAAGAAAACCCAAAACCGTAACCACCGTAAACAAACCTATATACCCAGCATCGCTGAAGATCAGTGCCAAGCGTGTAAAGGCTTGCGTAATCGGGCCAAAACCGCCGTAGGTATAGTATTCCATGTCCATAGCATAGGCAGGGGTAGCCTGAAATATGGCTACAAACAGGAGCGCCGGGAATAGAATGGCTGGTAATGTGACAGCGGTTTTTTTCATGCTTTATAATGGACGTGAGGGGCTATTTGACTTGATAGTTTCATCCTCTGATTTTCCCAGATGATCTTTACATCTCACCAACTTCTTGTCCGTAATCGTAATGACCGTGGTAGTAATCTTGAATGTCATCCTCGTTGTTAATCGTTCTACCGGTATATGAATCTTTCATATTTCTTTCACCAACGATATTAACCTTCTCTTCCAACATCTGATTTCCATCAAAAATATACGCCTTGTCGAGTTCGGCGGTATTGTCGTGAAAGGTTGGTTGCTGCCCCACAACTGGCCTTGTCCCATCTTGGGCTTGTCGGTATGCTGCATAGTCTGCGGCTTGTTCGTACATCTGGGTTTGCATGTCTGTCACTGTTTGCTGACATGCCTGTTGCTCCACTGGGTCTTGGTATGGTGAGCATTCCTGGGATTTTTGATCAATAGCTGCTTGCAGGCTTGCCTGAGTTTGTTGTTGCGTCTGATCTTCTTGATTTTTTTGGTTGTCCCATGCTTGTTGATCTACAATCGCTTGATTGTATGCCGCTAAATCGGCTAGGTATTGATTATATTCAACCTTTCGACCTTCAAAATACTGCCGCATCTGTGGAACTGTCGTTTGCCCTTCCTGAAAATTGGGATTTGCCGCAAAACTAAGGATGGGAACTGTGGATGCTAAGGTTAAAAAAAGACAAATTTTTCGATACATAATTCCATTCTCCTTTGATTACATTTTCTAGATTCTATTGAATCCTTGCGACTACATCTTTCCCGAACCTGCGGGTAAGTTCTTGGTTCATCTTGCTTTCAAGGGTCTGCATGTGTTCCAGATAGCTTAAAATTGCGTTCATTTCTGATGTCGAGGCGATATAACTGGTCTTGGCCCCTTCTTTTAACTCTTGGATTTTCTCCAACATGAGAGAAATGTCCTGACTTGCATTATCCGCAAAAATAACAGCGGCACATTTTTCTGGTCCACCACTTGACCCCGAAGCCTTTTTCTCCAACACTTCTCTGGCTTTTCTGGCAATCATTTCAGCCCGAACATACAAATCCGAGATCATTTGCAGGCTGTAAGCAGTGGCGGTTATGTCGGCCAGACCGCTTATGGTTGCACCGTCCGTATTGGTGCCAACTGCACTTTTGAGAATAGGCAATGGAGACAAGGGATTTGAGTCCATAAACGCCAGTTCTGTTGCCGTATAGGATCCTTTGGTGCGTATTTTGTCGGCTATACTGGTCAACTGAGTTCTCACGTACGCTCCCATATCCCTATTGCCATCAGTAACCTGTGAACATTGACCGGTAGAGCTTTTGATGTAAATATCACCATTGGCAATGGATTTGATTGAATCAGCATTATTCTCCGAACATGGCGGCATGTAAGAAATCTTATAGGCATCAGCTGCTCCCGACAATTTGAGATCACCAACCAGCCCACGGATGAGATCAATATGAGATCCCGGTATAGACATTTTTGCTCCGACATTAGCGAGCATCGAATCGCCGGTTAAAAACATATCTCGCACATCTGCGTTACATCCTGAAGTGACACCTCCAACATCACCAGATGTTACAGCACCACCGTTTGCCTGTTCTTCAGCTGTTAAGTCTGTCCACATTTCCGATACACCGCTGACCAATTTGTTTTCTTTGACCGCCGTACCGAGTCTTTCCTTCATTTCTTCACCGGAATGAAAACCATCCTTGTCAGCTACTATCCCAACCATTGTCTTAGCTGCTGCACATTCGTCAATCTGCATCTGGTTGAGTGCGTCAGATAGAGCTTCAAAGTTTTTAATCGTGTTGGAGCATTGCTCACAGAGAGTTTTAAGTCCCAGATCGAAGGCTACCCCTGAGGCATTTGATAAGATGGCTTGGAGCTTATCCACCAGATAATCAGAATCCATAAACGAAAAACCGCCCATAAACACATCAATACCCCCGCAACCACTCTTTACTTTTGGCATTTCGAGAGTTACCGGATAATCGGCGGTACTTTTCCAACGACCGGAAAAACTGCCGGCGGAATAATATCCTCGCTGTTGCCCTTCAAAATAGCCGGATTGAGTTGAGTTGCTCTGTTGCAACCAATCATCTACCCAGCCAGCTTGAGCAACTTGAGCCGAAATTGGACATAACAAGCTCACAGATAAAGCGAAGATCATCTTTTTCATTATCTTTCCCTCCAGGGCTGTTCTTCTGTCTCTAAAATTGCATCAGGGTCAAGTGCGCCGCCTTTCTGATAATCATACGTCTGGAAGGTATCAATGCTTGTTTCCCCGCCCAGATAGCGGATGGCCTGATACAGTTTCCGCTCCAGTTCCGATTGAGCCACTACCCCGACTGATATCGGCATGGATTGTTCTGTCCCGTCTTTGATGAGAACCAAGGTTGGGGTGGTAGTGATGTTAAATCGAGCAGCCAAAGTGGTGTGCTGGCCAATATCAATGGGTTTGATCTGCCAGCCGTATTTTTCCACGAAATAAGTGAGGATTGCCGCTTGCTTGTCACAGAATCCGCAACCCTTGCCTACAAAAAACAGCAAGGCATGATCTTCACGAGCAGCCAGGATGGTGCTGGATATTTCCTTTTGTTGCTCCTGTACCCGGGCCGATATGCCAGGTGTTGTTGTTGGATAAACCTGATTGATATTGAATTTGTCGCTGTATTTTTGAGTGACGAATTTTGTGGCGTTGGCATAAGCCAGAGCCTTCCGCCGAGCTACATCCTGCATAATCAGATATTCCAGAATGTTCTTTTCATTCGGGGTTTGTACTGCTTTTTTCTGTACTCCATTCAACAGCCCTTGAAATTCGTCTGGATGTAAATTCCAGATGTCGTGGATGGTGTACTTGTCCATCGACGGGTTTTTAGTCTCGAACACCTTGGGCCCGGCCTCTCGTGTTATGGTCGAACTTTTAAGGTTAGCAGATTCCTCAGGTACTTCTGGAGGCGGGTCGTGATACCAGAACCAGCCTTCTTTGGCGGTTTCATAGAAAGCAGGTTCCGGCGAAGGGATCTCTTCGGCCAGGACCTTTGTCGTCATGGTGAGGACCAGAAGCCAGCAACACAGCCAAATACTAAATCCAGCTACGCCAAAAAAAGCGTTATTTGCCTCAGGATTGAATTTTAACGGTATATCAACTAGGTCCAATGGCGCAATAAGGCAGCCTTGGGGTTGCCTGGTCGTTTTTTTGGCTATAACAGCTACCATAGCGGTAACGCCTTGTGAAGCATCAGGTCTGCGTGGACAAATCCGAAATACCTGCTGTCATAACTGCGGAGGTTAGTGCCGATCATGAAGAAGTTTTTTTCTGGAACAATTCCTGAATATTGAAATTGAGGTAAGGGTCGTTTGAGGCTGTCAGCTTCCAACGCCTTGCCGATAAAAACGCCCTGACAGAAGAATTGCCCCTGAGTATCACGGGTCAGCATTTCACCTGGAGCGCAGCCGACTTTTTTTATTAGTTTATCGAGGTTTTTATTCAGCATAGGCTTGGCATGTTTCTCCACTTCCTCTTTGTTCCCTTGGAAGACGAGATAATCCCCATTTTTGATTTTATCTCGATTGAATCCTGTCATGAAAAAAAGCCGATGGTCGAGTGAATCGCTGATTGCGACAATGAGCCGTCCAGGGAGAAATGACCCCAGCAACAAGGCAGCCAGAAAAACCATTGCCACGGTCTTTTCCCAGCGAGAAAATCGGAAAAGAAAGCTGGTAAACCGGTTATTTTGGAGAAATTTCATTACCATTTCGCACCACTACATCTTTCAACAGTATGACATGTCTGTTTTTTTCTGCTTCTGCATTGAGAATAGCTTCTGTCCTGTCCAAGTTTGATTTGAATTGCTCTTCCGTCATTTCACCTGCTTTTATCAAAGCCGTTTGCTCCCGCAGATAGCCCTTGAGGTCAAAGGTCAAAATCTTCTGGGCAAGGAACTGGTCGTACCCCCAGATCGCACCAACAACGATCACAATCGTGATGACAATTATCTCCAGATAGCCAGGTGTTGTTTTGGGAGTTTTTTCTACTGGTGCTTTTGCTGTTAATGTTTTTTCTTCACCAGGAGTTTTTGTTATTTCTTCTGTCATATTTTTTTCTTCTGATTTTGTTTTTTTGATTTTTTCGAAAATTTATTTTTCCAGAAAATTCGTCAACATCTCGCGCGCGGGTTAAAAGAACAGTTAAACATACAGTTAAAAGAACAGTTAGTGACTCAAAAAACAGACCGGAAACCCTTACAGATAAAAGATCTAAAAAATAAGCCCGTGTACCATCCGTCACGAAAACGTGTTCCATACGTCACGAAAACGTGTTTCATCCGTCACGAAAACGTGTTCCAAACGTCACGATTTTATAGGTTTTCTGTCAAAACGTGTTCCATACGTCACGATTTTAAGAAAAAACGTGTTCCATACGTCACGATTTTTTTTGGCCACAACATGAATTTCTGAAAATGTTATGGAAATGGTTTTAATTTGACACTAAAAACAAGAGAAACCGTGACGGATGGAACACGTTTTACAAAAACACCGTGTTCCATACGTCACGGCCGTGTTCCATCCGTCACGATTTTAAGAAAAAGTGTGTTCCATCCGTCACGATTTTACGATAAAAGTGTAGGTGATTTGTCATGATCTTCATGTCGAACACAGCAAATTTTATCATCTTTAGAGAGCATTGCTGTCTCGGTAATTTTGACCTCTTGCAACTCGGCACATGCTTTTTTGACAATCCTCCGCCAATTCCTAATATCGGAATCTTGTGAGCCGCACATTTGTTGAAATGTCTCAAGATTAAGCGGATATGGATGCTTGTGGCTTTCGACATAATTGGCAAGGCAGCGAGCTACAGGCGACAACTTACGGTAGATTTCCCATGAGTGGCTTGTAAAATTCTTACCGGCAAAAAGCACAATCAGGTTAGGATCAAGCCAGGTACTGTATGTTGTCGGCTTGCCCTCTTCATCATTGATTGCTTCATAATTACCAATGAGACAAATCGACCCACTTCTGCCATAAGCCTTGGCGTTCAAAGCTAAAACATCATTGGCTCTGAGCCGTGAAATGCAATCCCGCACCCTGTTGTAATTGCATCCGTTTTTTGCCCAACCCACATCCCTCACCAAATCTTTAACAGAAAATTCAAATGTTTCACCAAGTGGTACTCCCTGGCCGTATTTGAGAATTTGCAGCCATACGATTTCATCGTCCTCAGCTCGTAGTTCAATACCAGTGTAGATAATCGACACAAATTCGTTATAGTGAAACAGCTTTTTACGCATCATGACTTTGCGTGGTTGGTTCTTGTTTGTAGCCGTGAACAGTGATGATCGAGCGTAGTCATTGGGGATGTGCCGTAAGTCGCTGCGTTTGCCCATGTTTTCAGGAAAAATCTTATCAAGTTGAAATAGTTTGTTTGGGTCAATTCCTTTTTGGTGCAAATAGGCTTTTCGCTGCAAGGCGTCCATTTTTTTTTCTGTGTTGGTGCGAGAAACAAAGGGCTTTTCAGCGGCCTCAGAAGATGCGTCATCTCGCCCAAGAGTAATTTTTATTGGCTTACACTCCATTACGCACCTGAAGGAAAAGCCGAACAGCCCTGGGCCTGTTTTGTCTCTTTTTTACCTATGTATCCATACTCCTCAAGTACCATTAAAGAACGGCGTACCGGCTTATCAGAAATACCGCTTTTTTTACAAAGCACCTTCACTGTCGGAAATGTTTGCTCGGCATTGATTACCAGATACACAGCCAATGCGTGTGGCCCGATGATGGCAATATCTCCGCTTTCAACCAGAGCTTTGATATCTTGCTCTGATCGTATAGTTTTTTTTAATTCAAACTGACCCATCGGTTTCCCCTGATCTTGGTTATCAAAGCTGTTAAACTTGGGCTTTTGGCTTCCTGATTAACTTTCTCCAAGAGGGTCACGATGCCCACATCGCCCTGAATCTGAAAAATCTCATCACCTCGGTCATAGACCAGGGCTGGAACTTCGGTGATGCTGTAGTGATTAAAGAGTGCGGGTTTGATCGAAATAGCTGGTTTAATTAGGTCACATGGCTTCTCCTGTGTCTTTTCGCAGGTGGTGTCTTTTTTGAGAACCTTGCTCCACCATTTGACTCTTTCTTTTTTATTCTCTTTACCCAGACCACCTACCATTCCCTTCATGACTGGCACGATCTCAGGCACTCCTTCGATATAGGCCATGTACCCCTGAAACGATGCCTCTGGGATGGAGCTGGATAGGAAGAGATAAATCTTTTCAGAATCAGCAAGGATCCCTTTTGCTTCCTGTTCCTTTTTTTTGTTTCTCCTGCTTTCAGGTATAAACAAATCTACCTGCCTGTTGAACTCATCTGCTATTTTCTGCTGAAACTCAGGCTTCCTAAAATCAGCATTGGTCTTTTCCGCTGCTTTTATTCCTGCCTCTTTATGGATATTTTCAGGGATAATCATGGTCTTGGCCAGTTCTCTGGCCGTATCCATAGCTTTTCTGGTTGCTTCGTCGTCAATTACAGCCTGTTGTCTGGCCTTTTCCAAAAGAGCTGGCGGCAAAGCAGGGACAGTCTTATCAGAACAAGATTCAGCGCCTTGTACCGAGAAAGCCGATAAACCGACAACCAATCCGGTCAGTATGATGATTTGTCTTCGCATATTATTCACAGCAAGTACAACAGCGCACCAGTCGGAAAACCACCCAGAGAAATTCATCGTTTGACCCCTTCTCCCCCTCATAGGGTGGATTGAGGCCGGAATCGTAAAACTTGGCTGCTTTACCGATAGGATAAGTAGCTCGCAGACCAGGCCGTGCCGTGTGCATCTTGTAATGGTCCTTACTCCAGATCGGCGTGTACTCGCAGCCACAAATAGCTTCTGGATCGCAGAGCATAAACAATCGGTTCAATTTAAATATTAACCGTGCTGCTGCCGTGTTACTGGCCTGAACGATATTGTCATTGTCCACATGGCCGCTTACAGGATAGGTTGACCCGCTGCTCCCAAGACACCAGGGCATCCAGCCAAACGATGTACCTAACGTATTGACATAGGACGCATCTGTCATGCAAAGTAATTGCATGTTTTTATTGGCGAATAATGCAGCTTCGGGAGTGATGGTGACTGCAAGCTCATCGTTCTGCCACATTGAATCAAATTCAGTCCACCAGGCTCCCATATCATCATTAACGCACAAATCCATCTCGTCCATCAGTGAAAAAATAAATGCGTGTGCCTGAAAAAAAGTGGATTCATCGGCTATAGATACAGCATCCGAACTCTTATTTTTTCCACCTAAAGTATCGTCGATTCCTCCGGTATTGTCTTCTCCACCTGCGCCTGTAAATGCGGAATAATTAGCTATTGAAACAGTATCTATGAAGATAGACGGGTCCCAATATTCGTAAATCTCACCCTCTTCATAAAAAATTGGTGGTGGCCTGGGACAGATGCAAATCCCTAAAAACTTAAATTCAATATCACCCCAGTTAACATCTGAGGCTTCATTGAATGAATCACCTGACTTGAACAGAGCAAAAGCGGGAGTTGCCGCAAACAAAAGCACTAATGCCAGCAGGTATTTATTCATCAATCTTTACCTCCTGCACCATCATCTTTTTTCCATTCTGGGTAATCACGCAGGGAACAGCGGCTAATTGCAGACGATCAGCTATGGTTTTGGTCAGATAAAAGACCGGCCTGTCTAAATGCTTTATTAAAGGTGCTGCAAATCCGGCAGAAATATGTAATTTAATTTGTTTATTCTTGTAATAGGGTGACTTCTCAAACCATTCCACTTGCTTTGCACTCTCGCCATTGATGACCATCAATCCATCAGGTAGAGAGACATAATCCAAAGGGTTCCAGGTAAGCCCCCGCTCATACATGATCTCCCCATTTTCGCCAGGGATGTCGTGATCTAAGGTGTAGGTCATATCAACGAAAAAAGTCCGATCTCTCTTGGCTGTAGGCAGGGCATAGATGTCTTTTGCTTTATAGTTCTGTCTATGCTCTTCCATGATCTTGGCCATTTTTCCCTTGTCAATTCTGGCCTTGACCTCTTCAACCAGGTCCGGCTCTACTACTTGATAGGTCGTCCCGATAGTGCCAAGATTTTTTGCATAGGCAGGAGATGCCAAAAATAAAAGGCCAGACATGATGACAAAAAGCCTACAGCTGCCCATTTTTCCGCAACTCGACCATTTCCAGAATGGCCTCATGATAGGTCATGCCGGATTTAACTCGCTCTTCGATCATGGCGATTTCAGAAGCCTTGGAGGTGTAAATAAAATAGGCGTAATCGTTGACTATCAAACGAGCCGGACCAATTCCAAAGGGCGTATCGAAAAAAATCTCTGAATAGTGCGGAGGGTTGGACTTGATGCTTTTCAGGAGCTTCATTGAAAAATCATCGTAATCAATCAATTTCAGGTCTTTCGCCTTGTCAAAAGCAGGAGACTCCAAAAATATTTTGAAGGCCGAGTTTTCTTTGATTACAGTTCCAACTGCACCAAATTGGTCCAGATCAAGAATAGATTGCGTGATAATCATGAAACTACCGGAGTATTTCCTGGCCCTACGGTAGCCCTCATTGACAACTGGAGCAAGCATTGAGGATTTATCTAAAAACTGCCATGCTTCATCGAAAATTATAAGTCGATGCCGTGACCGATCTGAGAGATAGAGGTCTTGGGTAACGGCATTGATAATGAGCATGGTGACAACCTTGTATAGATCAGGCTTTACTTTCAGGTTCTCCAGCTCAAGGACAACAAACTCATCATTGCGAATATCAAAGGTGCTGGGACCACAAAAAAATTTGCCGTAATTGCCATGTGACGTAAATTTCATCAACAGAAAACTCAACTTCCTGGCTTTCGCAATCAAATCTGTGTTGTTCTCAGATTCTTCATGTATTTCCATGCCGGGTCCATTCGGGAATAATTTCATAAATTCCCAGACCGTATTGGCATCAGCAGCTTGTCCTTTTTGGTTCCATGCCCATTGAGCCGCCCAATAAAATAAATCTATTTCCTCTATATCCTCGCATCCTTCAATCGAGTTGGCGTAGGCCATTTGTACGAATACTGTTGCAATCGCAGACAATTCTTCATCTGGCTCTATGATATTTGTGAAGGGGTTGAGGCATATTTTTGTATCAGGGCTGAAATCCAGATACCGTGCCCCCAACATATCAGCGATCTTCTTGTAGGAACCACCAATATCAATGATGCGGATTATGGAACCACAAGCGTAATAATTAAAGGCTATGAAGTTGACCAGAAACGACTTGCCGGAACCTGATGTGGCGCAGCAAAAGCAATTAAAGTTGGTTGCCCCTTTCGCGAAAAAGTCTAACGAAACCAACTGCCCTTTCCGGCCAGTGAAGATCAGATTAGGGGTGCCGCCGGAGCCAACAAAATCGCCCTGAACTGGCAGCAATGGGGTGATTGAAGGTACTGGTGCGGTAAAATCACGTTCCAGGTTTTCTATGTTCTTCCCGTCAGCGTACATACAAAGAGGAAAAGACGAGATAAACAGGATTTTCAGCACCATATTGTCCCGTTGCATCACATAGCCATTATTCTCCCATAACCGTCTCACACGGGTACATGAATCTCTGGCCTTTTCTACATCGTCCGAGAACACCCAGAAAACAGGGATGATCTTGAGGAATTTGACACCATGCTCCAGATCGTCGGATGCCTCTATATGTTCCGCTTGTTTACGGTAAAGCAGGGTAGATAATGAACCAACCCCTTTCTGGTTGAGCATCAGATTGGTTTTTGCATGGATTGTTACATCCAGCCCCTTCTGAAAGATGATATTGAAGGAATAGAGAAAATCAGTCTTGATCTGGTCAGCATCCGAGACAATGCCCCATATCCCGCCAAACAGGGAATTGGTCTGCATCGGGTCAACTTCACGGGGGAAGCTCTTGGGAGTCGTGCAACACCAGTATTTATCTCCAGCCTGAATATAATCGCTACCTTCTTTGATAACGGTATCCGCGTTGATAATCTGTTTCAGAATTGGAATATTTGGGCTGTAGGAATTGAAGTTATGCTCTGGATAATCCTTGGGGTAGGTATTGAGCAACCGCCGCAACCATTCCATAAGGTTGCCTGGTGGCAGACTCCTGGGGTAAAGCTGGGCCGCTCTCAATGTCTCGTTGATCTGCCGCTTGATGTCGAGTAACGGTGTAATCTTCTTTTTATCATCAAGCTCTTCGGGTTTGGGCATACCTGTCGCATTCCCAGGGATTTTAGCCGCTATAAACAGCCGGAAATTCCTGACTGGAATAAAGCTACATGCCTCCAGTCCTTTTTTCCCTTCGAGTAAAAATTCAGTAACTTGTTCGGTATTGGTAGCAATGATTGGTTCTGTTCTGGTACGGCTGTTTCGATACCGCTCTATGATTGGTTCTATGTGGGAATCAGCATGTAAAACAAACTGGACAATAGTGCCATAAGGCATACCTGCCCTGAAAATACCCTCCAGAGAGTTCATGGCCTTTTCCCCTGCATAGGTAAGCGGGGAACACTCCCATATCATCCCAAAGGTGCTGTCCTGATTCACATAGATTTCATTTTTATGATCGTAAGCGACATAATTCAGGAAGGCAGAAAAAGGATGCCGCTTGGTCAATTTAGCCAGATCGCTGTGTTTCAGGTATTCAGTATTGCCATAGAGAAGCCGTTCAAGAAAATCAATCATTGTCTTGCCTTTGCTTTTTCACTTATATCTGTCAGCACCCATTGAGATTCTTTCAGCTTCAAATAGACATAGCGAGTCATGAACAGTTCATCGCTTTCTCCTTTATAGGGCAGCATCAGTACCCGCATGATCTTGGGTGGTTCCAGCATTGGCTTATCC
The DNA here is from genome assembly GCA_024636345.1 of Desulfobulbaceae bacterium. Classification (GTDB taxonomy): domain Bacteria; phylum Desulfobacterota; class Desulfobulbia; order Desulfobulbales; family Desulfocapsaceae; genus UBA2270. Next base: position 65,538 of record JAGXHG010000005.1, on the reverse strand, counting down.
GGTTCCTCCAGAAGTTCCGTGAGTGCTTTGTAACGGCTGTTTTGAGCAGTTAGCTGGTTGATATTGGTCTTTGAAACTTTGGTTACAGTGATGGACTCATCTGGTGAACACGGAATACTGTTGCCTTCAATATCGGTACAGAGGGTCTTGGATTCGTTGATTGCTTTAGGACAGGGGATTTTATTACCTTGTCCGTCAGAACAGGTTGTCTCGGTATTATCGTCAGCATCTGGGAACCTAGCCTCCTTGTAAGCGGATGGCGTATCAATACACTTTCCGGCATCATCTCTTGTGCGGCACTTGAAGTCTTCTTCGTAGGGATTGACTACCTTTCCTAACCCGCCACAACCTGACAAAAGCACCGGTAGCAATAATGGTAGAATGACATATTGTAATTTCATAACGATTCGTCTCTTTTGTTGTCTTTAATCTCCAGGTCTTTGCCTTCTGAGACAATGACGGTAATTTTCTTGGTAGCAGCCACTTCGATCACCGGTGTCGTCTGTTTTGCTAAATCCATGTAAAAATCTTGCAAGGTGTTTGCTCCCTCTGATAGTCCACCACCGACGGCATACTTCCCGATCTGTGAAGCATCAATAGAGTTGGTTGTTCCCAATACCGATGATGAGGTTGTGGTGGCCGCCGCTTTTAACGCTTCACCGGCCCCGCCAAAAAATCCGGCTATGATTGCCCTGGCAGTTGAAGCACCCATCCGGGAAACTACTCGACCAGAGAGGCCAACCTTGGAGTCGGAATCAGTAACAAAGCCTTTGATCGGGGTATCAATAACGGCACTGCCTTCGTTGGATAGACAGGACAATGAGACCAGGCGAACATCAGCCCGCTCTTTGTCCAACCTGCCTACGGCCTCGGCAATAACGAAACAACCGGACAGATTGGCCTTGATGTCATTTGGCAGCACTGCCGGGGTCTGGATACGGAGCAAAAGAGGTTCGGAGTTGCCCCCCTTGGCACCGCTCGAAGTAGCAGCATCGAAACCTGTCAAAAGGCTCGCCTCCATGAAAGAAGGAGGGAGATAGACGGTCCGACCTTTTTTTTTACCGTCATCTTTGGGAAGAGCAGCGGTCTGGTTTGATATTACCGAAATTTTGCCGACGATCTTTTTTTCCTGCTTCTGACCACCACGACCTCCACCTCCTTGAGGTGATGGCCCTAGGTTGCGGCCGCGAGATGATGGTTGACTATTTTCAAATAGAGGTTTGCCTTGGTCATTAAGAACTTGTTTTCCATTTGCATCGAGTACAGGTATAGGTATAATTTTTCCCTGAGATAATTGTTCAGGCGTGGGGATAACTAATTTTCTGCTTTCTTCATTTTTGTTTTTCTTCTCTTCAATAGCCAAGAAATCGGTCTGACTTTTCGTCAGATCGGTCAGGCCCTTTTTCAGAGCATCAATCTGCCGACCCTGTTCCTTGAGCATGGTCTTTTCAATCATGTCAGGGTCAAGGTGAATGGTCTTATTTTTTTCTGTCCCCGCAACCTCTCCCTTTTTTTTGGCGCGGGAATTGTAACCAGTAACAGCGATTCCCAAAATAATAAGACCGACTACCGACCAGACTAAAACCTTTTTATTTTGTGGTGTCAGGTTGTTGAACCTTTCTTTCAGGGTCATTGAGATTGCTCCCGTTTTTCAACCACAAACACTCTGGTCGCCTCGCCGGTATTCAAAACATGATCTTCTATTGCTACGGCCAGGATAGATTCACTGATACCAAGTGATAGAAAGGTTTTCTCTTGCAATTCCATTGTCTCACCCTTGGTAGAGGCAACCTTGAATTGCTTTAATCGCAATCCTACCCCTTCCACATCCACGGTGTGCATCAAGTTGACGCTTAAATCAGCACATAGGGGAATCAGGGTATCTGCATTTGACACCTTGTAGCTGGATGGATAGCCGCCTTCGTAACCTTCCTTGATGATCTGCAAGACCTGCTTTTCCAAAGGCATGTTTTTGTAATGGTCGATATTCTTTTTGAAAACATCCTTTGCTGGTGCGGCCAGGTGCAGGGTTACAGATGAGATTTCTTGAGGTTGCGCAATCAGGGTATAAACTGACCCATTGCAGACAATAAATAACTCGCTTGGTGTTTCAGCATAGGCTAGCAGTCCGTTGAACTCCTCGGCCTTGAATTTGATAAAGGCACTATTGCCAGAAAAATGACCAGTAACCCCTTTTTCTTCCGAGAAAATCAAATCACTCATCGGCCCGGAACAGACAATCCGGTTGATGTCACGATTGGACAACTGGACAATAGTTGGCATTTCAGGGGCAATAAAGTTGACAGGCGTAGGGTTGTCAAAAGGGTCATTTGCGGTGGAACCAGGCTTTATTGGTTTGGGCTCTCTTATAACCGGAGACTGCTGGGCTTGTCCGGCTTGTGGTTGTGGTGGAAGAATAGATATCTGGTCTTTCAGATCATTTGTTTGTTCTCCTGCTTGTTCTTTTTTTGGTATCGGTTCTTGAACAGTGCTGACTGGAGGTGGGACAGGTGGTTGCCCCTCTTGTTTTGTTTGCTTCACCAAATCCGCCACATTAACGGAAGCGGGTGAAGTAGCAGGTTCTTCCGCGTGCACCGATGAGGAAGCCAAAAGCAGGCACAGGCTTATCCGTACGATTTTCTTCATTTCGTTTCCATCTCCGCTTGCTTATCACTCTTCAATTTTGCATCTACGTTTTTCTTGAGCTGCGCTTCTGTTTCTGCTTCTTCTTTAAGTTTGTCTGCGTCCGCCCTGAGATTCTTTTCCTTGAACTCGCTGATCTCAAAACGACCATCACGGATCCGATAAGCGACCACAAAAGTTTTGGCCGCTGTTTCGAGTTTAGTGTCTCCAGCAAACTGGACTAAATTCCCAAACATCTCGATAGTGCCTTCCCCTAAAGTGATCGTCTCCATGTAAAATGTCGAACTTACCTGCGATTCTTCAATACGCCCCGCCAAGGAGTACCAGCTTTTTGAGGCATCGGGATAGGCTTCGGAGGTGTAGAGAGAGAGCAGATCATCAAACTGCCCTCTGGCCGTGGGTGGGGAGTAGGTAGTTGCCAGGTTGACAATCTTTCTGCTCATGTCCTTGATATATCCCTCGGTAGGCTTGCCCTGGACGAACTCAACCGTGCCGGTCATAGTGGGTGGAATCAGCACAACACGTTGATATTTAACAGCCCGATATACCATCAGGGAGTTGAAGCAGACGGCTACAGCCATTGCCCCGATAGCAAATTTAAGCAGTCGGTTTTCAACGAATAAATTACTGGTTTTTTGTACGAAAATATCTGCTTTCACTCGTGAAACTCCTGCTGGAAATAGTCGGGATAGTTGTTCATCTTGACCAGGCCAAAGACATAAAGGACATGCTTCAAGAATCCCCGTGCCTGAGAGCGTTTGGTTTTGGTGTAGGAATACTGAGATACCATAAAGATTAGCCACATCCACTTGCCGTAGAGTAAGGCCAGGGTAAGGAAGAAGAGGAACAGGACCAGCTCGTCCACCTCAAACCACAGCACTTGAAACGGTTTAGACAGATATTGCGGAAACTTTCTGGTGATCATTGCTTAACCTCTATGGGCTCATTACATGATTAAAGCGCCGATAGACTGCACAACTGTATCAGCGGAAAGCAGAAATGCACCCCCAAGAACAACGCCTGCCGCTGGAAGAATCATCTGCCGGATAGCAAGGATGGCTGCAAAAGCCATAGAAGCGACACCCGCTACAAATCCAATAGGGCCAAGTAAAATCTGAGTTACCGCAATATCGTACAGGTCATAGGCAAACGAACCAGCCGCCGGAGTTGTCATAGCGAACACATTGACTGCCTGGAGCAGTAAGACGGTTAACATGGCGAAAAAGGTAATTTTTTTCATGATTGCTTCTCCTTTTGTTGCAGTTGTTGCACGAGTTTGTGCGTTTTTTAATTCTGTTGGCAGAAAGGGTCTATTCGCTCTGTAGCTGAAAAGTTTCGTCTGAATGACCATAGGGGCGTGGCGAGAGGTAATCGTTAAAGTTTAGCCCCTATAGGTTGTTTTTTCGTAAGTCTTATCTCCACCCTGCGGTTCTTTTCAGGGTTGCTCCCGTAAATCATCCCTTCTCCTTCCACTGAGGCCACTTTGTAGCCGTTCTTCCGAAGCAGGGTGGCAACAGCCTCGGCTCGATACCTGGAAAGTTTCAGATTCTGGTTTTCCACCCCAAGCGAACAGGTGTAGCCCGTGAGATACAGAGGACAGGCGGCACAACATTCACGCAAGTCCATCAGGATCTTGCTGCTGGTATATGGGGATAACCATGCGCTGCCCAGGTCGAAATACGCAACAGGAAAGGGATGGCTCTCTGGTCTGGCGTAAAAAGATGGTTGGTTGTCGATGATGAAAGTTTGATGGATTGGAATTTGTACAGGTGTGTTTATGGCGGACGAATAGATGTATAAATCCTGGCGGATTTCAAGCCCCCAAACTGGACTGGTGAGCATAAAAAATATTCCGATAATCAGGAAGATTTTTTGAGTTTGTTTTTTGGCTTGAGTCATCATTTCTGTCGCATTAAAGAAACTACTGTTTCTTTCTCTTTGTTTGAGCGATTGTCGCATCTTTTCGTGATCATTTTGCAATTTCTAGTTCACTTTTATCGAGGTCATTATTAGACATTTCTATGCTTTTTTTTTGCTCTTCATTTTGCTCTTTTATCACTTGTCTTTCTTTGGCTCTGTGGACTCTCTTTCGTACCCGATAAAGTTTTCTAATATCAAAATCTGACAGCTTAAACCGATAGGTTAATTCAATCTCTGTTATCAGAACTTTCATGAAAAGCCGTTTGTCTGGTTCCATGTTCATGAATCTGGAATATGCATAGCGTTCCCATTTTGTTTCCAGGTCGCAAGTGTCAAAGAGTGCCTCTTTGTCTTTCTTGCCTTTTTTTGTAATTTGCGGACGTAAAAAATCGTGCATTCCCCAAAGTTTTTCCTGCAATTTCAAGCCGATTAAATCGTTATCCGTGAGCGGATCGTTTATTGTTTTTATCCTTTCCATCCAGCGTAGTGTTTTTAGCGGGATTTTAGAGGTTTTCGCATACTCTTTGATTTCCATAAACTTCTATTCTCCTGATAATATTTGACAAAAGCCTTCTGACAGATTGATGACGAATCCCAAAATGATTGGCAATGGTGTAAAAGCTGACGGGTTTTGGTTGTGAAAGAATCCATTGAGAAACCAGCCTTTGTCGATCAGTTAGTGCAAAAAATGCCTCGGCAATGACTGAGTCATCCAGGTCAGAAGGTTCGTTCAGGTCCGGGGATTGTTCTTTTTGAATTGCCTCGGTTGCATGTTGTTCGTTAGCTAAGGCAACACCAGCGGCCATTTGGATACATTTGGTGCGAAAGACAATACGAAAATACTTACTCGTTAAGGACAAATCCTTGTTTTGATCGATTAAGACCGTGATTACCTGATACACAGCAAGCTGGGCCTCTCCGGCCAAGTCACTTGAATCGCATGACATATACCGATAATATGGTGCAGCTATGCACCATATCAAAACCCTGTTCGAGTGCGCCCAAGATTGAGCCAGTGGCCAGATGTTTTGTTTATCTGCACTCACAGAACACATTCCAATTATTTGATTCCCATCAACCGGTTAATCAACTTACGATCTGGTTTTTCTTTATATTTATCCAAAAATTCATCAACATCCGAGGCTCGAAAGAAAACTGTACGGCTATTAATTTTTATTCGTGGCATCCCTTCAGACATCAGCATTAACACCACTCCTTTTCCACACCCAAGATACTTCTGCAAACCAGATATTCCATTCAAGTAGGATCCACTCATGCATTATCCTCGCTCTGTGTGAGGTACGACCTCAAATATGCTTGTGCAAGCCATTGATAAAGTGACTCACCAGTTGATAACGCCAACGTCTCAAACGGTACTTGTATTTTAAGTGACAATTTCTTTGCCTTGGTTTTCGATAGGAATCGTCGCCCCAAACGTAGATCACTTATCATTTGAGGGGAAATGCCAACAAACTTCGCAATATCGATTTGTTTAATTTTTTTTACATTCTTCATATTCGGTAACAAAAATCTTCATCATGCAAATATAATGCTTAAAAATCTACGTAATTATTACAAAACATTAACTCATGCCCATTTATACACATATAGTGAAATTAATGTAAATAAAAATCGTCATAATATTTGTTTATTTTTATCCGCATAATGCGTATAATAAAGGAATGGAAAATAACAAATCTGACATAATGGCAATTTTCAGTATCGCTACCAAACATGTTTTATCCACTAAAGGAATAAGGCAAAATGCGATAGCCAAAAGTCTCAATATAGGGACAACTACTCTGAATAATTACATAACAGGACGGAGAGAGGGGGATGAAACTACGCGAAGAAGGATTGCAGATCGTCTTGGCTGGAACTATGAAAAGCTGCTGGAGCTTGGTCAATGGATACTCAGCGGAAACCCACCGGAGAACTTTTATCCATCATTTGTGAATTTGACAAAAAAAGAACTTTTTGAATCAGGAGCTGACAATACCTTGTCTCCAGAGTTACCTCACTCTGAAACAAATCGACCTGATTATATACTTAATCAGAACACCGAAGTTTTTATTTCTGTTCCAAAATTTGCTGCACGACTATCTGGCGATCATGGTTCTTTTCAAGATACAGACCTTATTGAATCGAACATGATGTTTCACAAGAACTTCTTGATGAAGCACGGGAATCCTGACCAAATGGCACTATTTGAGGTCATAGGTAATTCTATGAACCCATTTTTATATAATGGAGATGTTGTCTTGGTTAATTTATCCAAAAACAATTACACCGACATTATTGATGGTAAGGCATACGCGTTTCGTGAAGATCAGACTGTCAAGGTCAAAAGGCTATCGCTCCAAGGAGCTAAGTTAATTGCGACAAGTGAGAATTCACTACTTTATCCACCATACACCGTTGACACAGAGAATTTCAGCTTGATTGGCGAAGTATTATGGGTAGGACACGAGGTTAATTAAAAATTATTTATGCCAGCAACAGTCCGTGAAAAAATTAAAGGCTCTGGCCGGTGGTATGTGGTAGTCCACCACGATGGACAACGAAAGTCTGCCGTTGCCACTGATAAGCGGCAAGCAGATTCAACAGCCAGAGAAATCAATCGGCGTATTCTTGAGGGAACATTCCAACTCAACAATGAAGACTTTACAAAGACCTTTGTAACATACAGTGAAATTTACATTGCAAATGCAACCATTAAGCCTTCGACTCTTGCCGATTACAAATCTATGCTGAACAAGCACATCAATCCTGTTTTTGGAAGCAAAAATATAGATAAAATCAACCGCTTGGATGTCAAAAATTTTCTTCGACAAAAACTCAAATTTGGCCTATCCCTTAGTACTGTAGAGCATTTAAGAGCTTGCATGTCAAACGTCTTAAATGTAGCCCTTGACGCTGACGAGATTGACCAAAATCCAGCATCAAGGCTCGGCAGAATAACCTCAAGGGATCAAATGGCACATAAATCCAATGTGGTGCCGATATTCCTCACAAAAGAAGTACTGACAAGGCTCCTTGACACATTTTTGAAACACAAACCTGCACACTACCCATTAGCACTTTTGCTTGCTCGTACAGGGATGAGAATTGGTGAAGCAGTTGCCTTAAATTGGGATGATATTGACTTTGATAAAGCGATCATAACCGTTAGGCGAGCAAAATCGCGCACTGTCATTGACACTCCAAAATCAGGCAAGTCCCGCAACATTGACATGAGCAATCAGTTATCCGTAGTTTTAAGAGAAAGAAAGTCCGAGGCTAAAAGCAAATGGGTTTTTCCAGGAATAAAATCTGAGACCTTAGACGCGACCGCATGGCGACGTAGGACATTTGACAAAATACTTGAATTAGCAGGCTTGCAGAAGATGAGAGTGCATGATTTACGACATACATATGCTTCTTTGATGCTGGAGCAAGGCCAGCCGCTCATTTACATCCAACGGCAACTCGGCCACCATTCGATCCAGATTACGGCTGACATTTATTCACATTTAATCCCAACAACTGATCGCAAGGCTGTAAACGCCTTGGACGACTGAGGCGCGCATATTGAGCTATATCACACCATATAAGGCGCGTTTAGGCGCGTTTAGGTCATAGTTGGCGAGAAAAAAACACACGTAACTTATTGAAATCATTAGAGCAAAAACCGAATTTTCAGACTACGAATCCGTAGGTCGGGGGTCCGAATCCCTCCTGGTGCACCAGTAAATACAAGGGGTTAAGTCATTTTGGCTTAACCCCCTTTTTTTTGTCTTTAAGCCTGTTTTTTCAAAAATTTTGCCAAAAATTGTAGCTTTGCGCGAGGTTTGGAGCTAAATTGCAGCGCCGACTTTGTTATTTGCACTGCAACCATTTAGATTCTTACACACCCCAAAGGAGCAGATGATGAAAAAGTTACTACTGTCCCTATCCGTTGTTCTCTTATGCTTTACTTTACCCGATCGGGCCATTTCAAGAGATAAGGTCCTGAAGATGTCTACCACAACATCGACGCAGTCCTCGGGCTTGCTCGACGTTCTCCTTCCCGAATTTACCAAGGATACAGGTATTGTCGTCAAGGTTATTGCCAAGGGAACAGGCGCCGCAATTCGCGACGGCATAGACGGCAATGTTGATATTATTTTCGTCCATGCCAAAGACCGGGAAGAGAAGTTCGTCAGTGATGGCTATGGAACCAAACGCTATCCGGTAATGCATAATGATTTTATAATCTTGGGCCCTGCCGCTGATCCGGCAGGAATCAGAGGTTGTAGCACCGCTGCTGAAGCGCTGCGCAAAATAGCTGCTACTTCTGCTTTTTTTGTTTCACGCGGTGACGATTCCGGCACCCATACTAAGGAGCAGAGCCTGTGGAAGGAGACTGGCATACCCCTGGAACAGGGGTCTCAAACCCTTATCGAAAAAGGCATAAAAAAACTGGTGAACTATGAAAAACCATCAGGAGACTGGTATCTTTCAATAGGTCAGGGAATGGGTAAGGCCCTGACCTTTGCCGATGAAAAACAGGCCTACATCCTGGCTGATCGCGGCACGTACATAAAATACAAATTTGGCCGTGACCTTCCAATTGCGTTGGATGTCCTCTGTGAAGGTGGTGACGCTTTGGCAAACCCGTATGGGATTATCCCGGTTAATCCGGCAAAACATCCCCATGTAAAAAATGACCTGGCAGAGCAATTTACCAAGTGGATTACCTCCGCCCGAGGCCAAAAGCTCATCAGTGACTATCGCGTGCTTGGCAAACAGCTATTTTATCCTGATGTCGTAAAGTAGGGTTAATGGTCCACTTAACAAATGGGCACCTTTTCAAGGTGCCCATTTGTTTGTTTTTTATAGGATAAGCCCTAATGGACATTCTTATTGACAGCCTTTTTTCGGCGCTATTGCTCGTTTTTTCTCTCGACAGAGAGATGCTGGCTATTATAAAGGTTTCCTTACAGGTGAGTTGCGCCTCTACCGTCATTGCTGCACTTGTCGGGGTGCCGACCGGATTCTTCATCGCTTTAAGGCGGTTTCCCGGTAAACATCTGGTCATTACGGTCCTTAACACCTTACTGGCATTACCCACGGTGGTAATTGGCCTGGTGGTATATGCCTTTGTTTCGCGACGCGGCATCCTTGGCCCCCTTGATCTGCTCTATACCCAAGAGGCTATAATAATCGGTCAGATTATTCTCATTATCCCACTGGTGAGCGCCTTAACCATCGCTGCCATAAGCAAGATAGATGATCGTTATCGCCGTACAGCCATGACATTAGGTGCCAATCGGGTTCAGACAGCCAAGGTCATTCTTTTTGAGGCACGCTTCGGGATAACGGCAGCAATCGTCGCCGCGTTTGGCCGGGTTATTTCCGAGGTGGGCATCGCGATGATGCTGGGCGGCAACATCCAAGGATTTACCCGCACCATGACAACCGCCATGGCCCTTGAATACGATAAAGGCGCTTTCTCTCTTGCAGTGGCGCTGGGCATTGTTTTGATGACCCTTAGTTTTGGAATGAATATTCTCTTTCACTTTTTCCAGGGCAAGTATCGAACATGAAAGTGTATGCGATTCATAATCTGACCAAATCATACAACGATCAGCCCATTTTAGACATTGACCACCTGGAACTGGAAGCCGGTCGAATCTATGGACTCCTTGGCCCCAATGGGGCCGGCAAGACCACTCTCCTTAATATTCTCGGTTTTCTGGATCAGCCTACCTCGGGTCACCTTGATTTTCTCGGCAAAGCTGTCCGCTTTCAAGAAAGGGATTTGCAGCCTTTGCGGAAAGAGGTTGTTGTTCTGGATCAATATCCGGTCCTTTTTACGAACTCTGTCTATAGAAATCTGGAGTTCGGCTTAAAAATAAGAAAGGTGGAAGGGGCAGAAAGAGAGCATATCATTGACGAAGTCCTTGAGCTGGTGGACATGGCTTCCTTTAAACATGCTCCGGCGCACACCCTGTCCGGTGGTGAAACCCAGCGCATTGCCCTGGCCCGGGCCTTGGCCCTTTCTCCCAAGGTCTTTCTCTGCGATGAGCCCACTGCCAGTGTCGATATCGAAAATCAGGCAGCCATCATTGCCTTACTCAAACAGATCAATGAAACCAAAAAAATCACCATTGTCTTCACGACCCATGATCGCCTCCTTGCCGCAGGCCTGGCTCACCATACCCTTGTTCTTAACAAGGGTCGTCTCGTGTCGACAAGCTACGAAAACACCTTTCCCTGCAAAATAGAACATACCAACGACAAGCAGGTTCACTGTCACCTTCCTGGCAACACCTGGATTCTTCTCTCCTCGACCCAAGCAGGATCTGCCGCTGGCACCTCACGGCTCTTTATTGATCCGGAAAGAATTGAGCTCTATGCTGGTGAAAAAATCTCAGGGGCTGGCCATTGTTTGCAGGGCAAGGTTGTACAGCTTATGGAAGAGTCAGCCAGGGTCCGAACCGTGGTTGATGTCGGGTTCCTTTTGACGGTTCTTCTTAAGCGCGAAAAGTATAATTCCCTCCGTCCTGGAATTGGCGATACTGTTGCCGTTTCCATCGCTGAAGATGCTGTAATTCTTTCCAATTGATATCTCCGTGTCAAATCACATTTAAAAAATGAGATATCAAGACGCCTTATTGTAATTTGACTGACCTCCCCCCTAAAAATTGGACAAGCCAAAACTAGAGAATTCGGGCAAAATGATTCCTTAAAGGAGGAGACGTTTTGCCATGAAAACATCAAAATTTACGGATGAGCAGATTGCATTTGCGCTTAGACAGGCAGAAACGGGACAAAGGTGGCAGAGGTCTGTCGAAAGATGGGCATTTCTGATACCACCTTTTGCATCTGGAAGAAAAAGTATGGGCAATTTGACCCCGGAGCAGTTCCGGAAACAACACATCGGAAGCCCGAAAATTCTAAGATTGGCATGTCCAGATTGTGGGTGAGGCTCACAAACACAATCCTTTCCCTTTCTCAACCAGATCAAAATAAAAAAGTGATCGCAGATGTTCAACTTTGGCAGACTGGGGAAGCTTAAACTTAATGCGTCATTTAATTTTTATCCAGCACCTCTCTGACAATTTGGGCAAGTATTTTTAGGCTTACAGGTTTCATGGCATATTTTTTAATACCCAATGCCAAAGCACCTTCTTCTGTAATGACCGAGCTGTAACCTGAACACAGTATGATCTGCATGTCCGGTTTTATTTTTAGAATTTCCTGTGCCATTTCTACACCGGATAGATTGGGCATGGTCTGATCGGTTATGACCAGGTCAAAATCGTCTGCATGGGTACGGATTTTCTCCAGTGCCTCTATACTGCTTGTGGTCGCTGTAACCGTGTAACCGAGTTGTTCTAAAATCATCGCGTTCATGTTGACAATGATACTTTCGTCATCAACAACCAGAATCCGCTCTGTGCCCCCGGGAATACTTTCTTGCTCGATCGTTACAGAAGTGGCAGCAACCTCTTCCAAAGCGGGAATGTAAACATGGAAGGTGGAACCTTTACCAAATTCACTCTCTACCCGAATAAAGCCGTGAAGGCTTTTGACAATTCCGTGTATAACCGCCAGTCCGAGACCACACCCCTTGCCAACATCTTTGGTCGTAAAATAGGGTTCAAAGATTCGTGCCATCGTTTTCTTATCCATGCCCTGACCTGTATCCTGGATGGATAACTCAATAAAAGGCCCTGGTGAGACATCGCTTTCAACACTGTCTTCTTTTCGTATTTCTGTACGCGATAAGGAGACGGTTAAGGTGCCCTTTTCATTTTCCATGGCATGATAGGCATTGGTGCAGAGATTCACTACGATCTGGTGAATATTCGTCGGATTTGCCAGAATGGAACCACTTTCCGGATCAATATGCTCCTCGATGATAATTGTGGTAGGCAATGTTGACCGCAACATCTTCAATGCCTCTTTGATAATCAAATGGGGCTGGAAAAGGTGTAGTTGCAGATCGGCCTTGCGGCTGAAGGTGAGAATCTGTTTGACGAGTTCAGCTGCCCGCTGGCCTGAGCTGATGACTTGCTCAATATCCTGTCTTGCCTTACTCTCCTCTGGTAGATCGCGCTTGGCAAACTCTGAAAAACCAAGAATAGCTGCCAGGATATTATTAAAATCATGGGCAATGCCGCCAGCCAGAGTACCTATTGCTTCCATTTTATTAGCCTGAAAAAGTTCCTCCTCCATTTTCTTCTGCTCAGTGATATCCTTGGCAACATGGACGATATACTGAATATCCCCATTCTCAGCAGGGATTATGGCAGAGGATACATGGAATATTTTCCCCAGATTTTTATGGATAATGATATTTGAATGTCCTTCTCTATCCTGGAGTGTCTCTACCAAAGGACAACCAGAGCATGTGGCAGATACGCCGGTAAAGATATCATAGCAGTGTCTGCCATTCAGTTCTCCGTACTTTGTTTGAAAAAACTGATGAGCTGCTTTATTGGCGCGAACAATGTGCATATCCTTATCTTGAATGGTGATGATGTCTGACATGGCATCAAATGTTGAAACCCATTCCTCTTTAGCTCTGATTAGTTCATCTTCAACTTTTTTGCGTCCTGTAATGTCTAATACTGTGAATGTAACTGCAGCAGTCAGATCCTGCTGGTCAATGGGGGTTGAGCTGAGAAGAACGTTGATAATAGAGCCATCTTTCCGTTTGAAGCGTGTTTCCACAGAACCTGTGCCGTACTTTTTTATTTGCACATATTTTTCTCGTCCAACCAATGCAAATTCCTCTTCGCTTGAATAGAGCATACGGGCTGTCTGCCCTTCAAGTTCGGCGCTGCTATAACCAGTAATTTCGGACAGCCTTTTGTTTGTCCACGTAAAAACACGATTGACAACAACCCCGATGCCTACTGGCGCTGACCTAAAAACACTCTGCAGAAGGGCTTCCTTGCTTGTTGATTCCTTTTTGGACTCAACGTTGGATAAACCCATTTGGACAATCATTGAAGCCGTTTGTGCCAGGTATTGCAGCATAACGGTGAACTTTTCTTCACTGACAACAGGAACCTCAGCAAGGCTCGCAAGATATGCCTGTTCATCATAGCCGTATTGCTTCGCCTGTATCTTAAATTGCTCTATATCAGGCGGCGCAAAGAGTATCTGGCCTGTAAACAGGCTGGCAAAGTGCTTACCCTGAATGATGATAGGGGTGCTTCCATCGACAAGGCCATTTTTACAATGATGGATGCGAATCTCCCCAACATGAGGTAACCCAGAAGTAAGCTCCTTGTTACTGGCCTTACAATACTCTTGGGACTTTGGACATGCTCTGTGGAAATTAGCACAAATGTCACGCCAACCAGTAGCAAGCAACACTTCATTCGTGGCATGATCAATCAAGGCAGTTGTAAAGCCTGTAGCAGCAGAAAATTTCTCAAAAAGAAGTTTCAGCTCGTTAAGATCCACAAGATTTTTGAAAGTTACTCGCTCTAGGTCCATTTTAAAACTCCAGCTAATGAGTCGTTTTGTTTTAGGTTCATGAGACAAGGCTAATCAATTTACTGGCAAGTAACACGTTGAGATTATTTCTGGAAGCCTCTCAGCTTGACCATCCCCCTAAAAATGACCACCATTCACTTAAGCATAGTTTTGAGACTTCTCCTATAATTTAAAATACTCATACCTACGTTAGTAGTGAAAAAATATTTCAGAAGTAACCAGAAAGAAGAGATTATTCCTGAGAGTGTCAAATTTAATTTAACCTTATTTAGAAAATTGTCAGATCGAGTTTCATATACTCAATCTGAGTTCATGGCATTTAACCCAAGGTCACTCTGACTCGTTTAGCCTTTCCAGCTGTTTCCTTTTTTGTCCGCTTCCTCCCAAAGCCTATTTCGCAAAGGATTTATGGGCGGCATCCTTATTACCCATGGGCGGCGGCAGTTCTCACGACTGTGGTAAAGGTGTGGGTCTTCTCATCGCCAATGGTGGAAAAATTCATAATTACGAAGGCGTTGACAAGTCTACCAAGCCGATGTTTCCCTATATTGCGGTTAACACCACTGGTGGTACCGCTTCGGAAATGACCCGTTTCTGTATCATTACCGACACCAGCCGCAAGGACTATTTGCAGTTCAGTGTCATGCGTACCGGTGAGGTAACGAGTAAACTGCATAGCCTCAGTGAAGGCGACCAGATAGGCGTCCGTGCTCCCTTTGGCAATTTCTCCCCCCCTATGAGGACATGAAGGGGTAAGGGTAAAGACATTGTCTTTATCGGTGGCGGTATCGGCATGGCACCGCTGCACCTCCTGTTGTTGTACATGCTCGACAACGAAAAGATTATGGCAAGATCACCCTGCTCTACCGAGCACGATCTCCGGTTGACATGGCCTTCAATTATGAACTACAATCCTGGTTAGAACGTGAAGATCTTGAGACACACCTGACCATTGACGCCAAGTATGAAGGGTGGCAGCATACCGAGGGCCTTATCCCCAATGTTTTGCTCGACATAGCACCAAGCTTGGAGAATTGGGTGGCCGTTACCTGCGGCCCGCCGATTATGATAAAATTCACCTTGCAGGCCCTGGAAAAACTTGGCTTTAAGGATGAGCAGATTATCACTACCCTGGAAAAACGAATGAAGTGCGGGGTGAGAATCTGCGGACGCTGCAATATAGGCTCAAGCCATGTGTGCATGGACGGACCGGTTTTTACTGCCGCCCAGCTCAAAGAACTACCCAACGAGTTGTTGTGCTCTATTATTGCAGAGATATGAAGAAAAAATTCTTTAATAATAATCGTTAGAAATAGGGCCTGAACAAGGTCTTTCCGGGAGTTGAATATCTATATCTACTGAGATTTCTGCCATCCTCTCTTTTTCAATCCAACAAGGAGCAACATTATGGCTGCTAAAATTTTTCGGGTCAACATGTCAGATCTTTCAACCTCCATCGAAGAGGTCCCAGCTGCCTGGGCTGGCCATGGTGGCCGCGGACTCACCTCAACAATTGTTGCGGCGGAAGTCCCTCCCACCTGCCATCCTCTGGGGGTAAACAATAAGCTTGTTTTTGCTTCCGGCCTGCTTTCCGGTACTCCGGCGGCAAACTCCGGCCGCCTTTCCTGCGGCGCAAAAAGCCCCTTAACCGGTACCATTAAAGAATCGAACTCCGGCGGTTCCTCCGCACAGTTACTGGCAAAATGCGGCTGTAAAGCTCTTATCATCGAAGGCCAACCAAAAGATGATGCCTGGTACAGCCTGGCCGTTACTCCCGAAGGTGTAACCATAACCAAGGAAGCTGAAGTCGTCGGCATGGGGAATTTCGCCGCGCTTGAAATTCTTGACCAACGTCTTAGCGCAAAGCAAGGAATTATCATCATCGGTACTGCCGGTGAAATGAAAATGAGATCCGCCAATATTTCGGTAAAAGACCCTGATGGCAATCTGCGTTCCGGCGGGCGCGGTGGTCTTGGTGCCGTAATGGGATCAAAACGAGTAAAATTTATCAGTATTGACCCCAAAGACGGCAAAGTTGAAATTGCCGACATGGACAAATTCCGGGTAGCCAACAAGGCATTTGCTAAATCCCTTATCGATCACCCTGTCAGCCAGGCCCTTGGAACTTACGGCACCAACGTTCTTGTCAACATTATCAATGAGTCCGGAGGCCTGCCTACCAGAAATTTCACCAAAGGTCAGTTTGATGGCCATGAGCAGATTTCCGGCGAAACAATGCACGATCTTATTCAAGAGCGTGGCGGCAAGGTGAAACATAACTGTCACGCAGGCTGTGTTATTCAATGTTCTCAGATTTATAATGATGTTAAAAACAAATATAAGACATCAGGTTTTGAATATGAATCAATCTGGGCTCTGGGCGCCGACTGTGAAATTGACAACCTGGACCAAATTGCCGAAGCGGATCACCTCCTTGATGATATTGGCATCGATTCCATTGAAACAGCTGTTGCCATCGGCGTTGCCATGGAGGCAGGGGTTCTTGAGTTTGGTGACGGTGAAGGCCTGCTGCGCATCCTGACAGAAGAAGTTGCCAAGGGAACCGGTCTTGGCCGTATAATCGGTGGCGGTGCCGGTGATGTTGGTCGCGCCTACGGCGTTACCCGGGTGCCGGTGGTTAAAAACCAGGCAATTCCTGCCTATGATCCCCGCGCCATAAAAGGTATGGGTATCACGTACGCCACTTCCACCCAGGGAGCGGATCATACAATGGGCTATACCATTGCCACCAATATTCTCGGGGTCGGCGGCTCCCTTGATCCGCTTTCCAAAGAAGGACAGGTGGAACTTTCCCGCAACCTGCAGATTGCAACGGCTGCCATCGATTCAACAGGCATGTGTCTTTTTATCGCCTTTGCAGCACTTGACGATGCAACCTGTCTGCCAGCCCTTATTGATCTCCTCAATGCCTGTTACGGTATTGAATTGACCGGAGATGATGTCACTAATCTTGGCAAATCCATTCTTAAAACAGAGCATGCCTTTAACCTGGCAGCAGGATTCACCAATCAGGATGACAGGCTGCCTGATTTTTTCAGCGTTGAGCCTCTTCCACCCCACAATGTGGTCTGGGATTTCAGCGGCGAAGAGATCGATACCTTTTGGAATTTCTAAGCCGTCTTAAATAAATAACTTGGACTTTTTTTGCTTCAAAAACGGCATAAGGGGCCGTAAAGAAATGGATAAAAAGTCCAAGTTATTTCTTAACGGCCCCTAAACAGATTTTCATAGCTGTACGCCCTCTCTGCCTATTTTTATTCTCTCCTCAAATCCTTAAAAAAATGGGCAGAGAGCAAGCGTGCACTTTTTCAAGCTGTACAGTTTCACAATCTGTGCAATACTCTCATTATGATTAACAGATCTCCTCATATTCCCCGCCTTGAGTTCCTTATCCCGGCTGACACTACCAAAAAATATACCACCCTTTTGCAGACCGGTATTTTAGAGGCAAGAAACGCTCCAACCACTGTTGGCGAGCTTCTTGCTTCCTTGCCTGGTTTTACTATGCAATATATACGTGAACGCATAGAAACGATTTTCCTGAACGGCCTGCCTGTTGATGATCTTGAAACAATAATTACCGGCCCATCTCCCGTGCTCGCTATTTCTGCCGTTATGCCTGGACTTGCCGGGGCAATTTTTCGAAAAAACAGCTTCCATGCAGCCTTAAGGACCTCAACCTCCGATTCTTTAGCAGACAGGTTGCCGAGCACCGAAAAAATTATAATCAGGCTGAAATTATTCAATATCATTGCCACCGAAAAAGGTGAAACTATTCTTCATAACGGCTGTTTAATGAGAAATGAGAGCGTTTTAAAATTCATTAACTATCGCCGAAACCTGTTTTCTCATCTCTTGTCCCTGCGTTATGATGGTAAACCCATAAGCCTCGATGACTTGGGAAGTCTTCTTCTTACATCGAAAACCGTTTTTATGAGGATTCAAGAAGATAATGTCAGCACTTGATAAAACAAAAGATATGCTGGGAAGGCAGCGTTTGACCCCGGTGCATGAGGCTCTTTCTCTTCTCACTGGCAAACTGCAAAACATCCAGAGGCCGTCTGAACGTATTTTCCTGGATGAAGCCCTTGATCGTATAACGGCCAAAGATATTTTTTCCCCGGAAGATCTTCCAGCCCATGCCCGGTCTACCATGGACGGATTTGCAGTAAAAGCGGCAGACACCTATGGTGCCAGCCAGTCCATGCCATGCTATCTTCAGTTGAGCGGCGAAGTGCTTATGGGCGAGAATCCGCTGGGAAAGGTAGAGCAGGGCCACTGTTTCCGCATATCCACCGGCGGCCTCTTACCGTCCGGCAGTGATGCCGTGGTCATGCGGGAGCATACCATCCCGGTTGACGACAAGATGATCGAGCTGGTTAAAAGTGTTGGCGCCGGCACAAATCTGATTAACAAGGGTGAGGATATCAGCAAAGGAAGTGTCGCCCTTGCCGCCGGTCATCGGATACGGCCCCAGGATCTCGGCCTTCTTGCCGGTCTCGGCATCGGTGAGATTGAGGTTTACAGGCAGGTGAAAGTAGGCATACTTTCCACAGGTGATGAAATTGTCCACTGGTCCGAAAATCCCCCTGCCGGTAAAATCCGTGACATCAACAATATCACATTGACAGGCCTTGCCAGACGGGCGGGCGCCAAGGTGATCGATTACGGCATCGTCTCGGACCGGGAAGAGGATTTTTTTCCGACAATGCTCAAGGCGATCGAGGACAACGATATTGTCCTCTTTTCAGGAGGCAGCTCTGTAGGGATGCGTGATCTTGGTGAAAAAATCATTGAACGGCTCGGCAACCCTGGAATTCTTGTCCATGGTGTCACCTTGAAACCAGGCAAACCGATCATTATAGGTCTTCACAACGATACTCCTCTTTTTGGTCTGCCGGGGCATCCTGTTTCAGCCATGGTCTGTTTCGAGATTTTTGTCGAGCCGGCAATAGATCTCTTGTCCGGCCATAAAAAAGACAAGAAACTTCCGCAATTAACCATCAAAGCCGTACTCGAAAGAAATATCAACTCCGCTCCCGGTCGCCTTGACCTGGTTCGCGTCCGTCTGCACGAGGAAAACGGCGTCCTGATGGCCCAACCGGTCTTGGGCAAGTCAGGCGCCATCTCAACCCTGTCCAGAGCTCATGGCTATTTTTTCATCGATGAAAGTTCACAGGGGCTGGAAAAAAATTCTGAAGTAAGAGTGCACCTATTACAATGAAAAATCGAAATATCTTTGTCAAAAACCATCCCCTTGCCGAGGCCAAAAAACTCTGGCTCCAAGCTCTTAAAGGCATCGGCTTTGGCGGCAGTACGACAGCCATACAATCTATCCCTGTTGATGAAGCCCTGGGATACCGTCTGGCCGAACCGGTCTTTGCCATCCATTCCTCACCCTCATACAATGCCGCTGCCATGGATGGTATTGCCGTCCATTTTGCCGATCTGGCCCAGGCAAGCGAGGCCTCGCCCGTTCATATCGGGAAAGGTAAATTTATGGCGGTAAACACCGGAAATGCCTTACCCGAAGGATTTGACGCCGTGGTGATGATTGAAGACGTCCACTATGTCAGCGATGAGGAGGTGGAACTAAGTATACCGGCAACCCCTTGGCAGCATGTTCGCACCATTGGTGAAGATATCGTCGCCACCGAGCTTATCCTGCCGGAAGGTCATAAAGTGCGGCCCATTGACCAGGGGGCCATGCTTGCTACCGGGGTAACAACAATCAAGGTACGGCGTCCGCCCAAGGTCCAGGTTATCCCTACGGGCAGTGAACTGATCCAACCGGGCCAAGCAGCTAAGCCAGGGCAGATCATCGAATTTAACTCCAGGATACTGGCAGGATACCTTAACGACTGGGGAGCTAAAGCCAGTGGTTCGGCGCCGGTGATTGATGATCCCGATCACCTGCGTAAAGCAATAAAAAAAGGCGCTCAGGAAAACGACATTGTAGTGCTCAATGCCGGAGCATCGGCAGGCACCAGGGATTACACTTCCAATGTGTTGGCGGAACTGGGTGAAGTCATTGTCCACGGTGTGGCTATAAAGCCTGGAAAACCTGTTATCCTGGCTATTGTCGACAATACGCCTGTCATTGGCCTGCCCGGCTATCCGGTTTCGGCAATCCTTACCATGCGTCTCTTTGTCCGCGACATGGTCTATGCTTTCATGAACCTGGACACTCCGAAAGTAGAGATGATAGAAGCGCTGATGTCCCGTCCCATGGCCTCGTCCATGGGGGTTGATGAATATGTCCGGGTCACCCTGGGCCAGGTTGATAATACCTTTATGGCCACCCCCTCAGGTAAAGGCGCCGGAGCGGTGATGTCTCTTGTCCGGGCCGATGGCCTGTTAACTATTCCCGCTGGCAGTGAAGGCATTGGCGCCGGTGAAAAAGTTCAAATTGAACTGCTCCGCCCCCGCCAAGAGATTGAGGCAACTCTTGTCTTTATCGGCAGTCACGACAATATCCTTGATGTCATTGCCAATCAGCTCTACAAACAACGTCCTGCCACCAGAATTTCGTCCGCCCATGTTGGATCAATGGGCGGCATAATGGCAATCCGCAGGGGCGAGGCCCATCTTGCTGGAACCCATCTGCTTGACGAAGAAAGTGGCGAGTATAATATTTCCTATATTAAGCGTTTTCTGGCCGATGTCCCTCTTCAACTCATCAATCTGTGCTATAGGGAACAAGGGCTAATCGTCCAGAAAGGCAACCCGCTGGGCATTAAGGGCTTTGCCGAGATTGCAGGACACGAGCTTTCTTTTATAAACCGCCAGAACGGTGCCGGCACCCGTCTGCTCACAGATAAGATCCTCCGTGATCTGGATATTGATCCAGGTTCCATCCAAGGATACAGCCATGAAGAATACACTCATATGAGTGTTGCGGCTGCCATTGCCGGCGGCAGCGTCGACACGGGAATGGGAATTCGGGCGGCGGCAGTGGCTCTGAATCTTGATTTTGTGCCGGTGACGGAAGAACGGTACGACCTCATCCTCCCCCTGAAATTCCTGAATGACAGCAAGGTCGGAATCGTTCTCGATCTTTTAAGGAATGACCGTAATTTCCATGAGAAAGTCCTCAGCCTCGGCGGCTATGATCTCCGCGATTGCGGCAAGGTCATGTACGAACAATAGCAATAAAACAAGGGTCTGTGGAAATCGTCCTGTTGCGGTCTTGCCTTGTTGACTGCTGGCGATGATTTTCTCTATGTTTACTTACGTACTTATGAACAGATACAGGAAATGATATGAAGGTCACTGTCAAACTCTTTGCCTTCTTCCGCGCCGGTCGTTTTAAGGTAGAAGAAAGAGAATACCCCGAACCGACAGCAGTTTCTGAAGTTATTGAAGGACTGGGGATTAACCTGGATGAAATCGGCATAACCATGATCAATTCCAGGCACTGTCAATTTGAAACCCTTTTGAAAGAAGGGGATAATCTGGCTATCTTTCCAGTCATCGGCGGTGGCTGATATGCTTATTGACCGGCTGCGAGAGAAAAGCCAAGACAATATCCTGCTGTTTACCGACGCACTTATTCTGGCAGAGCAATACAACGTTGGTCTGCTGGAGGTAGAACAGGCCGCTCTTGCGGATAATATCTGGCCTGAACGTTACCAGCGCCACCAGGACATTTTTTCAGCAGCCCAACAACACCAACTGCTCGACTCCACGGTGGCTTTGATCGGTTGTGGAGGATTAGGCGGCCAGGTATTTGAAGAGCTTATCCGTCTTGGAGTCGGACAAATTATCGCCATTGATCCGGACAGTTTTGCAGCCCACAATCTTAACCGCCAGCTTCTCTGCACTGTCGAGGAATTAGGCCGGTTCAAAGTGCAGGCAGCAGTCAGGCGCGCCCACTTGGTAAACCCGGCCATAAAAGTAATTCCACTTGCACTCGCTTTCTCACCCGTTATTCATGAAGAAGTCTGCCAGGCAAAAGTAGTGATAGATTGCCTTGACTCCGTTGCCGACCGGCACCAATTGGCAGAATTTTGCCGCACATCCAGGATCCCTCTGGTGCACGGCGCTGTGGAGAAATGGTTCGGGCAGATTGGCGTCCAGAAAGAGAGTGACCTTATCAAAGAGCTTTATCCCAAAATCCCTCTTCACGATAAGATCACCAGCCCCTCGGTACTTTCCTGTACTGTCGCTGCGGTTGCCTCCCTCCAGGTCGCTGAAGCCATAAAACTCCTTCTTAATCTAAATTCCCCCCTTGTCGACAACTGGAAAAGCGTTGATCTGTTGAGCTGCGAAATTGAAGAGATAGGTTCACAGCACTAGCCCCATCTTCAACAAGTTATAAAAGTAGAAAGCTATACTGCTAAATCCATTTTTGTTTGAGTTGTCCAACACCCTTCCACTCAGTGGACGAGAAAGCAGTAGAACACCGCTGGGCTAGATGGACATTGGTACCCTTCCCTACACGACTATTGAGAGGTAATCCCTTCGAATATCTGATTACATCCAACTGTTTGAATGTATAAGTAGATAACCTTGAAGGAATAAGGTAGGTTGAAAAAAGTGGACACCCAATCAATTTGCCATCAGTTCTCTGCTGAATGGCTCAGCAAATTCTCAAATCTTTTGAGGTAACTCTTCCCTTTTCATTCGTCGCATGGCCGCATCATCCAAAACGCCTCCGTCGGTAAAACGGCGAGCCGCTCCGAAGCGCCAGAAAACCCCAGGTTCTGTTCGGAAAAAGCCCAGCCCTAAGAAAAGAAAACCGCAAATATCCCTGCTGCATGATTACTTGTTGATCGGTTTGGAGTATCTCGGCTTGATGAGTATCGGAGTGGCCACGGTCATTGTCGTCCTTGGTTATTCCGCCAACCGCTTTTCCGGTACTGGATTTTTCAACAGTTACTTGCCTTTTGCAGCTGGAATTATAGGGGTTATTATCCTGGGAGTGATCCTGTTGGGCCTTTGGCAGAGACTGCGGAGATGGTTGCGGGCACGTTCTTCCCTATTGCCCCCGGTAGTTGTCCTCGGATTGGCATTGGTGATTAGTGGTCTTTCCCCGCCGGAACTCTTCAGCCGGTCTTTCCTCTATTACCGCGTCCTGGTGGGTGGCAAAGAAGAGGCCAGTCGGGTCGCCCTTATGCATCAGGTCTATGCTGCCTATCGTCGTCTGGATACGGTGTCGATGACAAAGATGATCAGACTGTCCGGGCCGTATACGGCGGCAATTGAGGAGGCCGGAGCGGTTTACGGCATCGATGGCGATCTCCTCAAGGGGCTTGCCGCCACGGAATCTTCCTTCTTACCCCGCACGAGTATCGATGGCGGCCAGGGACTCTTTCAGATCACCAAGGTCCCGGCAACAGTGACGATGGCGGTCAACCGACTTTTTTCCAAGGAGCACCGTGTGGTCACCGATGCCCGCTATAACGCTTTTCTCGGGGCGGCGACACTCCGCCATTATCTCACCGAGATGAAGGATGATCTTTTCCTCGGTCTTCTGGCCTACAATATCGGGCCGGCCAATGGCGGACTGCGCTTTATTATGGATCAGTACGGGGTCAATGATTTTATCACCATCCAGCCCTATCTCCTGCAACTCCCCCGTGACTATCCGATCCGGGTCCTCTCCTACTCCCTCGCCTTTCGCATCGAGCGTCAGGAAGGCCAGATTCTTGCCTACGAAGAGGGAAAAAACGCCCTGCGAATCCAGGCCATTGGCATCCCCGGACTGCGGTAAATGAGAATAAAATACCAATCAACCAGTGGTGAAGCGTGTGATGATCTGCCTTGAGAGTCCTTCTGCTGATCTAGAGATGAATAGTTCTCCACTAAACACAATAGAAATATTATTACTATTAAGTCTGAAATATTTTAAGAGGATACCAGTAGCAAGGACAACTATCGTCAGTGAAATTGGTACCTTAGCCTATTCTAGAAAATTTTAGCTTTGTCAGAATCAAGTTTTTTCCCAAATATTGACCCCTTAAATTCACAACACCAACTCCTGCCAACCGAAAATGATCAAACGCTATTGACTCGAGGACATTACACGGCAAGGACGGATTCACTGCATCGGGCGGATACGCACTTCGATATCAGACGTGTCTTTCAAAAGTTCCGTAAGTCTCGTCGGATCTGTATCTCCATAGTGATAGGGATAAAGAATTTTCGGTTTGAACGCCTTCGCTGCATCTGCCACCATCTCCGGCGTCATCGTATACGGCAGATTCATCGGCAAAAAGGCACAATCGATGTTTTGCAGGGCCTTCATCTCCGGTATATTTTCGGTATCTCCCGCTACATAGATGCGTTTGTTGCCAAAGGTCAGCACATAACCGTTACCGACACCTTGCGGATGAAACACCTGACCGTTGTCCCGTTTATGAACGATGTTGTAGGCAGGAAGAGCCTCAACCTTGAGACCCAACACCGTTAGGATATCACCATTTTTCATGATCGTGCCTCCCTGCACCCTGTCGGTGCAGACAGAAGGCAGCACCACCACTGTATCGGTGGCCCGGACGCTTTGCAGGGCCACCTGATCAAGATGGTCGGGATGATCATGGGTAAGGAAAATCAGATCGGCCTTGGGCAACTTTGTATAATCGGCCACCCGGCTATAGGGATCAATATAGATGACTCTTCCACCGAAGGTCAGCAACAGCGATCCATGGCCGATGAAGGTAATTTCCAGATCTCCCGCCGATGTGCTGATGATATCCTTCTTCACCGTCTCCTGTGCTGTGGCCGTCAGCGCGCCAAGCGACATCATCACTATGATAAGAGCTAATTTGATTTTCATATCAGGTACTCCCTCCTTAGATTATCTAAAGTTACACCAGCAAAAAACCTGTTTTCCTCATTGCAACTTTCTTATTTATATCAATGTGTAGATTCCAAAAACCAAAGACTTGGCCCCCCTCTAGGCAGTAAATAATCGACCAATTCGCCGCAAAATTTTACAGGGCATCTCGAAGACATTTGTTAATATTCTTCGAGTTACAGTTCTTCTGGTACGACCCAGCTTAAAGTCAGAATGAAACTTGTTTCCACACGAAGGACAAGCCATAAGCACCCCACCGACATTCTCAGGAAATCGCAACTGTTGGCCACATTTTGGACACTTCTTTTCAGTATAATCAGTCATGGTTGAGTCAGAGCTCTCTGAAAAAAGAATATATAGCTATCTTCGCTTTTGGAAATTAAAATTTGCAGCACTAATGACCCGCTTCATAAACAGACGAGTACTTACAGGTGTCATTTTACTCAGACTGTACGCAAGTGATAAGCGATTAACGTAGCGAAATCAAAAAACCATTGCACAGGAAGAAATTCTTCGCTCTGCAGACCAGGGATGCACCAAGTTGGAAGAATACCTTTCAAATCCCAGCCACAGCTTCTTTCTTGCCTGTTCACCATCTCTCGCCTCCCTGGTTAAGAACAATCTCTTTTCAGAGTACCTTTCTCCGACCACATTGCCCTTCCCACATGGGAATATCCAATTCCCGCATACCACTACTAGCGAATAATATACACAAAGACGGTGACATCGCAGTTATTTTAATATAAACTTTCAATAAGCAAGAGTCGAGTAGACAGGGAAAGTGTGTACAAATAAAATACGTCACACTCTGCAATGTTTCTACATTGGAGCCTTGCACAGGTAATGGAGGTTGAAAGGATCATACTCCATCTCAGCAATCTCAATATCTTCGAAGCCGGCTTCTCTGAGCAGGGCTTCTGCCTTTTCCTGCCCCCACATCATTCCCAGCCCGCTTCCCTTGTCGTTCAGTCCCACCGGCAGACAGTGCATCAGGCTCACAGTATAGAGAAAGGGTCCCATGGGGTGATCCACATTGTCAGCCTGGCTTGACCTGGCTTTAATATCAATCATTGAAAACATCCCGCCAGGAGCCAGCATGTACCTGATTCCCCTCAACACTTCCAGAGGATGGCTTTGATCGTGGATGGCATCAAAGGCACAGATATAATCAAAGAGCCCGAAAAACTCTTTTTTCCCGTAGATTGCTGCAGCATCGAGCACCTTGTAAACTGCGTTACCGATGCCTGTCTCCTGCCCCGCCTCAGCAGCTTTCCTGACCGCATCCTCATGGTTGTCAATGCCGACAAAGGTACTTTTGGGAAAGGAACTGGCCATGAGATTCATAGCGACGCCATGACCACAACCCAGATCACAAACACGTATGCCAGCGGTGAGACGGGCAAGCAGGTGTCCTTTGTCAACGGTTGGCAGAAACTTGTCGATAAGCACATTCTGGTGTTTTGCATCGGAAAGTTCCTCCATGAATCCTTGGAAATCAGGATACTTTGAGAAGGGAACCCCTGCCCCAGTTTCAAAGGCAGTGCTGACCGAGTCCATGGCACAGGATGTCAGGAGAGGAATTTCCTGGGTATAGACCCCCATATTCGTGCTTCCTGCCTTGCGGGTCAAAAAGGACGCATGTTCGGGTGGCAGAGAATAGGTGTCTTCTGCATTTTGATCACTGAATAATTCAATAATCTTCCCTGTCACCATGATCCCCAGCCATTCTTGGAGATACCTGGGATGGAGTCCTGAAGCGGAAGCGAGCTCTGATACGGTTACCGGTTTGTTCAGATCTTCAAGGATATCGAAGATCTGATTTTTATATCCTATGGCCATGGCAAGATTTAACGCACCATGGTTGAGAATTTCAGTCATCCTTTGTGCAAAATCACTCATTTTCTATTTTTTCGATTTCTTTTCCATTACTTCCTGGGACCAGGACAGGGCGGCCATGGCCTGGGGAAAGCCTATCGTTGTAATCAGAAGCAGCAGGGTATGAGAGATCTCCTCGGGACTTGCTCCAACCTCCAGTGCCCTGCGGGTATGGGAGCCTACCGATCCTTCCGACTGCATCGCGGCTGCGGCCGCTAACTGGATCAGATGAGATGTCTTCTCGTCGAGGGGGCCGGCCGTGCGCAGAGTTGTGCCGAGACCTGCAACGGCACTCATAACCTCCGGAAACTGTTTGCTCACTTTCTTGTAAAACGACGGTTTGTTTTTATCAGACATTGGATGCCTCCTTGTCTAAGATGTTGAAAAGTTGATAGCCTGAACAGATTTTCAGGTTACTTGTTTCACATACATTATTTCCCGAAATTTTAGCTATAGTAACAACTCACGAAGAAGCCCCATGAGTTGTTATAATCTTACATCGGTATCCCGTTGAAAAACCGGCCGTTAATCAGGAAATGTACCCAGATACTGGCCGCGTAACCCAAAGCGATTACCGGCATCCATTTCAAATGCCCTCCAAAGGTATACATCCCCCGGGCCTGACCCATGAGTGCCACCCCGGCAGCTGAGCCGATGGAAAGCATACTGCCGCCGACACCGGCGGTCAGAGTAACCAGCAGCCAGTGGCCTGTGGACATGTCGGGCTTCATGGTGAGCACGGCAAACATGACCGGAATATTATCGACGATGGCGGAAAGCACACCAACCATGACATTGGCAGCTGTCGGACCCCATTCACCATACATGACCTGGGAGGCCATCGTCAGGTATCCGATAAAACCAAGGCCGCCGACACAGAGGATAACCCCATAGAAAAACATCAGGGTGTCCCACTCAGCCCTGGCAATATGCCTGAACACATCAAAGGCCACCGTGTCACCGACCTCCTCATCTGCCTTATCCGGGTCATAACTTTGGCTGCCACGGCCGTTTTTATGGGTTTTTTTCAGATAAAAACCAAATATTTTCAGATAGGCAAGCCCTGTCATCATCCCCATCATCGGCGGCAGGTAGAGAAAATTATGGAAGCTGACTGCGGTGGCAATAGTCATAAGGAAGAGGATCATGACCACAATAGCACCGCGTTTCATCTTGACACCGCTCTCACAGGCGACCGGATGAACCTTGGGCACGGCAAAACTCATGATCACGGCCGGCACCAGCCAGTTCACGGCCGCGGGGACAAAGAGGTTGAAAAACGTCCAGAAGTCAACAATACCTTTCTGCCAGACCATGAGGGTAGTGATGTCGCCAAAAGGACTGAAGGCACCGCCCGCATTGGCGGCAACGACAATATTAATACAGGAGAGGCTGATAAATTTAACATTGTCCTTACCGATGGCCATAACCACGGCACACATGAGCAAGGCGGTGGTCAGATTATCGGCCACCGGTGAGATGAAAAAGGCGAGGAGTCCGGTAAGCCAGAAGAGTTGGCGGAAGGAATATCCGGCGCAGACCAGTTTAACCCGCAAGGCCTCAAAGATCTGCCGTTCCTCCATGGCATTGATATAGGTCATGGCCACCAGCAGAAAGAGAAGGAGCTCAGCATATTCCAAAATGTTATGGCGTACCGCCACCTCAGCGGCATGGGTGAAGCCGTTACTGGCGTAAACCCAGGCAATGATACCCCAGATCAGACCGGCAGCCAGCAGGACCGGTTTGGATTTACGCATGTGGGTATACTCTTCGGCCATGACCAGACCATAGGCCACAACGAAAAGAAGAAGGGAGACATAGCCGACCCAGCTCGCCGTGAGGTCAAGATGATTTCCGCCGCCTGCATCCATTGCCATTGCCGCACCTGGTATGCCAAACAGCATGAAGACAAGAAAAAACAACCTATAAGATATCCTGAACACTACCGACCTCCTCTTCCATGAATTTAAAGTTACCTTTTACTTTTGGCGCCACACCTCCTCCTTATATCCGGAGTGCACGAGCAAAAATAAAATTTTAACATGGGGGTTTATGCAGACAACTCAACCACCCGACATAACTTTTTAAAAATTACCTTTACCTCACAAGCCATTTAACTCAAGGGCCAAACAAATAGACCACTGACTGAGATGAGGCGCTTACAACTATCACGACATACTCTTTCCTTTGCAAGATTCCCGGTTCCCTCTTTCGATCTCAACACATGGGAGACAGAGGGATCGTTTGTCAACGATCGTAACCCTGGGTGCCATCACCTTCTCCCCACACCTGGCACAACGAATACTGGGATAGACACGGGCCTGCTCCGGCAGTTGTTCATTGACTCTTCGGATCTCAAAAAGAGCCTCCGTATCAGCCTGGAGAATTGCCTGAATCTTCCTGCCCTTATGCGCCTTGATCGCCCGCATGACCTCGGTTGACCGATCGCCCCGGGAAAAACGCTGCCTACAGGCGGTCATCTCCTCATCTTCCGGCGGGGCAATCCAGGTGACACTGATTCGCACCCCTTCCTCTTCCGGTCGTTTGAGAAAGGTATAGACCTGTTTCCCATAATCCCTGACCACCAGGTTTCCTTTTCCAAAGGTACAACCACTCACTACCTGAATGGCATCAACAGCACAGGAACAATTTTCCACCACCGCCACCAGTTCTTCATCCCTGGAACGTGCACCCATGGCATCAAGAGCCGCTTGCGCCACCCGGAAGCCAAAGGCCAGCCCCGGACAGACGTGGCCATGGAATTGAACAACCTCTTCAAAGGATTTCATGTTCTCCTCCCTGTTGATAATGGCAAACGTCTTGTAACTTATACCAGAGATGCCTTGACCAACGGCAGCTCCTGCCAACTGCTTGTATAGGCCGGCGATCTGTACGACTGCCGCATCCCCCATAATTTGTGGGCTCCGGTCAACCCATATCGAATGGTATCCTGTCCCCACTTATCATTGATCCTGTCGAGCGCCGTCATCAGCGGTTTATTTTCCTCGGTCGTCGGGGCAAAAAGGCTCTGCTGCTTATATCCCTGAGGGGACAGAGCTGACAGGAGGACCCCTGCCTTCTGATATCTATATCCCGCTTTATAAAGGGACTGAAGACAGCGCAAGGCCGTGGTTATCAACATTGAGGTGTCTGACGTCGGGTGGGGCAAAGGCACGGTTTGGCCATTAAAATACGAGACTGCCTGATCACCAAAACGATTAGTGGCCAAAAAAAGATGCAGCGCGCCAGCCTCAAGGTTCTGTTCCCTCAGCTTTACCGCCGCCCTGGAGGAAAAGCTGATGACCGCCTCTCTGAGATCACTCAATGTAGTTACCGGTTGGCCAAAAGATCGAGAGGTGACGATGGATTTTTTGGCGGCTGGAGCTTTTTCCAGGGGCAGGCAAGAGATACCATTCAGCTCCATGACAATCCGTGCCCCAACCACCGTCAGATGCTTGCGAATCCATGCCTCATTGGCCTTTTTCAGTTCAAGGGCGTTATGGATCCCCTGCCTGTTAAGTTTTTCCGTAAAGCGCTTACCAATCCCCCAGACATCATTGACCTCTGTCTGCCGGAGGACATCATCTATCTGACTGCTGTCAGCCAGATCAAAGACACCCTGATAGCGGCCTTCTTTTTTGGCGAGACGACCGGCAATCTTGGCCAGAGTTTTGGTGGACCCAATACCAATGGATACAGGAATCCCCACATATTTCCTGATTCGCTCCCTGAGCTCTGCGGCATAACTGATCCGGCTCCAGTTCCTGGTGACCGGCAGGGACAAGAAGGCCTCATCAATGGAATAAACCTCCATCTCCGCCTCCATCTGATGCAGAACATCCATCACCCTGGCGGAAAGGTCTCCATACAAGGCATAATTGGAGGAAAAGACATGGATATTCTGCCTGCGGGCAAAGGCCTTGATCTTGAAATAAGGCTCGCCCATGGGAATCCCCAGCGCCTTGGCCTCATTGGAGCGGGCAATCACGCAGCCGTCATTATTGGAAAGCACAACCACCGGCTGGCCGTTGAGCGCAGGACGAAACAAGCGCTCGCAGGAGACATAGAAGTTGTTGCAATCAACCAGGGCAAAGACTTTTTTCATAACACCATTAAAATTGATGAATGACACTGGTGACCACTCCCCACACCTCGCACCCGGCCTCTTCACTGATCTTCACCGCAGGATAAGCAGCATTGGCCGCCACCAGCTGCCAGGAAGAATCCCTGCCCATCAGCCGTTTTACGGTCAACTCACCATGGATGATGGCAATGACGATCTTACCGTGGCCAGCCTGCAAGGATCTGTCTACAACCAGAATATCGTCATGATTAATACCGGCGTCGGTCATGGAATCGCCGGCCACCCTCACAAAAAAGGTGGCCGCCGGGTTTTGAATCAGCAGCTCGTTCAGATCCAGTTTCCGGTCAATATGATCGTCGGCAGGCGAAGGAAAACCGGCAGAGACTCCGCAGGAGAAGAGCGGACGGACCACTTTGCTCTTTTGCTCAAGACCATATATGGCCGCGATCGAAGAATCTGTTTTCATGGGGCAACCATAGTACCAAGACCGCAAGTGGAAAGAAAAAAAACAAGAAAGTGTTCAGCGTTCAGCTTCCAGTCAGACAATTGCTCTGCCAGGAAGCTGAACGCTGATGAAGGCAACTTAGAATTAGAAGGTATAGGTAAGCCCTACAGTCAGAAGATGGGCGGCAGAATCGGTAAAAGTACCGTCCACGATGGCATTGGTGACCGAGCGGCTCTTTTTATAATCATAGAGATAGCCGGCACCAAGCTCCACCTGTTCACTCACCCGGTAGCGTGCGCCCACGGAATAGAGGTAGGCGTCGGAGTCAGGGAGCTCAAAGCCCAAAGTGGCGTCAGGCACAGGAGTTTGGTCATAGGCAAACCCCGCCATCAGGGTCCAGGTCTCATTGAGGTCATAGGAAAGCCCCAGGCGGTAGGTATCGCTGTCATCCCAGTTTTTGACAATGGGAGCACCAAAGGCGCCGATTAATACCGGATTGCGCAGGGTAGTATCATATTGAAAGATGATATTCTCATAGTCTGACCAATAGGTACGATCCCAGGTCAGGTCAACGGTCAACTTATCAAAGGTATAGGCCGCGGAGAGACTCAAAACCGCTGGAGCCGGAATGCTGACACTGCCACCTGTGGCTACGGGAGCAGCCTGGGTATTGGAGCCAAGAAGGGCGTCACCTTCGAGATCAAGATCCACCTCGGAACGATAGGTCACCGCCAGGGTCATGTTCTTCATCGGCCGGGCGGAAAGAGCGGCGTTCCAACCCAACTCAGTGGTGTCTCCTTCCATAAAACGGGTCGCAGTATAGCCCATCGCACGAGAGACAACACCATTGCTGCTCACTTTCGCAGAACTGTAAAGTATGCGCGGACCTGCGGCAATGGAGAAATAGTCACAAAGTTTATAAGAAATCGTGGGGTTGATATCAAAAACCTTGAGGCTGTATTCTTCGGAAAAGGTTCGAGGGAAGGGCTGTTGCCAGCGCTTGGACAGACCATAGGGGGCGGTTAC
This sequence comes from Desulfobulbaceae bacterium, assembly GCA_024636345.1. Taxonomy (GTDB): domain Bacteria; phylum Desulfobacterota; class Desulfobulbia; order Desulfobulbales; family Desulfocapsaceae; genus UBA2270. The sequence goes on along the minus strand of JAGXHG010000005.1, from coordinate 33,246 downwards.
GGAAAAACCAACCCTGAAGTTATTATACTCAGGGGAAACCATGAACACCGTTGGCAACAGGAAGTTCTCTTTCTCGGACTCACCATTCATGGCTACCGATCGATCATCGGTATAGCTTACCGATGTCAGATGGATATAGGTAAGATCACCCTCAACCTGCCATGTATCAGCACTGCTCCAGGACATATTGGCCGGATTGAAATAACTGGCATCAGCACCATCGGCTGAGGCGATATTAGCTCCTGCCTTTGCTGTTGAATCCACCGACTGCTCGGGAATCCGGTAGCCGGAAGCCCAGGCTGACCCACCAGTCAAAAGAGCTGCCAGGGAAACCACAGAGATTATCTTCTTCATTTCTACTCCTCAATGAGATTTTTCTTTCCAATCAACCAGAGCATCCGGTTGACCAATAGATACACACCTTGCAGAAGCCATGGTCTCACAAGATCATGTTTCCATCAGCATAAAGATACCGTTTAATCTTATGGGTTGCTGTCTTGACAAAGGGTTCCCGGCGCTCAAGAATCCTGGTCAATCGCGCAGCCGGCGACACCTGTTCATTTATCTCCGTACGCATCTCCACCAGCAGCCCTTCTATGTACTCATGGCGCTGAAGCCGTGACTGATCTGTAGTTGCCGCATCGACATACTCATAATCAGGATAGACCCAGGCCTCCAGGCGGTTATTGTTTTCAACCACCAGCGAATCCACAACCCAGGGACGCACATTCATCTTATGTTCAATGGCCTCGGGATAGACATTTTCACCATTGGACATGACAATAACATTCTTGGATCGACCCCGGACATGCAAATTACCCAGATCATCAATGTACCCTAGGTCCCCGGTGGCCAACCAGCCATCTTCGGTGATAGCTTCAGCGGTGGCGTCCGGATCATTATAGTAGCCCTGCATCACATTCGGGCCACAGCCATAAATCTCGCCGATACCAGTCTGGGGATCAGGGTTGACAATTTTCACCTTAACTCCGGGAACAGGCTTGCCGGTTGAACCGACAGCAATAGTTTTATCGCCTGGCGGCCCACCTGCCAGCAGAGGCGCACACTCAGTCAAACCATAGCCGATAAGGTAAGGGAAACCCGCATCATACAAAAACTGTTCAACCTCCGGGTTGAGGGCCGCCCCACCTATCCCCATCAGTTGCAGATTTCCGCCGAAGAACTCCAGCAACTTTGCCCCGACACGTTTATGGACAAATTTTTTCCCCGCCCCGAACTTACAAATGAGGGACAAGGCGAAACTCTTGCTGATCTTTGGGAGTACCCGTTTTTTATAAATTTTTTCAAGCACCAGAGGCACAGCGAATATGGCATACGGCTTTTCCTGACTGCAGATTCTCTGCAGGACGGCCGGCGTCGGTGTCTTACCTGCATAAGCAATTCTGGCACCCCGCAACAGGGGCAGGATAAATCCTACTGTAAACTCATAGGTGTGTGACATGGGAAGAATGGAAAGAAAAACAGCTCCCGGCTCGACATCAATCATGGCAGAAGCGGACCTGGCATTAGCGGCCAGATTCTTATGACTGAGCATGACTGCCTTGGAATATCCTGAGGTCCCTGAGGTATAGAGGATAGACGCCAGATCATCTTCAAGCACCTTATCAAAGACGATATTCCCTTTTGCTACAGCCTCTTCCCGCATTTCCAGAGCACCTGCCAGATAGCCCGAGAAGGTCTCCACAGCAAGAAAGTCGAGACTGGCAGCAGAGTCATCGAGCATAACAATCCGCTTCAGGCTCTTCTGATTTAACTCATATATTTTTTCTATCTGCCGCTCGGTGACAAAAAGAACCGGTACCCGCATCTCTGTGAGGATATGATGGACATCCGCCTCCGGCAGATCAGGCAAGATGGGAACGGCGACAGCTCCCAGACGGACAATGGCAAAATAGGCAGCACCCCAGTTCTGAGAATTTTCCGCCAAGATGGCAATATGATCACCTTTTTTGATCCCTTCCCTCGACAAGCGTAAAGCCAGAGCAATAATCCGCTCATAAAAAACCTGATAGCTCAGAGGAGTTTCAAGGGCCATTCCTACCGCCGGCAAGTCAGCAAATTTTTTCTGACTTGCATCGATAATATCATTCAAGGTCATATGCACACTGGTGTCATCCGGCACGGAACGCCCCTTTTCATATTGTGTTATTGTGAACCTGACAATCATGGAGATAGTGGGAAGAGATGTGGACCGCCAGTTACTGGTATAATCGTATCCGATCTTACCTAAAACAAACTTTTCGGTCAATTAAGAAGAAACAGTGAACCAAGCTCGAAACGCTTATTTTTGTTTCTTAAAAAAAAAATGCTTTAATTTCTTGACAAGCAACAGCCTGTTATATAAAAATAGTTAAGATTTATAATTTCTTACACCACTTCCTGTCCATCTGAACACACTTGGCCCCTATGATAAAATTACCGATCCTCTCTTTGCCATTGACCTGCCTATTACTCTGTTGTTTTTTTATCGGACTATCGGCCACACCGACAATGGCCGTTCCTGTGCTGCAGGACAAGGCCAAACGATCAGTGACTTCGAACCAGACAAAGAGTACCATCAATAAAGATATCCCCCAGGAAATAAAGGTCCTCGGAAACTACAAGGACATCTCTCCATATAAAAAAAACATCCGTACGGTCAGGCCTGAAGCTGCTCTTACGGCACAGGCAGTAGCTGACACCGAGGTCAAAACGACCCAGTATTATTCTCAGGGCAACAAGAAACTCCAGAAGAAGATCTCAGCCAAAAGCGCCATCATCATGGATGCAGCCAACGGTCAGACCATTTTTGCAGTGTCTCCTGACACCCCCCGCCAGCCAGCCAGCACCATCAAGATCCTGACCGGTATGATTGCCATCAAGTCCCTTGACTCCAACGACTCTGTCTCGGTCAGCTCCAAGGCCGCCGAACAACCAAGCTCCAAGGTCTATCTTGAAAGAAAGAAGCGGTACAAGGCCGATGACCTTATCAATGCCGTCCTGCTCTCTTCGGCCAATGATGCCAGCGTTGCCCTGGCCGAAAAAATTGCCGGTTCAGAGAAATCCTTTGCCCGAATGATGACCCTGCGAGCCAAACTCTGGGGCGCCCAAAAAACAGTCTGCAAGACCGCCAATGGCTTGACCGCTGAAGGACAAAGCAGCACCGCCAGAGACTTGGCCACTATCTTCAGGCACGTCATGCAGGATAAAGAATTCTCGCAGAGGATGAAACAGGTCAAGGCCCATACCGCAGAGGGAAAACTGCTCCGCAATCACAACAAGGCCCTGTGGCAGATAGAAGGTGCGCAAGGCGGCAAAACCGGTTTTACCAATGCCGCCGGACAGACCTATGTAGGGAAATTCAAGAGAGGATCCAGTGAGATCATCGTCGCGATCATGGGCAGCAGAACCATGTGGGCGGATCTCAAGGCACTGGTAGAGTACGGTTTTTCACAACAGACATCAACGGTCGCCGGCACCATTGAGAAGCAAGGAAAGAGAAAGGTTGTTGCCAGCCTCCCCGTGGTCAGCCAGCAACAATAAAATCAGGGAAACCGTTCTTACGCGCGTTTCGCTTTCCGCCACCCCTCTGCTTTCAACCGAGCAATCCGTTCAACTGCCCATGCATTGATGGTAGTCAAATACTCCTGAGGATTTTTCTCCTTCATGGAGATAATTCGTGCCCGCTCATCGGCAATATCCCTGCTCTCACCTGGATACATCTCACGCCAGGTGACATATCCCTCATCAAAGACAAAGCCAGGCTGCACCTGATCCGGCTCCACACCTAATTTGGCAATGGCATACATGCGGGCCAGATCCATATCATATTCAATAACCCATCCGTTATCCTCAACCATACTCTCGTTCTCAAGGGCAACCGTCCCTGAACAAGACGGGCAGAACAGGCGATCAATAACCTCCTGGCTCATGATATTATCACGCAGATGAAAGGAGACTTTTTCCTTTCCACAACTGCAATCTCTATTTACTTCCTGGCACATGATTACCCCTCCATACTGGGAATTTACGAATTTAGATACTCCGTCACCTTCAAGATATGTTCCATATTATGGTTCATTTTTATCCCCCTGTAAAGAGATAAAGATAATCATTCCTATTTTTTACTTCTTCTCGGCAGTGAATCCTTTCTGGTCGTTGCCGTCTGTTTCCCGCGCTGACCAACTCCCTGCATCTGTCTTTCCAGCAGGCCACGCTGCTCTTTTCGCTCCGACTGGTTGCGGGCAACCGGAATAGGCTTATTGGTATCCCGATGCAGGCCGGTGACATACATGGCAGTGGACAGGGTGCCCGGGGTCGGGGTGAAATCCTGAAACTGCTTGACCGGCAGATCAAGGGCGCGCAGTTTTCTGGTCATGGCCTCGGTATCCCTGGCGGTACAGCCGGGATGGGAGGAAATCAAATAGGGGGTAAAGATGATCTTTTTACCAATCCCTGCCGCCACCTGACGACACTGGTGCAGGAAATCAATCAACTGCTGATGTGATTCCTTGTGCATAAGGGTCAGCACCTCCCCTTCCGTATGCTCCGGGGCGATTTTCATAGCCCCTGGGGTGTGACTGCGAATAATCTCCTGCAACAGACGGGGCGTCTTGAGCAGCAATTCCATGCGCAGGCCGGAAGAGATAAAGACATGATTGACGCCTGCTGTCTTCGAGATATCGTGCAGCAGGTTCAGGAAAGTCTCTTCATCCACCTGCAGATTAGGACAGATCTTCGGGTAGAGGCAATCGTGCTTGCGGCAGGAACCAACCTTGCAACTGGTCCGATAAAGATTGGCGGTGGGGCCGCCCAGATCGCTGATGACGCCGGTAAAGTTGTCCATGGCGCTGACGATCCCGGCCTCGCGCAGGATTGATGCCGGGCTGCGGCTGCTGATGATCGGCCCCTGATGACGGGTGATGGCGCAGAACGAGCAGTTGCCGGAACAGCCGCGGACAATGGTCAGGGAATGGCAGATCATGCGGTAGGCTGGGATATCCGGGGTGGCCGGATGGGGTTTCCGGCTGTAGGGCAACTCATACATCTGATCCAGCTCGGCGGTGGTCAGCGGCAAGGCCGCCGGATGCTGAATGAGCCAGGCGCTCTGCTGGCGCTGAACCAGCAGGTTCGGCAGGCAGCCGCGGGCATGAATGTCGACCATCTGCTCCGCCTCCATGAACAGCCGTTTGTCCTGCTGTATTGCCTCCCAGGACGGCAGGAGAGCGCAGGACTCATTGCCTGTCGGTGAAAGATTTGCGGGAAGATCAGGAAAACGTGACTGGAATTCCGCTTCGGTCAAACGCTCGCAGCTGCCCGCAATCCCGTCGAGTCCCTTGCCTGCAGCCAGACGGTCAGCGGCCTCAACCACCGCCCGCTCACCCATGCCGTAAATGAGCAGATCACCCTTGGCGTCGGTCAGCAGTGAGGCGCGCAATTTCCCCTGCTGATAATCATAATGAACAAAGCGACGCAGCGAGGCTTCGACCCCGCCCAGGATAATGGGCACACCCTTGCAGGCGGCGCGAGCCAGATTGGCATATATGAGGCTGGCGCGATCAGGCCGGCGCCGGTTGGTCCTGCCCTTCTCGCCGTCACGCCATGGATTGCCGCCCGGCGAATAGGCATCCTCGGTGCGCACCTTGCCGTTGCCGGAATAATTGGCGACAATGGAGTCCAGATTGCCGCCGCTGATCCCCCAGAAAAGACGGGGCGGGCCGAACTGGAGAAAGTCATCGAGCCGGTCATACCGGGGCTGCGCCAGGATGGCCACCCGGTAGCCATGGCTCTCCAGCAGCCTGCCGATCAGGGCGATGCCAAAGGAGGGGTGATCGATATAGGCATCACCGCTGACCAGCACCACATCCACCTGATCCCAGCCGCGCGCCGCACATTCCTCCCGCGAAGCAGGCAGCGGTTGGATGCTCCCGCCGCCCGGTGCAGACACAGAGGCTGCAGCCGATGCTCTCGGCTTTTGCCTGACTGAACTGGTTGGCCTTGCTAATTTATTACCCGTCAACCCATTCTCCTGTCAAAACGAAAACATACATCAAGTAAACGCCACGAAAAGCTCATCCCGACATCCGGAACCTCCACAATAAACACTGGAGGCAAAAGCCGCTTGCGATATCGACCCTTTTGTTCCTTTTTCAACCATCAACAACGACAATACAACAACGCGCCACAGTTACAACGCCGGAGCACCAAATGAGACTTACCATCCAATGGTTTACAGAGATCACTCAGAATACGGAACATATTATCGTTTGACATTCCCCCCTGGCCCTGCCTATGATGAATAAATTTTATAATTTTCCAACAGGCTCGTCTTTCGAGGCAAAGACAGACCTAATCAAACGGTTATGTGAAATAATAAAGGAAATAATCTTGAACGAATACTTTAGGGATTCAAAATTTTTCATAAAAAGAGCAGGAGAATTTCTATCGAGTCAAATGACTAATGACTCGATAATTGAAGGAATACTTTATTTTGCGCTTGGTATAGAAAGAATATTAAAAGGTTTATTGTACGATATAAACCCAATTTACATTCTAAAAAATCAAGAGTTCAAGAATTCTGCGCCTTCATTATACAAAACAAGAATGCTTGAAAACATTGAACAAAATAGTGAAATATCTACAAAGCCTGACGGTGACGTACTTACTTTCAAACTGTCTCTGAGCCGTGTAAAGGTTTTTTCTGAGAGCGCGCATAAAAATTCCAGCCTTCTATACACCTTATCAAATTACCGTGACGTAATTGTTCATCGGCCACTCTCCGAATTAAAAGTCGAAAAGCTCAAGAGATTACTCCAAAAAGAATTATTCCCAGTTATCGAACACTTTTCAAAAGAAATTGGCCTGAAGACAGAAGAATTTTTCGAAGAAAATACAAATCATGTAAAAAAGATTGCTTTTGAAATTTTTGAGGCAGAAGAATTTGAACATAAAATAAATGTTAAAATCCAACACCACATGGATATCTGGTCTACAAATAAAGAAAATAGAGATCAAGTCGAAAGTGCCAAGAAAACTACAGCCAGTTTGCTTAAACAAAAATCAAATGACTTCATGTATGACATAATTTCATGCCCAGTCTGCGAAAACGATGCATTAGTAAGGATTGAACCCGATTATGACATAGATGACGGACATGGGTATCTTTCAGGTGTTTTTGTTGATTCCCTTACTTGTCATTTTTGTGGGCTGGTTTTGGATTCATACGAGGAACTCGATTATTTTGACATTAACGGAATCCTTGAACAAGAACCGTAATTCACATAACATAAGCATTCACCAACGCTAACAGCGCGCAGGTAATGCCAGCATTTGAGCTGCCAGTCGAATTGGAGATAACATGAGAGGAACAGTCGCTATTAAGTCCACGAAGGACATATTGCCGTGGCGCCTTGGGGAATACATCACGAGGACTTCTGGCAACTACTTATCGGTTTTATATGCTGCCGTCATTTCCCAGTGCTATTGGGACCACAAAGTAGTTGATAGCGATTTTGTGGTCGCTGAACGACTTCCAAAGCGTTGGGAAGCCGGTGGCCTAGCTTACGATGAGGAAGGCAATTATGTCTCCTTGACGGAAAAGGCGGAGAACCCACAGAGTTTCTGGCAAATCATACAGGAGAGGCCTCAGGCAGTCGTCTATCGCCGAGAAGATGAACACTACAAGCCTCTCATATGGACTCACGAGTACGAACTGAAGATCGTTGAACTAAAGCTTCACTCGCCGCCATCCATTGACTTGTCAGGCTGGGCTCCTGCGTTAGTTGATCTATATTACGCGAGTGAACGTGAGGAGCGCGCTCGCGTGGATTTCCAGAAGAGACAGATAGAGCAAATTGGCCGTAATGTTGAAAACGTGGTGCGTGCGTCGCAGGTAGTGGAGGACCAGCGGACCCCTCAAGGAGTCAAAACATATGCGAGGGAACTATTGCAACAGGCCCTTGATGCGCAGGCAAAATTAAATGATAAACTTGGAATTGGTAGCCTGTCCATAGATACTATTGAATAACACGCATTAGAATAAATCGGGGACAGACCACGTTTTACATGCGACCATATTCCGCCAACCTGACATAGCGAGGTACGGCACCGCCTGCAACACCCCCCATAATGGTCGAGGAGCCGGAAAAATTGGCACTTTCAGCCAAAGAATGATACCTTATTCTCAGTTGTCCTCTGTCCTCAAAGCGAGCACAAAAAACCAGAACATCCACCACAAGGAGAGACTCATGTTTGATTTCACCTTTCACAACCCGACCAAAATCATCTTCGGCGCCGGCATGGAGGCCCTGATTGGCGCCGAGCTCAACGCTGCCGAAATCAAGAAAGTCCTACTGGTTTATGGCCGTAACTCAGTAATCAAAAGCGGCCTGCTGGAGCGGGTCCTAGCCAGTCTCAAGGCTAGCAATATCACCTGCAGCCAGTATGGCGGGGTGGACTCCAACCCGCTTATTTCCCATACCAGGGAAGGTGTGGCCCTGGCCAGGCGGGAGAAGGTCGAGGCGATTCTGGCCGTGGGCGGCGGTTCGGTGCTGGACGAGTCCAAGGCCATCGCCGTGGGCGCCCTGACCGAGGAGGATGTCTGGGACTTCTTTGTCGGCAAGGAGGTTACACGGGCCCTGCCGGTCTTCACCATCCTGACCCTGGCCGCCACCGGCAGCGAGATGAACGGCAACTCGGTGGTCACCAATGCGGAGACCCGCCAGAAATACAATATCGCCTCGCCCCATGTCTACCCAAAGGTCTCCATTCTCAACCCGGAGCTGACCCATTCCGTGCCCCTCAACTACACGGCCTACAGCGCGGTGGATGCCATCGCCCATGTCATTGAGGGCTATTTTACCAAGCAGCCCGGTACCCATCTCCAGGACCGGCTGGTGGAAGGGATCATCAAGACGGTGATCGAGACCACGGATCTGATCATGGCCGAACCCAGCCACGCCCAAGCCCGGGCCTCCTTCATGTGGACCGCCACCCTGGCCCTGAACGGCCTGACCCCGGCCGGGATAGGCGAACACAACTTTCCCAACCACATGATCGAGCATGCCCTGAGCGCCATCTACAATATCCCGCACGGAGCCGGACTGTCCATCGTCATGCCCGCCTGGATGAAATGGTATGTGGCCAGAAACCCCAGCCAGTTTGAACGGTTCGCCAAGGAGATCTTCGGGCTCGATTCCGCTGCAGCAGGGATTGCTGCACTGGAACAATGGTTCGTAACGATAAAATCGCCGGTACGGCTGGGCGAGGTGAAGATTCCGGCCACCGACATCGAAGCAATCGCCGAAAACGCTGAAGGCCTGGCCAGACAATGGGGTATTGGTGAGCTCTACACCAGGGAAACCATTGCCGAAATTCTGCAACTGGCGGTTTAGGGGAGCATCCACACCATCAAAGCCGCTTATATAATGCAACAAACACGTACCGTTTCTGCACTATATAAGCGGAGAAGTATCGAGCAAAATCACCTGAAAAATTTGGCATTGATCAGCTGAGGATAAGGCGACGGTCATTTAAGAACATTTCATGCTTCATCAAAACTATCACCGACCTCATCTTGACATGAAGATAATGCTGTAGTTGTATACATATAATAAACAAACACCCAATATAATGGCTGCGTCAGGAAAAGGGCTCATCTATTTAACGACACGATTCTCGACCCATATATGTCTTTCGATATCGACAAAGCCTTGCACCTCCTGGAACAGGAGGTGCAAGATTATCAAGTCCCGGTAGTGGACCTGATTGCCGTACAGACTCATGACCCCTTCAAGGTCCTGGTGGCGACCATTCTTTCGGCCCGGACCAGAGACGAAGTAACCGCCCAGGCAGCCGCCCGCCTCTTTGCCAAGGCCCCCACCCCCCAGGCCTTGGCACTTCTTGACGAAAAAACCCTGCAACAGCTTATCTACCCGGTGGGTTTTTACAAAAACAAGGCCAAATACCTGACAGCCCTGCCTGAGATTCTCGAAAAACAATTTTCCTTTCAAGTCCCGGACGAAATTGAACAACTCACATCCCTGCCGGGTGTTGGCCGGAAGACAGCCAATCTGGTACGGGCACAAGGATTCGGCAAACCGGCGATCTGTGTAGATACCCATGTCCACCGGATCATGAATATCTGGGGATATGTGCAGACCACAAACCCCTTGCAGACCGAAATGGAGCTGCGGGAAAAACTTCCTGAGCGCTATTGGATCCGAGTCAATTCCCTGCTGGTAGCATTTGGCCAGGGAACCTGTCGGCCAGTGGGTCCCCACTGTGATAGCTGCGTTCTTGATACCCTTTGCCCCCGGATCGGAGTCACCCCAAGAAAACTCAAACTAGCAAAAATAAAAAAACAGGCAGGGATCAAACGACTGATTTCCTGGAATGTCAATGGTCTGCGAGCTGTGGCCAAGAACGGATTTGTCGATATCGTGCGCGATCTGGCCCCGGACATTCTCGCCCTTCAGGAGATCAAGGCTTTACCGGAACAATTGCCGGACTCAGTGCGGGAGATGGCCGGATTTACAAGTTATTTTCATTCCGCCCAGAAAAAAGGCTACTCAGGAGTGGCCATTTACAGCCGGGAACCGGCAAAGAAGGTCTATCATGGTATTGGCGATCAGCGCTTTGATGAAGAAGGGCGGGTCCTGACCCTGGAATTTGGCGATTTCTATCTCGTGAACTGTTATTTTCCCAATTCCCGCCACGACCTGAGCCGACTGGAGTTAAAACAGGAATTTAATTGCGCGGTGCACAAATTTATTGCAGGTCTGGCCCGTGATAAATCAGTGGTGATCTGTGGTGATTTCAATGTCGCCCATACCGAAATTGACCTTGCCAACCCCGCAGCCAATACACAAAACGCCGGTTTTACTCCCGAAGAACGGAAATGGATGGATTCATACATCGAAGATGGATGGATTGACACATTCAGACAGTACAATCAGGAACCGGGACAGTATTCCTGGTGGAGTTACCGCAGCAACGCCCGCGAGCGGAATATCGGTTGGCGTATTGATTATTTTTTTGTTGATTCCGCCAGTAAAACAAGAATAATTGGCGCCGACATCCTGGCCGACATCCAAGGTTCAGATCACTGCCCTGTAACACTGGATTTCAAATAATCTCCTCTTACCCCGCTGGATTCAGCCAGAAAAACAGCATCGCCCTGACTCAAACCGCCCTGCGCCAAGGATTGCACTGAAAGAAGCAGACAAGCTCACGATATAATACGAGGAACGACTGTTTTTACCTGCTCTGCCGGCGCCAAAAGATAATCCAAGAGACGAAACCGCCGGCAATCATCAGACTGCTGAGAAGCTGCCCCATGGTCAGCAGACCAAAGAAAAAGCCGAGCTGCGGATCCGGCTCCCGTACCCTTTCCACCAGGAACCGGAAGACACCGTAACAAATGAGGAAAAGAAAGACCATGCTGCCATGCGGCCAGCGGGGACTGCCCTGCCAGGGCCTGTGTTTCTGTGACCAGAGGATGGAAAAAAGCACCACCCCTTCCAGAAACATCTCGTAGAGTTGTGAAGGGTGTCGGGCCAGAGGGCCGCCACCGGGAAAGATCATCCCCCAGGAAAGATCAGTGGTCCGGCCATAGAGCTCGCCATTGATAAAATTGCCCAGCCTGCCCAGCCCCAGACCAATGGGCACGGTCACCACATAGATATCTGCCGTTTTCCAGTAGTCAAGTTTCTTGTTGCGCGCATAGAGCCACCCACCCACCAGCACCCCGATGCAGGCGCCATGAAACGACATGCCCCCGGTCCAGGTTGCCGGGATCTCCAGGAGATGGTGGAGATAATAGGAAAAGTTATAAAACAGGACATAGCCCAGGCGCCCACCGAGCACCACCGAGAGAATGAGCACCAGATTCATATTCTCAAAATAGGCCTCCAATTCATGGAAGGAGAAAAGGCGGATTTGCCTCCGCACCAGAAAATAACTGGCCATGAAACCGAGCACATACATAAGCCCGTACCAGCGGATATGCAGGGGGCCTACAGAGAGAAGAATGGGATCGATATTGGGAAAGGTCATCATGAAAAGAGCCCCTAGATCTTCTTTGCCATCTTTTTCAAATGGACTTGCAGGATAGAGATCGCTGCCGGGGTTATCCCGGAGATCCGTGACGCCTGACCAAGGGACAGAGGACGCACCGTGGACAATTTCTGCACCACTTCATTGGAAAGGCCTGCCAGACCTTTATATTCCATACCTTCCGGTAGAGCCATCGCCTCCATCTTTTTAAATCGATCCACCTGTTCCTGCTGACGCTGGATATAGCCATAAAATTTGATCTGCAGCTGAATCTCATCCCTGACCGTTGACTCTGCCAATTGCAGAACACTATTCTGGGTTTCCGCTTCCATGGGCAGTCTCGCCAGTTCCGCAAGTCCCAGTTCCGGACGGCGCAGAAGTTCGGCAAGGGTCATCTTCTGTTTAAGCTCAACGCTTCCCAAGGCCAGCAGGGCCTCGCTGGTCCCCTTATCCGGCCTGACCGGAATAGATTCAAGAAGAAACACACCCTGCTCAATGGCGGTCTGTTTTTTCCTGTATCGCTGATATGCCTGGTCATCAAGCAGGCCGATATCATGACCAATCTGACAGAGACGGGTATCGGCGTTATCCTCACGCAACAGCAACCGGTATTCGGCCCGTGAGGTAAAAAGCCGGTACGGTTCTTTGGTGCCGCAGGTGACCAGATCATCAATGAGCACCCCGATATAGGCCTGGGAACGGTCGAGAATCAGGGGGTCCTGGCCTCTGACATAATGGACGCCATTGATCGCTGCCATCAGGCCCTGGGCTGCGGCCTCCTCATAACCGGAGGTACCGTTGATCTGGCCGGCCAGAAACAAACCGCGGATGCGTTTAGTCTCAAGCGATGGCTTGAGTTCCAGGGGATCCACATAATCATATTCAATGGCATAGCCGGGCCGGATAACCCGGGCCTGTTCCAACCCTTTGATGCTCTGGAGCATGGCCACCTGAGTGGCCAGAGGCAGGCTGGTGGGCAGTCCGTTGGGATAAACCTCGGTGGTATCAAGTCCCTCCGGTTCCAGAAATACCTGATGGCGCTCTTTCTCCGGGAAACGCATAACCTTGTCCTCAATAGACGGACAGTACCGAGCGCCGATCCCTTCGATAATCCCGGCATACATGGGAGACTTGTCGATGCCCGCCCGGATGATTGCATGGGTTTGGGGATTGGTATAGGTGATATAACAGGGCCGCTGGGGCAGAACGTAGTCACCTGCGCTGTTAAAGGAAAAATGGGCCGGTGGTTGGTCACTGTGCTGGATCTCAAGTTCGGAGTAATCGATACTGCTGGCTGCAATGCGCGGAACCGTTCCCGTCTTCATCCGCCCCACCCGAAACCCGGTTTCCTTAAACCATCGGGCCAGACTGGTTGAGGGACTGTCCCCCATACGGCCGGCCGGAAAGTTCTTGAGCCCCACATGGATCAGACCGTTGAGAAAGGTGCCGGTGGCCACCACCACTGCCTTAACTCGAATCTCTTCCTCAAGCGAGGTGATCAACCCGCAGATGCGGCCATCCTCGACTAGCAGCGAATCGACCACTGTCTGGCGGATTTCAAGATTTTCCTGATTCTCCAGGATAGACTTCATCCGCAAACGATAAAGCAGACGATCCGCCTGGGCCCGGGAAGAACGGACTGCCGGCCCCTTGCTGGTATTGAGACGTCGGAACTGAATAGAGGTGGCGTCAATATTCCTGCCCATTTCACCACCAAGGGCATCAATCTCCCGCACCAGATGCCCTTTGGCAAGACCGCCAATGGCCGGGTTACAGGACATGGCACCAATAGTGTCAACATTGATAACCGCGACCAGGGTTTTGCATCCCATTCTGGCGGCAGCCAGGGCGGCCTCACAGCCGGCATGTCCGGCGCCAATCACAACAACATCATAGTTGTTTAGGAGCCGTTGTGAAATAGCTGTTGTATCTTTTTCCATTTCGTTACGGCTCCTTATGCCGTTTTTGTCATCCAGATTGGTATTATTTTTTTATAACGGCTTATTTCCTGGTGTGACATTATTTCTCCAGAGGACTATCTTTTTTCCACCAGATAAGAGCCCACTGGGGAGGATAGTCCCGGCGGATGGTAATCTGTTTTTTCTCTGAATGGATGATCTTTGAGTTGAGATAACTCCGTAAGGCGTCATTTTCTTGGGCAGTAAGGTCTTTAAACATCCAGGCGTAGGAGCGCAGAGCCTCTTCGATATCAGTAAAAGTATTGTCGCGGTCCAATTTCAGGATATCAACACAGGGATGGATGCCCATGACATAGAGCATATTGATGGTATAAATATAATCCGGGCCTGACTGAAACTCACGGCCAATGGCGGCAAAGGCAGAGGGATCAAAAGGAGTGGGCGCTATCCGATCGGCAATGAAGACATATTCTCGAGCATGATCGTTCATTTTCTGCAGGGCCAGTGAGAGATTATCAACCGCAAGGGATCGGGAGGCAATGACAATATCATGTATCCCGATATCCAGTTGCTGCCAGTCATCCTCCCATGCTCCTTGGATGGTTCGAATATTCGTGATATTTTTCTCTTTTACCTGCTTGTTCAGGACATCAATCATCCCTGCTGAATAGTCAACAGCAGTCACCGAATGAACCAGTCCGGCCAGTGGGATAGCCAGGGTTCCTGGACCGGATCCCATGTCGAGAACGGTTCGATCAGGAGCCAGCGGCAGGCGCTCCAGAAAAAGAGAGGTATACAGAGAACCCGCATTTCTGGAGGCAAAAGAATCAGCCTTTTTATCCCAGTCCGCTGCCCCCTTGCTCGACCATGATTTCTGCTTTCTGGCATTCTGCCACAGCAGATTCCAGTCGATATCTGTCAATGTTGTTTCAGGGGGTATGGACATGAACGCACTCAACGAACAAAAAAGATTAAAAAAAAGAATCAATTAAATTGAAAGCTGAAAAGTAGCACAGCTTTCATACTTCTGCAAGTGAAGCCCGAAAGAGCAGTGAAAATGTTTGACAGTTGGCGGTATCTGTGTTTATAATCTTTCTTTCGTTTTGTATCCTGCAATGTGCTATATTCCAACGAACCGTTGTTCAAGAACAACTGGAATGGCGTGATCGGCAGAGGAAGCCGGAATGAAATAATAATCAGCTATGTAATTATTATTTCGAAACGACTTCTCAAGAGCCGGGCAGGACTATTGGGGCTGGAAGAATCAAAATTAATTTCAGAGAATCAACTTTTCCGGCTGGTAAAATAAGAACTATCCATGGATATCCTGGATCAGGAGTGAGTAATGAGCAAACGTACCTTTCAACCAAGTAATATCAAGATGAAACGTAAACATGGTTTTCGTCACCGCATGAGCACCGCAGCGGGTCGTGCCATTATAAGTGCCCGCCGCGCCAGAGGACGGAAACGACTCTCTGCCTGATTGCAGCCAGGTGTTCAGACTCCGGAAGAGTCACCTGCTGCGTAAAGGGTGGGAGTTTGAACAGGTATACAAAAAGGGCAGACGATTACATGGCAAAGGGTTCACCCTGATTTTTAGCCGGAACGAGTTCGGATATAACAGGATTGGGATCAGTGTGCACAGGCAGATCAGAGGTGCCGTGAAGAGGAACCGAATCAAACGGATAATAAGAGAGTCTTTTCGCCTGCATCGTGAATTGTTCCCGGAATGTGCCGATATTGTTTTTGCCATTCGTCCGGGAATGGAGCTTGCATCAACTGCTGAAGTCAATCAAGCAGTAGCTGCTTGCAGTCGAGCAGCATGACGCCTTCCAGACTTCCTACCATGAATACAAGCCTGTCCATAAAAAGAATCTTTGTTTCGTTTATCAAGGGATATCGATATATTATTTCTCCCCTGCTCCCACCTGCCTGTCGTTTTACCCCCACCTGCTCATTATACGCGATAGAAGCGATAGAACGTTACGGTGCATGGCGTGGCGCCTATCTCGCAGCTCGTCGTATCCTGCGCTGTCATCCCTTCTGCCGGGGTGGTTATGATCCAGTTAAATAATACCTCCCCTCTGCATAACTTGGATCATTGGCCGGACCTGGTCTCAGAGAGATCAAAACAATTTTTTACATAATAGGCTCTCTTCGATAGAGCGAATTATTTCAGGGACATGGTATGGATACCTATAGAGCACTTTTAGCTGTTGTCATTTCGTTTGTTATTCTGGTTGGCTATCAATTCTTTTTTGTGGGCTTTGATTCCAAAAAGGCTGCGAACGAACCGGCTCCCACGACGTCTGTCACCTCTGTCACAACACCAGCCGCCACCAATCAGACCAGCCAGCTGACATCCCCGAATCAAGAAGCTCTGAAACAGCCTCTGCCCTCACCGGTTCAGTCAGCCCGCCCTGCCCGTGAGATTATCATCAACACTGACCTTTACAGCGCAGTGATCACTGAAAATGGCGGCGCCATCAAAAGCTTTATCCTGAAAGATTACAAAGAAAGCCGGGCCAAAAATTCTTCCGGAGTGCAACTGGTCAAAACCACGGAGCAGGAAGGTTTTCCCCTGACATTTTCCTGGGGAGGCGTGGCCGCTACCAACACATTTTACAGCGCGGATACTGACAAAATACAGTTTGCCGGAGCTGAAACCACAAGCACCCTTACCATGAAGGGCGTTAACGAGTCTGGTCTTGAGCTGGAGCGAACCTACCGCTTTGACCGCAACACCTATCTCATGGAACTTGCCTTCCGGGTAAAGAATACCTCTTCCACTCCCCTGCAGGGCTCTGCTTTATTACACCAGGTGAACCTGCCTTTTGAGAAAGAAACGACTGGCTCCATGGTCTCACTCTTTAGCGGTCCTGCACTCTTTATGAATGGTGAGCGTTCGGAGTTCGCCAGCAAGGTCTTGACAGAGGGGCCAAAGACTGTACAAGGGAACGTGGATTGGGCTGCATACGACAGTACCTATTTCATGTGCAGCATCCTGCCTGGAAATGAAAGTATCACCACTGTAAGCATGCAGCAAGCGGACAAAATGGTGACCATGCAGATTGGCAGCACACTCGACGTGCTGCAACCCGGCCAGGAAAAGGTGTATAAATATCACGCTTATTTTGGCCCCAAGAAACTCTCCCTACTCGAGAAGACTGGATATAATCTGGACAAGGCCGTCAATTTCGGCTGGTTTGACGTAATGGCCAAGCCCACTCTCTGGCTGCTCAATTTTTTCCACACCTATTTCAAAAATTACGGGATAGCCATTATTCTGGTGACTATTGCCTTCAAACTTGCCTTCTGGCCCATTGCCCAGAAGGGTCTCAAGTCCATGAAAAACATGCAGAAGCTGCAACCTAAAATGGTCAAGCTCAAGGAAAAATACAAAGACGATCCAGCCATGATGAACAAGGAGGTCATGAACCTCTACAAGACCTACAAGGTGAATCCCCTTGGCGGCTGCCTGCCCATGGTTTTACAGATTCCGGTATTTTTTGCCCTGTACAAGGTTCTGCTCATGTGCATTGAGTTGCGCCACGCCCCTTTCATGCTCTGGATCACCGACCTGTCCGCCCCTGATCGCCTCATGATTGGTATCGACATTCCTTATCTGGGGGGACTGCCCATTTTAACTCTGCTCATGGGGGCATCAATGTTCCTGCAGCAGAAGATGACACCAACCACTGCGGACCCGACCCAGGCCAAGATCATGATGTTTTTGCCGGTAATGTTTACCTTTATGTTCTTAAATTTTGCATCAGGTCTGGTTCTGTACTGGTTTGTCAACAATATGCTGGCCATCCTGCAGCAGTACTTGATCAACAGACAAGCCAATAAAACATTGGCAGTGTAGTTGTTCTCTTCTGTGTATTCCCTTTGCATTGTGCCTTTCCACTTTCTCCTTGCGCACAGGGCAACACGAATTTTAGATGATAAGTGACCATTGAAGGATAATCCATGGCTTTAGAAAAAAAAGATTTTACAGGAAAAACAGTATCAGATGTGATCAAGCAGGCTTGTGACGCCTTTCAAACGCCCCAGGAAAACCTGGATATAGAGGTGATAGAGACTGGCTCAACTGGTATCTTTGGTTTTATCCGCAAGAAGGCCCATATCAGAGCCAGTCTCAAAGAGGCTGTTGTTGCCACGAAAAGTAAAGTTAAAACGCCCCCGGTAATCGAACAACCCTTACCTGTTCAACAGGAACCTGCTGCTGCCAAGACTCCCGTTCCACCAGAGACCACCCCCCCGCCAGAAGCCATTCGGAGTGAGGCACCCACCGGTGATGACGACGAGGATGATCTTGCTGTCCCTGCAAGCTCAGAAGAGCCACTCAGCCAGGAAAGTCTCGATTGCGTGCAGCAGGAGCTCACCCAATTGCTTCAGCTAATGGGTCTTCCTTCCAAAATAGAAGTTGAGGCACAAGGAAGTTCCGTAAGATGCCACGTGAGCGGCGACTTTGAAGAAGATCTTACCGGACAGGAAGGAAAGACTCTGGACAGTCTACAATATCTACTCCGCAAGATCATCGCCAGAAAGGTTTCCGAACGGGTACGGATCTCTATTGACGTAGGTGACTTCAGGGAGAAAAGACAAGACGAATTACAGGATCAGGCCCTGGCACTTGCTGTACTGGTTAAGGAAGATGGTAAGACCCAGGTTATCCCCTCATTAAACCCCTCTGAAAGACGTGTTGTCCATATGGCATTGCAGGATGACAAAGAAATCCGCAGCCGCAGCGTGGGTGACGGTCTGTTTAAAAAAATCCTTATTTATAAGCCAGGCAAGCCCAGGAGCGGCGGCAATAGCAGAAAACGCCCTCAATCTCGAGGCAGAAGGGGAAAAGGTAATAAACCCACAACCGACAATGGTGAGCAGGAATAAAATAAACTTTTTCCAAACCTCGATTTAGGGGCCGTTACGAATAACCATTACATTTCTAACCATTTCGTTACAGCCCCCCTTATGCCGTTCATGGTGTTTCAATGTTCCAATTTTTTCATTACAACGGCTTAATTAAAACAGTCCATGTCTTCTGAAAACGAGACTATTGCCGCTATTTCTACGCCTCCCGGCGCTGGAGGTATCGGAGTGATCCGCATAAGCGGATCGCGTGCCTTTGAGGTCCTTCAGCAGATCTTCAAGCCCCACGACCCATCCTGTTCCTTCCGCAGCCATCAGCTCTATTACGGCCATATTATCGCCCCCGGACTATCCGGGAAGAACACAATTGTGGATGAGGTTCTCGCCGTTTTTATGCGGGCCCCTAAGACCTACACCCGTGAAGATGTAGTCGAAATCCATGGTCACGGCAATTTTCTGCTCCTCCAGTCCATCCTTGAACTTCTGCTCCGCTATTCGGTTCGTCTGGCTGATCCCGGGGAATTCACCAAACGTGCTTTTCTGAATGGACGGATCGACCTGACCAGGGCTGAAGCGGTTGTTGATCTCCTCTCAGCCAGGACCAGGAAGGGGATGGAGCTGGCTCAGGGCCAGCTTTCGGGCAGCTTGTATGATCGGGTTGACTCTATCCGCCAGTCCCTGATACATATGCGGGCCATTGTCGAGGTCGCCATTGATTTTCCTGACGAAGATCTGGAGATTATCAACCATAAAGAATTAGGCCAACAACTCGAGAGTGAAGTAAGGGTTCCCCTTGCCATTTTACTGCGCAATGCCGAACAGGGTAAAATTTTTCGGGAAGGTATTACCGTAGTCATTGCCGGGCTACCCAACGTGGGAAAATCCAGCCTGCTCAACACCCTTCTGCAGGAAGAGCGGGCCTTAGTCACCGCCATTCCCGGAACCACTCGTGATACCATCGAGGAATATGTTGATATAGAAGGAATGCCGGTGCGTATCATCGATACCGCGGGGATTCGTGAAAATGCGGAAGAGGTCGAGGAGTTGGGGATTAAGCGTGCCAGAGAACAGATAAGTCAGGCTGATCTTATCTTGTTTATGATTGATCTGGCAAAGGGAATCAGCAAGGCTGATCTTGAACTGTTTCACAGCATCAGACATAAACAGGTTATTCTGGTTGCTAACAAGATGGATCTACTGGCGAAAGAAACACCGGACCTGGGGGCATTTCACCAACACACCTTAACCCTGGTGCAGATCTCAGCAAAAAGACAACAAGGAATCAGCGAACTGAAACAGGCAATTTTCAAGGCAGTTGTCGGCAATAGAGAGCAGTGGGAGGAAGGTGGCTGCGCCCCAAATCTCCGGCACAAAGATGCCATGACACGGGCCTACACTGCCAGTAAGCGGGTGTTGGATGGGCTGCAGACCGGAATCACCAGCGACCTGCTGGCCATCGACCTCCAGGAATGTCTGGCCGAGCTTGACGCCATTATAGGCGTGACCACCACGGAGGATATTCTGGATCTGATCTTTCAACAGTTCTGTCTGGGGAAATAATACAACCCGTTATTAGTGACGAGCTTATTTTAGCTGTCTGCCTTGCCTACTGACAGGAAAGTAATCACCGGCCTCCACCATTTCCACCTCCATTTCCACCTCCTCCGCCATTCCCACTGCCACCTCTATTTCCTCCGGCCCCGCTGCCCACCCGATTACCGCTCCCCATTCTGCCACCAGCCCAGTTTGGATGGCCGGAGGTATCACGGAGAATCACCGCCACCCCTTGGCTGGTTTCCGTAATTTCCTGGGCCAGGATATAGATAACTCCATCCTGCCCCTGGGCCTTGGATCCTCGAACCACTACTCTGTCACCCACTTTCAAGGGAACACCTTGATCAACCCAATAACGCTGTGGGCCAAGAAAAACGATCATCCTGGTTCCGTCGTCTTCAATCTCCAGCTGAAGATTAGGCCGATCTACACCACTTTGAATAGAAAGTATCTGACCAGTCACAGTTGTTACGGTATTAACATCATACCCTGACTCAAGGTGCAAAACGGTTGAAGTCGCTTCATCATTTCCCCAAAAGGCCTGTGCAGAAAAGGGAACGATCAAGAGAAGGATCAGTAGATGGAAAAAAATGATGAGTTGTGGTCGCATATTAAATGTCGTTTCACTGAAGGACATATCAGTTCTCCAGTGAAACTATTTTTTATTCAGTTACTGCTGCTGCCGGCGCTGTTGGAGTAGTCAAACCACTTCCATCTTGCAGCCCATTACCATTACCAGGACGCGTCGTAGCACCACTGGCGGTGGTGCCGGTGGTCAGAAAGGTACCATCACGACGCTGTGAATCTGCCGGACGAGTTGTTGTGCTTTGTGAAGCAGATTGCGCCTGGCCTCCCTGACCGGATCCACCTCCTGCACCGTTTCCGCCACCACCGCCGCCACCGCCATTTCCACCACGGGCCATGGCCTCGCCAGTTAAGGTCATTACACTCATTACTGCCAATCCCAATACCATCATTTTTGTAATTTTCATAATTTTTTATTCCGTGAAAGTTTCAGTTGAATTATTAAATACGGGGGACACAGGTTGAAGTCGGGGTGCGGGTTTTAGTACGACTCTGCGTCTTGGTGGCTGCCATGACCTCACCTACCAGAGTCATTGCAAAAATTGCTGCTATTACCAGAGCCATCATCCGTTTTGTTTTCATGTTCAATTTCTCCTTGTGGTTTTAAACAGTCTCTTATGTTTTACCAGGGGACATCCCCAGCAAACGTTTTGTCATAAGGATTCCACAATCTGTGCCAATTAGACAAATATCACCAACTAATTGAAATCAAACATTTTTAATTTTCACGATCTTTCTCACCCCTGGAAAATCAGTGCAAATTCTGCACAACCCAGGAAGACTTTGCACCACTTCTTCTTTTTTTCTTAATCCGGCATCCCATATTCCTTAAGGCGATACTGAAGGGTCCGAAGCGATATCCCCAAACGGTCGGCGGCCAGTCGGCGATTGCCGTCCGTGTCTTTGAGGGCAGTAATTATCACCTCACGCTCAGCTTCTTTCAGAAGACCACTCCCACCCGGCAACGTACTCTTTTTGGGCGCCAGGAAGAGTTCTGGGAGTTCTGCACTTGTCACCTCACCCCGCGCCAGAATAACAGCCCTTTCCATCACATTCTGCAGCTCACGGATATTGCCTGGCCAGTGATAAGAACGAAGAGCCTTAAGCGCCGATATGGCGATACCAGAAATTCGTTTCCCCATTCTGCGGCCATGTAGACGAACAAAAAATTGCGCCAGGTCATCGATGGCGTCATAACGATCATGCAACGAGGGGAGGGTAATAGGGAAGACGTTCAGTCGGTAAAACAAATCTTCCCGAAAGTGGCCAATGGTTATATCATGGGCCAAATCTCGATTGGTGGCCGCCACAACCCGCACATTGGCGTGAATCTCACGACTGCCACCCACCCGCTGAAAGGTTCGCTCCTGAAGTACCCGCAGCAATTTAGCCTGCATCGGCAACACCATCTCACCAATCTCATCAAGCATTATGGTACCGCCTGAGGCCATTTCAAATTTTCCCTGACGGGCAGTTGAAGCACCGGTGAAAGCGCCCCGCTCATGACCAAACAACTCACTCTCCAGCAGATTTTCAGGAATGGCCGCACAGTTCACCGCAATGAAGGGACCATCTTTACGAGGGCTTACAAGATGAATATAACGGACCAGTAACTCTTTGCCGGTGCCGCTTTCACCTCCTATTAACACCGTGGCCTCGGTCGGTGCCACTTCTCCCACCAGCCAGCGCACTTGCTCCATAATCTTGCCCGCAAAGAGAATGTTCAAAGGGGGGAGGCCTTCCATCTCGGCCTCATCGAGTGCCACCAGCCGCCGATTACGGCAATGCTCGGTCAGAAGACGCTCCACGAGTGCTCGCAGGGAGGCAGGATCCTTCAGTGGTTTGGTCAGAAAATCACTGACTCCGTCCTTGATAGCTGCAACAGCTTCCTCCACCGTACCAAAGGCCGTGATCAGAACAAAAGGCGGAGCTGAAATGTCCAGACGACTGGCTTGGAACAGCTCAATCCCCCCCATTTTAGGCATTTTGAGATCAGACAAGACCAGATCGAATGATTCCCGCTGCAGTTTCATCAACCCCGCCGCTCCATCTGCTGCCTGCGTCACCTCATGTCCCGCATCTTCAAGGATGGCGCCAGCAATCCTCGAAAAGTGACATCATCTTCAACAATCAGGATTCGTCCTGTCATGCACTTTCTCCATTCTGCAACACAATCGGCAAACGAACGATACACTCTGCGCCGCCGTCTTTCCCATTTCTCAACTCTATACTGCCGCCGCATCCATCAACAATCTTCTTACAGACTGCCAACCCCAGTCCGGCACCCCGGGCCTTGCTGGTACGAAAAGGCTCAAACAGTACTTTCCGCATTTCTGGCGCAATACCGAGGCCATTGTCCTTCACTCTGAGTTCAACCCATTTCCCTTTGCGCCGCCCTGTGACGGCAATAATGCCACCGGCCGGAGATGCCTGCAGCCCATTGGTAAGCAGATTGAGCAAAAGCTGTTGCAGGCCGGCTTCCGCGCAGGATACCATCAACTCTTCCGGAATATCAAACAAAAGACGAATGCCCTGCTCCTGCGCCTGGGGAGCCAGCAGTTCCAACACCATCGACGCAACCAAAGCGGGTTGACATGGCACCACTGGCACAAGAGAGTCGGAACGAGTATAAAGCAGGATATCTTGGGCAAGCCCTTCAAGACGTTGAGCCTCGTTGACAATCAGGGCAGCAAAGCCACGCTCTTTCCCCTTTGGTAACCGTTCTTCCAAAAGCTGGCCATATCCCTTAATACCGGACAAGGGATTACGTATTTCATGAGCCAGCACCGCCCCCACCTCACCAAGTCGCGCCAATTCCTGCTGCCGTGTGACCTGGCGCTGCTGTTGCACCTGCCTCCGCAACAGCCAGATGATCGTCAGCCCCAGCACCCACCCCACTGTCAACAGGGAAAAAATGACCGTCATCCCCTGACGCGCCCGGCGCATCACACTTTCGGACCGCCAGGTATGCAGAGCAAGACGCAGAATAGAGGTCTGACCTGAGAAATGCACTGGGGTTTGAAACTCATAAACCGTTTCGCCTGTGCCCAATCCTATCCGCGCCTCACTCAAACCTCCTCTTGTCAATAAAGGACGATAACGCACATCCGCGACATCAGAACCAACAAGATCGGAATTTGTATGAAAAAGAATCTTCCCTTGGGCAGAAAGAAGAGCCGCATAGGCTATCTCAGAACTCTGGAACGAGGCCAGGGATCTTAAAGAGGGATCACGCGCCGCCACTCCTTCCATGGCAGTTGCCATGGTCAAGGCCAGACCTCGCAGATTTTCCTGGGCCACCGGTGCAGCTGAACGATAATTGTCCAACACAAACCAGATAAGACCAACTGTCAGGACAAGGGCGGTAACAAGAGTCAGGAAAAAAACGCTGAGACGAAGCATGGATTCAGAAACCTACTCTAAAATCTGGGATCAGACAGGAGTCTTAAGATGATAGATTGCCGGTAGGTGGCGATATTGCTCATTAAAATCAAGACCATATCCAACAAGAAACCCATCAGGAATAGAAAAGCCGCAATAGTCAAGCTGGACCTGATGGGCACGACGCTCCGCCTTATCAATAAGGGCACAGATCTTGATTGAACGTGCTCCCTGGGAGATAAAATGGTTTTTCAGCCACTGGAGAGTAAGGCCGCTGTCAATGATATCTTCCACCAGCAGCAGATCATAATCCTGTACGGCAATCGTTGGTTTGCTACGCACAATGATATCACCTGACGAAGAGGAAGCATGGCCATAGGAAGAGATCTGAATAAAATCAACCACCAACGGAACATCAATGGCCCGAATCAAATCAGCCATAAAAATAAATGCACCTTTCAGAACTCCGATTATCAGCAAATTTCCGGCTGCATAATCACGACTGATATCCTGCCCCAGTTGCACAACCCGCTCATGAATGGAAAGGGCATCCAAAACAATTTCTCGATCACCTTCCTGCATACTGCTCTCCTATATTTTCTTTTGATTGCAAAAATACTACCTTCTTTATGGTACGCGGCAAGGGCAAAGTCAAGAATTTAATGGCCCTACCGTATCGATATTCCAAGACAATAAAAGTGTGCTAAAGGCTTGCTGGTATCAGTTAATAATGATTTTCCCCTGTTGACAAAAATGGTTGGTTCAAGTAGATATAAATTTCTTTTATGAAATGTATCAGTCAACGTGGTGTCGTTTTTTTCGATTACCACCTGAAGAAGAAAGACGAAAAGCCAAGAGTTGTCAAAATGGGAAAACCAGTAACTACATTAACTCCTGCCTTTAACAGCGAGGTTGTTGCTGTTCCAGGCGGTGAACATCTAAACAGTTGTTTTTCGTGTGGGGCGTGCAGCGGCATATGCCCTGTCAGTCAGGCCATTCCTGAATTTGATCCACGAAAGATTATTCACATGATCCGGATGGGCATGAAGGATCGATTGCTCGGTTCCGACTTTCTCTGGTACTGCTCCGGGTGTAAATCCTGTGTTTTTGTCTGTCCACAGGATGTGCGTTTTGCCGAGATCATGGGCGCGCTGGCCAAACTGGCCCTGAAAGAGGGTTATGTCAGCGAGCAGGATCTGATAGACAAGGGTAAGTCCGCCCAGGTGGAGCGTGACCTCTGTGTCGCCTGCCTTACCTGTGTTCGCGTCTGCCCCTGGTCCATTCCCAGAATTGACAAGCAGGGCGTGGCCGTCATTGACATTGAGACATGCAGGGCCTGCGGGATCTGCGTTGAAGAGTGCCCAGCCCGGGCTATCAGACTGAATGAATCCGAGGATGGACGGCTGATTGCAGCCTGCGGTGCTTAATCAGACGGCGTGTGCAAAGGTCGTTTAGAGGGACGAGGAATAAAAATGAGTTTTGAACCAAAGATAACCCTGTTCAGTTGCCATTATGCATCACAGCAGAGTTGCGCTGAAAAAGGAAAAGAGTTGCAACAACTTGGGTTTCCGGCATCCATTAACCTGGTCAGAGTTCCATGTACCGGAAAAGTGCAGGTGACAACCTTATTGCAGGCCTTTGAAGACGGCGCCGACGGCGTTTATGTGGTTGGTTGTCCAGTGGATGGCTGTCACAATGTGAAGGGAAGTGTCAGGGCTGGCAAAAGAGTTGCGGCCGTGAAAAAAGCCCTGGAAGAGCTCGATGTTGAGAGTGGAAGGATAGAGATGTTTCACCTTCCCCGTGGACTGCATCCGGAATTTGTTGCGGCAGGGATAGCAATGGATAAAAAGATCCGTGCCCTTGGGCCAAGTCCGTTTCAAAGTTGAAAAGTAAAGTTGAACACCTGAGTTGAACCCAGCAGACATGAAAGCTGAGCCGTTCAATTTTCAACGTTCTACTATTTTTTTATCAGGAGTGTAGAGGATGATTGTCGCAGAACGAAAGCCAATGGCTGAAATTATAGGAATGGTAAAGGATTGCTCCAAAGTTTTGGTTCTGGCCTGTCGCGGATGCGTAACCGTCTGTTCAGCCGGTGGTGAACGCGAGGCCGCAGCTCTGGCCGCACTCATCCGTCTTGGTATGAAGAAAGAGGGGAAAACCATTCAAGTCATCGAAGGCAGTCTGGTCAGGCAGTGCGACAAGGAATATATCGATGCCATTGACCAATGGGATGGTCAATACGACGCCATTGTCTCGACAGCCTGTGGAGTCGGCGTCAACTTCATTGCCAATCTGCGCAAGGAGACCATGGTCTATCCAGCGCTAAACACCACCTTCTTCGGCGGCTCAGCAGAGCAAGGTATCTGGACGGAACAGTGTGCCGGATGCGGCAACTGCGTCCTCCATCTCACCGGCGGCCTCTGCCCTGTAGCCCGCTGTGCCAAGAGCCTGATGAACGGTCCTTGCGGCGGCTCAGTGGGTGGCAGATGTGAAATCAACAAAGACACCGAGTGCATCTGGCAGTCCATCCATGACCGTCTTGGCAGTTTCGGCAAGCAGTCGCAAATGGAGACGATTGCCCCCATCCGTGACTGGTCAACAGCTGGTCATGGCGGCCCTCGTAAGACGGTGCGTGACGATCTGACTCTTTAATGAAGATCAAAAGGAATAACCGCATGATTCCTGCTCCAAAACATCTGTAAAACTGATGTTTCTTCAAGATCTTTAAAAAAATACGAAAAACGTATCTGTAATCAAATGCAGATACGTTTTTTTTTGTCCCCCTTTCCTCTCCCCAAAACAAAACCATGCCCCCCCCCTTTGACCTGCAGACAGCCCACAGACTTATCCTTGAACAGGCCTCGGCCCTGCCTGTTCAATCCATTGTTCTTGAAGAAGCACTGCATCGTGTATCCTCACGCTCCTTGCCGGCCATGCTCCCCTTGCCAGCGTTTAATCATTCTACCCGTGATGGTTTTGTCCTGGGCGCAAGTACGGATGTCCATGGGAAATACCGGATAGGCGGGGAGATTGCCGCTGGTGATACCTGCAAAGACCATATGGCCAAAGGGGAGGCCTGGCGCATTATGACCGGGGCCCTGATCCCAGCGGGTGGGGTCAGGGTCATCCCGCAGGAACAATGTATGGTCGAAGGTGACATCCTGCTCATCTCTTCAAAAGGTTTACTGGCAAAGAATTCGTTTATCCGAACCAAGGGAAGTGAGATTGCACAAGGAAAGGTAGTTGTTCCGGCCGGGACTCCAATCCATCCTGAGCATCAGGCACTGCTGGCTGGTGTCGGATACACCGAAGTTCCTGTTCATCTTCGGCCAAGGGTCAGTTTTTTCTGCACTGGTAATGAACTTGTAGGACCGACAGCGACAAAATTAAGCGGCCAGAAGGTTTCAGAAAATCGTTTTCTACTAAACAGCCTGACACAACTCTCCGGGGCCATCCCCACTGACTGCGGCTTGGTCGGAGACAATAAGAATGAACTACGCCGGGTCTTCGCCACTCTTGATCCCGACAAAACTGATGTTATTATTTCCACCGGCGGTATGGGACCCGGAAAATATGACCTGCTGGAAGACGCCTTTATTGAGGCCGGTGGTCAAGTGATCTATAACGCTCTCAATCTACGTCCGGGAAAAGCCACCCTCTTCGGCACCCTGGGCCAGAGTCTCTTTTTTGGCCTGCCGGGTCCGCCGCCTGCCGTACACCTGCTCTTTCATGAATTAGTGAGACCTGCCCTGCTTTCCTTGCAGGGCATAAAACGGTGCCTCCCTGAGATCGTGAAAATTCGCCTTACAGAACCCATTACCTGTCCTGAGGACAAAACACTCTGTCTTAAAAGTGGCATCTTCCAAATCCATGCCGGGATATGCACAGCCCGCCTACCCCGGCAGAGCGAGGCCACGTCCTGTTACCTGCTCTGCCCTGCCCACCGCCGACAACTTCGCGCAGGTGATTGGATTCAGGCACATCTAACCCGCTCGCCCTTCCGGGGCTGACATCATCTTCGCCCATCCCCTTCTTCCCAAAAACGAGGTTATGTTAAAACCATGACCTTATGCGTCTGCATTCCCCTCATTCATTGTATTATTGAATAATAATCGACAAAATGGCGCCAAATACCAAAGAGACAATTTTCGCTCACATCCTGAATCAAGTGAAGTCTGCCGTTTAACATCTTCTTGCAATTGCAATGAAAACACATTTTTTAATAAACTGGACCTGAAAGCACTCAATGAAAGTATCTTTTAAAAATGTCCAGCTCTTCTTGAAATAAACAAAGATCGATGATATTATTTTTTATAATAGTATTAAATATCATTTCCCTTCACCTCCGTTTTAAGGATGCTATATAAGCAATTGCTGTTAACGATCTGCCATGATGGCACAATAAACAAGGAGAGAGTGTCATGAACATGTGTAGCCAAAAGTACCATCTATTGACACGTCTTGCTCCCTTGCAGGCCATGATAGCCATACCTGTTCTTGGCATCATCTGCCTGTTGACTCTACCTTGTATTACTGAAGCAAAATCTAGTTTTTTCCTCTTTCTTCCCGCAATCGTCTCGCACGACCCTGCTCCGCCTCCTGGGCTTGGAACACCACCTCCAGGGAATGGGCAATATACCATCATTGCCTGGAATGATCTGGGGATGCATTGCATGGATCCCAGTTTTGAAGATTTTGCAACTCTTCCCCCTTACAACACCTTGTGGGCACAGGTTATTCATCGTGGTGACGAACCTGCAATTGTTACCTCTAATATTACCGTCGAATATCGGATCCTTGGCAATACCCGCTCTGACAACAAAACAAACTTCTGGCAATATGCTCAGAAACTTTTTGGGTTGCCCCAACCCCTCCCCCCCAATATTGGTTTAACAGGAAATGGCCTCAGCGGACGCATGCAAGCAGCTGGCGACCATTTCGTTGCCGAGGCAATCCCGCTCACCGAATATCTTGACAGCAATCTAATCAAACCGTATCCCTATCAAGTGGCCGAAATTGTGGCCAAGGACGCCAGCGGCAATATTTTAGCCAGCACCCAGACCGTGGCCCCTGTTTCTACCGAACTGCATTGTGAATACTGCCACAATGATAATGGACGTGGGAATCCCGGCATCGCCACCCGCGTCGTGAAACAGAACATTCTCACACTCCATGATCAAAAACACGCTACTACCCTCATGGCTCAACGACCTGTGCTTTGTGCCAGTTGCCACGGTTCAAACGCCCTTGGTACTACCGGTAAGCCAGGGATTCCGAATCTATCTAACGCCATCCACGGAAAACATGCAAGTGCGGGTATTGACGATGGAACAATGGAAGGAACCTGTTATGCCTGTCACCCTGGCGCCCAGACAAAATGTTTACGCGGAGCCATGTTTACGGCAGGAAAAACCTGCTACGACTGTCACGGCAACCTTACCGCTGTTGCCAACCCAAACCGCAGACCCTGGATTGACGAACCACGTTGTGCACAGTGTCATGATGCAGCGTATGCTGAAAACAGTGGCACGTTATACCGCTTCTCTAAAGGACACCAAGGCATCTACTGCCAGGCATGCCATGGCAGTCAGCATGCCATATATCCTTCAATACAACCAAATGACAATATCCAGTCAATTCTCCTGCAAGGTCATGCAGGAACCATTGACACGTGCACTGTCTGCCATACTAACAATCCGGACAGAAATGAAGGCCCACACCAGGGTGGTTCGGGAGATTAAGAGAGAAGATATTGTATGAGAGTACACATGTGGTGTCACTCTCATACAATGTAACAGGGAGCAGCAAGCGAATCTTTTCCGCAAGAATAGATCTGCTGCTGCTCCCCTTATTCTTTTTCAGGACTGATATTCTTTTTCAGATATGCGCCGCCGCCCATGAGTTTCATCTGGCGCTCGATGTGCCTGGCGCGACTGAGGATATAGCTTGTTGGATGATCAAGGTCAGAACGCAGAGGACTGGGTAGGATTGCGGCAAGAAGTGCTGCTTCAGGTGAGGTCAGCCTGATGGCTGACTTATGAAAATAGGTACGGCTGGCAGCCTCAACCCCAAAGATCCCTGGACCGAACTCCGCCACATTAAGATAGACCTCAAGGATCCGCTGTTTCGGCCACAATCCTTCAAGCAGCAAGGTAAACCAGGCCTCAACCCCTTTACGAAAAAAGGTTCGTCCCGGCCAGAGATAGATATTTTTAGCCACCTGTTGCGAGATGGTGCTTGCCCCAAGTGGCCGACGTCGATGCTGGTTCGCCTGCCAGGCCTTGCCCATGGCGTCAAAATCAAAGCCATCATGCTCAAAAAACTTCTGATCTTCAGCGGCAATCACGGCCAGAGGGGCATACAAAGAGATTTGATCCAGGCTGACCCAGGTATGGACCAACCGATACCCATGATCACCCTGCCATTTCGCTGCAATCTGACGCTGGAGCATCAGGGAACTCAAGGGCAGAGGTACCCAACGGAACAAAAGGGTCAGGACGACACTTCCAGCCAGAAAGAGACCAACACCCTGCAAGAAGATACGCCGGAGCGCACGCAGATTGACGAATCTCACTCAGCCTCTGTCACCTCTTCCCGGGCAGCCCCCCGGCCATAATCATCATCAAAACGAACAATATCGTCCTCACCCAGATAACTGCCATTCTGCACCTCTATAAGCTCCAGTTCAATAACTCCTGGATTTTCCAGCCTATGCTGAACGCCGGACGGGATATAGGTCGACTGGTTCTCATGTAATAAAAAGGTCTCATCACCATTGGTGATCCGGGCAGTCCCGGTGACAATCACCCAGTGTTCATGCCGATGGTGATGCATCTGCAGAGAAAGCTTTTTTCCTGGATAGACCGTTATCCGCTTGATCTGATACCGCGGCTGCTGCTCAAGGACTGTATAACTACCCCAAGGACGAAAAACCGTGCGGTGAATCCTGAACTCATCACGCTGTTTTTTCTTCAGCCTGGTCACGATCTTTTTCACATCCTGGGACCGCGACAAGGGCGCCACCAGAACCGCATCGGCGGTCTCAACCACCAGCGTGTCTTCGAGGCCAACGGTTGCCACCAACTTACTTTCTGAACGGACCATACAATTCCTGGTCTCTTCCAAAATCACATCCCCAACAGTGACATTTCCCTGCTCGTCCTTGTTGGAAATCTCCCACAAGGCCTTCCATGAACCGATATCACTCCAGTCAAGATTTGCTGCTACCACCGCTGCCTTATCGGTCTTTTCCATCAAGGCATAATCTATGGAGTCACTGGGAGAGCTGGCCATGGCCCTGCTGTCCAGGCGATAAAATTTTCCATCACGCGTACCATGACGGACGGCTTCTGCCATGGCAGTGAGCATCTCCGGGGCATGGATTTCCATCTCCTCACGAAAGGTTTTGATGGAAAAAGCAAACATCCCACTGTTCCAGAAGTAATTTCCACTCTCAACATAGTCCATGGCCGTGGCCAGATCGGGCTTTTCCTTAAACGAGAGGACAGACCCGCCCTCTCCCCGTTCTATGTAGCCATAACCTGTTTCCGGACACTGCGGTTCAATCCCGAAGGTAACAATGGCCCCCTCAGAGGCCAGCTCGGCAGCCTTCCGCACCGCCTCGGCAAATGCATCCTGACGCAGGATCAGATGATCGGCAGGCAGCACCAGGACGATGGTGTCATCATCGTCTGTCAGGGCGCAGAATTCCACGGCCCCACAGACCGCCGGCGCTGTATTCCGGCCGAGGGGCTCAAGGAGGATGGAATACGCTGTAACAACCCCCAGGGCATCAATCTGACTACGGGTAATAAAACGATGTTCCTCACCGACCACCACCACCGGGGCCAGCACATCCGCAAGTTGACAGACCCGCAGTACCGTGGTCTGGAGCAGTGAGGTCTCATCAATCAAGGGCAGAAGCTGCTTGGGATACAATTCCCGGGACAGGGGCCACAGTCTGGACCCGGTGCCACCGGCCAGGATGACGGGTTGGATTTTATACACGTTATTTCTCCTTGAAATTGGCTGTCACTTTTCTGCTTATTCTTTCGACTCTCTGTTATCCCTGATCAGGGCCAGCAGCTCCCTGGTTTTTTCTGCAAGCAACGCAGGATCATTGCGGCTCTCCACATTCAAGCGGAGCAGTGGTTCAGTATTTGACTTGCGGATATTAAACCGAAACTTAGGAAAAGTCACACTCAGACCGTCGGTATCATCCTCTTCCCCTTGAGAAAATCGCGCCTTGACCCGGGCAATGGCCGCATCCGGGTCATCCACCACGCTGTTGATCTCACCTGAGACCGGATAGGCCGCCATCCGGTCTTTCACCTGGCTGGCAAGGGTTGTCGAGCTTCTGCACAGAAGCGAGCAGATCAACAGCCAGGGGATCATCCCGGAATCACAATAGCCAAAATCCCGGAAATAATGATGGGCGGACATCTCGCCGCCATAAATCGCATCCTCCTGCCGCATCCGCTCCTTGATAAAGGCATGGCCGGTCCGGGTCATCACCGGGATGCCGCCCGCACCCTGCACCAGCTCCTGGGTATTCCAGACCAGACGCGGATCATGAAGGATCTTGCCGCCCGGCTCCTGGGTGAGGAGTTCCAGGGCCAGCAGGCCGACAATATAATATCCCTCAATAAAATTACCATGGGCGTCCCAGAAAAAACAGCGATCAAAATCACCATCCCAGGCAATCCCCAGATCCGCCCCATGCTCACGCACCAGCCTCCCGGTCTCTTCCCGTTTTTCCGGGAGCAGGGGGTTGGGGACGCCATGGGGAAAGGTGCCGTCCGGCTCATGAAAGGCCTTGATAAAGGTAAAGGGCAGCTCCGGCTCCAGCAGATCAATGATAGCCCCGGCACAGCCA
>JAGXHG010000038.1 GCA_024636345.1 Desulfobulbaceae bacterium | reverse complement strand
TCATCAGCCAGGGGACCTCGCTCCAGGTGTTGGACCGGTTTACTGACGATCTGAAGAAGACAGGGGAACCGGCAGGGCAGGACGTCCAAGCCCTCGCTGAACTGGAACAAAGCCACATCCTCCAGGTGCTCCTGAAAACCAGTTGGCGAATCGAGGGAGAAAAAGGGGCGGCGACACTCCTTGGTCTCAACCCCAGCACTCTTCGCGCCCGTATGCGGAAACACGGCATTTCCCGTCAATAAATAAGAGGCAGATTCAACTTGGAAGGCAACTCCCAGTGTTGATGCAGTATAAGACGCATCGTCTCTGCTAATTCCAAGAAGCATTCAAGTTGACACCGAGAAGGCAAGCGAGCGGCGACGAAGCAGTACGGGTAGTACGGTGAGGAGCCACGCAGTGTAGCAGACGAAGGTGCCGGCTTGAATGCAAATTGGAATAAGAATATCTCAAATGAGACTTTGCATCCCATGATTTTATGAGGCTGGTGGTTGAGGTTATTGCTGCGAGGGGCACCATACCGGTTGCCTCTGTTTCTCTTTATTTCTCGATAAATCGTTAAGTTATGCATGTTGAGGTCGGTTGCAATTATTGACTGATGAAAACCTGCTTTCTTCAACACTGAAATCAGGTATCGTTGCTCAGTTGGCGGTATGATAAATTTGCAGGTGAAATTTCGACCGCTTTTGATTTGACATAGCCCCCACGCTATGTCAAATTGATCCTGTACAATTGACATAAGAGAAATGAAATGTCATTTCCAAAAGGGTCTTTACATGTTGAGAAAAGATATAAGCCAATTCCATTCCGGTCATTTTGAACAACAGTACCAATACCGGAGCTTTTTGCCTGAACCGATCAATCTGGAATGGCAAATTTCGACCCCTGAAATCATCACACTTCTGGATGAGGCCAGCCGGCTGCTTGGCGAGCTGAATGCTTTTTCCCAGCTTATTCCCGATGTGGACTTTTTTATAAAAATGCATGTCACCAAGGAAGCCACCACTTCAAGCCGCATAGAAGGCACCCGAACCAATATGGAAGAAGCCCTGGTGGACGAGTTGGACCTTGATCCTGAAAAACGTGATGACTGGCAGGAGGTTCAAAACTATATCCAGGCCCTCAACGTAGCCATCAGCCAACTGCAGACCTTGCCGCTTTCCAGCCGCCTGATCAAGGATATCCACCGCATCCTCTTGCAAAGTGTGCGTGGCAAGCACAAACAGCCGGGGGAATTCCGCACCAGCCAGAACTGGATCGGCATGACTCTGAAAAATGCCACCTTTGTTCCACCGCATCATGAACATGTCCCGGAATTGATGAGTGACCTGGAAAAATTCATGCATAATGAAGAGATCCATGTTCCCCATCTGGTCAAGATCGGCATCATTCATTATCAATTTGAAACCATTCATCCTTTTCTGGATGGCAATGGCCGTCTTGGGCGATTGCTTATTGTTCTCTATCTGGTCAGCTTCGGGCTGCTTGCCAAACCGGCCCTGTATCTCTCTTTTTTCTTTGAACAGTACAAGGGCGATTATTACGATCATTTGACCGCCGTCCGCACCAACCATAACCTGATTGATTGGCTCAGGTTCTTTCTGTACGGCGTGCGGGAGACGGCCAGCCAATCCATCCAGGTCTTCAAAGAGATAATTGCTCTTAAGGAACGTATCGAACGTGAAATTCTGCCGTGCTTCCATGTCCGCCGACAAAAGAACGCCCAGGCCCTTATCCGGCATCTCTATGAGAATCCTGTGGTCAGCATTAAACAGGTAACGGTTTTGTTGAATGCACAGCCTAATACGGCAAGCAAATTGATCAGTGATTTCTGCGAACACGCTATTCTGCGCGAACTCACAGGCCGAAAACGCGACCGTCTTTTTATCTTCAACGACTATGTCCGCCTCTTTGTGGAAGGATGAGTCAATAATGTCTACCGATGAGAAGAGCCAGTGGCTGATGGGTACCTTGAATTGATAGAGGTGATTTTGATTATGCTCCCTTGGCCCAGGAAGGTGGATTTACATGGTGCATCAGTTTTTTGGCGATGAGTTGAATATGATTGTTGAAGAATGGAATGAGGCTTTGACGGCGTAATATGCAAAGTGAATACGGTGAAATAATTATTTATCAGACCGAAGACGGGCAAAGCCTGCTCGAAGTCCACCTCGGGAAGGAGACGGTCTGGCTCACCCAGGCGCAGATGACGGCGCTGTTTGAGAGGGATAAAAGGACGATTTCCGAGCATATCCGTAATGTTTTTAAGGAAGGTGAGCTTGTGGAAAATGCAGTTGTCCGGAAATCCCGGACAACTGCCAGCGACGGCAAAGCCTATGAAACAAATTATTACAATCTCGATGTAACCATCTCTGTCGGCTATAGGGTCAAGTCGCAACGCGGCACGCAGTTCCGCATCTGGGCGTCCTCCGTCCTGAAAGATCATCTCCTCAAAGGATACAGCTTCAACCAAAAGCGGCTGGCCGAAAAGGGGTTTGCCGATATGGAACAGGCTGTTGCCCTCTTGACCCGGACTCTGCAACGGAATGAGCTGGTAACAGATGAAGGGAAAGCGGTGCTGGAGGTGGTCGGCAGGTATGCCAGATCCTGGTCGTTGCTCCTGCGCTACGATGAAGACCGGCTGGAACTGCCGAAGAACCGCCATCCACCAAAGCAATCCCTTGATTATGGCCGGACCGGAAAATCCATCAAGGCGCTCAAGGACGATCTCCTGGCGCGGGGTGAGGCCTCCGAGCTATTTGGGCACGAGCGGGAACAACATCTTCAGGGTATCCTCGGCAACCTCGACCAGACCTTCGGCGGTCAGGAACTCTATGCCAGTGTAGAAGAAAAGGCGGCCCACCTTCTTTATTTTATCATCAAGGATCATCCCTTTAGCGACGGCAACAAGCGGATCGGCGCCTTTCTCTTCCTGCTTTTCCTGAAAGAGAACAACCTGCTCGAACAATCCGGCATCAACGATAACGGACTGGTGGCCCTGGCCTTATTGATTGCCGAGAGCGATCCCAGGCAGAAGGAGTTGATGGTCAGATTGATTATGAATCTTCTTGCCGGTGATACAAAATGATCCGCGACCATATTACCGTTACTCTTGGTATTGAGGAAGATGGCGTACAGGATGGATTTGTGTCATAGGAGGTATGGAAGTTGATTGACTTCTTGTCATAAAATCGATTAGTTATATTTTCCTGATAGGAATTATTTTTTGTCCTTAACAACATCAAAAAGTGTGATCGCTTTATGAAATTTTATTGGATCCAATTCGTCCCATTGGTGCTTGTTGGTGTTTTTATTTTGCTTAGCGTGGTGGTTCTTACCTATGCTACCAAAAGAATGATGCGAGGCCGATGGAATCCACTTACAAGTGATTTGTTGCGTAACCCGGGGGAGTCATTACGACCGCAGGTTGATGATTTCACTTTCGATATCCTCGGTCTGGGGTTTGGTCTTTTTGTTGTTCCCTTTATTGTGTACACCCAAGTTGTTACAGCAAGTTATCTTACAAAAAAACCACCAAGTCTTTTTTTGCTGATCTTTACGATCGTAATCGGCTTGGCGGGCGTAAGCTATCTTGCTGTACAGATCATAAAATTAATGGGTAAAAGAAATAAATTGCGTCTGGGGCTGGATTGTGAAATGGCTGTCGGCCAAGAGCTTAATCAACTCATGTTGCATGGGTGTCGAGTTTATCATGATTTCCCTGCCGAAAATTTTAATATTGATCATGTTGTCATCGGTCCAGCCGGTGTCTATGCCGTCGAAACCAAAGGCAGAGCTAAGCCGGATAAGGTCTTGGGAGCAGATGGTGTGCGAGTCGTTTACGATGGCAAATCTTTGCACTTTCCCGGTTGGAGCGAAACCGAGCCCATTGCCCAGGCAAAGCGGCAAGCGCAATGGTTGGCAAACTGGTTAAAGAGTGCAGTCGGCCAGCCGATTGTGGTGAAACCGGCTTTAGCCTTGCCGGGATGGTATATTGACCGTAAAGAGCGTGATGTTGTGGTATTTAATTCCAAGAATTCCAGTTTTCTTGCTAAATCACTGGACGGGACAGTTATGCCAGCGAATCTGATCCAGGCCATTGCTCATCAGGTGGAGCAACGCTGCCGAACTGTAGAGCCGTTTTCCTACAGAAAAAAGAAAATGAAGAAGGAGTAAAAATGGCCGCTGCAACCATCAAGGTCTTTCTTCCCTCCGGTGATGCCAAGAGGTTACGCACTGCGGAGATCTCTAACTGGGCGGGCAAGGCGGTGGCTGCTCCGCGTTCTGAATTCAAAGAGTTGCTGGCGCGTGAGGAATTAGCATCCGCAGGGATCTATCTGCTCACCGGCGTAAATCCGGAAACCGGCGGGGCCATGGTCTATATTGGCGAGGCCGAGGTGGTGTGGAAGCGCATCAAGAACCACACGGCCAAGGACTTCTGGAATCAGGCCCTTGTATTTGTCAGTAAGGACGCGAACCTTACCAAGTCGCATATCAAATATCTGGAAAATCGTCTCATCGAACGGGCCAAGGAGATAGGCAAGGCCGCACTTAATAATCAGCAGGCCAGCGGGGCTAAACTGCCGGAGTCGGATCAGGCCGATATGGAGGTTTTTCTCTCCCGCATCTTGCAACTTCTACCCCTGCTTGGTACGGATATCTTTACTCCCATTGAAAAATTTAGCGGGAAGAAGAAGGAAGAGGCAATCCTTGTTTGTGAAATCAAAGGGTTGAAGGCCGCCGGAGCAAGAACCTCCAATGGTTTTGTGGTTTATCAAGGCTCACAAGCTGTGACTAAGGGTCGCCCCTCAGCCAATAAGTTTGTCGTTGAGTTGCGACAGAGGTTGCTGCAAGAAGGCACGTTGGTAAACAAAGGCGATCATCTCCTTTTTTCGAAAGATGTGGAGTTTTCCAGCCCCAGCACGGCGGCTACTGTGATTATTGGCGGCAATGCCAATGGGTTGCGGGAGTGGAAAGATAACAAAGGGACGATACTTAAAGATATTGAAGGAGAATTGCTATAATCGTAGGAAGTTGAAAAATAAACCTGTCCCGGATTTTCTGATTTTGAATCCGGACCTTATTAGACCGTTACTAATTAAATTTACCTTGCATTTAGGACAATGAACAGCATGACTCCAGCCAACTTTCAGCAGCTTGCAAATTTCATTTGGTCGGTGGCCGACCTGTTGCGCGGTCCCTACCGGCCGCCACAGTATGAGAGAGTCATGCTGCCCTTGACCGTGTTACGCCGTTTCGATGCGGTTCTGGCTTTGACTAAAGAGACTGTGCTGAAGCGCTACGATACTTTAAAAGATAAAGATCCTCAGTTGGTCGAGCGTGTATTGAATGAACTGGCCAAGGATGAAGACGGCACGCCGCTTGGTTTCCACAACCACAGCCAGCTTGATTTCCGCAAGCTCAAGGGCGACCCGGACAATATCGGCCGCCATCTGGTCGATTATATCAACGGTTTCTCTGAAAACATCCGCAAGATCTTCGAGCGTTTCGAGTTCGAGAAGGAGATTGAAAAGCTTGAAGAGGCCAACCGCCTCTATCAGGTCGTCGCCCAGTTCGCCGAAATTGACCTGCACCCCCGTCGTGTGGACAACATCACCATGGGGCTGGTGTTTGAGGACCTGATCCGGCGCTTCAACGAGGCGGCCAACGAGACGGCCGGTGACCACTTCACCCCTCGCGAGGTCATCCGTCTGATGGTCAACCTGCTGCTGGAGCCGGATACCCAGGTGCTCACTCAGCAGGGCAAGATAGTCACCATTTGCGACCCGGCCTGCGGCACCGGCGGCATGCTGGCCGAAAGCCAGAACTGGCTTCGCGCCCACAACGAAGAGGCCACAGTCAAGGTCTATGGCCAGGACTACAACCCGCGCTCCTACGCCGTAGCCGCCTCAGACCTCTTGATTAAGGGGCACCGCGACAGCCGTATCGACTACGGCAATACCCTGACCAACGACCAGTTCCCCGACATGCGCTTCGATTACCTGCTGGCCAACCCGCCTTTCGGCGTGGACTGGAAGGGGGAAAAGAAGGAGATCGACCGCTGGCCCAACTTTCGCGGTTACAGCGGCAAGCTGCCCCGAGTCAACGACGGCGCGCTGCTGTTTTTGATTCACATGATCGCCAAGTTTCAGCCCTGGCAGAAAGGCAATCGTGACCAGCCCGGCTCGCGTATTGCCATCGTCTTTAATGGCTCGCCGCTCTTTACCGGCGGTGCGGGCAGCGGCGAGAGCGAAATCCGCCGCTGGATTATCGAGCACGACTGGCTGGAGGCCATTGTCGCCCTACCCGAACAGATGTTTTACAACACCGGCATCGGTACCTTTATCTGGGTGCTCAGCAATCGTAAAGAGAAACACCGTAAGGGCAAGATTCAACTGATAGATGCCCGCGAACGCTGGACGCCGATGAAGCGCAGCCTCGGCAACAAGCGCCGTTGGCTGGATCAGACCGTCATCGACGAGATCACCCGCGAGCATGGAGCGCTCACCGTATCGAAAACCAGTAAGATCTTTGACAACGCCGACTTCGGCTACCGCCGTGTCACCATCCTGCGTCCGCTGCGTCTACGGTTCCAGCTCACCCAGGAGGCCAAGGAGCACTACCTCGATACCTGCCCGGAACTGCTCGACGCCGTGCTGGCGGTGGAAGAGGCGCTGGGCGCCGAGCCGTATTACGACTGGAACAAGGTCTGGGACAAGGTACAAAAGATCGTCAAAAATATGCCGGATGACGTGGAGGGCTGGGCCAATGGCGCCAAGGGCACGGCCCAGAAGAAGGCTTTCCGTGATGCCTTCACCAAGGTCGATCCCGAGGCTGAGCCGGTCATCGCCAAGCATCATAAAATCGAGTCGTTGGACATTGCAGCCCTGTTCCCCGGCCAGACCCGGCCCGACGAACTCGCGCCCGATGAACTACAGGCCTTGCTTGGCATGAAGGCCAACGGTAAAGGAAAGGTGATTGAGTACGAAGCGGATTCGGCGCTCAAGGATTTTGAAAACATCCCCCTTAAAGAAGATGTCGTCAGCTATGTGCGGCGCGAGGTGCTGCCCTACGTGGCGGATGCTTGGATCGACCGCATGAGCCTGGATGAGCAGGATGGCGGCATCGGCAAGGTGGGCTGCGAGATCAACTTCAACCGCGAATTCTTCCAGTACCAGCCGCCGCGCCCATTAGCCGAGATTGATGCCGAACTTGCACATGTGGAAAAACGGATCATGGACTTGCTGCGGGAGGTAACCGAGTGAAAGAATTGGTTCACGAGATCCGCGACCTGATCCGTTCTGCTCGTCTGGCGGTGGTGCACTCCGTCGACCTGATCCAGGTGCTGACCAACTATGAGATCGGCCGTCGCATTGTCGAACACGAACAGGGAGGTGCAGAGCGAGCAGAGTATGGCAAGGCGCTCATCAAGGAACTTTCCGCTGAACTGACCGCCGAGTTTGGCCGGGGATTCTCCCGGTCGAATCTGCAAAACATGCGTAAGTTTTATCTGGTGTATCTTGACCGGCTTCCGGAAAAATGCCAGATGGCATCTGGCAAATTGACTTTGCCGCCAAAAGGCCAGACGCCGTCTGGCGGATTGGAGCCGGTACAGGCAACTCCGGCAAATTGGCAGACTCCATCTGCCGGTTTGGTTTCCCCCTTTAAACTGAGCTGGTCGCAATATGTCTTCCTGATCTCCATTGAGAACCCGGCCGAAAGAAGGTTCTACGAAATCGAAGTGGCTGCCAACGGCTGGACGCTCCCGGAACTTAAACGCCAGTTCAACTCCGGCCTATACGAACGCCTTGCCCTGAGCCGAGACAAGGATGGAGTCAGGCAACTGGCGGAAGCAGGTCAGCTCATTGCCCGGCCAGAAGACCTGCTCAAGGAACCTTATGTGCTCGAATTTCTCGGTCTTGATGAAAAGGCGAAGTATTCCGAATCGGACCTGGAAAGCGCCATCATCGACAAGCTCGAACACTTCCTGCTCGAACTCGGCAAAGGCTTCCTTTTCGAGGCCCGGCAGAAGCGTTTCACCTTTGATGAGGATCATTTCTTTGTTGATCTCGTCTTCTACAACCGGCTGCTGCGCTGCTATGTGCTGATCGATCTCAAGCTCGGCAAACTCAGCCACGGCGATCTTGGCCAGATGCAGATGTACGTCAACTACTTCGACCGATTCGTGAAGCTGGAGGAGGAAACACCGACGGTCGGTATTGTCCTCTGCAAGAAGAAACACGACGCCCTGGTGGAAATCACCCTGCCCAAGGATGCCAATATCCACGCCAAAGAGTATCAACTCTACCTGCCCGATAAGGAGCTGCTGCGCCGGAAGCTGGAGGAATGGGGTGAGGAGGTGGGGGAATGAATGCTACAGATTTGCTTGCTACGCTCCCAGAGGGCTGGCGCAGAGTGCCATTAAAGGCAGCTTGTCACTATATTGTCAGCAATGTAGACAAACACTCGTTTGAGGACGAAATACCGGTTCGACTCTGCAATTACACTGATGTGTACAAGAATGACCGGGTATCACCAGAACTTGAACTGATGACGGCTACAGCCAACGAAAAAGAGATTGAAAAATTTCATCTGGAGGTTGGCGATGTTATTATTACCAAGGATTCCGAATCCTGGGACGACATTGCCATTCCGTCCTATGTGGAAGCTACGGCGGATGATTTCATATGCGGATACCATCTCGCCTTTATTCGCCCCAAAAGTAATTCGCTGGATGGGCGGTTTCTTTTCCGTTGTGTTCAATCCCGTCCGGTTGCGCTTCAATTGGAGCTTGAAGCAACCGGTGTTACACGTTTTGGCCTACCCAAAGGCGCAATCGGTACCGCATTACTGCCGTTGCCACCGTTGGAACTCCAACGCCTGATCGCTGACTACCTCGACCGCGAAACCGCGCGCATCGATGCGCTGGTGGCGGAAAAGGAAAAGATGCTGGCCCTGCTGGAAGAAAAGCGCGCCGCTCTCATCAGCCGCGCCGTTACCTGCGGCCTCAATTCCGACGCCCCCCTCAAACCCTCCGGCCTCGACTGGCTGGGGGATATTCCGGCATTGGAGTACACCTCCGGTCTATGCCCGATTTGAAGTTCAACTTGGGAAGATGCTTGATGAAAAGAAAATTAGAGGAACTCACCTTGCGCCTTACTTGAGAAATGTTGACGTTCAGTGGGGCGCAATCAACTCTTCAAATCTTCCTGAAATGGATTTCGATGACGAGGGCCGTGCCCGTTACTTTCTTCAGTCGGGCGATATTTTAGTTTGTGAGGGGGGTGAAATCGGCAGGTCGGCTATATGGTCCGGAGAAATTGAAGAGTGCTATTACCAGAAAGCCTTGCATCGTCTCCGCCCTTTGAACGGGCATGATGACGCCTTATTTGTTGTTTTTGTTATGCACGCGCTTGTCAATCTGTGTGTTTTTTCCTCGCAGGCAAACGCAGCAACGATCCAGCATTTACCGGCAGAAAAATTGAGAAATGTTCGATATCCAGCACCACCTCTTCATGAACAGCGATCGATTGTTTCTTTCTTGAACCGAGAGACAGTTTGTCTCGAAAATGTAGAAAGTGAAATTAGTAATTCTATCCAACTTCTTAAAGAGCGTCGCGCCGCCCTGATCACCGCAGCCGTGACCGGCCAGATCCCTGTCGAGGAGATGAATGCATGAAAATAAAATTCACAGGAACATTTGATGAATTGAAAGAGAAACTGAAATCTCTGGCCGGGGAATGGGATGAGAATCAGCCTCAAAAGAAGGTGTTACGCGTCAATGGTGGTGTTCTGAATTGGTTTGAATCAACCGGTACGCTATCCGTTCAGGGCCGTTCCCCTGGGAAGGAACAGATGGAAACCTCAGCTCCTCATCTGATTTATCCTAACGAATTCCCGCATCAAGTTGAAGCGTCTGCAACAAATACAGTTGTTACTGAAACACCTGTAACGGACACTGTCATGAATGCGTCCGGGATCGAGCTTCTTTATCTGACGAGTGGGTTAAAAGAAAGCGAATTGGTTATTGGCATTGTCAATGCGGTTGGCACCGAATCTAAACGCGTAATCGATCCCCTCTCAAATCGTTTAGAGGGCTTTGGATACTCGGTACAGAAGATTCGTGTGTCGTCACTGCTGTTGCCTCCCTCCACTGGATGTAAAGAATATGAGCGCATCAAACATTACATGAATGAGGGCGATGAACTTCGTAACAAATCAAAAAATAACGCCATTCTTGCCGCTGGTGCAAGTTTCAAGATCAAGGAAGCCCGTACTGGGGAACCTCAAAAAACAGCCTATGTCATCGATTCGCTGAAGCATCCGGATGAGGTCGAATTTCTGCGCAAGGTCTATGGCCATGGATTCTATCTGTTTGGTATCCACGCGGATGAAAAGAGTCGGCACGATTATCTTGTGAATGACAAGTCGCTGACCCAAGAACAGGCTGGCGAACTTATCCGCATTGATGAAGATGAAAAAATTCCACATGGCCAGCGGACAAGAGATACTTTCCATTTATCGGACTTTTTTATCAGCCATGGCAACAACGACAAGCAGGTCAAAAATACCATCCAACGGTGTCTGGAGCTTATTTTTTCAAACCCCTTTCGTAATCCCACATTCGACGAATTCGCCATGTTCATGGCGTTCAATTCGTCGATCAGATCAAGCGACTTGTCAAGGCAGGTTGGTGCCATCATTGCGCGTAATCAACAGATCATCGCCACAGGGGCCAATGACACGCCCAGGTGCGGCGGTGGGCTATATTGGGCTGAACTCGATCCCTCCACCGGAGAAGTGAGAGATTACCCGGATGGCAAGGACTATACCCGCGAGGAAGACTCAAACAAGGCTGCTCAAAAAGAAATTATCGAGGAAATCACCCGAGCCTTGATCGCTAAGTCCGTTGTAGCAGAGGAGAAGAAGTCAGATATCGAAGATGTGTTGAGACAAAGCAAAATTGCTGACCTGACGGAGTTCGGACGGGTTGTTCACGCAGAAATGGAAGCGTTGCTTTCATGCAGCCGGGAGGGCATTTCAACACTTAACGGAACCTTGTATTGCACAACTTTTCCATGCCATAATTGTGCTAAACACATCATAGATGCCGGAATTACTCGTGTCGTGTATGTAGAGCCATATCCCAAAAGCCGCGCTTTAGATTTGTATTCCGAGTCTATCCAGCTGAAGACCAGCCTTGATGAACCATCTGATGAAAGCCGTGTGACTTTCGAACCCTTTACCGGCGTGGGTGCACGGCGATTTCTAGATCTTTTTTCAATGTCGCTCGGAAGTGGGTCGAAGGTAAAAAGAAAAGACAAGGATGGTAATACGGTTGAATGGAAAAAAGAAACCGC
This sequence comes from Desulfobulbaceae bacterium, assembly GCA_024636345.1. Taxonomy (GTDB): domain Bacteria; phylum Desulfobacterota; class Desulfobulbia; order Desulfobulbales; family Desulfocapsaceae; genus UBA2270. Next base: position 36,124 of record JAGXHG010000038.1, on the reverse strand, counting down.
CGTTGCTCGTACTCCTTTATTGCCAAAGTCCTACTTAGACATTGAGCAAGCGGCTTTTGAAATTTGGGAAAAGTCGAATGGAGGCGGTGCATGAAACACACCTCCGAAGCCGCCTTTGAAACCGCCATCGAATCGGTTTTGCTGGCCGACGGGTTCAACAAGCTCCCCTCCGTCAGTTTCGACCGCGAGCGGGCGATCTTTCCCGACGAGGCGCTGGCCTTTATCCGCGAAACCCAGGCCAAGACCTGGGAGAAGCTGGAGGCCCTGCACGGTGCCGAGACCGACGAGCGGGTGTTGCAGGCGTTGTGTAAGTGGCTCGATACCCACGGCGCACTTACCACCCTGCGCCACGGCTTCAAGTGTTTCGGCAAGACCCTGCGCATTGCCTTTTTCCGCCCGGCCCATGGGCTCAACCCGGAACTTGCGGCGCGTTACCAGGCAAACCGACTGGGGTTGACCCGGCAACTGTATTACAGCCCGAAGAATGAAAAATCGCTGGATGTGGTGCTGTCGGTCAATGGGATTCCAGTGTCGACGCTGGAGCTGAAAAACCCTCTCTCCGGCCAGTCGGCGGCCAACGCCATCCATCAATACCGCCACGACCGCGATCCGCGCGAACCGGTTTTTCAATTCACCAAACGCACCTTGGTCCATTTCGCGGTGGACACCGAAGAGGTGCACATGGCCACGCGTCTGGCCGGAACCAGCACCCATTTTTTGCCCTTCAACCGGGGAAATCAGGGCGGCGCGGGCAACGAACCGGACCAGGCCGGCCGCAATTACAAGACCGCCTATCTCTGGGAAGAGGTGTTGCAGCGTGACAGCCTGCTCGACCTGTTGGCGCGGTTCCTTCATCTGGATGTTCAGGAGAAAATTGCTGATGACGGCAAGAAGGTGCGCAAGGAGTCGATGATCTTTCCCCGCTACCACCAGTTGCAGGCGGTGCGGAAGATAGTGGCAGGCGCGGGCGCCGAGGGTGTAGGGCATACCTATCTGGTTGAGCATTCGGCGGGCAGCGGCAAGAGCAACACCATCGGCTGGCTTGCCCATCGGCTTTCGTCTCTGCACAACGAACAGGATGAGCGCGTCTTCGACAGTGTGGTGGTGATCACCGACCGGGTGGTACTCGACCGGCAGTTGCAGAACACCATCTACCAGTTTGATCACCGTCAGGGGGTGGTGCAGAAGATCGACGAGGATTCGCGTCAATTGGCAGAGGCATTGGAATCGGCGGTGCCGATCATCATCACCACCTTGCAGAAGTTTCCTTTTGTCTCGGACCAGTTGATGAAAATGGCCGAGGAGCGCGGCGGGGGGAACAGCTATCTGCCAACCCGAAAATATGCCGTGATCATCGACGAGGCGCACAGCTCTCAGTCGGGCGAAACCGCAAAAGAGGTCAAAGGGCTGTTAGGGGGTGAGGAACTGCGCAAGAAGGCCCAGGCAATGGCCGAGGAGGAAGGCGAGGTTGAACTGGAGCGACTGTTTTACGCCATGGCCAAACGCGGCCGCCAACCGAACATGAGTTTTTTTGCCTTTACCGCCACCCCCAAACACAAGACTTTGGCGATCTTCGGTCGGGGCGGCGAGCCCTTCCACCGCTACACCATGCGCCAAGCCATCGAGGAAGGGTTCATTGAGGATGTGCTGAAAAACTATGTCACCTACAAAACCTATTACAAGCTGATCAAGAAGGCCGAGGACGATCCGAACGTGGAGCGCAAAAAGGCAGCCCGGGCGTTGGCGCGCTTCATGCGGCTGCATCCGCACAATATTGGTCAGAAAACCGAGGTGATGGTCGAACATTTTCAGCACTTCACCCGGCATAAGATTGGCGGCCATGCCAAGGCGATGGTGGTGACCGGCTCACGGTTGGAGGCGGTACGCTACAAGCAGGAGTTTGACCGCTATATTGGTGAGAAGGGGTATCCGATCAAGAGCCTGGTGGCCTTCTCGGGCATGGTGGAAGACGACAAGGTGCCGGAAAAGACGTATACCGAAGTCGAGATGAACGGTGGGCTCAAAGAGAAGGAGTTGCCTGAGACCTTCACCAAACCGGAATACCGGGTGCTGCTGGTGGCCGAGAAATACCAGACCGGCTTTGATCAACCTCTGCTGCACACCATGTATGTGGATAAACGTCTGGCCGGCATCCAGGCGGTGCAGACCCTGTCACGCCTCAACCGCACCCATCCCTTGAAGGATGACACCTTTGTCCTTGATTTTGTAAACGACCCCGATGAGATCCAGGAGGCCTTCCGCCAGTATTACGAAGGGTCGGTGATGGGCGAGGAGGTTGACCCGGATCGACTTTATGAGGTCAAGGCCGAACTGGATGCCACGGGCATCTTCCTGCAATCGGAAGTGGATGCGTTCGCCCATGTCTTCTTTGCGCCCAAGCGACGCCAGAGCCCGTCCGACCACAAAAACATGAACGCCATTCTCGATCAGGCAGTGGCGCGTTTTCAACAGCTCCAGCAGACTGATGAAGAAGAGGCCGAGCAGTGGCGCGGCAAGACTCAGGCATTTCGTAACCTCTATAGCTTCCTGAGTCAGGTCATTCCGTACCAGGACAGTGACCTGGAGAAGCTGTTTACCTACCTGCGCCATCTGGCCTTGAAACTGCCCAAACGCAAGAGCGGGCCAGGCTATCAGTTTGATGAAGAGGTTGACCTCGAATATTACCGCTTACAGAAGATTAGTGAAGGCTCCATCAGCCTGGGTGAAGGGTATGCCAAGCCGCTCGACGGCCCGTGTGAAGTGGGTACAGGTGAGGTTCGTGAAGAGTATGTCTCGTTGTCGCGTCTTATTGACATCGTTAATGAGAGATTCGGGGGGGAGTTGACCGAGGCGGATCAGCTTTTTTTCGATCAGATCACCGAGGCAGCGAGCCGGAATGAATCGCTACGGAAAGCGGCAGAAGTCAATTCTCTCGATAAATTTCAACTCGTTTTTCGGGAGGTTTTGGAGTCGCTGTTTATCGAGCGGATGGAACTCAATGAAGAGCTTTTTACTGATTACATGAGCAAGCCGGACATGCAGGAACTTATCTCTCAATGGTTGGGGAGTCAGGTATATGGCCGTCTCTCTACTTCGGTAGGAGAGAATGGGGATTTGCCGCGCTAACTCACTAAACATTCGTTTCACCATATTCATAGCGGAACTACACGCAGGCCCTCGATAAACAGCAAACCGGCTCCAGGTCCGGCAGTACCGCTCGGACCGAGCAGGGGGTCCAGTCGGGGGCCCAGTCAGGGGCCCAGTCAGAAACAGCGCTACTGGCGTTGTCGGATACGCATTTGTCCGCCGCCGAACTGATGTATATGCTTGAACTGGAGACCAAAATAGGCGCTTTCAAACGGATGATCAAGGAACTGCTACAACAGGCACTGATCGAATACAGCCTCACCGATAAACTTACCAGCCGTCTGCAAAAGTACCGCCTGACCGAATATGGAAAAGCGCATCTCGCCTCTATGGGAGCAGGGAAACGATGGGGTCGGGCCGCGCTAACTAACTAAAAGCATTTATAATCATTGTCGAAAGTAGGTCATTTTCGGGGCTATAATGACGTTTTTAAGGCCAAAAATGCAAATATAGAGTCACTCCACTCAGCCAAAATCGACCAGATCATGGCTTTCTGCAATCAACTGGAACAGCAGATCGCCGCCGCCACCATCAAACAATCCGCCCTGCTCAATGCCGTGATGACGTAGGTGTAAGGAAAGCCCATGCGCCTGCAAGTGGTTACCACCGGCAAGTCCAATCTGTTCTCGACGTGCATCGAAATCTTTCAAAATCTCTACGAGTACGATATACTGGAGGTATTTTCTTGCTTCTTGAAACATCTGTATATGCCGTTGGTGGCGAGGAGAACATGGTATGTCGACGAAAATACGTACTCAATTGATCGCCCTTGGACCTGAAAAGCTGGCGGATGCCCTGCTGGCGATGACCGACAATTATGATGGGGCCGATACACTGGTGGCGAGACTGGTGGCCACCCCCGATGAAAAGGTGAAACGGTTTAAGGCCAAACTCGCGGGCCTGAGGCGGTCGCGCCGGTTTATTGACTGGCGGGAGGTTGGCTCTTTTGCCAGGGATTTGGCGGGGCTGCTTGCTGATCTTGAAGAGGGCGTGGAGGACGGCAAGGTCGGCGTGGAGTTGGTGGCGCGTTTTTTTGAATGCGACCGGGCGGTCTTTGAGCGCTGCGATGATTCAAACGGCATGGTGGGGGGTGTTTTTCGCCATGACGCCAGCAAGATTTTTGTCCGTTTTGCCGCAGCCTGTCCGGATAAGAAATGGCTGACTGAACTGCTTGTCAAACTTTTTGGTGGCAACGACTATGGGGCCAGGGATTGCCTGCTGGAATCAGCAGCCGAGTTTCTCCCCGAGGAGAATATGCGAGGCTTGGCCGAGCAATTATGGCAGCTGGCGGAAAAGGAAAAAGAGGAGTATCAACGGCGGAGCTGGTATAACGGGGTGGAGGAACTGGCAGAGCAACTGGGTGATGCACCCCTTTTTGAAAAGGCGCGGCTGGCCGCTTGGGGTAAACCCGGCACTGCGGCCTGTCTGGATATTGCCGAAGTGTATCTGAAGACCGGAGAGGCGCAAACAGCCCTTACCTGGATTAAACGGGACAAGGAACCGGGCGCTTTTCTGGCGGACAAGCGCGACCAGCTTCTCCAGGCCATCTATACGGAATTGGGTGAATCGGAAAAGGTCACGGAGATTGCCTGGAAATACTTTCGTCGTTATCGCAGCGTTGCCGGTCTGAATGAATTGTTGGCGGTAATCGGCCAAGAGCAGAGGGAAACGGTTATTGCCGGGCAAGCCTTGGAGATCATGGCGGCAAAACGCTTCAGTGCGTCCGATGCCAAGTTTCTCCTCCTGAGCGGGTGTCTTGACCAGGCTGAAAACTATCTCCTCCAATCCGTTGAACAATTGAACGGCGATTTCTATGACTCTCTTCTGCCGCTTGCGCAGGCCATGGAAAAAGAGGCGCGCTATCTTGCCGCCTCCATGCTCTATCGCGCCCTGCTCGACTCCATCCTCCGAAGAGCGCAGACCAAGACCTATTCGTACGGTGTCCGTTATCTCAAAAAACTTGATGCGCTGGCTCCGGCGATCAGCAACTGGCAGCGTTTTACCGGTCATGAAATTTACAAAAATGAGCTTAAGCTGGCCCATGGCCGCAAGTACAGCTTCTGGGGAAAGTATGATAAGTAATCCTCAGCAGGGTGAGAATTTGTAATTATTAGAGCATAATACTCAATTATTATGTTCGGCAGCAGATATTAGCCCGTACCTGTTTGGTCGAATGAAAAAGGGGCAAATTCGTTTTTGCCTTTTCTTGGTTGTTTGGTGTTAAGATTTTCTTGAAGGGGATGGGGACGGGCTGCACTAACTAACAAAAAAATTAGGTGTTTAGTCCCACAATTAAATGGGTTGGATCAATAATAAAAAAAAATGGTTTTTTGCGGGCGGTGACCACAATGGAACGTCTACGAACACTCTTAAAAAAAATTGATGGGCGAGGGTACAAGGCCTATAAGGAACTGAAGGGGAGCTATCAGTTTAATGGCTACAAGCTCACTTTCGATCATATCCAGGGTGATCCTTTTGCCCAGCCTTCGCGGATAAGCATTCATGTTTCGTCATCGGTTGCCCCTCTTGCCCCTGAATTCTGCGCCGGCAAGATACGGAAAACTGCCGCGGAAGATTTTCTGGCAAGAGCCGTTGCCAAGGCAATTCGAGCACACGTGAAGGGGCATCGAGGGATCGGCAAGAGTGGCGAGATCCGGATTGAAACGAGTGGTCAGCAGATCCTGATCAGAAACTCGGTGCTGATAGACAGTGAAGGGATCGAGGCACGGTTGACCGTCGGTCTGCCTGCGGCCGGGCGAACGATCATGGCAAGGGAAGTGGAGGAGATGTTTTTCAGGGAACTGCCGGAAGTTGTCTTGCATGGTCTTTATTTTGAGAATCTGGATAAAGACAGTTTTCAAAGACATGTCGAGTCAGCTGAAGATCAGCACTCTTTACGTGGCCTGTTGCTGCCAAACAATCTTGCCGCTTTTGTGGCCGACAATTCCCTGTTGCCAAGACAAAGCGGGATTGATGACCGGCCCCTGAAAGAAAAGGTGATCCCCTTTGTTGCACCTGATTCACTGGCCTGCACGCTTGTTTTGCCCAACAGGGGCAAGGTCCGGGGGATGGGCATTCCCAGGGGGGTGACCCTGATTGTCGGCGGCGGTTTTCATGGGAAATCAACACTCCTTCATGCACTCGAAAGGGGTATCTATAACCATATCCCCGGCGATGGCAGAGAACTTGTGGCAACCGATCCCACGGCGGTCAAGGTCCGGGCTGAAGACAATCGGGTCGTTTCCAATATTGATATCAGCCCCTTCATTGATCGGCTGCCCTTTGACAGAAATACGACCGGTTTTTCCACTGAAAATGCAAGCGGCAGTACATCCCAGGCAGCGAACATCATTGAGGCCCTGGAAGATGATGCCGCTCTGCTCCTGATTGATGAAGATACGTCGGCCACGAATTTCATGATTCGCGATGAGCGGATGCAGAGGCTGGTTGTCAGGGAAAAAGAACCGATAACGCCGTTTCTTTTTCGGGTGAGAGAGATGTATTACGACCTCGGAGTCTCCACGATTCTGGTCATGGGAGGTTCCGGGGATTATTTTGCGGTGAGCGATACGGTCATCATGATGGATTCCTATAGACCGGAGGATGTCACCCTGAAGGCGCATGGACTTGTTGACCGGGAACAGGTTCCAGAAAAACTGAGTGATTTACCCCCGATTGTCAGAAAGTCAGAAAGACGTCCGGACGCAGGGCGATTAAATCCGGCGCGGGGGAAAAAGGATGTTTATATTGAGACCCGCGGCATTGACACCATTCTTTATGGTCAACATGAGATTGACCTGAATAAAGTGGAACAGCTGATCGATATCGGTCAGACCAGGGCCATCGGCCTCATCATCCACTATTACGCCAGAAACTATGCTGAAAGGGCTGAAAATATTAAGGAAGGGCTGACGCTTGCTCTCAAAGATGTGGAAGAAAAGGGGCTCGATATCTTGTCGCCCTGGAAAACCGGGACACTCGCTCTACCCCGGCTGCACGAGGTGGCGGCCGCGATCAACCGAATGCGGGCGGAAGGGTGATTTCCATTCATAACTTTTCAATCAATTCCTGGTATCTCTATGAAATACAACTATATCGGCAGAAGCGGTCTGAGAGTCTCCAACATCTGCCTGGGGACGATGACCTTCGGGAAAAAATGCGATAAAAAAATATCGTTTGAGATCCTTGATAAGGCCTATGCCAGCGGGGTCAACTTTTTTGATATGGCTGAAGTCTATCCCGTTCCTCCGACGGCGGAGACGTATGGGGTCACGGAAGGGATCTTTGGTGAGTGGCTGGCTGATAAGCCAAGAGATTCAATGATCATTGCCACGAAGGTCGCGGGGGCGGCCAATGGCTGGTTCGTGCCGCCAGTGCGCCACGGTCTGACTGCCATCGATGCCTTTCATATCACAACCGCCGTCGAAGGAAGCTTGCGGAGGCTCAAGACCGATTACATCGATCTCTATCAGGTCCACTGGCCCGATACCGTCGTTCCCATTGAAGAGAGCCTTGAAGCGCTCGATCAACTCGTACGCAGCGGCAAGGTGCGCTATGTCGGGACATCGAACGAGAACGCCTACGGTCTGACAAAGGCCCTGGAGACCAGCCGTTATCGGGGCTTCAAGCGCTTTGAGAGCATCCAGAACAACTTCTCCATGCTCAATCGGCGCTTCCTTGACGAAATTGCCATCGTCTGTAAAAAAGAGCAGGTCGGCCTCCTTCCTTATTCGCCGTTGGCCGGTGGAGTATTGAGCGGCAAGTATACGCCTGGTGGGCAGTGGGGCGGCTTTCGCTACGGGGATTACCTGGCCGATCCTGATCCGAGGATGAAGGCGCAAGCCGGACGATTCGCCAACGACCGAGCGCTGGACGCGGCCCAAAAATATGCCGCCATCGCCCAAAAACATGGGCTTTCTCCGGCCACTATGGCAGCGGCATGGACGCTCAGCTTTGATTTTGTGTCCAGCACGATCGTCGGGGCGACGCATCCTTCCCAACTTGACGATACCCTCATAGCCTCGGAAACTCTCCTCTCAACAGAACTCCTGCGCGAGTGCGACAGTGTCAATCAAGAGATTCTTTACCCCATGGGGTAGGGGGAACGCAAAAAATGGGGTCGCTATATAACCACACAAAGGTGTTGTCCAATGTCTGAGATGCAAGATCGAGTTCAGTTACACCCTTCCTGGAAGAGTCGGATCGGAGGTGAATTTGACCAAGAGTATATGCAAAACCTCAGGCAGTTTCTGATCCAGGAGAAACAGGCCGGAAAGATCATTTACCCGGAAGGGAAAAATATTTTTAATGCCATGAACCTGATTCCGTTTGAGGACGTGAAGGTGGTGATCATCGGGCAGGACCCGTATCACGGTCCGGGACAGGCACATGGCTTGTGTTTTTCAGTCATGCCGGGGGTAGCGCCACCACCATCGCTGAAAAATATTTTCAAAGAAATCCATTCGGATCTTGGTATTATTCCGGCCAACCATGGATATCTCAACAGCTGGGCAGAACAGGGTGTACTTCTGTTAAACAGTGTGCTGACAGTGGAAGAGAACATGGCGGCTTCTCACCAGGGAAAGGGGTGGGAACGTTTCACTGATGTCATTATTCAAACGCTGAACCGGGAACATACCGGGCTGGTGTTTTTCTTATGGGGCAGTTATGCCCAGAAAAAAGGTGCGATTATTGATAAAAAGCGCCATCTGGTACTGCAGTCGGTTCACCCGTCCCCCTTATCCGCGCATCGTGGTTTTTTTGGGAATAAGCATTTTTCCAAAGCAAATGCATATTTGCAGGATCAGTCAAAATCACCAATTAACTGGGAACTGCCTTTATTGAATGCAGGGAACAACAACAGTTGAACGGGGTCGAGGCAAAGGGGTCAATAAGAAACAAGAGAAGGTGAGAGTGAATGAAACCCTATGGGAAAACCGAACCGCCTGAAAGTTCTATCTACTTATGTGCTCCGGTCAATGCCCTGGTTGAAGGTATCTATGAAGAAAACATTCATCTGGGTGAAATACTGAAACATGGTGATTTTGGACTCGGTACCTTTGATGACCTGGACGGGGAAATGCTCATTCTCGATGGACACTGCTATCAGATCAACTCTGATGGAAAGGTGATCGAAGTTGATGAACAGGTACTGACACCGTTTGCAGCGGTAACCTTTTATACCGCGGGAAACCATTATGAGATTGTCGAAGAAACTCCCTATGTGAAATTTTTGCAGTGGCTCAACGGCCTTCTGCCCTCACCGAACCTGTTCTATGCAATCCGAATTGAGGGCGAGTTCGCACATATGAAGGTGCGATCCGTACCGAAGCAGGCTAATTATCGTCCGCTTTCCGATATCGCGCATGATCAGGTTGTCTTTGGATTTGATACTATCAAAGGGACTCTTGCAGGTTTCTTTACCCCGGATTTCTTGTCGTCATTGAGCGTTCCCGGCATGCATTTGCATTTTCTCTCAGAAGACCATCAACACGGAGGCCATCTCCTTGAATGTGTGCCCCAAAAAGTAAAAATTGGAATTCAGCTGATCAACAAAATGGAACTTTCGTTGCCCATGACCCGAGATTACATGAAATGGGATTTTCACAGGGACATCAGGCAGGATTTGGACAAGGTAGAAAAATAAGAGGCAAGTCCGCTCATGGCTTTTCGTGGTTGTTGGGGGAAGATTCTTTCATCTTTATACCGTTACGAGTAGAATTACCCGGTGGGTGATATCATGTCATGAATTGGGGACGCAGGAGAGAGGACTTGACCACTTTTTGTGATCTTCGTCCCCGGTTCCATGCGACACACGTTTCAGGGCTACCTCAAAATGTAGAAAAAACAGTAAATGATGAAGTATCTAATCAGAACCTTTCCCCAAAGATGAACTATTCATGAAAATTACCTTCCTGCCAGTCTTCGTGCTGGCCTTGTTCCTGGCCGGATGTGCCGCGAAAGCCCTGCCGCCTGTGGCGATAAAGATGCCGACCAGGACCATTGATTATCAAAGGGAGGTCAAACCGCTTCTCGACAAACGCTGCACGGTCTGCCATTCCTGCTATAATTCTCCCTGTCAGCTCAAGATTGACTCCTTTGAGGGCATGGATCGCGGGGCCACGAAGAGGGTCATTTATAACTCCTCACGACTCACCTCCATGGAACCGAGCCGTCTCTTTACCGATGCACAGACAACCGCGGAGTGGCGCAAGAAAGAATTCTTCAGCGTAACCGAGAGCACCGTTGCCAATGGCTTGAATGACTCGCTCATGATACAGATACTGTCACATAAGATGAAAAACCCGAAGAGCGTGGGGGAATACAACTCTGAAGCGGATGATCTGACCTGCTCGGAAAACGGCAAAGAGCTTGGCAGTTATCTGGAAAAACATCCGAACAACGGCATGCCTTTTGGATTCCCCCCGCTCAAGCAGGATGAGTTTGACCTCATCGCCGGCTGGCTGGTCCAGGGCGCCAAGGGGCCGGATGCCGCCCAGCAGGCGCAACTGATGATGCCAAAAGCGAGCGATGCACGGGCTGTTGTGCAGTGGGAAGGGTTTCTCAACCTGGACGATGCCAAGCATGCCATGACGGCACGCTATCTCTACGAACATCTGTTCCTGGCCCACCTGAAGTTTGGCACCCCGACCAATGAGTTTTATGAACTGGTGCGCTCAAGGACACCTCCCGGCCAGCCTCTGGATCTGATTGCCACTGTTCGCCCTTATGATGATCCCAGCGTCGAGCGGGTCTATTACCGCTTTCGCAAAATCCACTCCACCATCGTCCACAAAACCCATATGGTCTTCAATCTTGATGACGCTCAACTGCAGCGTTTGGGCGAGCTGTTCATTCAGCCGGAATGGTTGCAGCCGCCGCATCTGATGGGCTATGACACCCAGCTGAGCGCCAACCCCTTTGTCGCCTTTGAGCAGATCCCGCCGCGCTCGCGCTATCAATTTCTGCTGGACAATGCCCATTACATCATCATGAGCTTCATCCACGGCCCGGTCTGCAAGGGCCAGATTGCCCTCAATGTCATTGATGACCAATTCTGGATCATGTTTATGGACCCGGATCATGATTTGAGCGTGGCCTACCCTGGTTTTCTAAAGCTGTACAGCGACAAGCTGCGGATGCCTAACGAGAGGGGGAGCGACCTGCGCATTTTTTCGGCGCTCACCGATGAGCACCGCCAGTTGGCTGCGGAGTTCTACAGGGCCAGGCAGGATCTCTACACATCACTTAACTACGCGGGCCTCGGCTATGACTTCATCTGGAAGGGGAACCGTGGTGTCGATGCCCCGATGCTGACCATATATCGCCATTTCCAAAGCGCCTCGGTGCACAAGGGGGCTCTGGGCAATCTGCCGAAGAGCATGTGGGTTCTCGACTATCCACTGCTGGAACGAATTTATTATGGCCTCGTTGCCGGTTTTGATATTTATGGCACAGCCGGACACCTCTTGGCGACCCGGCTCTATATGGATGAGCTGCGCGTGGAAGGGGAGAGCAACTTCCTGGATTTTTTACCCCCGGGAAGCCGTCAGGAGATCATGCAGTCGTGGTACAAGGGTGTCGATCCCGATAATATCTGCTACTATCCTTCCGGCTTGCCGGCGAAAATAACCTACACAACGGACGACCCGAAACGTGAGTTCGTCGAGCATGTCGTGGATAGCCACCTCCTGCCGGTGACAGAGATCGCCTTCGACAAGGTGAATTATCTGCGGGCAGGGGCTGATTATCCGCAGCTGCCTGATAAGTATGAAACAATAAACGACTATCTGCGGGCCTTTCGCGCTCTTTCCCGCCCCGGGACACCATTTTTCGCTTTGATCAATAATAGCAACGCCAATATTGCCTTTGTGAGGATACGACTGGAGAAGGGTCCTGATGTAGCGTTTTCCGTGGTGATCAATCGCTGGCATGACAGTGTCGCATTCCTGATGAATGAGGATGACCGCCTCGATCCATCAAAGGACAGCGCTAATTTCATTAATGGCCTTATCGGCTCCTATCCGAACTATTTCTTTGATGTGCGGGAGAAAGATCTGCCCGACTTTATCGATTTCCTTGCCCATTTTGATAACAGTCCCCAAGACCTGGCGCAGTTGGCCAAGTATGGCGTGAACAGGGCGGATGAGCGATTATGGGAGACCTATGACTGGTTTCAAAAGCGATTTAATGAAGATGAGCCGGTGCTGGGGGGGCTCTTTGATATGAACCGTTACTATTTTCGCGCCCTTTAAGGGGGGTGGAGTGAAAATTTGACCATATTGACTTCACGGATCGGCAACAATTAAATTTCTGATGGAGAAAGCAAATGAAAATTTCAGATTGGCTGGATGAAAAGGAAGCAGAGGGCGTGGATGTATCTCAAATCACATTGTCTAAAAATATGTCTTATGATGAAGACCCGGATGAAACTATATTTTACAAAGAAATTAATCCTTGTGGGCTTTTTTGTACAGAAAACCATCCCTTTTCTACGGTCGAACGCTTTGGGCACTGGTATTACAGTAGAGGTCAAGACAAGAAAGCAGGTATTCATTCATCTGAAATGAAGTGGAGGATGTATACAAAGGATAAAGAGTTTGCTCTTCAAACTGCTAAGGCACATATTGAATAAAAATAGTGATTTTTCAAGGTATCCTAATATTTGTTTGGAGTCAGTTATGAAAAAACTTTCTTTGATTGTATGTTTATTTTCAATTTTTGTATCTCTACCAGCGTATGGCAGGAGTAACTTTGTGATTGATTTCCGAGGTGGAGAGTCAGTCTCTGGAGGGGAACATGTCCCTTTGATTGACCTTATTGAACAGGCCCCTGGTTATGCAGGACAAAGAATTACTGATGTAACGGTATCTGCAGATTCCAGAAATCGCCGTCATGGCGGGTATGTTCAACTTCTGGATGAGAACAGACGACTTATTTCTGAAGACACCTTGTCAGATGGGTATGCATCTTTGCCCATTTATGAGAGGTATCAACGTCCAGCGTATCTCTATTTTGAAAATGATGTTTATCTGAACAGGATTGAATTGAGTACAGAGGGGCGCTCAAGAGGTTTTGAACAGGATCAGAGAAGAGATGGAAGGGCACAAAGACAGGAGGAAGTTTTTGCACAGGACCAGAGAAGAGATAGAAGGGCACAAAGACAGGAGGAAGTTTTTGTACCCAATAGAGCTCTTGAAATCGGTAATTTTGTAAAAACAAACTATAAAGCTGAAGTTAAAAAGTTCTCTTTTGCCTCTGGAGGTTTTTCGAAAATCAATTTCAGAGTTCAGATCGGGGAAAAATATGCAGTAATTGTCAATTCGATCGTGGTCTTGTCAGGTGGGAATAAGCGTGGCTGGAAAACTGTAGGGGCACGATTGTCCAATGGTGATAATGTGTTCGCGCTGGATGTTCCGCAAGATGCAACTGATATTCAGGTGTCATTTGCGCATGGTCAAGGCTCTTCTGTACAAATTATCCTGCTTCCTTAAATCGTAAGCTGTCAGAGGGGATGTTGGGTGATATAGGAGAGAGCTTTATTCGACAAGAACAAGGGGGCGCAGGCCCGCTCCCTTGTATCGACGTGCCGGAATATGCCCCTCCTGATGCAAGGCTGGGGCTGTATGAACAGAATCTCAGTGCCCGTCACTCTCCAAGCTGCGGACCAGTGCGCTTCTGTCTACCTTGCCGTTGTGGTTCAAGGGCATCTGCTCGATATGGACAATTCTTGATGGTACCGAGTAGGCCGGCAACTGACGCTTCAATCCGGTCAGGATCTGTGACGTCTCCATGGGCGAGCCGGCGATAAAGGCGATCAACCCTCTGGCGCTGCCATCTACCAGGGGCCAGGCCACCGTCGCCACCAATTCTGTCTGGGACAGTTCGCGAAGGTGGGTGTCGATTTCCTCCAGCTCAACTCGATTGCCGAGGACCTTAACCTGGTTGTCGATCCGCCCGAGGTGATGGAACGTGCCGGATGGATCACTAAAGGCAAGGTCGCCGGTCAAGTACCATCGCTTACCAGCAATGATGGGGAATCTGGCCTCCGTCAATTCGGGGGCGTTCAGGTACCCTTGTGCCAGTTGCGCGCCGGAAAGCGCAAGTTCTCCCGGTTCATCGGTCGGTGCAAATTGGTGATCAGCAGTCAGGATTGCAGCTTCGATACCCGGAAACGGTGAGCCAATGGCAATAACGTTGCGCTTCGGCGTGACCACGAGCGGGGTGGTGACTGGCTGACTCAAACAGGAGACGGTTACTTCGGTTGGACCGTACAGGTTCTGGACGACACTGTTCGGCGCGGCCTGTTGCCATGCCTCTACGGTGTTGGCTGGCAACGGTTCACCGCCGAAGACTGTGAGGCGCAGGTCGGGCAGCACCCCTGGTTTAAGCGCCTTGATCTGATTCAGCATGCCAACCAGAGAGGGCACTGAATTCCAGACTGTGAGCCTGCTTTCACGCGCGAACTTCACCGCGTTCATGACCCGGTTTGCCGGCAGCACATGCAGGGAGGCGCCGACTTGCCAGGTGGCGAACATGTCGAGAACCGAAAAGTCGAAACTGAGCTCACAGACCTCAAGGGCCCGGTCGCTGGCATGAAGCCCGAGGATTTCGGTCACGACTTCAATGTAATGGTGAACAGCGCCGGTAGAGATCATGACCCCTTTGGGTGTTCCGGTCGTTCCCGAGGTAAAGATGATATAGGCGAGATCCGTGGATTTAATATGGGCCGGTGGCGTGGCGCCTGCCACAGCAGGCAGCCCATGAATATCCTGGATGACGATTTTGTGGCTGGAGCCTGCTGGCAAGTGTTGATTGGGTTCGGGCATCAGCACCAACGGAGGGCATGCCGCCAGCACCCTCTCGGTCAGGAGTTTGGCGCCTTGGGTATCGCAGATCAGCGCCGAAAGCTGGCACTGGTCCAGGATCGTGATCAGCCGATCCTCGGGAGACTTGAGCCCTATGGGGATATAGGTTCCGCCCGCCCAACTTGTTCCCAGAATCCCGCTACAGGCATCGATGCTGCGTGAAGCAAGGATGCCAACTCGAGGGAGAAAACCCTCGCCAGTTCTCCAGCCCGGACTCTGAACCAGCGTTGCAGCGATACGCCTGGCCCGGTCTGCCAGCTCACCGTAGGAGAGTTCCAGACCCTCGAAGGCAATGGCCAGCCGTGCGGGATCGCGCAGGCTTTGTCGATAGACCGCGTTTGCAATGTTGAATCCCTGGGTATCTTCCTGTTTCATACCTTTCACAGTTACTTCCGATTGTTCAGTCAGGGGGTGACGAGGCGCATAATGTTGGAGAGCGAATCAAAATCATTTTGATCAAACCCTCGTTCTGCCAGATCAATCCCAAACTCCTCCTCGAGAAATACCACCATTCTTAATACCGCCAGGGAGTCAAGTAGGCCACTTGTCACCAGCAGGTCATCATCACTAAAATCTGTTTCCTTGCCATAATCAGCCAAGAGTTCCTGAAGGAAGGTTTTTAACTTTGTTTTATTGTCCATGCTGTCCTTACGATACGTGAATATTGAAAAGTTTCAGTAAAAAAATGAAATGGTCGCCCAGGCTTAAGTTGCGGTCGGAGCTGTCAAATATTGACAGAATGCAATAGAAGCCGACAACAAATACGGGTGTTACGAAGTTCTTTCTGAGCCAGGACATGTCCGTTGGCCGTTTTTTTTCATAGAGCTGGGATATGCTGATTGCCGTACTCAAGACGATCCCGTAGAACATGTACACACGAAAAGACCAGAGCGCTGGCCAAAACCCATTGTCGGCAATGCTTCCTGTCTCTCTCAGAAAATGATACAGGATATTGCCAAAACCGGCTGCGGCAAACGTTGCGAAAAATAAACGTATTCTGGGCCACTTCTTGAAATATCGTAAAAATGCCGGATAAAAAAAGTTATCTACGAGCAACTCCTTGAAATAGTAATAAAACCTGTTCCAAAAGTCAGCAATGCTTGCAGATTGCAGCGGTTTGTAGGTGTTCCGCAGGGCGTTGTATCCGGCCATCCGACAGCAAGCAATAATAACGTGCCCCCACACCGAAAACCAGAGTAACCTGGTAAAAAAATTGGCAAGGAGTGCCAACCAGTTCATGTACCACGGATAGGAATGTCCTGCCACGTCATGCAGCACCGTATACAAAGAAGGAATGTCCAAAGAAAATGTTATACCTGAAAAAGCATGGCTGGTATTTGCATTTCCATAAAAAATCTGATTCAGCAGTTTTTCTAAGAGAGCAAGAAGGAGAGCCCAGTAGAGTAATTTGATACCTTTGAGTTGGCTTATGGCCAATTGTTCAGGGTTTTTCGCCTCAATTTTTCGTAAATAGGCAGCCCCCTTGGGGAAAGGGGTGTTGGAGCCTCCCCAGAAAGGGAAGTAATAGCCGGTCTGAAGGGCAAGCGGTGGTGTCTCCTTGTTATGGCGGTCCAATAACGTATAATTGAAAAACCAGAGATATTTGCCGAGCACAGCAAGAAATGTCCACAGATAGACATCCTGAGGGCTGGAAAAAGGAACACTCGTGGCTGCAATAAGGAGGAGGATGTAAAAGACCAATAAATTTCTGATCGGACGTTTTGCGTACCATCTGTCTTTGTTCTGCATTATAGCTGTATAATATGCGGCAAAAAAGACAAGTACTGCTATAAAAATCAGGGGTTTAAAGAAAATGACAGTGGGATAATGCTGCTGGCGAATTGACCAGGGGATCTCAACATTGGGCCAGTTTGCCAGATAAAGAGAGGCAAAGGTGGCAATGGTCAGTAACACCGGCCTGAGTTGCGGCAGGAAGGTCATCGCCGTCATGAATGCGGAGAGATGCAGCCAGCTGTCGGTACGGAAGGAAAGACCTGCTGAAAAAAGAGCAAGCAGCAGGATCTTTCCAGGCAGCTTTTGGGACAAAGCCACAACCTTCGGATAGGTGTCAAGCGGTGGAATGAGCCTGAAATCGGTCAAACTAGACATGTTGTGAATTTTTTATCGCGAGCAGGAAAAGGCAAAAAAAAAGGGGAATTTTCGGTCTTGAGTAATCTCATATTGTTCTTATAAAAAATAATAGTTGGTAAACGCCCCCGGGAGCTTGTGGCGTGGTAAATCGCAGGAAGTTAATTTCACATTATAAGAAAAGGGGTCAACCCCACCTTTGGCTTTTCTTGGTTGTTGGTGGTAAGGTTTATTTATGTTCAATTCGTTACTTATAGAATTCCCCAGTCCCTGGGTTTATATCATGAACCGTGGACGTAGGGAAAAGAATTTTTGCGACGCCGGCAAGGTTATTCTGAATGATTAATACCAAGCAAACGAAAGGTTCTCCTATGAACAGCAGCAGCGTGACTACTCCCAATATACCCAACCCGATCACTTCTCCCCATGCAGCAGCGAGTGAGGTCGTCCTTGTCGCACTGAAAAGTTCACTTCATGGGCTGACTCATAGTGAAGCTGCCGCCCGCCTTGAGCTCTACGGACGGAACACATTACCTCAGGCCAGGCCGCCAGGAATCGCAACTGTCTTTTTCCGCCAGTTTGCAAGTCCGCTGATCTATGTTCTTGTGGTAGCCGCTCTCTTCTCCCTGATGATTAAGGAGTGGTCTGATGCCGGATTTATCTCGGCAGTCCTGTTCATTAATGCTCTTATCGGGTCCATTCAAGAACATTCCGCCCAGCGTGCCGCAACAGCTCTGCAAGAACTCGTACGCACGCGAAGTCGGGTATTGCGTGAGGGGGATAGTTACGAGATTAACGCCGAAGAGTTGGTCCCGGGCGATATTGTGCTTCTGGAGTCAGGTGATAAAATTCCTGCCGACTTACGGCTTCTCGTCTCCCATGATCTGGAGGTAGATGAATCCCTGCTGACCGGTGAGTCGTTACCGGTGGCTAAAGACGGCAACTCCGTGTTAGACGAAGATATTGGTCTGGGAGATCGAGTTAATATGCTTTTCACAGGCACGTTAGTAGGTCGAGGGCGCGCTCAAGGGGTTGTTGTCAGTACGGCGTTTAACACTGTATTGGGCTCTATAGCTACAGATGTTTTGTCTAAGCAGCCTCCTAAGGCCCCGTTGCAGGTCCGGATGGACAAGTTCACCCATCGTGTGGCGATCTTTGTTGGCATAGCGGCATTAACTATGTTGGGAGTAGCTGTGTCACGTGGCACGCCATTCGCCGAAATGTTCCTGCTCGTGGTAGCCCTTGCAGTGTCTGTCATTCCCGAGGGGTTGCCGGTGGCGCTTACCGTAGCTCTGGCCATAGGCATGCGGAGAATGGCCCGGCGAAACGTTATTGTACGTCGGTTGTTAGCGGTGGAGGCGCTGGGTTCCTGTACGCTCATCGCAACCGACAAGACAGGCACGCTTACCGTCAATCAGCTGACCGCGCGCTCCATTGTCTTTCCAAATGGTGACTCGTGGGAGATAAGTGGTGAAGGCGTCGTGCCGGAGGGTCTGATCCTGACACCACGAGGCGCACCATCTGCAGAAGAGAAAGTACTTCTCGAGCGGCTCTGTCATGTAGCGGCGCTGACCAATGAAGCCTTCCTTGGTCACATAAATTCCGGTTGGTCTCACCATGGTGATGCCGTGGATGTTGCTTTTCTGGTGATGGCGCACAAGGCTGGTGTCGTCAGGGCAGAAATTACCAATACCTTTCCCGAGATTGACAGTATTCACTATGAATCGGAACGGCTTTTTTCGGCCAGTCTGAACGAAGTGAATGGGAAACAGTGTTCCTTTGTGAAAGGGGCGCTTGAACGGCTGCTGCCCATGTGCACGACTATGGCAACTCCTGGGCGGGACGTGGCCATAGATTACGCTCTGATCGAACAACAGGCCCATGCTCTGGCCAGTGGCGGCTATAGGGTACTTGCCCTGGCAGCCGGTGAGATTCGACTGAGTCCGAGCGAGATATTTAACGAAGAGCATCTGCACGGGCTGGCACTGATTGGCCTCGTGGGAATTATCGATCCCTTGCGTATTGAGGTGAAGGCAGCAGTTACTGCCTGTCGGCAGGCGGGCATTGAGGTGGCAATGATTACTGGCGACCACCCGGCTACCGCCTTTGCCATTGCCCAGGAATTAGGCATGGCGGAACGTGCCGACCAGTTGGTGAGCGGCCCGGAATTGAGGTTGGCACTCGAATCAGGAACGATTGACCAGCTGACTCGTGATGTACGTGTTTTCGCACGCGTGGGGCCACACCAGAAGTTGGACATCGTTCAATCCCTGCAAAGGAATGGACATTTTGTGGCGGTCAGCGGAGACGGTGCCAACGATGCACCGGCGTTACGCGCTGCCCAGGTTGGGGTCGCCATGGGGATGAGCGGGACCGATGTGGCACGGGAAACAGCCGACCTGATCATCACCGACGATAATTTTGCCTCCATTGTCGCCGGTGTCGAGGAGGGAAGAGTCGCCTATGCAAACGTACGCAAGGTGATTTTTCTGCTCATCTCCACCGGGGCCGCGGAGTTGGTGCTGTTCACACTGGCCTTATTGACCGGGTTGCCTCTCCCTCTGCTGGCTGTCCATTTACTGTGGCTGAACCTGGTAACCAATGGGATTCAGGATGTGGCACTGGCGTTTGAACCCGGTGAAGGTGACGAATTGCGTCACCCGCCAAGATCACCGCGCGAGCCCATATTCAATCGACTCATGATGGAGCGGGTAGTGATCTCGGCCTTGGTCATCGGCACTGTCGCCTTTCTTGTCTTCCAGTGGCTCATCGCCAGAGGTTTTACCCTGGATGAGGCCCGCAATGGCACCTTGCTGCTGATGGTTTTGTTCGAGAACGTCCACGTCTTGAACTGTCGATCAGAAGTACGCTCGGTATTTCGACACAATCTACTGCACAATCCGATACTTTTAATTGGTACGGTTGTCGCCCAACTCGTGCATATCGGCGCCATGTACACCCCCTGGATCAGCGACGTCCTGCATATCCAACCGGTAACGCCACAACATTGGCTGGAGATGCTGGGACTGGCATTGACCGTGCTGATGGTGATGGAACTTCATAAAGCCCTTCGTCGATGGTTTTAGATGGAAAAAGGGGAAAATCTGCTTTTGAACCTGGCGATTTTATCCAGTGGGCCGCCGGATAGGCTGTTTTCTCAAAACAAAATTTTGCAAAACCGGTTTAGTTCTATAACTTAGAAAATTAAAATGAGCCAGGCAAAGACCTGATCCTTTTGCTGTCTTTGATACTGACCAGATAATATGATAAAGACCATCGCATTACTTGCACTTCTTGCGGCATTTCCACCGCTTTCTACAGATATGTACCTGGCGGCGATCCCTCTGCTTAGTGATAAATGGCATCAGCCTCTGGCTATTGTTAATTTGACCTTGATCGGCTTTTTTTTACCTTATTGCGGTTTTTTACTTGTTTACGGTCCTCTTTCAGACCGTCATGGCAGGCGCCCACCATTATTGGCAGGGCTGGCACTTTATATCGGAGCCAGCCTTCTCTGTGCTATTTCTGACAATATCGTGCTGCTGATACTGGCTAGAACCCTGCAGGGTGCAGGGGCCGCGGCTGCATCGGCAATTGTCTTTGCCATCTGTAAAGACCTTTTTGCCGGAAATCTACGCCAACGGATCTTTATCCAACTCGGGATTATTGTTGCAGCGGCACCCATGATTGCCCCGATAATCGGCGGTTGGATAGTCGAGTCATTGTCATGGCGCTGGATATTTATACTTCAAGCTCTTCTGGGTATGATATCTGCGATTGGTGTCTGGTTGATGGATGAGTCCTTGACCGTGTTGAGGAGGGAGGGTCTGCAACTTGTTTTTCGGAATTATCTGAGGCTGATGAGTAATATGCCTTTTTTCCTTCTGACCCTAGCTTTAGCCTGTCTGGGGATCCCTTTTTTCGCTTTTATTGCCGTGTCATCCGAAATTTATATAACCGGTCTTGGGTATTCCGAAAAAGTGTATGGATATTTCTTTGCCTGTAATGCTTCTGCTTTTCTGGTTGCACCGCTTTTCTTTTCCAGGATGGTGCATCATTTTTCTCTTAGTCGGTTACTGCCGATCAGCTACCTGGGTGTATTGCTATCCTCCCTGCCGATGATAAGCTCTGCAGTTCCCCTGCCGTACCGGCTTACCGTGCCGATGTGGTTCCTCACCTTCTTTTTTGCCTTTGGTCGACCGCCTGGAAATAATCTGATCCTTGAACAGGTTGATAGGGATGCAGGGGCTGCATCGTCGCTTATGGTGTTCTTCTTTTTTATAACCGGGGCCAGCTCAATGTGGCTGATTTCCCTCGACTGGCAGGACAAGGTAGCCTTTCTGGGATGGCTCGGTATGGTCTCGGCAACCACCACCATTTTGAGTTGGTGGGCGATTAACAGGTTATTTAAGCTGAGACTACCGTAATGGGAGAAAGGTAAGGTCTCCCTGTCTTCAGAATGTTGCGCATGGGATTTCCAGGTGTCTGGCATCATATCCTGAACCGGCAAGAGAGAGGATGTCCTTGCTTATCAAACTCCAGGCGCTTAGACTGCAGTTTCTTTTCTTCATCCTCCCCTCAAGGAACCTGGGTGGTTTATTACCGCTTCATGATCCAGGTCCTTCAAGAAGTGGCAGACTTCTGGAACATTATTTCCGTCAGCACTGACAGTTTCACAGAATTTACTCGTGGTTTTTGTCCCTTTCTTTCTCTTCCTTGTCAAATTCCTGGAGATTTTTTGCAAAAGCCTGCAGTGTGGCCTCCACCCGGCCGTTGATCGATTTCTCCGGATAGTTGCCTTTCCTATCCCGTTCGCCGGCCGCCATACCGGTGAGTATCTCCACCGCCTCATCCACTGTGTTCACCGCTGTCACACTGAATTTGCCCTGCTCCATGGCTGCCACCACCTCTTTTTTCAGCATCAGATGGCGAACATTGCTGGCCGGGATGATAACGCCTTGCTCGCCGCTGAGGCCCCGGTTCTCACAGAGGTCAAAAAAGCCCTCGATCTTTTCGTTGACGCCGCCAATAGCCTGGACCTCTCCCTTCTGGCTCACCGAGCCGGTGATGGCGAGCGTCTGCTTGATCGGCATGTCGGCCAGGGAGGAGAGCAGGGTGCAGAGCTCGGCACAGGATGCGCTGTCACCCTCTATGCCGCCGTAGGATTGTTCAAAGACCAGGCTGGCCTGGAGACTTAAGGGGATAGTCCGGGCATAGCGGCTGCTTAAAAAGGAGGAGAGGATCATCACCCCCTTGGAGTGGATGGGGCCGCCCAGCTCTACCTCCCGTTCAATATCAACAATTTTGCCCTTGCCGGGCCTGGTCAGGGCAGTGATCCGGGTCGGACAGCCAAAGAAGTCGTGACCCAGCATGAGGACGGAGAGGCCGTTTATCTGACCGACCTTGGCCCCTTGCGTCTCGATATAGTGGATGCCGTGCTCCATGGCCTCGAATAAACGGTCCTTGATCCTGCCGCCCCGCCGTTTGCTGGCGGTAATGGCCTTTTCCACATCGGTATCGATAATTGTTGTTTTGTTCTCCTTTTTGGCCAGATAGTCGGCCTCTTGCATCAGGTCGGCAAATTCCCGGATCCGCAGCGACAGCTTTTCCCGGTCACCAGCCTCGCGGGTGGCCTGTTCTATGAGGCGTGCCACGGCGGTGCGGTGCAGGGGCAGTAAATTTTTGTCCTTGGCCAGTCTGGCAATGAGGGTGGCATAGAGATCCTGGCTCTCCTTGCTGCGCTTCATGTCGCTCTCAAAATCGGCCTGGACCTTGAAGAGCGAGATGAACTCGGGGTCATAGGCATTGAGGAGATAGTAGATCATGGGATCGCCGATGAGAACCACCTTGATGTTGAGGTCCACGGGTTCCGGTTCCAAAGAGACTGTGCTTATCAGTCCCAGAAGCCTCTCCACCGATTCAATATGGATCTTGCAGGAACGAAGGGTTCTTTTCAGGCCTTCGTAGGCAAAGGGCTGCATGAGCAGTCTTCTGGCATCCAGAATGAGATAGCCGTTGTTGGCCTGGTGCAGACATCCCGGCTTGATCAGGGTAAAGTTGGTGGTGAGCATACCCATTCTGGCCAGGTGTTCAATACGGCCATGGAGATTCTGGTAAGTGGGTAGATCTTCATAGACCACTGGGGAACCATGGTTATTCTGGTGGCTGATCAGAACATTGACCTCGTACTGATCAAAGGAAGGGGAGTGTCCGCCGCCGATAGCAACAATGAGCGGGTGCTGCTCTGCTTGTTCATCAACGAGGAAATCGTCTACCCCCTCGGTGATGACTTTTTCGATGTCTTCAAGATAATGGATAATTTTTTCATGATCTTTGTACTTTCCCTTTAAGGTCGCAATGAGAGGAGATATAGCCATTTGGGCAGTCTCCTTTTTGAGCTTGCGGCTCTGTTCCTCGGCGTCTCTCTTCCAGGTACTGATCTGGTGAACGGCCTCCTGGAGCATGGTCTGCAGCTTCTCAATAGTCTCTTCGATCTTTTCCTTTACCTCATCAGGCAGTTTGCGGAATTCCTCGAGACTGAGGGGCTCGCCCTTGTCATCCGTGGGCGAGAATCGAAAGTCATGCTCACTGCGCGACACAGCAATCTTCTCTGCCTTGGCCTTTGTTCCTACTTCGTGGTAGATGGTCTCAATTTTCTGAGTGAGCAGATCATTGACGACCTTGTGTCGCATCCGGTAATCATCACCTTCAAAAATGGCCGGCACGGTGGTCTTCAGGGTGTCGATGAGTTCATACATCTCGCCTTTGAAGACCATGCCCTGGCCGGGAGGGAACTCCATGGCCAGGGGTTTATGGGGCTGGTGGAAATTATGGACGTAGCACCAGTCGCTGGGAGTCGCCTCCTTGCTCGCCTTATCATGGAGAAAAGATTCAACCACAGTGTGGCGGCCGGAGCCCTCAGGGCCGATAACAAAGAGGTTGAAGCCCTGCTGCTGCATGCCGATGCCGAAATCAACGGCCTCAAGGGCCCGGTCCTGACCGATGAAATGGGAAAGTTCCTCTACCTCTGTGGTAGTTTCAAAGGAAAAACTGTCAGGGTCGCAACGATGATAGGCCTCTTCCGGGCTGATTTTGTGAACGGTCATTGGTTCTCCTGGTGATTCTTTTTAAGATATGGGAGGGCTCAGGTTGATTTTATGAATTTAAATTTCTTTTATCAAAGAAATAATCGTTTTTAGGTCTTGATCGTTATTTTTACCATCGAGAAGTGAATTTTTGACCAGTGCCAACAGTTTTGAATGGCATGAAAATCAATTTTATAACCTATCCTTAATTTGATTTTCAAAATCAAGGATGATATCCTGATAGCATCAGACAGCCTAGCAAATTTGTCCCTTAGAACCTCTTCTCTCAGGACGGATGCGCAATAATATAATTGGAGATGGAGCATGAAAAAAATGATGCGACTGACTTTTTTTCTTTTAATTGTCTTATGCTGGCCAGCCTCTCAAGTTCAGGCAGAAAATTTTTCCAGTGAGTTAATCAAAGTGTATGAGGCAACAGTCGTTCTCGATGAGATGTTGGCCATTCCCGAAAAAACAATTCCTCCGTCGCTTCTCGCCAATTCATATGGCGTGATCATTATTCCAGGCCTTATCAAGGCTGGATTCGTTATAGGGGGCAGGTACGGCACCGGATTAATGGCGGTCAGAGATGTTAAGGGAGGCGGCTGGTTTTATCCGATAATGGTTAAATTGACAGGTGGAAGTATCGGTTGGCAAATTGGCGCCCAGTCCAGTGATGTCGTTCTTGTTTTTAAAAAAATGAGGAGTATCGAAGCAATTCAGAAAGGGAAATTCACCTTGGGTGCTGATGCTTCCATTGCTGCGGGGCCAATAGGTAGACATGCGGAAGCCGGAACCGATATAACGCTTAATTCAGAAATTTACTCTTATTCCAGAAGCAGGGGGCTGTTTGCCGGGGTTTCCATGGCGGGGGCTGTTATCAGTATTGATCACGAAGCAACATGGAATCTCTATTCACTTCCCGTAGTTGAATTGTTAAGTAAAAAGACTTTTGAAAATATTCCGGAACAAGTGACAAAATTTCACAAGAAAATATCTGAGATCACCAATTAGTAATTGAACAACAGAGACTTCAGATCTCTATGCTTATACTAAATGACTGAGAACTGATGGCGGGGCAGGGGCAATAAATTGAACTCCCATCCTGAAAGGCATGACACTATCTTCCATGTCTCGATCAAACCAGACAGGGCGTGCCAGAAGAGGTGCCACTTGTTCAGGATCGTTATCCGTGGATCGAAAGACAATTATTATAAATATAGTATCTGAATCAAGTGCGGCATAAAAGAGATGCTTGCCATCAATGAGTACCCGGGGAAATTTCAAACCCGCTCCCTGCTTGGACAGGTCTAAAAGCAAGGCAGTCACCCGACCAGTCAATTGAGAATTATTACTTTTGTTATAGAGATATAGCTCGACATCTTGCTGAGTTGAGATTCTCGGACGTATTCTTCTGCTCTTCATGGGGGCATTAACCTCGATTACACGAGAAGTTATCAATTATTCCGTTTTGTTTCATTGAACATCTTCTTTCGGACTATATATCTTCTCTTGGGAAAGTGTCTACTATTTACCCTACCACCTCAGGCGGGCTAGATCCCTTTCCTTAAGCCAAAAGAGTGAGATGTTGAAGCTAACTGTTACCGCATCTGACTTCCCAGCACAACACTTATCGAATAGGCCATACCCGGCTCTTTCCCTTGGCAACCCAGGATGTTAAATCCTGCAGAACAACAATTTTTAGCCCCAGCTCTGGCAAACAAAATCTCGCCAAATGGTCACTACATTTAACGGTCAGGTATGATATAAAATAATAAAAATGAATAATATTTTTTTATTATTCCAGGAGTAATTGCGCATGACTGACAATGTTTTTCTAAGCCTGACCCAAAATGCCGCCCTGTTGCTGGCGGTGGCATTTATTTATGACCTGACGACCAGTCGTTACCTTATCAAAACCGGCCGATTCATGCAGATGGTAATCGGCATGATGCTTGGCATTCTGGGTTGTATTCTTATTCTCTCCCCTTGGATCTATGTGCCAGGAGTAAGGTTTGACACGCGCTCGGTGCTGCTCGGCATCTCAGGCCTTTTCTTTGGCGCGATCCCAACTATGGTGGCAATGGCAATGACCGCCATTTTGCGATTTTACCTGGGAGGGCCTGCGGCCTGGACCGGAGTTGTGGTGATCCTGGCCACCGGCTCGTTAGGTATTCTCTGGCGTTACTTCCGTCTCTCAGCCTTGGAAGAAATTTCCTGGCTTGAGCTTTACCTGTTTGGCATCCTCGTTCAAGTGGTCATGCTGGCCCTGATGTTCATCCTTCCCGGGGAGATGGCCCTGCAAGTCCTATCCCAGGTCACTCTGCCGGTCATGCTGATTTATCCCCTGGCCACGACCTTGTTGGGAATGCTCATGGTCAACCGGTTGCGGCGGCAGAGCAATGCGATAAAGTTAGAGGCCAGTGAAGAACGGATGCGCCTCTTTTTTGAGCGGCAGATCGTGGGAATGGCCATCACTTCACCCGAAAAAGGCTGGCTGAAGGTAAATGACAAGTTGTGCCGGATGTTGGGATATTCCCGTGAAGAACTATCGGGATTAAGCTGGGAACAACTTACCTATACCGATGACCGTGAGGCCGATCTGGTCCAGTTCAAGCGGCTACTCTCCGGCGCTATTGATGAATACTCGATGAGAAAACGTTTTCTCCACAAGGAAGGCTCCATCATCTGGACTGAACTTTCTGTCGGCTGCGTGCGGCGACCAGATGGGATGGTGGATTATGTGCTGGTCCTACTGGTGGATATCACCAAGCGCAAACGGGCCGAAGATGAGTTACAGCTCACCCAGTCATGTATCGAACGTTTGGCGATAGGTGTCTTCCGTATCGATGATGAGGGGAAGATACGGTATGTTAATGCCCATGCCTGCCAAAGTCTTGGCTACAGTTGTAATGAACTCCTCACCATGACGGTTTTTGATATCGACTCTGTCATAGTACCTGAGCAATGGCTTGAACAAAGAAAGAAAATGCGCGTCAATGGGTCCGGCATGATCGAGACCCTGCATCGGCGGAAAGACGGTTCAACCTTTCCTGTCGAAGTCACGATCAATTACTTTGAACATGGGACGGATCATTTCACCTTCTCCTTTGCCACCGATATCAGCGAGCGCAAACAAGCGGAACAGGCTTTACGCGATAGTGAAGAGCGGCATCGAACCCTGGTCAATAATCTGCCGGGCGTGGCCTACCGCTGTCTGAACGACGAACAGTGGACCATGGTCTTTTTCAGTGCAGGCTGCGAGCGGATGACCGGTTATCCCGCTACGGATTTTATCGACAATGCTGTCCGTTCCTACGCTAGTATCATCCACCCAGAGGATCGCCTGTCAGTAGCCAGCGTCGTCCAGAAAGGGGTGAACGCGCACCGCTCCTTCGAGATGGAATATCGCATCCTCCGGACCGATGGCACAACGCTCTGGGTCTGTGAAAAAGGTCAGGGGATCTACGACCACACAGAAAAACTGCGTTGGCTGGACGGGGTCATCATTGATATCACAGAACAGCGGAAGGCACAGGAGGAAAAAGAACGATTACAGGCGGAGCTGCTTCAGGCCCAGAAGATGGAGTCGGTAGGCAGACTGGCCGGTGGTGTGGCCCATGACTTCAACAATATGCTCCAGACGATTCTCGGCTACAGCGATCTCTCTCTTGACCAGATCGAGGAAACAAGTCCCGTGCATGAAGGACTTTTAGAAATCCGCAAGGCGGCCATGCGCTCCGCTGATCTTACCCGCCAACTCCTCGCTTTTGCCCGCAAGCAGACAACAAAACCAAAGATTCTTGATCTGAACGATACCGTTGCTAGCATGCTGAAAATGCTTCAACGGCTCATCGGCGAAGACATTGACCTTGCCTGGCTGCCGGGACACGGGCCATGGCCCGTGAAGATGGATCCTTCTCAGCTTGACCAGATCTTGGCCAACCTTATGGTTAATGCCCGTGACGCCATTGCCGACACAGGCAAAATCACCATTGAAACCGAAAACATCTCACTGGATACCGTTTATTGCACCGATCATCCGGGTTTTCGCCCTGGTGAATACGTCCTACTGGCAGTAAGTGATAATGGTTGTGGCATTGACAAAGAAACCATCAATCAGATTTTTGAGCCTTTCTTCACCACCAAGGAAATGGGCAAGGGAACCGGTTTGGGGCTGTCCACCGTCTATGGCATCGTCAAACAGAATAATGGCTTTGTCAATGTCTATAGTGAGTCTGGTCAAGGAACCACATTTCGCATCTATCTGCCCAGTTTCTCCACCGAAACTGTGACGACAGAAACCCGTCTGGTCTCAGAACCCTTAGGCGGCAGGGAAACGGTGTTGCTGGTGGAAGACGAGGCTATACTCTTGAATCTAGCCAAGACCATCCTCCAACGCTTGGGTTACACTGTGCTCAGCGCCAGCACGCCGATGGCGGCGCTTCAACTGGTTCAGGAAAATGCCGGGGAAATCGATCTGCTCATCACCGATGTGGTGATGCCCGAGATGAATGGTCGGGAGCTGGCGCGCCAGCTTTCTTCCCTCAGACCAACAATGCGCTGCCTCTATATGTCGGGTTATACCGCAAATGTAATCGCTCATCACGGAGTACTGGATGCAGGTATTCATTTCATCCAGAAGCCTTTTTCCATAGACGATCTGGCGCGCACGATCCGTGAAACCCTGCAGGATGACAAAATGAATCCATAGCAATGGGGACGGAATTTAACAGCTGTTTCAGAATGAAGAACTGGGTGTAAGCTCGTTCTTATCTTTGAAAAAGTTGATTTGATCTTTTTCCCATGCAATTTAATTGAATTGCATGGGAGAAATGGTATAAAAATAAATAGAATTTAAGTTTTTTACCTTAAGACAGTGTGTTACGTTATCGTCTGCACAGTAAAGTCTGTCGAAATTCTGTGGTAAGTCCGACAGGTTTCTATGAAAGGTGCATTTTGTCACCATTACAAAATGGAGATTTACGTGAAAAAATCAATGGCCCGTCTCTCCTGTCTCAAAATGGCACAGAATTCATTTCGTGCTCCTTTTTATTCTCCCAACAAGAGAAAAAAAACCGGCACCATTCTCCTGATCGCTTTGTTATGGCTCGTTCCAGCCACAGGATACAGCTTTGACTTCGGCTCCATGGTGGATGATGTCGGCTCTGCGGTTAAAAGTGGTATCAAAACTGTAGAAAAAAGTGCTGACAAGATTCTTCCAAAGGGAGATAAAGGTGCCGCTAAAAATAAACAACGTGAAAAGACTGGTCAAAGCGAACCTCAAAAAATATCTAACCAAAGCACCGCTGATAACAACAGTAAAAGCCAGTATGTGAAAACCAAATCTGCATCACCCCCTGTAAACTCAGGAGGTTCATTTTTCTCAAAGGACCCGATCAATCCGGACAATCCGTCTACCCCAGTTGCATCCTTCACAGCCGGAGACCATATCTATGGTATCCTTAAGGCTTCGAAGCCATGGAAAGAGCTAAACAAAAACAGTAATTACATAATTGTCTGGCTCTATATTGATGGGCAACAGAAAGTTTACAAGAGCGTTGGTCTCCAGCGACCCGATTTAATCGCACAAGATTATTTCGTCATTGATGTTGCTCCTGATCCATCACATATGAGCAATTATAGCGACAGAGATATTATTTTTCCTGAAAAGAATGGCTATAAATTCGGTCCTGAGCTTTTTACCAAATATCTTAGTGAACTCCCCCCCGGTGAGCACAAGTTTCGCCTTGAAGTTAAAGCATATAACAGGATTTTTGCTGATGGAGAATTCTCCATCAGCGGTGACGACTACAGTAGTTATTCAAAACTTCTGGCAGACATAAAAGACAGCAGCGGCCAGCAGCAGAAGATGCCAAAAATTGGAAAAATTGACATGGCACTGCAGAATGAAATGATAGCATTGCTAAAAAATGGAGGATGGCCTGATATCCGTCGGTTGGTCATTGTTGACAAGGATTGGTGGATTGACCGGGTTGCTGGCGGTGATAGCGCTGTTAAGTCACGACACATAGCAGCTGCCGCTGCGGCCAAAGATAATGATGGCAGCTATTATTTCCGACACGTAACCTTTCATCAGCCCATGCTTATAACAGGAAACTGGGGCAAGCTTGAACTGAGTAATACAGGAGATAAAAAAACGCTACCTGAAGCAAATATTGATAAATGATTTTTCTAAGCAGCGGAGAACATCCCTCCAGAACAGAATAACGACCAATTTTCCATCAACAAGAAAGGAGTGGCTGAGATGATTGCTACAATATTTAAAAAATATACCCTCTCCGCAATACTGAGTTGTTGTCTCCTGCTGACCCAGGGGGCAATTCATTCATTGCCGGCAGCTGACGTGGACACAACGATCAAACAGATCAACAGCAGTCTCAGAAGTGCTGAAAAGGATATGTTTGCCGGAAAAACTGAAAATGCCATAGCATCTATTGAAAACATTCAGAATCTGATCATTCAGGCCAAAGGGGATGATCCAAACAATAACAAGTTAAAACAAGCAGAAAATAAGTTCCAGAAACTGGTGAAAGATCTTGAACGGCGAACCGGAAAAAATCTTGGAGGTGGCACTCTGACAGCAGCTGCGACCAGCTCGGATGTTGCCTTACCTGAAAGGCCATCAAGTAAACCTTCGGACAGTATCAGCAGCACTGCAGTTGACGGACCAGCAAAACAATTTACGATGCAAGAAAATACGGCTGGTGCATCACCAGAACAACCAAAGGATCAGGCAGATGCCGTTGTGAAACTTCCTCAGCAGGCCCGCCAGCCATTTGACAAAGCATCACGAGGATTGAAAAATATTGAGCGTATCTTCAGTCAGTTGGAAGATCCTGGTTACAGAGGAGATAAAGAGCAGCTTGTATCAAGACTTGAAAGCTCTCTTGATACGATAAGGAAACAGCTTGACGAAGCCCGACAGGCGGCTACAGAGCAAGGTGTTTCCTCCCACTCGTCTTTTGATGAGGCTGAATCTCAACTGGCAGTCATGATTGAAAAAGCCACGCTGGCCAAAGGAAAATTAGCCCAGCAACAGGATAGGGCAAAGGAGCAGGCTCAGAAAATTGAGGCGGATGTCCAGAAGATGAAAGAAGAATATGATCGTCTCAATCCTATATTGGGAGCCGCTACCGGGACTGTAATTTATTATAATGATCTCGTTCCGGCTAAAAAACTTCTCGACCAGCTGAACAACTTTGATGCCAATGATCGGGCGGCTCTCTCCACTCTTGTTGCATCGTTTGCCGGTAAATATGGTTCTACCCAGGAGGATATAGACAGAAAAGCCTCAGAAATGGGATATGTCGGTGAATATTACAGCGCAAGTTATCACTATCTGGCGCTATCAACCGGTCTGGATAAAATAAGCAACACTCGCACGGTTATGGCTGAAGATCTGGCCAGGAAGGCAAAAGAAATGACAGGTCTCTCTGATAAATCGCATGATTTTTTCCAATTGGAGCAATACGAAAAAGCTCGTGAATACCTGGAGCTTGCCCAGCAGTTTGACAGCAATAACAGCCTGGTACAAAACTTGGCAGCAACTATTGATCAGGACGTTGCCGCTGGTATGAGAAAATTCGATGAAAAAATTGACAAACAGAGCTGGCCGAAAGAAGCTCCCGATGCCCCAGGTAATGCCAAAAAACTGGCAAAGACTGCAAAAGAATGGTTTAAAAAAAGTCCGGAATGGGGGAATAGAGATAAGAATCCATACACAGTGCTGGCCGTAGTTGTTACTGGCCCCTGGTCCATTCAGAAAAAAAATATTCTGAGTGAACCGATTATGTACGGCCTGCCCGTGGCTGTAGCCGTACAGACAGAAAATGACAAAAAGAATAATATTGCCCGCGTTTTTTCGCTAACACTGCGCACAAATGAAATGCTCGGGGTGAAAATGGAACCTCCATTCGACCATGTCACAGTTGGAAATTCCTATTACATCCGACCCGGTGTTCTTTAATCAGCCCGAAAATTTTGTCGGAATATCTCCCTTCTACCTCTTGGGAAGATCTGATTTCATGACGCAAGTACAATTCAGGAGCACCGGAGCTTTTCCGGCGCTTATCCCTGAATAAAAACAGATAAGAAAGAAGTTTTCTCGGGGACTCAAAGAGCCGCTTTGACAATTGTACTGTTTTTTGAGTTAGTCTGATACAATAAATGAATAGCAAGTTTTTGGCGGATTACACAGCAAATATTATGGAAAATTACCACATTGAAATGCGCTCGTACCGGATCATCGGGTGGGGTTGGATCGTGCTCTGTGCTATTGGTATGGTTGTAACATTCTTGTCTAAACTCTATCTGCCGGCTGTGGGATGTGCTTTCTCTTCACTCTTTGGGGCTTATATGGTGCTGGGTTCCGGCAGTTTCGACATCGACAATGATGGTCTTATCCACAAATCATCGTTGGGCACATGGAAAATTCGCTGGGACGAAATATCCAGTGTTGAGATTGGAGAAGTGGAGGGCACGATGGTGCTCCACGGGAGCAATAAACGCTTTATTCTCTCTTCGCCCGGTGGTTGGGATGCGTCCGTAAAAGATGACGCGTTTGCTTTTGTAATCAAGCAACTTGAAGCGCGCAACATCCCCCCGCAACCCAGTGGGACTGCCGCTTACAAAATCATGAAAAATACTCGAGTTCTGACAAATCAATAACCGGATAAAGAACGCTGAAAAATCTGTTTTATGCTTGCTCTCATTTGTTGCTAAGAAAAAAATCCTGATTTATTCTTCCAATTATTGCAACTCGGCGACCTTTTTCGGGTCGTTTTCAAAATCATTTATGCTCGCACTTTCCGTGGTGGCATTCTGGCCTTGGACCATTTTCAAGCCAGACATCTGACATTGGCTATCATATTGTTGGGTGGTCTTATAGCAGCTGTGTTTTCCAATCTTACCCAGCTTTTTCACATTCTTTTCTGGCTGATCCATACCTGAAAAATATCTGTTTCTTTGACTTAGGTCAAGGCATGGTATATGGCCAGGTTGTAGAAATAAAGCTGTTTGTCTTACATTAAAGATGTATCTATATCTCAAAAACAATGAGGGGAAAAATGAGACGTTTATTAATGATCTGCCTTGCAGGATTGCTGCTGGCTAAGCCGGCATTGGTACTGGCCGGAGAAAAAAACCCTGTTGCCAGAGAAGATGTTGTCAACCTGACTCAGGCTATTCAGTATTCCGACCAGAGCTTTGTGAAAAAGCCGATCTTCAAAGGTGAAAATTACGTCATTATATTATTTGCTTTTCAGAAAGGCCAGCAACTGGAAGCCCATACAATCCCTATCGATGCCTTTGTCCAGGTGCTCGAAGGGACTGCCATTGTTGACATCGATGGGAAAGAGTATGAAGTGGCAGCCGGAGAAAAGATATCTCTGCCGAAGAATCTCTCGCACGCCTTGACCGCAAAGGAAAACTTCAAGATGCTGCTGGTGAAGTGAACCGACGCCCATAAGTGCCGACAGCCTGCTCTCCGGAATTGGGGCGAAGTCAGTTGTCTGTTCAAGGACGATTTTTTTTTTGGCTTTTACTGCCGACTCGGCAAAGGGAGTGGATCATAAGGTAAGTGAATATCTTCATCCTTATTCGAGAAGAAACTACCAATGGTAGAGAATCTTGTAGAACTTGATAAGCACGTGCTCGACGTATTTGCGGCTGCATTTTTAATTGAAATTGATATCAATCAACCGTCAGGAGAAAATATATGAAACAGATCTCTACCATATTGACGTTCCTTGTAATCCTTACGTATTCCTTGCAGGCGAACGCAGCAAAGCCGGTAAGCCGCTACGACGCCGCTACTCAAACATGCCGGGTACTCAGTGACGGACCGCTGGAGTGGGACAGTCGCTCCTGGGGCGAAGGAGGTAAGGCATTCAAAGCCACTTGCCAAGGTTGCCACAACAGCAAAGATAAAATTGCGCCTTTCCTCTGGTCAGAATCGAAAAGCCAGGATGCCTGGAACAGAGTCTTTGCGAGCCGCTATCCTAAGTGTGCTCAGAATGGTTCCTGGAATACAATCAGCGAAGAACAGTTGCGCAAGGTCAATGACTTCCTCTGGCGTTGGGCAAACAACTCCTCGGCAAGCAGTTGTCATGGCTGAAAATAGCTTATGATTCCCAGGTTGGGACTCAGCAGGGAAATAAGGGCAGACCAGAATGATGCCGGTTCAAAGTGCTTTTGCATGAGAAAGTATCTGATACTATTTGATAAGATTTGTATAATTACTAATACACAATATAAGAGATGTAATGCCAATGCTCCCAGAATTTCATCTGTAGGCCCTGTGTCGAAAACCGCGCTCAGCCCACCAGAAACTCTGGAATTCTGGGAGCACTGTACTTAAGGAATCCGAAGTTCATTATCGGTTATAATCTTGGTTCTGCAAGTCGCTATAGTCCTGGCGCTATGAGCTTGCCAATCAGCGATGATGCTCGGAAATCTTGGCAAACATCTGCACCAGTCCGGAGCAGAGGGTGTAGATGGATTTGATATGGAGGTTGGTGCTGCAGCAGGCATCAAAGAAGATGGTGAGCTTGGATTGCAGATCATCCTCCGGGGCCTGATAACAGATAAGTATGGGGACTTTGGGTAAGGGGTACAGGATCAGGGCAATATCCGCCTCGTACCAGTCAACTGCCTTGCCCATAAAGAGAGTAATCAAGTCGGTCAGCAGGTCTGGGTTTTCATCGGCCAGCTGGCGCAGCGGTTCTTCACAGCGGCTGGTAAAGAGGCCCTGCCACTCAATTCCCCCTTTGATTTCCCTAAATGATATCCAGCGGCCGGTAATGTCGGCATGGCTCTGGTGGGTGATGTAAGAGAGGAGCGGTGCTTGCACCCAGGGGATGATGTGGCATTCCGAACTCATGTTGCCCTGGCGGTCCAGGACGAAATCCTTGCCCAGTGAATGGATGATGATGGTCTCGCCCTTGACGGTTGCCCCGATCAGGGGAGCGACGGCGGCCAGATCAATCACTGCCATTTTTTTCTGCAGTTTGTCGAGGAATTCCGCCTGATTTGCCTCCTTGAGACCCGGGCTCTGATACTTGGCCGAGAAGGATGTCATGGCTTCCTGGTCGAGATCCGGGCAGTCTTTAAACTTCTTGCTGCCCGCCACGATTGACGCGGCAAAGGCCAGGCAGGAAGGGAGCAGGCATTTCTGACAATTGCTCTGCGGCAGGATCTTATAGACATCCAGGGGTTTGAAGGTGGTTTTAGTCATGTCATGCGGCAGCTTAATGAAGATTCAGGAACAGTATGCCTGTGTTCACTTGTTGCTAAGAAAAAGAATTCCTGATTGCCTCTCCTAATTGCTGCAACTCGGCGACCTTTTTCAGATCGTTTTCAAAATCATGTATGCCTACGCTTTCCGGGGTGGCATCCTGGCCATGGATCATTTTCAAGCCGGACATCTGACAGTGGCCATCGCTGCCAGCACTACTTTCGCCTTGAATGCTGATGAATGTTTCCGTCTCGTGTCTTTTGCCATTCTCTGCTCCATAATTTAGCCCGTTAGAATTATTTGTAGCAGATTTTTCACTTAACGGCTTGTTCAAATTTCCAGGGACACTTCTGTTTGGATACAACCAACTTAACATTATTAAGTAAATTCTATGTGGTTTCAGATATTTGAGTGTATTTTTAAAGAGAGACAGGCTTAAGCAAGTGCCATTCGGGTTGGACCTAGTTAATTTTATGAATTTAAATTCTCCCTATCAAAGGGATAATCGTTTTTAGGTCTTGGAACGCCATTCTTTTACCATCGCGGATTCAAAATTGAAGTGCAACTTTTATAGGTTTTAAAGAAGTGAACTGGGGTAGTATCCTGGCCTCTTCAACGACCAAGTAAAAGGAGCACGAATGAGACACTACACCCAGCTCACCATTGAGCAACGATACCAG
>JAGXHG010000037.1 GCA_024636345.1 Desulfobulbaceae bacterium | reverse complement strand
TTTTTTGACGGCATCAAAATTATGTAAAGGTTCGCCTTGTCCCATAAAAACAATATTTAAAATTCTCTCTTCTCCAGGCCTGTTTTTAGCGAGCCAACGCCAAGCCTGGAGAAACTGGCCAACAATTTCACTTGTAGTCAAATTTCTTGTAAGTCCTTGTTTTCCTGTAGAACAAAAAGAACAATTCATTGCACAGCCAACCTGCGATGAAAGGCAGATAGAATATTTATTATGAAACGGAATAAGGACGGTTTCAATTTTGTGATTGTCTTTAAGTTTAAAAAGAAATTTTACTGTTCGATCTTTTGACTCATGAACCGTATCGATTTCGGGGAGAGAAAAATCGAAATTATTTTGAAAAAAGGCCAATGAACCTTTGGCAATTTTCTCACAGCATTGAGCTTTTTCTTTTTTCTTATAATGCCAGTTAAAAAGAATTGCTGCTGCTGAGTGGTTTAAATCATTCTGATTTAGAACCATTTCTAAATCAAAATGAGTGAGATCATAAAAGGATTGTTTCAAAAAAAGTCTCTTTGTAGAATGAATAGGGTCAGGTCTTGTAATCAAGCATCGACATCTTTTACTTTTGTCTTACAGCCCGGCTTACAGTTGCATAATGTGTAGAAACTTAGCTCAGATCTGACAGCTAGGGCGAAAGCTGCCACACTTAATCTGACATTCATATATACAGTAGACATCTCAACCTGAGGATAGTTGGATCTTGTCAGATATTCGATGTGGTAATCTTAACGTCCGCAATCACATGCCCATGCCGTAATGAATCCAAAGATTTGTCTGAAGATACTTACTTATATATAAATTTTTCTTGGTATCTAAAACAGGATCTTTATGCTCTTCCTTGCATCACCAGTGACACCAACGCTTTTTGTCCTTGTCAAATTTAAAAAGAAATTCCTGCTTATAACATCTATGTGTAATGCGCCAGACGTAGCCTGGAATATAGTGTCTGTTTGCTCGTGGCATAAGGAAATTTTTTAAAGGGTTATTTTTGGGATCAAAAAAGGGATTCTAAGGGAAAAAAACGGGTGCTTTCCGATATGTATTAGTTATATAACAGTTAGTTGAGCCGGTCTGACCCCTTGGTCCCCTTTTGATTCACCATCTCCTGCCATGTTGAATCTTCCATGATAAGATGGTTGGTGATCACGTCATATACCAGAAATCCAATCAACTCACGTGGGGATACATTTTTGTGGCTCACACGGTCAACTGCTACACGCATTTTCTTAATGAGCTCCGTATGTTTTGCCTTGTGCAACTCGACTATCTCTGGAGCAAATTTTTCGAGAAATTCCTCTTCAGTCCTGAAGTGGGTTTGAATATCTCTAATCAGTTCGCTCAATGCTTCGTTGATGACTATATTCATTTGGCGGTTTGTGATTGCATCAATTATTTCATTCGCCTCAATGAAGAGTGATTGGTGTTGGTCATCAATTATCTTGTGTCCGGTACTGAAACTTTGACGCCAGGAAATATGCACCAACCTCTCGTGTTTTTTGCTTTTATTTTCTTTATCTATTTCCTGTAAATCCTTGTAGCCCGAACGCATGTGCCATACTATGGCACCAGCCATGATGAGCATGCAGCCACTAAAAATGGCCATCGCGTTCCATAATGTAAGAATTGTCAGAATCCCCACCACGATGTATAAATAAGGAAGTAATGTATAGAGCCAATTGGGTTTGTAGTATCGAAAAAGACTGAACATGTTACATTTCCTCGAATTATATTTTCGTGTTTAATAATAGGAAGGGATAAAGCATAAAAAAACCTGCTTGTTTCTTCAGTTGTAGCCATTATTAGAAGTTTTCACCGTAAAGGTGTTGACAGTGTCATTAGGCTTGCCCGAAGGAGACCTGTCAGTAGGTCGAAATGTCAGAAAATTATTGGCCCAAATGACATGTTGATAAAATGGGATCGCCCTAAGGATACACCTCAGTTATCTCTATTCTAGAGAAACGATGGCTCAGCTCCCTGAAGAGCTGCCGTTAAGGCAAATTCGGGTCGTGGTCGATCAACCAGGATTCAGGACAAAAGGATTTTATATCATAACTACCTTACTGGATCCCTGCAACATCAAAGCAGAAAATATCAGAAGGGAGCCAGTGGCAAGGTTAAGCATTTGAGAAGAACTGCAACTTTAGCTTCTTCTTGATCAGTTTAAATTTGTCCTTTACCAAAAAATATGCCAAAAATGGGGCATTTTTGTACGTGGTAAAATCAAAGAGTATTCCCCAAAAACGTAACTGAAAATGGAGCGTCTTGAAACTCTAGATTATTTCAGAATCTCTTTTTTTAATGGTCTGGAAACAGTGGCTCACGGGAGCAAATAGCTTTTTCTCGTAACTACACAAAAGAAGAGGGTAGGCTTCTCGGAACCGGATTGCAGGGCCTATAAGGGGTTTGGCATTTCCTACTTAACACCTGTGATCGGCCTCATCTGAGTATCACACATCCCGCCTACTTTGACTGTTTTCGATACTTTTCCTCCCTGGCAAGTTTCCCCCTGATCAGCAACGCGACATCTCAGTTCCAGCGGTTTGCCGGCATTAAGCCAGGAGGGTGTTTTTCGATATCGTCCGATCTCGTTGAACCTACAGCCAGTCGGAATCCCATAGGGAGCACATCGGGACGGTGCTTTCAGGGTGACCCGTCTTCCATCCACGACGAATCCTGGGTAGTTGTCAACAACTGTGATGACATCCCTGGCTGGGTCTTCCCGCACGAGGAAGTTACGAAAGAAATACCCGCCTTCCGTCTTCTGATCCACTCGAATCCGGGTATCGGCTATCAGCGCGAAATTGTTTCCCCTGCGGGCCACCGCCCCTGACATGTACTCGACCCGGTCGTGATTGGGAAAGCATTTCCCCATCGCCGGGGCATGATAATAATGTTTAAGATTTTTCAGGTCCGACAGTGAATTATTCGGGAAAATCGCCGCGAGGTCTTGATCGTTGCCAAACAAGATGCGTTGCACATCATCCAGGTTCTGCGCGTACATGCTTTGCAGCTTGCTGTAATTTCGGTCACCGGCCAAATCGTCGCGCAGGAAGCAGGAGGTCAATCCGGAAATTTGCGTCAGGTATTCATCCCAGATGTTGTACTGCGAGATGCTCGACGAAACGCCTTGAAAATCTCCAGGAGCCTCGCACCCCTGACGCCTGACACACGACTCGAGGCCACGGTTACGAATTGAGAGGGCAATAATATTGCGTTCACAGGTGCCATAGGCGTTACAACCACGATCCAGATGTCCTTCGAAAA
Source organism: Desulfobulbaceae bacterium (assembly GCA_024636345.1). Classification (GTDB taxonomy): domain Bacteria; phylum Desulfobacterota; class Desulfobulbia; order Desulfobulbales; family Desulfocapsaceae; genus UBA2270. Next base: position 188,062 of record JAGXHG010000037.1, on the reverse strand, counting down.
TCGCGGTGCGCATGGTGTAATCCAGATGCTTGGCGCGCTGCAGGGAACTATTTGACCAGCGATTTTGCTGATCACGGATGAAGCGATCCCAGGCCCCCTGTAAAGCATCGCGACGCCCGGTCAGACGCCGATTGGTGTTGTCGCAATAGGTCGAATTGTGAAAGGTTCGAATGATCTGATCCAACTCGCCGCGTGGCGGCGCTGCGGCAGTACTGATTTTGGTTCGGGGAGGGGGATCGAAAAAAGGCGCTTTGGTCATCGCATACAGCTTTCGGACATCAAGAACATATTGGACACCACCTTCGCAATGGTGATTGGCGACGGTCATTGTTTGCCGCCGCTTAACGGCGTTTCTATAACGTTCCGCCGAAGCCGGTGTCGCCGTGCTGGAATCCATAATCACCTGAAAGCCCACATAAGGAACGCCCTGGCTATCGGTTAACGGGAGCCCGTCGTCCACAACTATACAGGGCACGACCGACGAACCTTGAGCGAGCGTACCCACCGGTACTGATGGCCCTGTATCGCGAAAGTTTTTGCTGCTGTAATAGGGGATTTCGAGCGCGCTGTTAAAACGGTAAAGGGTCATGACCGGTGTGGCTGGTATAGCCGCCCAGGCAGTCGACGAAATAAAGAGTGTAAGCAGCAGTAACAATCTTTTCAAACCATGCATCCCTATGAAGATTGGGCAGAAACTTGGGCGCATTACATGCACATCATCGACACGTTAGAGACGGCACATAATTTTTCCATCACCGGTTCAACTTCTGGCAGTGCCGCTGATAATGAAGAAGTCGGCGAATTACATTTACCCCAAGACCAATACTATTTTTCTGTACAAACACCGATTGCCAATATTTTAAATACCTGGATGGATTTATCCGTGATCCTCAATTCATTAAATCGCAACATGGGTTTGGATGATGCCTGTCCCATTGTGTTAACACAATCGGTACTACAAAGTTGTCGTTTATTCATCATGCCATTCATAATAGGTTAAATACAGTTACCTGTATTGGTGGTAGAAACGAAAAATGTGGACCCGGAAACAGCTTGATCTTCGGTTGAAAAGCACACCTCATACGTTAAGCTTCCTGAATCTTTCTTCACAACTACTTCATTGTTTATTAAATCACAATGAGATACTTTTTTACAAAAATCCTTGTAGACAATTTAAGATGGTTGACCCTTGGCAAGGTTAAAACCGTAGCACCGTGTTCATGGCAGAGTCAAAAGGATACCTTTTCTATGGCCGCATGTTGGAAACAAGTTCCGGCAATGAGACAAGAACAGATTGCAACACCTCTCAGCTCTAAAAAAGAGTTTTGTCCCTTGTTGTCAGCACTCCGTCCGTTGTCAGGTGAGATCACAATGATTATATAAAAAAATTGCGGTACGTGCTTGACAACAAGCTTTATCTTGATAGCTTAGGAGATAGGCTATTGTGCTTCCCTTTTTCCAAGATAGGAGTCTTCATGATCTCTCAGACGAACTCTGCAATCATTCCTCCTCCGCCAGGATCTTCCCCAGGTCAGCAAAATAGCGAGGATACCTTCGTTTCCATCCAGGCCATCAACGAGCAGGTCAGGCACAGTTCCCCCTGGTTGGGGCTCCTGCGCCAGGAGATGGCCAAGGTTATCATTGGCCAGGAACATCTGGTTGAACGTCTGCTGGTGGGGCTGCTCACCGGCGGCCATATCCTGCTGGAAGGCCTGCCGGGCCTGGCCAAGACCCTGGCGGTCAAGACCCTGGCCATGGCCGTGCACAGTGACTTCCAGCGGATTCAGTTTACCCCGGATATGCTGCCGGCCGACATCCTCGGCACCCAGATCTATAACCCGAAAGATACTGCCTTTGAAATCAAGAAGGGGCCGATCTTTTCTTCTCTGATTCTGGCAGATGAGATCAACCGGGCCCCGGCCAAGGTGCAGTCCGCACTGCTTGAGGCCATGCAGGAGAAACAGGTGACCATTGGCGACTCCACCTTCAAGCTGCCGGAACTCTTTCTGGTCCTGGCCACCCAGAACCCAATTGAACAGGAAGGCACCTATCCTCTGCCCGAGGCCCAGATCGACCGTTTCATGCTCAAGGTGGTGGTGGATTATCCCAGCAGGGCCGAGGAACGGAGAATTCTGGATGCGGTCAACCATACGGATGCCGGGGCGCAGGTTAATCCGATTGTGGGCCCAGAGGATATCCTTGCTTCCCGGCAGGTGGTGGATTCCATCTACATGGATGACAAGATCAAGGACTATATCATCTCTCTGGTCTTTGCCACCCGCGACCCGAAAAGCTTTCATCTTGACCTGCATGACTATATCGAGACCGGCGTCTCGCCCCGGGCCACCATCAACCTGAAGGCCGTCTCCCGGGCTTTGGCTTTTCTGGCCGGGCGCGGCTATGTGACCCCCGATGACGTAAAGTCGGCGGCTATGGACGTGATGCGGCATCGGCTGCGGATCAGCTACGAGGCGGAGGCCGAGGGTATTAGCAGCGAAGAGATTATTAGAAAGATACTGGATACTGTACCAGTACCTTAGGAATTACGAATTAGGAATTACGAATTAGGAATTACGAATTAGGAATTACGAATTACGAATGAGGAAAAAAAGCTGGAGATAATGGCAAGAGCTGATGAAAAGTGAAAATGTCATTCAAGCGAAGAGCTATGCTTTTGCCGTTCGGATTGTTTTGTTATATCAGCATTTGTTGAAGACAAAGAAAGAGTTTGTCCTTGCAAAACAGCTGTTGCGTTGTGGAACGAGTATTGGGGCCAATGTTGAGGAGGCGATAGGTGGACAGTCACGCGCCGACTTTGTCTCAAAGCTCAGTATCGCTTACAAAGAGGCCCGTGAAACTTCTTACTGGCTACGACTTCTGAAAGATACCGGATATTTAACGGAAGTGGAATTCGATAGTATCTATACGGATTCTGAAGAACTTTGTCGAATCATTGGTGCCATCCAAAAAAGCACCAAACAGGCAGTTGCCGCCAAATCGTAATTCGTAATTCATAATTCGTAATTGTCTCCACTCCATGGAAAACCAGATCACCAAAGAAATTCTCAAAAAAGTCAGGCAGGTGGAGGTACGAACCAGTCGGCTTGTCAACGACACCATGGCCGGAAACTATCACTCGGTTTTCAAGGGACGGGGAATGAATTTTGACGAGGTGCGCGAGTATGTGCCTGGCGATGATATCCGGGCCATCGACTGGAATGTGACTGCCCGGACCGGTGTCCCTCATATCAAGAAATTCACGGAAGAGCGCGAGCTGACCATCATGCTGATTATTGATATCAGCGCCTCCGGTGAGTTTGGTTCCGGTGCCGGCTCAAAACGGGAGATGATGGCGGAACTGGGTTCTGTCCTGGCCTTTTCGGCCCGCCGCAACAACGACCGGGTCGGCTTAATCCTGTTCACTGACTTTGTCGAGTTGTATATCCCGCCGAAAAAAGGCCGCTCTCATATTCTGCGGGTTATCCGTGAGATCCTCTTTTTTCAGCCTCAGGGAACCAAGACCGATCTGCTTGTCCCCTTGGATTTCATTAACCGGGTGGCAAAGCGCCGTTGTGTCACCTTTCTCCTGTCTGATTATTGTCTGCCCGGGGCCTTTGAAGAGACCCTGAGTCGCCTGCAGCCAAAGCTGCAGATTACCAACCGGCGTCATGATCTGATTTCCATGATTATCTCCGATCCCCGAGAACATGAGCTCCCCGATGTGGGTTGGTTGACCCTGGAAGATGCGGAGAGTGGTCAGCAGGTGGAACTGAACACCTCTGATCCAGCTATCCGCCGAGGGTATGCGGAACTGGCAGCCAGCCGGCAGAAAGGTCTGCGCCGTGCTATTCGCTCCGCAGGTATTGATCTGCTTGATTTGTCCACGGACCAACCCTATCTCCCGGCCTTGTTCAATTTTTTTAAGACCCGGCAAAGGAGGCAGAGATGAGAGGGCGAATATTCTGTCTGTTGTTGGCTTTTGTCCTTGGTTTCGGGGGGATGGCCAGGCCGGGTATCTGTGCCGAGAGTAATCCACCTCTGCAGCTGGTCGCTCCCGCCATCCCTTCTGATCCGCAGCAGGGGCAAGCTGCCCCCATGACCCAGGGGCAGCCGCAAGGGGCCGTCACTCTCCATGATATCCGGGGGCCGGTTGAACTGCCTGATTCATCGAGAATGCTGCTCTGGTTGCTGATCGGCCTTGCGGTAATGATCATTGTCGGCCTGTTTATTTATTTCTGGAAACGACGGAAAAAAGTCGAAAAGCCGCCGTCTCCCCATGATGTCGCTCTGGCTGAGCTTGCCCGTTTACGATCGATGATGAATCCGCAACAGGCGTTGCTTTATGCCGCTCAGCTTGCTGAAGTGCTGCGTCGCTATGTTGAGGCCAGGTTTCATATTCATTCCACCCGGCAGACTACACGGGAATTTTTTCTCGGTCTTGCCGGTAATCTTCAGGCCGGGCACAGCATGGAAGAACACCACGACCGGCTGAAAGAGTGCCTGGAACAGTGTGATATGGCCAAGTTTGCCCATTGTATTCCTGACCAGCCGGAAATGGAGTCCATGGAGCAGGCAGTGCGGGGTTTTATCAGGGCCACTGCCCAGACCATAGATGATAAAGGAAAAGGATAATGCGTTTTCTCTATCCGCAACTCTTATGGCTTCTGGCCCTGCTGCCCCTGCTGGCGCTTATCAGGGGTAAAAGAGGCGCGGCTCCGGCTCTGGTCTTTTCGACAACATCCCTGGTTGCCTTTTTGGCCGAAGGGCGTAAGGCGCAGCCCGGTCGTCTGCTGGTCGGCCTCAGGCTTCTGTCCCTTGCCTTGTTGATCCTGGCATTTGCCCGGCCGCAACTGGGAAATACCACCACCGAGATCGAAGCCAGCGGCATTGATATCCTGCTGGCAGTCGATGTCTCCGGCTCCATGCAGGCCCTTGATTTTACCCTGCAGGGGCAACCTGCCAATCGGCTCGATGTGGTCAAGTCGGTGATCCAACAGTTTGTCGAACAGAGACCCAATGACCGTATCGGTCTCCTGGCTTTCAGCGGACGGCCCTATATGGTCAGCCCCCTGACCCTTGATCATGACTGGCTGCTGCAGCGTCTTGCTGCGCTCTCTATCGGCATGGTGGAGGAAGATGGGACGGCCATCGGTTCGGCCATTGGTGTCGGGGTTAACCGCTTGCAGGATCGGGAGGCAAAATCGCGAATCCTTATCCTTCTTACCGACGGTATGAATAATGTTGGAGCCGTGCCGCCGCTGGTGGCGGCTGAGGCCGCGCAAGCATTGAAAATCAAGGTCTATACTATCGGTGCCGGCACCAAGGGCGAGGCCCCGATGCCGGTGGTGGATAGCTTTGGCCGCAAACGACTGGCGCGGGTAAAGGTGGATATTGATGACGAGACTCTGGGCAAGGTGGCAGAAATGACCGGGGCCAGGTATTTCCGGGCAACCGATACCGAGTCTCTTGAAAAAGTCTATGCTGAGATTAATAGTATGGAGACCACTACCCGGAGCATTAAAAAATTTGAGCACTACCGGGAGCTGTTTCCCTGGTTGGTGGGGGTGGCCCTGATTTTTATCGGACTGGAGCTGCTGGGCAGTCACAAGCGGCTGCCGTAAGCAGCAAGCCACTAATGTACCTGATACTTTTCAACATATAATGGACTAAGTGATACATTTTTCCCAACCATTGTGGATTCCGGCAGGTATGTTTCTCTGTCTGGGAATCATTTTGTTCTTGCGCAGGCTTGAGCAGAAACGGCAGGTACAGATGGAGAATTTTGCCACTGCCCATCTGCTGAGCCGCCTGACCCGGAATGTCTCGTCCCGCCGCCGGCTGCTGAAAAAAGGGCTGTGGCTGCTGGCCCTGTTCTTATGCTTTCTGGCCCTGGCCCGTCCGCAATATGGATTCAAGTGGGTTGAGGTCAAACGCAAGGGTATTGACATCCTTTTTGCCCTGGATACCTCCAAAAGCATGCTGACTGAGGATATTCGCCCCAATCGGCTGGAGCGGGCCAAGCTGGCGATCATGGATTTTGTGAATCAGCTGGAAGGAGACCGGGTGGGGTTGCTGCCTTTTGCCGGATCAGCCTTTCTCATGTGTCCCTTGACCATCGATTACAACGCCTTTGAAGCCTCATTGACCACAGTGAACACTGCTACCATCCCCAGGGGAGGAACGGATCTGGAGAGGGCTATCGGCTTGGCGGAGTCGTCTCTTGTCAACAATGCGAACCATAAGATTCTTGTTCTACTCACGGATGGAGAAAATCTGGAAGGGGACGCGCTCGCTGCAGCCACTAAGGCCGCAAAGAATGGCATGACCATTTTTACTGTGGGCGTCGGAACCACTCAGGGGGAGTTGATTCCGCTGTCGTCCCGCGGCCAGGGGAATTTTGTTAAGGATGAGTCTGGAAAATTTATCACTTCAAAGCTGGACGAGAGGGCGCTTACCGCCATCGCCGAGGCTGCAGGCGGGCTCTATGTGCCCTTGGGTAAAAATGGCGAAGGGCTGCAACGTATCTATCAGCAGAAACTCTCTCTCATCCCCAAAAAGGAACTGGCGGAAAAACAACATAAGGAACCCATGGAGCGCTTCAGCTGGCCGCTTGGCGCAGCTATTGTCCTGCTCATGGTGGAATTCATGATCAGTGGCCGGAAGTCAGAGCGCTCTTTTCGGCTGCCTTTTATCAAGACTGCGGGTCGTAGGATTCGCAAAAAACTCAACCGGAAAACCGTGGCCCTGTTATTATTGATCCCTTTGGCAGGGCTTGATTCGGCCCATGCCTCTCCAGGGGAAAAGGCCTTTGCCGATGGTGACTATATTACAGCTTCGGAATTTTATACCCAGGCCCTGAAAAAAAATCCTGATGATCCCCGGTTGCACTATAATGCCGGAACGGCGGCCTATAAAAATAATCTTTATGATGATGCCATCAGCTCGTTTACTCAGGCCCTCAAGAGTGAGGACCTTGGCTTGCAGGAACAGACGTATTACAATCTGGGCAACACCCTGTTTAAAAAGGGGGAAGAGCTAGCGCAGAGTGATCCCGGGCAGGTGGAGGAGTTGTGGCAAAAGTCCCTCGATGCCTATGAAGGCAGCCTCAAGTTGAACCCGGAGGACAGAGACAGCAGAGCAAATCGGGATCTGGTGAGCAGAAAATTAGAGGAGCTGAAGAAGCAGCAGGAACAACAGAATAAGCAGGATCAGCAGCAACAGGATCAAGACCAAAAGCAAGATCAGAAACAGAATGGCGATCAGCAAAGCCAGAAGGGAGAACAGGGCCAGCCGGAAAAGCAGGATGAGCAGGGCCAGCAGCAAAATAATGATTCCATCGCCGGCCAGAAAGAATCACCCAAGCCGGAAAAAGATTCCGAAAATCAGGCTGGTGACGCTAAAGAACAGGCAGAGAAGGCTGCCGGGCAGGAGCCAAAGCCAAAGCAGGACGAGACTGTTCAAACTGCTGAGGCCGGTAAAGAGGATGGGCAGCAGAAAAACACTGCTGCCTCTCAGAGCGCTCAACAAGATCAGGATGAAAGGCGAGCTCAAGCGGGCAGAATGACCAGTGAGGAAGCAAGGCAGCTTCTGAGTCGCCTCAAGGATGAGGAGGGCAAGCTGAATTTTGTTCCTCGATCTGAAAATGAAAAAGAAGGAACATGGAAAGACTGGTAAAAATCATACACTATATCAGGCCGGGTGGACGATGCAGGAGTATGGCTCTTTGTCTGCTCCTGGTAATTCTGGGGATGGCCACGGTCTCCCCTGCTGCCCCTATGGTCTCGGCGTCGCTTGACCCCAGGAGCTTTTCCGTTGATCAGGCAGCGACCCTTACCATTACCATCAATGACGGAGACGGTACCATTGATGAACTGCCGCAGGTTGATGGTCTTGATATCCAGCGGCGGGGGCAGAGCAGTCAGCATCAGTGGATTAATGGTTCTCTCTCCTCTTCTGTTTCCACTATTTTTCAGGTCCAGGCCTTAAGGCCCGGAAGCTACACCATCCCGACCATTTCCATAACCGTTGACGGCAAGCAGCTCCAGACAGAGGCGATCGCTTTTGAGGTTACGCCTACTGCTGCTGTCCCACAGCAGGGTGGAGTGGGCTCTCCGTCCCCTCTGACCGGAGATGAAGCGGGCCAGTTGGCCTTTCTGCGGGTCAGTCCAGTCAAGGGAGAAAGCTATGTTGGTGAGGTCCTGCCCCTTGAGATCAAGGCCTATTTCCGTCGGGGGCTCAGGGCCAGTCTTAACAGCCAGCCCCGACTGAACGGAGACAGTTTTGTTCTTAGCCAGCCCAATCAGGAACCGGCGCAGACTGAAGAGGTGGTCGACAATGTCCCCTACGCCGTTCTCACCTGGCCCGGAACCCTGTCTGGGATTAAGGAGGGCAGGCAGAATGTCAGTATTGCCATTGAGGCGACACTGCTTCTTCCGGATAAGCGCCGCCGGAGTGCTCCTATGGGAGGTGATCCGTTTTTTGGCAATGATCTCTTTGCCGATTTTTTTAATCAGCAGCAGCTTCAGGAAAAAAAGATCCAGATTGTCAGCAAGGATATGGAACTCCAGGTACTGTCCTTGCCGACTGAAGGAAAACCGGCTGATTTCAGTGGGGCTATCGGCAAATTTGATCTTCAGGTCAAGGCGCAGCCGACGGAGGTGGGGCCTGGAGATCCTATTACCCTGACTATGACTGTTCAGGGAACAGGGAACTTTGACCGGGTCGATGCGCCTGTTCTCAGCCAGACTGAGGGCTGGAAGAGCTATTCGCCTTCCTCGAAAATGACACAGGGGGCACGTGTGGGGCTGGGAAACAAGGTCTTTGAACAGGCCATCGTTGCCAAAGATCTGGACAAGACAACGATTCCGCCCCTTTCTTTCAGCTTCTTTGATCCGGAGGCCGGGAAGTATCAAACTCTGCAAAGTGACCCCATTCCTCTGCGTGTAAACAAGGGAGAGAATGCAGGGAAAAATGAGCAATTGAGTAGTGGGAATAACGAACAGGGGGCTTCTAATGGTGCGGGAGCTAAAGATGAAGGGAACGGTGACGGACAGGGACGTCCTAATTCCGTGGGAGCCAGGGATGGCGGGAACGGTGACGGACAGCAGGGACGTCCTGATAGTGCGGGAATCAATCTGGCACCACTTCATTCGCAATTGGGTTCTCTTCAACAGGGCTTGGCCCCGCTTGTAAGCCGGATCAGCTTTCAGATAGTTGTTTTGATCTCGTTCCTGCTTCTGGTTGCGGTTATTTTTCTTAAGATCCGGGCCAGACGACTGGCCAACAATCCTGCCCTCTGCCGCCACCGGGAGATGGTGCAACTCCTGGATCACAGTTTACGTGAGATCGACAAGAGTCGCGAGCAGGGCAACACGCAGGAATTTCTGGCCGCCTGCCGCAAGGCCATGCAGGAGCAGCTGGGATTTATCTGGCAGACAGAGCCGGGGGCCATCACCCTTGCTGATCTGCGTCAGCGTCTGGCCCCTGATGCCGAATTGATTGCGCTCTTTGCCACAGCGGAAGGCGGTGCCTATGTGGTCGAGTCTCATCTCAGCCAGCAGGAAATGGTTGAATATGCCGGGAAGCTGGAGCAGGGACTGAGGCAGCTTCGATGAAACGGAATAAATCAACCATGGTGTTTCTCTTTTTTGTCATGATATTCTGTACCTTTATCGGCACATGCCTGGCGGGAGATCCGAAGAACAGCCAGAATTTTTTTGAGGCCAACAGGGCCTATGAAACTGGTGATTTGACCAAGGCCATCCGGATCTACGAGGATCTGGTGGCCCATGCGGGTGTGTCGGCGTCATTGTGCTATAACCTGGCCAACAGTTATGCCCGAAATGGGCAGACCGGCAAGGCCGTTCTCGAATATGAACGGGCCCTGTTGCTGGCCCCTGGAAATGCAGATATTCACACCAATCTGGAACGGTTGCGCCAGGAAAAGGGGATTTTTCAAAAGGACATTACCTGGTGGCAAAAGATGGGCGGCCTCCTGGGGCTCAATCAGTGGACAGTGCTGGCCGCAATCATGCTGCTGGCCTTAGCTCTGTTCCATCTTGCGACTCTGCGTTTTGTAGTGTTACGCAGATTTTCTCCTTCCCTGACCGCCGCCTGCCTGGTGCTGCTTGGAATCTCTTCAGCCGGGGGGGTAATCCAGTACCGGAACTGGCAGCAGGCGGTCATTATCGCGCCGGATGATCGCCTGTTGATTTCTCCTTTTGACGGCGCGGGAAGCACGGGTGTCATTGAAGAAGGCCGCCTGATTCGAATTATCAAACGCCATGACAGTTACGCTCTGATCAACGATGAAAACGGTCGGAGCGGCTGGGTTCCAGATTCATCGTTTGCATTTATTGCCACGACCATGGCAGACAACAAGAAGCCGTTGTAACTAACCCCGATGAACGGGATAAGTGCCTCTCGCAGATTATTTTCTTGCAAAAAAATAAGAAAATAATCTGTAAGGCACTAAATAACTAATAAAACATGCTTTATCGTAAGCGGCATAACGGCCGTAACGAAATAGATTACAATGTAATGGTTGTTTCGTAACGGCCCCTAATCTTTAATAGAAGGAGGTTTCAATATCATGAAAAGAAAAGCACAACTACTGATTGCACCCTTGCCTATTCTACTTCTTTTAATCTTTATGCTTGGCTTCTCCTGGCTGCCGGCAAACAGCATGGCGGCTGAGGATGAAAATATCCAGTTTCTGGACAAATCGGCCAAGGCCTTTTCCTCGGTGGTCAAGAAAGCAGAACCGGCGGTTGTGCATGTACGGGTAGAAAAGAAAGGAGAGATGGCTCCCGGGAATCAGTTTAATCCCTTTGATGATCCTTTCTTTCAACATTTTTTTGGACCATCCTTCAGGCCTCCAGCCAATCCTCAACAACCTGAGCAATTTAAGACCCAGGCTTCGGGCTCAGGCTTTCTCATCTCTGAGGACGGATATATCCTGACTAATAATCATGTTATTGAGAACGCCGACAAGATCACCGTGCGCCTGCAAGGTGGTCAGGAGCTGGAGGGAAAGGTGATCGGTACCGATCCGCAGTCTGATGTTGCCCTGATCAAGGTCAGTGACGGGAGTAAGTTTCCCTATCTGTCCCTTGGAGATTCCGATCAACTGGAGGTTGGGGAATGGGTCATTGCCATTGGCAGTCCCTTTGGTCTGGACAGCACGGTGACGGTTGGCGTGGTGAGTGCCAAGGGCAGGAACCGCATGGGCATCAATGAGTATGAAAATTTTATCCAGACCGATGCGGCCATCAATCCCGGTAATTCCGGGGGACCGCTGCTGAATATCTATGGCGAGGTAATCGGCATCAATACGGCTATCTTTTCCCGCAGCGGCGGATATATGGGTATTGGTTTTGCTATTCCGGTCAATATGGCCAAGACGGTGAAGGGTCAGTTGCTGGCAAAGGGCAAGGTTACCCGGAGCTGGTTGGGGGTGGCGATTCAGGATATGACTGCTGATCTTGCCCGTTCCTTCAAACTGAAGGAGAAGTCCGGTGCTCTGGTGAGCGAGGTGAGCAAGGACTCTCCGGCGGAAAAGGCCGGAATCAAACAGGGCGATCTGATTATCAGCTTTGACGGCAAGCCGGTGGCCGATGTGACGGATCTGCGCAACCGGGTGTCCATGACCCCTCCCGGTACCAAGGTTGATCTTGTCCTTATTCGTCATGAAAAGAAGGAGGAATTGACCGTTCAGGTTGCGGAGCAGCCATCTGACATGAAAGCCCTGTCGGGGGCTCCCGAGCAACACCAGCTTTTTCAGAAGATGGGGATGTCACTTCAGGACCTGACCCCGGAACTGGCCCGTCAGTTTGGCTATGCAAAGGGCCAGGGCGTCCTTATTGCCGGGGTTACTCCCGGCAGTCCCGCAGCGATGGCCAATATTCAGGCGGGTAACCTGATCGAAGAGGTCAACCGGCAACCGGTACAGAGTCTCAAGGAACTGCAGCAGGTCCTGCAGAAAAGCGGCGGCGAGGATGTTCTGCTTCTGATCCGCAGCGGCAACCGCAGTTACTATGTGGTGCTGGGAGTGAAATAAGAGAGGACGGGATCGGTACCCTGGCCACACGGTTTATGCCAGTGGTCAGGGTAATCATTATCGGAATTGTTCGTGATATGTCTCATCTCAAGAGTACTTCCTGCGGGGTGTCTTGCATTGCCTTTTGCAGTCTTTTCTTCAATCTTATCCGGTTAAGATAGGTCCTGGGTGCTCTGGCTACCGATGCCTTGCCCGAAAGGGCTTTTGCAGGGTCGACCAGAAGATCGCCCAGATGGGCCACCTTCATTCCGGCGCTGGCCAGAAATCCGGCGCATCCAGCGCAGTAGGTAATTACCAGATCTTCACCAGCCTCAACTTTCCGGATATCACCCCATTTCCTGGCTATGTCAGGATTGACCAAACCTACAAAACCACCTTCTCCACAGCAGATGGCGCGATTTCTGGAATGTCGCATTTCCCGCACCTTCAGCCCCAAGCGGGACAAGATCGTCCGCACTGCCTGATGCACATCCTTATGGTCACGTAAGGGGCATGGATCGTGTATGGTAATCCGGCCACGCGCAATGGCAGGGTAGGGGGAATTGATGTTTGTCTCAACTAGAATTTCCCAGGCCGTTCGTACGGTTAGTCCCTGGCCGTAACCATGAAAAACCTTATAACAGTTAGGGCAGGCCACAATAATATTGCGGACGCCATGCCTGATCAACCAGTCTCGCATATCATCGAACCAGGTCAGAAAAGATTGCTGTCGTCCAAGATCATGGGAGGGTTTATGGCAGCAATCCAGGACCACGCCAAGATGCGGGATCTGTTCATTAAGATCTTGATAGATCTGCCAAGTGGCCGCTGGTCTGGTACCGGGCAGGGTGCAGCCCGGAAAGAAGACAGTATCACAGCCAGTCGGCAGGCCGTACCAGGAAAAGAGCCGAGAACTGCCGCGGCGTTCATATTTTAAGATGGAGGTATAACGCTTGGACGGGAGTTTGTCGTGGGCCATGACTTGCCGGCGCATCGCCAAAAATAAATTCCCTGGCGCAATTTTGGCAGGACAGACAACTTCACATAGATTGCACAGGCTGCATTCAAAGGAATTGACTGCGGAATCACCAGCCAGCAAAGACGCGGCAATGTCACCCGGTGCGCCATTTTTTTGCAGAAAAGCACACTGGCTGACACAGGCCTGGCAGCGGGTACATTCCTGGTGCAGGACCTGTGCCTGATGATGGATGTCGACAGCCAGGGATGGCTTAGTGTCGTGGGCGCCATGGACGGTGCAAGAGCGACCGACAGCCAGGGATGGTCTAGTGTCTTTGGGTGTAGATACTTTCATTGAAGAAAAAATTGCTTTTTAACGGCTCATCAGTATGTCTTTGTGGGGCCATTTGTCGACACCGCCTTCGAGAATAAAGAGTTTTTCCTCAGGAATTCCCTGGGCCTTGAGATAACTGTAACATCTTTTTGCTCCCCCGCCACCCCGTGGACAGATCACCACCACATCCGTACCGGCTTTTTTGGCCGCGACCACCGCAGGGTCGATCATCTTCCGCTGTTCTTCTGTCTCTACTGGAAAGGCGTTGGTTTCAATGGAATCTTTAAAATGATGAAGAGAGAATTCATCCTTAACCTGAATATCGACCAGGACCATGGCCTTGCCGGAATCAAGCCACTGCTTGAAATCTTCAGCCTTGACGTAGTTGAAGGTTTCAAACAGGGCCGCCATATTGAGCAGCCCGATCACCAGCACAGCCAGCACTGCGATTCTTTTTTTCATGATGTTTTCTCCTTGTTCGTTTTGTTTATTGGAAACCAGCCAGATACAATAGTGGAGACTAAATAATAGAAAGATCCCAATATGTAAAATAGAAAATATCTATGGATCTTGGTTGTGGTATTGGCTGTGATTGCTTTCTCGTCTTGAGAAAAATGGTAGTGTCGTGATGATGTATATGATACCTTCAAGGAAAGTATTAAGAGGAGATTCGTAATAAAATCGGCATAGGGAAAGATTTATCCCTGCCGCTCGAAATGAGAGAGCTATGGTTGTTATGACTTTTGCAAGAAGCGCAGCATATTATCGAACCATTGAAATGGCCATGGACGCCTTTGATGAGAGGGTACGGACCTTCTCAGAAGTGGATGCTTCCCAAGGAGTGTCTTTGGGGGACGAGATTGCGGCCAGAGTGGGTTGGAGCAGGGAGGATCTGGATAGCCTGTTTGTACGTTGGGCAGGTGTCACCCTGATCCGGTTCCTGCACTGTCTAAGCCTGAGTCAGACCCGGAAGAGGTTACTGGAGACCAGAAACCTGCTTGCGGATTCTCTGCTGCCTGAATCTTCCAGGACTGGCAATGCTTCTCTTCATGAAGGAGGGGGCCGAGTGCGGTCACTGGTATCTGGTCAGGAAAAGGGACAGGCAGGACAGCGAAGCGAAGCGAAGAGTCCGGGGTTGACTATCAACTATGGCCTCTATCCCACTCCATTTGGTGACTGCCTGCTGGCAAAGAGCGGCAGGGAGATCTGTTACCTCTCTTTCGTGGATGGAGGGGACTGGCAGCCGCATCTGGAAGAGCTGCGCCAGAAGTGGCCGCAGGTAAGGATCGTTGAGGGTGAGGGAGCGGATGGCAGTCATATGGTGGAGCGGATATTCGCGCCCGCCGGGATTGACTCCCCGGAACCCTTGACCTTGCTGCTCAAAGGAACAGACTTTCAGATCAGGGTTTGGCAGGCGCTGTTTTCTCTCCCCAGAGGTGCCATTATCAGTTATCAGGATCTGGCCGTGCACCTGGGTCAGCCCACCGCCTGCCGGGCTGTGGCCGGCGCGGTTGCCGCCAATCCTATAGGCTATTTGATCCCCTGTCATCAGGTGATCCGGAAATCAGGGGAGATCCATCATTATCGTTGGGGAAGCAGTCGAAAAAAGGCGATGCTGGGCTGGGAGGCCTGTCGGTTCTGAGGTTGTAATTCGATTTGGGTACGCTGGGTTATCTCTGTCCGAAGTGTCGTGAGTACCGATGAACAGCATATAGATCTATTTCAAATAGTTAGTTGTCAGCGGGGAAAGGCGCTGGCAACGCCGCCGTCAATGGGCAGGGTGGCACCGGTGGTGGGAGTAAGGCCTGAGGCAAAAAAGACCACCCCGTTGCCCACATGATCGGCCAGAACCTCTGTCTTGAGGAGATTACGGTTCCGGTAGTACTCTTTCAGTCCCTCAGGATCGAGATTGCGGGAGCGCATCCGATCAGGTCCCACCACATCCCAGAGTCCGGAGGATATGCAGTGATCATCGAAGATCCCATCGGCGTTGATCATGTTGACCCGGGCACCGATCTCGGCCAGTTCCAGGGCCGCAATCTTGCCCAGCTGGTGAGCCCCGGCCTTGGAGGCCGAATAGGCACCAAAGGCGGCACCGGGGGCAAAAACATTTTTGGAGCTATTGATGATGATCTGGGCGGCGATGTGTCCGCTTCGTGCCTGTCGTTTAAAGATGGGGATAGCGGCCTTGATCACCTGAAAGACTCCCAGCAGGTTGACATCAAGTACCTTTCTAAAGGTTGATTCGTCAAGGTCGGCCAGGGTGGCTACGTGGGCCATCCCCGCATTGGGCACCAGGATATCCAGTCCGCCGCAGCTAAGGATGATTTCCTGCAGGCCATTGTGTACGGAGGCGCTGTCGGTTACATCCATGGTGATCCCGCTTATCTGAGCTGGATCAAACTCCCGGGCCAGCAGTTCACAAACCTTATCCAGGCGCTTGTTGTCAATGTCTGTGAGAAAAACTTTGGCGCCGGCAGCCAGGAGTTTACGGCCAATGCCGCAGGCAATAGCCCCGCCTCCTCCCGTCACCAAGGCGCTGCGCCCGGCCAAGGGCAAGGGGCGTCCTTTCTGCAGCTTGGACTGTTCAAGACTCCAGTACTCCATGTCAAAGATATGTTCTTCGGCCAGCTACTGATAAGGGGCAATGGCGGCACCGAGAGTCTTGGCCATCAGGGTGTGTTCCGCAATATCGGCGGCGATGGCGGCTGCTTTTTCAGTGACTCCGGCAGTGATAATGCCCAGGCCCGGAATCAGGATGACCCGGGGTTTTGGGTCAAGAAGGGTTCGTTTTACCTGTTTGGCTGTGACCTGGGCATGAAAATTACGAATATAGCTCTGTTCATACGTTGCCATTGCCTCAGAAATGGCTAGGGCCGTCTGATCTTCATCACGGCCTTGCAGATCAAGCCAGAGCGGATAATTTTTGGTGCGGATCACATGATCCGGGGTGAGAACGCCGGTCGTATAAATTGTCTGACTATTATGTCTGCCCAGACAGCGCTGGATAATTTCACTGTCGCGTACGTGCAGGAGAAAGGGTGGAATAGTGCCGGGGGTAACGGGATCAATGGTCAAGGCGCCACGCAGCAGGGGCAGGATTATTGTAGGGTCGAGCCTTGAATGCCTGCTGGAATCGGTGGTGTTTGCCGGCTGCGCTTTTGTTACGGTTTGACTGGCTTGAAGATACTCTTCCGCCAGGGTGACGTAGTGGATCATGCGACCGTAGGCAAGCTCGGCATCATCAGCAAAGGTGAAAATTCCATGGTTGCGCAGGATAATGGCTTCAATGTCAGGACGATTCTCGTAGCATTCGGCAAGTGCAAGTGCCAGCGGAAATCCCGGCATGGTCCAGGGGAGAATGGCAACCATCTCCCCCAGGATACTCTTCAACCGTGTCTCCGGG
The DNA here is from genome assembly GCA_024636345.1 of Desulfobulbaceae bacterium. Classification (GTDB taxonomy): domain Bacteria; phylum Desulfobacterota; class Desulfobulbia; order Desulfobulbales; family Desulfocapsaceae; genus UBA2270. Next base: position 171,328 of record JAGXHG010000037.1, on the reverse strand, counting down.
TCTGCCATATTGGTCAGGGTGACGATGGCATCGGCGTGGGTATGGTCGATAAAACGGTGGGGAAGGAAGGCATGCACCAGAGTCTCAATCGATGGGTTGGGGGCACTGCTGTCCTGCATATGTGTCTTGAACTGGTTGACCATCTCTTCATCAGAGAGTGTTTCGAGTGTCCTCAGGCGACGCAGATAATTCAGGTCAAGAGCCGGAAACCCCTGGGGCTCAATGGTCGCCAGATCCCAGCCGCTGCCTTTGATGAAGAGCGTGTCGGTCTGGTCACCAAGCAAGGTTGTCACCGTGGCCTTGACCGAGGTGTTGCCGCCACCATGCAGGACCAGAGATTGCTCCTGACCGATCAGGCGGGAGGTGTAAACGCGTAATGCCAGATCCGGGTGACAATGGGGATGGGTGGAGACAAAGTTCCGGGCGTCATTGCTGTTATATCGGTTGTTCATTTGTCTGCTGATCCTCTTTGCCCTGGTATGTTATCGGCCAAGTGTGTTCATCTCCTGCATGATTGCTCCGAACATTGTTTCGTACTGAGGGATGGCCTTGCGGAGGATGAGAGCGAGTTGCGCCAGATCCTGATCATTGACGACAAGATTAGCAGAACAGGTAAGGGCCTGCAGGTCATAAAGGGTATGAAATTCAGGACCGATGAGCATGTAAAAGATATAACGGCGCTTGTTCATATTCATGGCGCGTATGAACTGATGAAAGGTCCCGTCTTCCAGGGAGGAACCTTCATAGTGAGAGTGAAGGATAACAGCGGCGTAGGTAGCAAACTGCATTTTCTCTATGGCTTCCTCCGCAGAATGAACAAAAGATGGCTGGTAGCCTAAGGCCTCCATGGCCTCAGTTATGAGGTGGAAATCAGGAGAGTCGGGCATCAGAATAAGTGCTTTTGGGATATCTTCGACGACTCCTTTTGCCTCATATGAACTGGTGTCCAGCCCCGAGAGATCAGGCGGCGGGGGTGGAGTGACTTGCTGACTTGTGGCCGGTGGCCGTGGAGAAGCAGCTGTTCCAGGGGGTGTTTCCGGGGACAGCATAGCGGTGTCAAGCAGAATCGCGCTTCCGCACTGAGGACAGTTAATGCGGAGGGACTTGCCCGGGCTCAGCAGCCTGAGACTGTCTTCAATCTTGGGGCTGAGTTTGAGTTTTTTCCGGCAATTGGGGCAGTCTGTTATCATTGGTGTTTTCTCTTTTTCGGTTGTTGATGGGTAACCATTCAGGTTGATCAGTCTGCAGGTGTTTAGTCTGTCAGGCGGGTTTTCCACCTCAGTCTCTGTAGCCTAATAATCTGTACGATCCAGGTCTTACCAGCGCCGATCTTGTTCTTCCTCTTCCATGGCAAGTCCGGAGAGGGTGGAGGTTGCCTCGCCGCGAGCTGCCTTGATGGTGTCCAGCTTTCTGGCGACTGAGGTGCGCTCAGTGCAGTAGGACATGGCAGTTTTTTCGGTGATGACGCCCTGATCATAAAGTTCAACGATATGCTGATCAAAGGTACGCATGCCGACCGCGGATCCGGCCTCAATGACCTTGTAAAATGTTTTTTCATCTCCTCGTTCGCCATGAAGAATCAGATCCTTGACCCGCAGACTGGTACAGAGGACCTCGATGACGGCTATCCGCCCTCCTGTGACCCTTGGCACTAAGCGTTGCCCTACTACCCAGCGTAAGGTGTCAATCAATCGATTGCGGATCTGTGGCTGTTCTTCCAGTTCATAAAAACCGAGGATACGATTAATGGCCTGACCGGCGTCAATGGTGTGGAGGGTCGAGAAAACAAGATGCCCTGTTTCCGCGGCGGCAATGGCTGTTTCCAGGGTTTCCCGGTCACGCATCTCGCCTACCAGGATGACCTTGGGGGCTTGGCGGAGGGCGGCGCGTACGCCAGAAGCAAAGGAATCGAAGTCTTTGCCCAGCTCGCGTTGATTGAAGGTGGCCTTCTCTTGCGGATGGACATATTCAATGGGGTCTTCCAGAGTGACCACATGTACCTGCCGTTCATGGTTAATCTTATGCAGCAAGGCGGCAAGGGAGGTGGTTTTACCGCTGCCCGTGGCTCCGGTAAAGATGACAAGCCCGTTCTTCTCGTTGGCGATTTTATGGAATATCTCAGGGAATTTCATGCCTTCAATGGTCGGGATTGTGGTCTCAAGTTTTCGCAGGACAATGGAGTAGCAGCCTTTCTGGGAGAAGATATTGACCCGGAAACGGGCCTCATCTCCAAGGGAATAGGAAAGGTCACAGGAACCGGTGTGCAGCAGGTCGGCCAGGAGTCTTTTGTCGTTGCCAATCAGATTCAGGGCGAAGATTTCTGTCTGAAAAGGAGTGAGCTTGAGTACTTGTGGTTGCACCTGTACCGGCATGAGTATGCCGGAGGACTCCACCTGCAATGGCTTGCCAACCGTCAGGTTCAGGTCCGAAATATTCGGATAGGATCTGAGCATGGCCGTGATCCAGTAATCGATCTCTGATTGTTTCATCGGTGTTCTCCTGAAAAAAGGTGCAATCGAACTTATTTTCATAGTATATTGGCATAAAAGTAACAAGAGATTCAAATGTTTTTTGGGTGTCGGGATAAAATAACTTCTCCCCTTCCGATTCTTTCGCAATGACTCCTGATACTGTTTTTGTCATGCAGATGACCAGGTCCTGTCGGTATGACGGCTTTTTATTCCTTTCTACCAGGTGAAATACGATGGCAATTCCCTTACGCAGCGCAACGACAACAGTTGGTCGCCGGATGGCAGGGGCCCGCAGTCTCTGGCGGGCCAATGGCATGACCGAAGAACAGTTTGGCCGGCCGATTATCGGTATCGTTAATTCTTTTACCCAGTTTGTGCCCGGGCATGTGCATCTCCATGAGATTGGACAGCAAATTAAAAAACAGATTGCTGAATTAGGATGTTTTGCGGCTGAGTTCAATACCATTGCCATTGATGACGGGATCGCCATGGGCCATGCCGGCATGCTCTATTCCCTGCCTTCGCGAGAGCTGATTGCCGACAGCGTTGAGTATATGTGCAACGCCCACACAGTGGATGCCATTATCTGCATCAGCAACTGTGACAAGATCACCCCTGGGATGCTCATGGCTGCCATGCGGCTTAATATCCCCGCTATCTTTGTCTCAGGCGGGCCCATGGAGGCTGGTGTTGATGGTGACAAACGCTACGATCTGGTGGATGCCATGGTCATGGCCGCAGACCAGGCGGTTTCGGATGCAGAGGTTGATGTGATTGAGCGCTGCGCCTGCCCCACCTGTGGATCCTGCTCGGGGATGTTTACCGCCAACTCCATGAATTGCCTTAATGAGGCGTTAGGTTTGGCCCTGCCCGGCAACGGCACCGTGGTGGCCACCCATGGCAGCCGCACTACACTCTTTGTTCGCGCGGCAGAGCGGATTGTGGAGATGGCTCACGCCTGGTATGAGCGGGAAGATGCGACGGTCCTGCCCCGCACCATTGCCAGTCGAGCAGCTTTCTTGAATGCCATGACTCTGGATATTGCCATGGGCGGATCAACCAATACTGTGCTCCATCTGCTGGCCATTGCCCATGCTGCTGAGGTAGATTTCAGCATGAAGGATATTGATGCCTTGTCGAGAAAAGTGCCCAATCTGTGCAAGGTAGCCCCTTCCTCTCATTATCATATGGAGGATGTGAACCGGGCCGGCGGGATCATGGGAATTTTGGGTGAGCTGTCCCGAGCCGGACTGGTTGACGCATCAGTCTGCAGGGTTGATGCGTCAACACTTGCGGAAACACTGCAGCTCTGGGATATTGGAGGCGGCACCGCAGATGATGCGGCAAAACAGCTCTATCTGAGTGCTCCAGCCTCGTCCGGTCGTAATCTGGTGATGGGCTCACAGAAAACCATGTACGCAGAGCCGGATCTTGACCGGACCAAGGGTTGTATCCGCGATGTGGCGCATTGTTACAGCAAGGATGGGGGCTTAGCAGTCCTCTATGGCAACATTGCCGACAAGGGATGTATCGTCAAGACTGCCGGGGTTGATCCATCCATCTTTCATTTTACCGGCACCGCCAGGGTCTTTTCCTCGCAGGAGACGGCCTGTGAGGCCATTCTGGACGGGGTGATCAAGGCGGGGGATGTGGTGATCATCCGTTATGAGGGCCCCAAAGGAGGGCCGGGAATGCAGGAGATGTTGTATCCTACCTCCTACCTTAAATCAGTCCATCTGGGCAAGGAATGTGCTCTGGTCACTGATGGTCGTTTTTCCGGCGGTACTTCCGGGTTGTCGATCGGTCATGTCTCACCCGAGGCTGCCGCCGGTGGGGCAATCGGCCTGGTGGTTGACGGGGATATTATCGACATTAATATTCCGGAGCGGAGCATCAAGGTCATGGTCTCTGAGCAGGAACTTGCCGAGAGAAGAGGGCAGGAGGAACAGAAGGGAGGTCAAGCCTTTCGGCCGACAGACCGCACGCGGAAAGTGTCGACGGCGCTGAAAGCCTATGCCCTGTTTGCAGCCTCGGCAGATAAAGGAGCAGTGCGGATCTTGCCCGAAGAAGAGAGACTGTAGGCAGCTCTTTTTAAGTCTCAGCGTTTTAGTCTCCGGCCACGGTTAGAGCCTCGATAAAGGCCGTGCAGAGAGGTGACAGGGTCTGGTTTTTTCGGGTGACCATGTAAAAAGGACGGATCATCTTGACTCCTTCAATGGCGACTTGCACCAGGCTGCCATGGGCAATATCATCTTTGACGGCCTGGGAGGAGAGGATGGAAATGCCGATAGAGGCCTTAATCGATTGCCGTACCGCCTCGGTGGTGCCCATTTCCGCCACCACATTCAGGTGGGCCGGATTCAGGCCATGCTGTTCCAGGATTCGACCTAGGGCACGCCTTGTCCCTGAGGAGTGGTCTCGCATGATAAACGGTTCTTCAGTCAGTTGCAGCAGAGTAATCTGCGGTTGCTTGGCCCATGGATGATCGGCAGCCACGGTCAGGATGAGTTCATCGCTGAAGATCTCCTGCCAGATGAGACCACTTTCCCGCCATTGTGCCCCCAGTATTCCCATTTCAAGTTCACCGGACAGAATCTCATTGGCAATAGTTCTGGAGCCGGCGATTCGAAGGGTGATGGTGATATCAGGATAGCTTTTTTTGAAGGCACCAATCTTTTTCGGCAGGATGTAGGCGCCGGGAATGGTGCCGGCACCTATGGCCATTCGTCCGGTCAGATTGCCCGAATAGTGTCCCAGGGCCTCTAATGCCTCCTGTTGCAGACGGAGCATCTTTCTGGCGTATCCATAGAGAATATTGCCGGCCTCAGAGGCTCTGATCTCGCGGCCAAGTCGATTTATCAGCTGTTGTCCAATTTCCTGCTCAAGGGCGCGGACATGTTCACTGATTGTTGGCTGGGACAGAAGCATCGCTTCAGCAGCCCTGGTGAAGCTTTTTAATTCAATGACCTTGCAAAAGACGGCGAGTTTGTGGAGATCCATGGTTTTTATCCCGTATTTTCAGGTTGAGTTGGACGACTTCTTGGGTATAATTATATTTCTTTTTACCATAAACGCTGTCTGCTGGATAGAGATTATCTATTTGACCAATAGGATGACAGAGGGTAGTGTTTTGAATAAAATAGCATTGGATCCTAGAAAGGAGTGAGGTTGGTATGGTGCAGATAGACTGTAGGGGCTTGGCGTGTCCGGAGCCGGTGTTAAGGGCCAAGGGTGCGTTGGAAGAGGCTGCGGGATCATTTGAGATTCTTGTGGATAATGAGGCCTCAAGGGACAATGTATTGCGTTTTGGTCACAGCCGGAATTGCGGGGTCGAATCGACAACGCTTAACGATGGCTCCTTTGTTCTAAGATTTCTGGTAGAAAAGAAGGAAGGGGTGGAACCCTCTGTGCCTTTTGATCAGGCAGATTACAGCTGTGCCGTTCCAGGCGGAGTCTCAACTGGCTGCAATCTAGTCTATGTAATTAGTTCTGATTCAATGGGACGGGGCAATGATGAGTTAGGCTGGGCCTTGTTGCAGACCTATATTGCGACCATCAGGGAGATCTCACCGCAACCCAGCCGGATTCTATTTTATAATGGTGGGGTCAAGCTGGTGGCGACTGCGGGTAAGGCCCTGGAGGCCCTGCAGGCCCTGGAGAAGAGAGGGGTGAAGATTTTATCCTGCGGTACTTGTCTTGAGTTTTTCAAACTGGAAAAGAATCTACAGGTAGGGACGATCACCAATATGTATGAGATTCTGGACAGCATGGCTTCCGCTGACAAGGTCGTTGGTCCCTTCTGAACGAATCGTTGTGGAAGGTGACGAGACCGTGAATAATGATTTTTTTTAAGTATCAGCCACTCCTTCTTCATCAAAACGCATGATTCTGTTGATCTGACAGCCCGATTCCCATAAGGCATCAATCAAATCATCCAGTTCTTCGCCATCCAGACGGACGGTGAGTAACTCATGTTCCGGGCTGAAATCCTGGAAGATGGAAATAGCGGTGATTGTGATATCGAATTGTTTGCAAAGTTTGACGATCTGGAAGAGCTCTTTGGAGCTATGACCTATTTTCAGCTCGATACGTGCTCCATTCTTTCCGGCACCCAGAATCTCTGTCAACGCCCGGAATATATCGGATTCGGTGATAATGCCGACCAAGGCGCCATCCTCAAGAACCGGTATCCCGCCAATCTTATTTTTGCGCATCGATAAAGCAATATCTTCAAGGGGGGCCATGGGATCTGCGGTGATGGGATTGTGGGTCATATATGCCTCTACCTTACTCTGGGCCGCAATCATCCTGCTGCTTTCATCGCCGCTGACAGGGATTCCCTTCTGGATGTCCTGCTGACTGATGATGCCGACCAGAGTTGGACCCTGCATCACTATGAGACGTCGGATCCTGTGTTGTTGCATTAATGCTTCTGCTTCCGCAAGGGTCTGATCTGGGGCAATGGTAATGATATCTTTTTTCATCCACAGTTTGACGAACATGACGTACTCCATTTTTGTGATGCGTTGACAAGAGAGGCAAACTACCCCAGAGGTGAATAAGCTCTGAAGCTAATCTTTTAAGAGTGAAATGGCCAGATATGATTGGTGTTTATTACAGAGAAAGGGGGATGATCTTTTGTAGATCTTCGGAGAGACAAAATTTCCTGGCAGCCATGGTAGTTTCCAGGAGCAATGTTACATTGCCGATACGAATCTGGGTGTCGGCAAATATCTGACCATGGACGGTGATAGTTCTGCTCCTCAGGCGTTTGGCCCGCTCTTCGGGGGTGTCTGTTTTTTTCTCTGTTGCTAGATTCATTTTATGCAGGTCGCTGTTCATTTCTTCCAGCTCTTCGGTCATGGTCAGGTGAAAAGGCAACTGGCTGTTATGGCCATACAGCTGCAGAGCGTGTTCCAGCTCCTCTTCTTTTTCCATGATTTCCTGAAGCAGTGCTTCATATCTGAGATACTGTTTTCCATCCGTTCCTGCGGCAATCAGAGCAGGGACGGCATTGTCTGATCCGACATGGCCCAGGTTGAGATTACCACCGGCCATGGTGATGCCACCAATGACCTTGCTTTCTTCCTGACAAAGGATATCGCCTCCGGCAAAGATTCGGCTGTAATAGGCCTGTCTTCGGATAATGATGGTTCCCCCGGCGGTAATGGTGGCCTGTTCGACAAAGGGGATGTCTATATCGCCTGTAACCCGTATGGTGGTCTGTTTGCCACTGACTCCCTCCTGTATCAGAATATTACCCTGCGAGACGACGGTTGCCGATCTGACTCCACCGTTAATTTTCAGGTCTCCATGAGCGTTTACCTGAAAACCGGGCAGGATCGAACCTCCTATATCCACAGCGTCATTGGCCTCGATATTGCCGGTACTGAAATTGATGTCGCCAGGAATGGTTAATTTGGAGCTGACCTTGATCGTGTTTTTCACCACAGAGAGGACGCCTGGTTTTACGGCGCGGATCTCACCACTTTCCACGTCATAGGCGGCATTGTCAACTGCGCTGACCGTGAGGTCCTGTCCCTGCGGCTGCGAAAGGGGATCTCCCAGGACATTGGTGCCTGGTGTCCCAGCTGTGGCCGGGACCTTCGTGGCGATGAGCTGCCCCTTGCGTACACTGATAAACATCTTGCGTTCATGAAAATCGATTTTGCCGTTTCCCATGATTTTTCCGGGTATGGAGCCAATCTCTACTTCAAAACGAAGCTGGGCATCAAGGCCGGCAATGGGCTGTGATCCCTTGGCAATCAGGGTGTCAGTGATAATATTTTGTTCTGCCGTGCTCCGTTCCAGGCAGCTCAACAGAATTTCTCTGTTCAGGCCGTAACGAATCCCTGCCTGCTCGAGGAGCTCTGCCAGTTCGTCAACCTGCAGTGGCGATCTTTTCGGCAGGGGTGGATAGAGGGTCAGGCTGGCCTCCATCTGATTAGGGCTGGTGGCGACCAGGGGCGTGACTGCAATGATCACTGTCTCTCCTTCGTTGCCGTTTTGTTTTTTGGTGATTTGGGGGTAGCCAGCGATTGTGGCCAGCAGGGAATCTCCTGTGGCGGAAAATTGGGTATTGGGGCCGGGGATTAATACGCCATTGTTGATTGATTGTGTGGCGGTGGCTGGAGTATTGTGGTCAGAGGCAAGTGTGGCAATGATTTGCCCTGGTCTGACTAGTTCGATGGTTTCTACCGATTCCACGGCTTCTTCTTCTTTTTCAAGAAAGAGTGTTTTGGTGGCGAAGCAGAGAGTGATGGTGCTTGCGGTGAAGGTCGGTGCTTGTTCTGTGGGTTTCAGCATGGTCGGGCTTCTCTATTTGAGGTTATGAAATAACGATTTGATCCAGGTCCTGCAGGCAGTAATCCTTTTCTCTCTGGTTAAAATCTGCTGAATCTGTTGAGAAGCCTGCTGGAAGGTTAAGCGCTGTCCCGGATGGATTGCCTCGCAGAAGAGGATATGAAATCCCTGTGCTGTCTGGATGATTTGGCTGATCTCACCGGTGCCAAGTTGAAAAAGGGCATGGTCCAGAGTGGCGCAGAGTTCACCGGGGCTGATCCGTCCCAAGTCTCCGCCGTCGATAGCTGTGGTGCAGTCAGAATGAATCTGGGCTTCGAGGTTGAAGCTCTGCGGATAGCGCTGCAGTCGGGAGTGAAGATCTCGTATTTGCTGCCGGAGCGAATTTTGCAGCCGGTGCGAGTAAGTGTTTTTGCTGCTGATGAGGATATGACGGGTGCTGCGTTGTTCCGGAAAATAAAATAAATCCAGATGGTTGTTGTAGTATTGTTCTAGCTCTTGATGGCTTACGGGATCGGCATGAAAGGCAACTCTGGCGAGAATGGCCTCAACTGTAAGGTCATTGCGCAGGGCGGTGAGGTAGTCATCGGCTTGCAGGTTGTTGCTTTGCAGGTGGTGGAAGAAATTTTCTTCATCACCATGCTCTGCCATACGGCTGTTGAAGGTGGCCTGAATAGTTTTGCTTGGAATTATAACCCCGCAGGCTGCCTCAGACAGAAGGATCTTTTCCTGCAGGGACATCTCATGGCAGGCCTGCAGGTATGCCTCTGCGTACTCTTCCATTGTCAGCTCAACAACCCTTTTTTCGAAGACCTGCAGGGCAAATTTCATGAGTGTAAAGGCCAGATTAGGTTCAATCTGCCGGGGGATTCTGGATTGCATGGTGACCTCTTCCTGCTTGTATGGATATGATGACCATTTTCTTTTATTGTAGCGCATAAGCGGCAGGAAATAAAATTTTAAGTTCAGATAGGGTGTGAATTTCCTGAATTGGCTTCGGGCTGGGGAATGTAGAAATGTTTGAGGGAAAAGAAGTGAAAAAAGAATGGATCAGATGGGAGCTCGTTTGAGCCAAGCAGATATTGCTTGAGGTTACAGGTATGATTGGAAAAAATATTAATTCATATTGATATTTTGGTAACTTGTTGAAAGTATTTTTTGATAAATGGCACGTAATGTGCGCCATTATCTTTCGTTGTTCCCGTTTGTAGAGCTGAGCTAGAGCTGTTTGCCGCTAAGTCTCCTGATGACTTCATTGGCGATGATGAGACCGAAGATACCGGTCAGGGTGGGCAGGCTGCCCAGGCTGCGGCGCTGACGTCCCCGGTTGGCCATAGGTTCGTCAGGGGCAGCTGTTTCTTCCGGCTCATCATAATGGTAGGAAACTGCTTCCGTGGAAAAGACACAGGAGATGCCTCGTTCGATGCCGGCTCGTCTAAGCCGTTGCCGCAGACGTTTAGCCAGAGGGCAGTTTTTGGTGTCCATGATATCGGCGATGCGGATCTGGGTGGGATCGCAGCGCAGGGCCGCCCCCATCGAGGAGATGATGGGGATGCGGCGGGTGTGGGCAGCAGTCAGAAGTTGCACCTTGGGGTTCATGGAGTCGATGGCATCAATCAGAATGTCTGGAGCCGGGGTCAGGATTTGTTCCAGACTTTCATCGCCTGCAAAGAGCTGCAGGGCCTCCACTTGGCAGGCGGGGTTGATGGCCGCAATCCTTTCCTGTGCCACCTCGACCTTGGGACGGCCAAGGGTGGTGTCGAGTGCCATGATCTGACGGTTGATGTTGGATGGATGAATGGTGTCAAAGTCGACCAGGCGCAGCCGGTTGATCCCGGACCTGGCCAATGCCTCGGCCACATGACCGCCCACCGCACCGATCCCGACAATGGTGATGAAGCTCTGCTGCAATTGCTTGAATCCTTCCTCACCGAGGAAGGATTGTATTCGTGAAAATCTCTCCATTGCTCCATATCTCTTGGCAAAATTCATCCCGGACCATTCCTCGCATCCTCGCTGCTGACTGGTACAGATGACTGATGGCAGCTGGTTCATCAGAGGACATTGTCTGGTTGTAGGGTTGAGCCGGCGCGTCGGTCGCTCCTGCGCAGTCCATGACGCCCGCGACACTAGGCCGTCCTTGGCCGTCGGTCTCCAGAAGCAGGCTGGCCAGTGGGGTTGCCAGAAAACAGGGGTGGAGTTTACTGTCTGCGGCCAGTCTGCCGGAAAAGGAGATGAAGCAGCCAAGGCGGATCAGCCGCTGCAGGGTCTCGCGTGAACCGGCAAAAGAATGGATCATCATTGGCGGCAGTGGGGTTGGGTATGTCTCTAATGTTTCCAGAAGTCGGCCCCAGGCCTTGACACAGTGGATCACCAGAGGACGATTCAGCTCTGAGGCCATCTGCAACTGGGCCTCAAAGATGTGTTGTTGTTTGCTGAAATCAGCCCGGCAGCATTTATCCAGGCCGGTCTCGCCAATACCTGCTGGAATTTGTTCCAGCAAGCCTCGAAGCCGTTTCTCCCATCCCGTCTTGGCGTATTCTGCACACCAGGGATGGATACCCAGGAAAGGGATGACTTCCTGTCTACTTGCTGCCAGATCGACCATCGCCTGCCAATCGGCTTCACAGGTGGTGTTGCACAGCATCCTGGCAACACCGGCGGTTTTGGCCCTCGCCATAATTCCATCCGTTACCTGGATCAGGCCTCTCTCCTGCAGGTGGCAGTGACTGTCAAGATATCTGGCTGGCGACCCCATTATTATTCATTCCAGGAGAAGAGCTTCGCAGCAATGGTGAGGCAAATGAGGGTGGTGGCTATGAGCACCAGGCATTCGCTCTGAACATCGACCAGAGAGGCTCCGTCATTCATGATCTTGCGCGCCCCGGTCAACAGGTGGGTCAGGGGAAAGATTTTGGCGAACCCTTGAACCCAGGCGGGAGAGCCTTCGAGGGAAAACCAGACCTCTGAGAGAAACATCATGGGCCAGGAGATGAAGTTAAGGATGCCGCTGGTGAACTCTTCGCTGGTGCCGCGGGCGGCAAGAACCAGACCCATGGAGCAGAGACTGAGGCCGCCCAAGAAAAAGATCAGGGCCAGGGCGCCATAGCTGCCGTGGACCTGGAAGTGGAAGATCAGGTTGGAGCCAATCCAGACCACGATAATGGTGAACATGATGAGAAAGATGCGGGAGAACATCTGAGCGCTCAGGTATTCCAAGGGGGTGAGAGGTGTGGCCTTGAGTCGTTTCAGAGCCCCGTTTTTGCGATAGCGCACCACCACATAACCGACTCCCCAGAGGGCGGAAAACATCATGTTCATGCCAAGGATTCCAGGGAAGAGCCAATCGATATAACGGATCTGCACCCCGTTGATAATCTGTTTCTTGGCCAGTCCATCACTGTTTTTTACCAGGGAGGCGAGGAATATCTGTTCCGTAATGTAGCCGTTAGGGGAAGAATCATTGATCCAGTAGTGGTGTTCCGGGGACTGGCTGTCGAGCAGCAGATCAATCTTGTGATGCTGCAGTTTCTGTTCACCCTCTGCCTGACTGGAAAAATTAATAAACTGCAGGTATTTTCCCTGTTGAAAAGCAAGGGGTACCGTGCTTTCCGTTCCCAATGTCTGCGGCGTATTCGTAAAGAGGCCAATTTTAAACTGTTGCTGCTCTTTGCCTCCAAAAATGAGACCAAAGCCAACAATAATCAGGAAGGGAAAGGCAAAGTTCCAGCCGAATGCGGCCCGGTCTCGAAAAAACTCGTGATTTCTGGCCGTAAACATGGCCCACATGCGTTTGAAGTTCATGGCAGAATTTTTGTAATAATTTGGTAATGAATAATTGATTTGTAACGTTCTTTTTCAAAGATACTGAAGTACGGAGAAGGCCGCATTGGCTCTCTCCGTGGCCTGCTGGCAAAAAGATTCCTCAGCGTCCCGGCGGGAGATCAGCTTTTAATCCCTCAACCCTTTGCCGGTCAGACATAAAAAAACATCTTCGAGGTTGGATGAGTGGATAGCCATATCGGTCAGGTCGATATCGAGGTGCAGCAATTTGTTCAGTCCTTCATGGATATGGGCGGTTTCCAGGACAATGGTTTTGTCGCGCCGCTTCCAGGTAAAAGGCAGCGTGTCCAGGTTCATTTTAAAAGCTGACTCGGGCAGGAGAATGGAGTTGCCCTGGCAATGGGCCTGAATCAACCGGGTCGGGGTGTCCCAGGCAATGATGCTGCCCATATCCATGATCGCCACCTCATCGCAGAGGTATTCCGCCTCTTCCATGGAGTGGGTGGTCATGATGATGGTCTTTCCTTCTTCCTTGATCTGGCGGACAATATCCCATAGATTTCGGCGTGATTGCGGATCAAGGCCGGTCGAAGGTTCATCAAGAAAAACCAGACGAGGCTTGTTGACAAGGGCTAAGGCCAGCATCAGTCTTTGCAGTTGGCCTCCGGAGAGTTGATCGTTCCGTCTCTTTAAAATGGGAGAGAGATCGCAGCGCTCAATGAGGACTTGCAGGTCTTCAGGCTCTTGATACAGTTTGTGGAACGAGAGCAGGGTTTCTGCCACCGTTAGAAAATTGAGCAGCGAGGTGTGCTGGAATTGGATTCCGATCTCTTCGCGGAATGAGGTGCTTCTGGGTTGCCCTTTGTAGAGGATCTCGCCACTGCTGGCGGCAATAATATCCTCCACGATCTCCATGGTGGTGCTTTTACCCGCGCCATTGGGACCCAGCAGGCCAAAACAGATTCCCTCTTTGACGGAAAAAGAGGCATCTGTTACTGCTTTATTTTCTCCGAAGAGTTTACTGAGATTTATGACTTCAATTATTTGATTCATATAAACGTGATTTCCTAGGGTTGATCAAAGTTTCCATATACCATAATATAAGAATATTATCCTCAGAATAGTAACTTGCTCTCTAAGGGTATTGCCCTCGGCTACGCTCATCTCATATAGACCCATCATCGTCAGGCTCCTGTTCGAATACTTGCATTTTATTGTCAGATATTGTGGCCAAATATTCTCGAAAAACAATAAAATGCTCAAAAGTTATTTGCTAACCGGCATCACTCGATGCTATCCTAAAGTAGTTAATTTTCATCGGATTTGATGGATCTTACTCAAGATAGAAAGGAGTAGTCGTATGAGATCAGGGACAGGAAAAATATATCAAGGTTTGCAAAAACACAAGCTCTTATGTGCGCTTGCCTCGCTTGTTTTGTGGCAGCAGCCCACTGTTTCAGGAGCAGAGAATCTGGACCTGACGGGATTAAGCATTGAGGAACTGATGGGCCTCAAGGTCACTTCGGTCAGTAAAAAGGTGCAGAATCTCTCTGACAGTGCTGCCGCCATCTTTGTCATTACCAATGATGATCTGAGAAAATCCGGCGTAACCAATATCCCCGATGCCCTGCGTATGGTTCCCGGGCTTAATGTGGCCCGTATCGACTCAAATAAATGGGCGGTAAACAGCCGGTCAGCCAACAGCCGTTTTGCTGACAAGCTGCTGGTGATGATCGACGGGCGTAGTGTTTACACTCCCTCTTATTCCGGTGTGTACTGGGAGGTGCAGGACGTCATGCTGGAGGATATCGATCGTATCGAGGTCATCCGCGGTCCCGGTGCCACCCTCTGGGGTGCCAATGCGGTAAACGGCGTTATTAATATTATCACTAAACATGCGGCTGACACACTGGGAGGACTCGTTGCCCTAGGAGGAGGGGATCAGGAGCAGGCCTTTGCCGGCGCCCGTTATGGTGCGTCCTTTGGTAAAAATAGTTATGGCCGTTTTTATGCCAAAGGTTTTGCCAGAGATGAATTTCAGTATCCAACAGGCGAAGATGCCAATGATGACTGGGACATGGCACGTGGGGGATTTCGTGTTGATTCTTCCTTAACCGCAAAAGACAGCCTCACTCTCCATGGTGATATCTATAGTGGAAATATTAACCAGCTGATGAATGCTCCTTCCTCTACCTGGTCTCTTTCAGATGGATTTTCCAGCTTTTTCCATGATGACACTAACGTTTCCGGCAAGAATATAGTGGCGCTCTGGGAGCATGTGCTGTCATCAGAATCCAAATTTACCCTGCAGGCCTATTATGACAGGACTGACCGCGATGAAGCTTTTATAGTAGAAAAGCGGGACAGTTTTGACGTCGAGTTGCAGCATCAAGTGAAGTTCGGGGAGCGGAATGATGTTGTCTGGGGTGCGCGTTATCGTTCCAGTCAGGATGACTTCAGTAATCCTGATGTCACCTTGGTGACCATGGATCCAGATAGCCGGCAAGATAATCTCTACAGTGCGTTTCTGCAGGATGAAATCATGATTGCCCGTGATCGTTTCTGGCTGACCCTTGGTTCAAAGCTGGAGCATAACGATTACACTGGTTCTGAGTTACAGCCCAGTGCCCGTCTCCTTTGGGCGATTGATACCAGTAATAAACTGTGGACCTCGGTGTCCCGGGCCGTACGCACGCCCTCAAGGGTGGAGGGTGACGGGACTGTCCTTGCCGGGATAAGGCCCTACCCTGACAGTTTTAATTCTTCCAGTCCCTATTATAATCCACGGAACCCCCTGCCGATAACGGTACTAATGTTGGGAAACAATAATTTGGAGGCGGAAAAACTGACAGCTTATGAACTGGGATATCGTTTTCTTGCATCTCATGATTTCTCGCTGGACGCAGCCCTTTTTTACAATGACTATGACAAATTGAGGACATTTCAAGCTCAAGATACAGTATTTACTGGAACCGGTATTGTGCAGACCAATCTGGCCACTAATTACGGTTCTGCCGCTTCCAAAGGCCTGGAACTTGCCCTAGCCTGGCAGGCTACCGATTGGCTGAAGCTTGACCTGGCCTACAGTTACCTGGACAGCAATATGGAACTCGACGGGCAGGTTGGAGAAGAACCCCAGCACCAGGCCTCTTTACGGGGGTTTATCAATCTGCGAGACGATCTGGATCTGAACATCTGGTTTCGTTATGTGGATAGTGCCAGCGCGGTTTATGTTCTGTCACAGAATGGCTGGTTTACGATCGATGAGTATGTCACCTGTGATCTGCGCCTTGCCTGGCGGCCTGTGGCCAAGATCGAGTTGTCGCTGGTTGGCCAAAATCTGCTGGACGGAGGTCATGTGGAATTTGTTCAGGAAACCTTCACCCTTCCCACCGAAGTTGGGCGGAGTGTGTACGGTAAGTTGACCTATAAATTTTAAGCCAAGGCTGCTCGTATCTGTGTTTAAGAAAATCATACATAACTGTACTTTGGCTGTTTTTCTCTGCCTCTGGCTTCAGGGAAGCTTCTTCCTGCTGCCTGACAAAATACTCGCCAGAGAAGGGGAGGAATATGCGGTGAAGGCCGCGTTTGTCCTTAATTTTGCAAAGGTCACCCTCTGGCCCGAAACAGTCTTTGCCGACTCTCCTGCAACCATTGATGTCGGCCTTGTCGGAGATGATGAATTGCTTGCCATGGCCTTTAAGTCCATTGACGGCAAGCAGGTTGGTGACAGAGTATTGCGAGTTCGTTTCATAACTACGGCTGGCGACTGCCGGGGGTGTGAAATCCTTTTTGTCGCTAATGTTATTGACCGTACCACCCTGCTCAGGTTATTGACGGCCGTCAAAGACCGGCCTGTGTTGATCATTGGTGAAACGCCAGGCTTCGCCAGAATCGGCGGGATCATTAATTTTATCAGTAAAAATGGCAGGCTGCATTTTGAGATTAATCCCCAGGAAGCAGAACGGCATGGGTTGAAAATTAGTTCCCGGATACTGCAGCTGGCAAGCATCGTGGAGAGTAACTGAAATGGGCATCTTGTTGCAACGTCATGATCTCTCCATCAGAACCAAGCTTCTCCTGATGATGAGTCTGACTATCGTGCTGGCTCTGGCCCTTGTCACCAGTGCGCTGGTTATAAACGAGAAAAGAAACGCCCGTAAATATATTACCGAAGAATTGTCTTCTATGGCCGAGGTGATTGCCTCAAACAGCGGTGCAGCTCTGGCCTTTAATGATCAGGAGGCTGCCCGGGAAATGCTGCGAAGCCTTCGGGTAAAACCTGAAATCATCTATGCCGGTTTGCATGATGCGCAACGGGTCATATTCGCAGAATATGTCCGTGACGACCGGAATGCCGTGAAGATCAGTGATGAGGTCCACCGTCATCTTGACGGGAAAAAAATGCTGGACCCTGACAAATTTCAGGCGAGTACCAAAAGTTTTATGTCAGACGGTTCTCTCCATGTCATTCAGGATGTCTATTTTTCCGAGAGCATGGTGGGGACTATTCATCTGGTCAATGATATGAGCCAGCTTCGTACCAGACTCTATTCCTTCTACATCGTCATCTCCATTATCGTTGCCGTTACTCTTCTTGTCGTCCTTATTGTTGCCGCCAGGATGCAGAAAGTCTTTACCAGCCCACTTTTAGCTTTGATGCGGTCAATGGGGGAAGTGACCCGGGGAAAAGATTATTCAGTCAGGGTGAAAAAAGAGAGTAATGATGAATTCGGCGTCCTGATTGATCGTTTTAATGACATGGTCGCCGAGATTCAGTCCAGAGACAATGATCTGTTGAAGTACAGCACAGGCCTGGAGAAGATGGTTGCTTCTCGAACAGGTGAGCTTTCGCTTGCCAAGGAAGAACTGGAAGAAACGGTGCGGAATCTGGAGGCAGCCCTTGTCGGTGCTGAGGCTGCCAGTAGAGCAAAAAGTGAATTTCTGTCCACTATGAGCCACGAGATACGTACACCGATGAACGGGATCCTGGGGATGACTGAGCTGCTACTTAATACGGGTCTCAAAGAGAGGCAGCGTCATTTTGCCGACACAATCCTGCGTTCTGCTGATTCCCTTTTGGCTATTATTAACGATATCCTTGATTTCTCCAAGATAGAGGCGGGTAAGCTTGATCTTGAGGAGCATGTTTTTGATCTGCGCGAGCTGGTTGAAAATGCTTCCGAGATGATGGCAGAGCGCGCCCAAGCGAAGGGCCTGGAGTTAATCCCTGTTTTTGTAGGTCCTATGCCTATTGCCGCAAAAGGAGATTCAAACCGGTTACGTCAGGTACTGGTGAATCTGCTCGCTAATGCCATTAAATTTACCAATTCGGGTGAGGTGGTGGTGCGCATTGAGGAGATGGCGGCAACAGGAGAAAAAAGAACGTTTCGCTTTGCTGTCGAAGACACGGGTATAGGTGTTAGCCCAGACCAGAAAAATTATATCTTTGATTTGTTTTCCCAGGCGGACAGCTCAACTACCCGAAAATATGGCGGCACCGGTCTTGGACTCTCCATCTCTCGTCAACTCGTTGAACTCATGGGGGGGGAAATAGGCGTTGACAGCGAGCCGGGCCGAGGTTCAGTTTTCTGGTTCACCTTGACATTCACCTGTCGCCCCGATTCCGGGGAAAGGTATATTGATAAAAAGAGGGATAATCTGCTCGGAATGCGGCTTCTCATTGTTGATGATAATGCCACCAATCGTGATATTCTTACAAGCCAGGTGCGATCCTGGGGGGTCACCAGTGTTGCGGTGGAAAGCGGGGTCCAGGCCCTGGATTTGCTGAGAAAGTCCGCTGCTGAGGGTGTATCCTATGATGTTGCTCTTCTCGATTGGCACATGCCGGAAATGGATGGCATTGAGTTGGCTCGGCAGATACGGACCGATCCATTAATCTGTGATATCGGTCTTGTTATGTTAAGTTCTGCCTCTTTTGATGACCAGTCGTCCCTTGCAGCCCGAGCTGGTGTCGAGTTGTATCTTTCCAAGCCGGTTCGCCAAAACCTGCTCTTCGATACTCTTCTCTCCCGGCTGGGAAAAAAAGAAGATGAAGGAGTGACGCACCCGGATGACTCACTTTCATCGACTATTGTTTTTGATGCCCATATCCTTCTGGTTGAAGATAACCTGATCAATCAGGATGTCTGCCAATACATGCTTCACATAATGCAGTGTCGGATTGATGTGGCAGAAAACGGTAGAGAGGCGGTGGCTGCAGCCTCCGGTAAGAAATACGATCTCATCCTGATGGATTGCCATATGCCGGAAATGGATGGCTTTACTGCCACAAAGGAAATACGGAGAAACGAAGCCGAGTGCGGAAAAGAGCGGGTACCTATTATTGCCCTGACAGGAGACGTGCAGATGGGCATCAAGGAGCAATGCCAGGTTGCCGGTATGGATGACTATTTAAGTAAGCCTTTTTATATGGATTCATTGCAGAAGGTTATGGGGAAGTTCTTGAAATCCAGAACCATAACGAGCCAGAAGATAGAAGAGGCTTTTGAGCTGGAAGGTCGGTCTCAGGGGAAATCACTTCTCGACCAGGCAAGACTGGATATGATTCGTTCACTGCAGCGTCCGGGTAGACCCAATGTCTTGAAAAAAATTATAGAGCTGTATCAGCAGAACTCCCCGGCCCTCCTGCGATCCATTCGTGATGCTGTCAGCAGTGGAGATAATGTTCTCTTGCAGGAATCGGCCCACAGCCTGAAATCGGCAAGTGCTAATCTCGGGGCCGCTAAACTTGCTGCAATTTGCAAAGAGCTGGAAGATTATGGTTATCGTCAAAAATCCGAGGCGGCAAAGGACTTGCTTGCTATCCTGGAGGAATCGTTCCAGAAGGTTCTTGATGCGTTTCTGGTAGAACTGGAGAATATACCTGATGAATAACAGCAAAGGTGTCAGCCGGCAGCCGGTTGTGCTCGTCGTCGACGATGACATGGCGTTACGGCTGCTCATTGTTGAAACCCTTCTTGAGGATAATCTGGCAGTAGAAGAGGCAGAGGATGGTGTGGAGGCATTGGAGCTCTTTCAGCGTAGTTCCCCTGATCTCGTTCTCATGGATGTCAAGATGCCGCGCATGGATGGATTTACTGCCTGCGCCGAGATGAGAAAGCTGCCCAACGGCATTGACACGGCCATTGTTCTGGTGACCGGTCTGGATGATATTGCCTCGATCCTGCGGGCCTTTGATGCTGGCGCAACCGATTTTATGACCAAGCCGGTTAACTGGCCGCTCTTGAGCCATCGGGTGCGTTATCTGTTGCGTGCCGGAGACGCCTTTCGTAATCTGCGTCAGAGTGAGCAGCGTTTGTCTATTGCCCAGAAGATAGCCAAGCTTGGTAACTGGGACTGGGTTTTCGACAAAGATACTGTCTATTGTTCAAATCAGATGTGCACCCTGTGCGGGCGGGACCCTGTCGAAGGGCCCTTCAATCATGAGATGTTTCTGCAATATGTCCATCCCGATGAAAAAGAAGCGGTCCTGGCTGCCGTAAAAAAAGCCTTGGAGGAGAAAAAATCATATCATTTGGAATATCGAATACAGCAGGCGGATGGGTTGACCCGCATCATTCACGAGCAGGCCGAGGTGGAATATGATAGCAACGGGTCTCCCGTCAGTATGCACGGTACAGTGCAGGATATCAGTGAGAGAAAGCAGTCGGAGGAAAAGATCCGTTTCCTTGCCTATTATGACTCCCTGACCGGTCTACCCAATCGTCAGCTCTTTACCAAATATGTGGAACAGGCGCTGTTGGCCGCCGTACGGGCCAGTAACAAGGTGGCTTTGCTTTATATCGGTATTGATCGGTTCAAGCGTATTAACGATACTCTCGGCCACAGTGCAGGAGATGATTTGTTAAAAATGGTCGCAACCTGCCTGTCAGACTCTATTCGACGATCCGATATCTTCGGGAAATTTGTCTCATCCAAGGAGTCCGAGATCATCTTGTCACGTCTGACAGGCGATGAATTCAGTATCCTTCTCACTGGACTTTTTATAGAGGATTCTATCTCCGGAGTGGTCCTGCGGATACTTGACATGCTGCAAAAACCCTTTTCCGTAGGTGGCCGGGAAATTAATGTTTCATGCAGTGTTGGCATTTCTGTTTTCCCCGGTGATTCCGAAGGCGTAGAGGCCTTGCTCAAAAATTCCGACGTGGCCATGTCTCATGCCAAGCAGAGTGGCGGCAATACCTTTAAATTCTTTTCTCAGGATATGAATGACAGGGCCACTGAAAGATTGAATCTGGAAATTGATCTGAAAAAAGCCCTGGCGCGAGATGAGTTTGTTCTCTTTTATCAGCCACAGGTTCATCTGCACAGTGGAAAAATTTCCGGGCTTGAAGCGTTGATCCGTTGGCAGCATCCTGAGCGAGGCCTGATTGTCCCGTTGGAATTTATCTCCATTGCCGAAGAATCTGGTCTTATTATCCCCATTGGTGCATGGGTATTGAATGAGGCCTGTCGTCAGGCCTACGCATGGCAGCAGGCTGGCCTGGCACCGATTCGTATAGCAGTCAATATCTCCAGTCACCAGTTTCGCCAGGGGGGGCTGGTGACGATGGTCAAACAGGCCCTGGATGATAGCGGCCTTTCGCCATCCATGCTTGAGCTGGAGCTGACGGAGAGCTCCATCATGCAGGATATTGATACAACTATTACTACCCTCAGCGAATTGAAAGCGCTCGGGGTGACTCTGTCGGTTGATGATTTCGGAACGGGATATTCCTCCATGAATTACTTGAAACGTTTCCCGCTTGATACCTTGAAAATCGACCGTAGTTTTGTCATGGACATTACTACTGATCCCAACGATGCGGCCATTATTATCGCCATTATCGCTCTGGCCGGAAGTCTTGGTCTGACAACCATTGCTGAAGGAGTGGAAACTCAGGAGCAGCTTCAGTTTATACGTCAACATCACTGTGATGAAGTACAGGGATTCTTTATCAGTAACCCTCTACCTGCCGATGAAGTGGCGTATTGTCTGGTGCCTGCTTTGGTATTGTGCTAGGGCTTTTGTCTCTTTTCTTGCTGTGTACGCTTATTTTTTCTTTTCGAGTTGATCTGCCGGGAGTGGATTAAAGTTGGTCAAAATCAATCCTTGACCTGATAATGATTATTGATTATATGTAGTAGTCATTATCACAAGGAGGCTATATGCCAATACGAATGACCAGCCAGCGTCAAATAATTCTTGAGGAATTACAGAAAAGTAAACAGCATTTGACGGCTGATGAACTGTACGTGATTGTAAGAGAAAAAATGCCACGAATCAGTCTTGCCACAGTGTACAGAAATCTGGAATTTTTGTCTAAGATTGGGATGATTGGCAAGCTGGAGGTGGGTGGGCGTCAGAAGTGTTTTGATAGTGATGTGCTTGGTCATCATCATGTCTTTTGTGTGCAATGTCACCGGGTGGATAATGTGCATTTAGATGTGAAGGAAAATTATCCTTCACATGATATGGTCGATGGGTATATTATAATAGGACGCAAGTTGGAGTTTGTTGGACTGTGTCCCAGATGTCAGAAGAAAACAAAGCGATAAAAGGAGATGATACAATGGGATGTGGATGTGCGAAAAAAGATCTCAGCGATGAGCAGAAAAAGGTTTTGCAGGCCATGGCTGCTTGTGAGGGGCCTTGTGCTGCTAAGGATGTTGCGGCTGCCACTGGTCTGGATGCCAAGATGGTCAGTTCCAAGATTACTGATCTCAAGAAAAAAGGCTATGTCGATAGTCCGGTTCGCTGCAAGTATGGAATCACCGCAGAAGGATTGGCGGTCATGAATGACTGAGCAGGGCCTTGTTGAAATGTTCAGAACACTGGACTGAAGTCTGAAATGTTCTTTTTAAATATGACGAATCAATTAACTGAAGAAGGAAAATGAATAGAATGAGCCCACTTGTAACTAACGAAGCCCCTGATTTTACAGCTATTGCCGTAATGCCTGACAACTCTTTTAATGAGGCGTTTACTCTTTCCAGTCTGCGCGGTCAATATGTTGTCCTCTTTTTTTATCCCTTGGATTTTACTTTTGTCTGTCCTTCCGAGATACTGGCCTTTAACAAGGCACTTGATCAGTTCAAAAAGCGGAACTGTCAGGTGGTGGGGGTGTCGATTGATTCTCATTTTACCCATCTTGCCTGGAAGAATACGGCGGTGAATGATGGTGGCATCGGTAATATTCAGTTCCCTCTGGTAGCTGATCTGGATAAGAGTATTTCTCAGAACTATGGGGTGCTATTGCCCATGGGGATTGCACTGCGTGGTTTGTTTATTCTTGATAAGGAGGGTGTTGTTCGTAGTCAGGTAGTCAATGATCTGCCGCTGGGAAGAAGTGTTGATGAGGCCTTGCGTGTACTTGACGCCTTGCAGTTTACGGAGGAGTGCGGAGATGTATGTCCGGCCAACTGGAAAAAGGGTGATGATGCTATGACTCCGACGGCTGAGGGTGTGGCTCGTTATCTTGCTGATCATGCTAATGGTTGATTGTTGTTGATGTGGGTGGTGCTGGTGGGCACGATGAGCGTGCTTGCCTGATGAAAAAAACTTTACTTTGGAGACATGACTATGGCTGACAAACTGGGTATATACAAATGTGACATTTGCGGTAATATTGTTGAAGTCCTTCATGCGGGAGACGGAGATCTTAGTTGTTGTGGTGCCCCCATGGTTCGTCTGGCTGAAAATACAGTGGATGCGGCTAAAGAAAAACATGTGCCTGTGATTACTAAGGTGGAGGGCGGATATAAAGTCAATGTCGGTAGTGTTGCCCACCCTATGGAAGAAAAACATTATATCGAATGGATTGAGTTGATTGCCGGAGATTCCTGTTATCGTCAGTTTTTGAATGCCGGAGATGCCCCTGAGGCTTTTTTTGCTATAAAGGCAGATAAGGTCGAGGCCCGTGAGCATTGTAATGTGCACGGAGTCTGGAAGGCGTGATGGTGTAGATTGGTTTTTATTTTAGAAATTCTTATCTCCTAAAGGAGAAGGTTATGGCATCGCCGGAGGAAATGTATCAGTGCCAGACGGTTAATTGTGGCTATATCTACGATCCTGACAGGGGTGACCGTAAGGGTAAGATTGCCAAAGGCACTCAGTTTAAGGACCTCCCTGATGACTGGCGTTGTCCGGTCTGCGGAGCAACGAAAAAGGCGTTCAGGCCCTTGGCTGGACCGGGTTCTGTTCATGCGGAAAATGCAAAAATACAAGAGGCCCCTGAGCAAGTCTCAGGGAGTAAGGGCGAGATGCAGAAATATCGATGTAATATATGTGGCTATGTGTATGATCCGGAAGTGGGTGAGCCCGCCGCCGGGATTGCTCCAGGGACATCTTTCGAAGATCTTCCAGATTCCTATGAATGTCCGGTTTGTGGGGCTACAAAGGATGATTTTACCGCCATATAAATGTTTTGCCAGAGGTTACTCAAAGGAAAAAGAAAACTCTGATGAGTAACTTCTGTTTTTTTATGATCGTCATTGTTGAAGATTCTTGGTACCAAGGGGTTTGATTATTATGCCAAAAAAGGTCTTGCTGGTCGCTTTTCAAGGGCAGGCCATGTGTTTTATCCATGTCCTGCTTAATGGTTTGGAGTTGCAGGCGAAAGGACATCAGTGCAAAATAATTATTGAAGGTGAGGCTACTCGCCTGATTCCCGAGATCAGCCAGGAAGGACATTTTTTGAATGCCTTATATCGGCAGATGTTGGAAAAGGGACTCCTTGAGGGAGTCTGTCGTGCCTGTTCCTTGAAAATGCAGGTGATTGAAAATATTAAAATAGAAGGTCTTCCCCTTCTGGATGACATGTCAGGGCATCCGGGGATGGCGAAATATATTGAACAAGGGTTTGAAATTATAAATTTTTGATGGCGTTGCAAAAAATCCCAAATACTGCGTTGCACTGCATCCTTCGTCACTGCGTCGTACTTATTGTACGCCTCATTCCTTAGGAATTGTGCGTCTTGTCTTTGTGCCTTTTTGCTTAGCCAGCCAATAAATGACTTTTTATGAACTTATAAATTTTTGACAGGAGGGCAGGACGTTGAATCCAATTAAGCTTGCAGAAAATATTTACTGGGTTGGGGCTGTTGACTGGGATGTCCGTGATTTTCACGGTTATTCCACTAACAGGGGGACCACATATAACGCCTTTCTGATCATGGATGAGAAGATTACCCTTATCGACACGGTCAAGAGTTCCATGAAGGCCGATCTCATCGCCCGTATCAGTGAAATCGTTGATCCGGAGAAGATTGACTATATCGTGGTCAACCATGTGGAGATGGATCATTCCGGTGCTCTTCCCGATATGATTGAGCTGATCAAACCCGAGAAGATTATCTGCTCCACCATGGGTCAGAAGGCTCTGGTTCAGCATTTTCATCGGGAAGACTGGCCTTACGAGATTGCCACGCCGGGCAAGGATGTCAGCCTGGGCGCTAAGACCCTGTCATTTCTTGAGACCCGGATGCTGCACTGGCCGGATTCCATGTTCACCTATGTAAAAGAAGATAAGATCCTCTTTTCCAGTGATGCCTTCGGCATGCATCTTGCGACCAGCGAGCGTTTTGATGATCAGGTGGATCCGTCCCTTCTCATGGACGAGCTGACCAAGTATTACGCCAATATTCTTACCCTTTATTCACCTCTGGTGAAAAAGCTGATCGCCAAGGTCAAAGAGATCGGGTTGGACATCGAGATGATCGCCCCTGATCATGGTGTGATCTGGCGGAGCAACCCTATGATGGCCATTGAGGCCTATGACCGCTGGAGCCGTAATGAGGGCAAGGGTAATGCCATGATCATCTATGACACTATGTGGCATTCCACCGAGAAGATGGCGAAAGAGGTGGCAAATGGTCTGCAGGATGAAGGGATTTCCGTGAAGCTGTATAACCTGCGCTATAATCATCGCAGTGATGTTATGAAGGAGGCGCTTGATGCAAGTGCCATCATTCTTGGCTGTCCCACCCTGAATAATGGCCTTTTGCCGAGGATGGCTGGTTTTCTCATGTATATGCGTGGCCTGCGGCCCGCCAATAAGATTGGTGCCGCCTTTGGATCCTTTGGCTGGTCTGGTGAGTCGGTGAAACTACTCAATGAGGCCATGACCGACATGAAGTTTGACCTGGTTGATGACGGCATCAAGGTGAAATACGTCCCGGAATCCGGTGATCTGACGAACTGTTTTGAGCTGGGCCGGAAGGTCGGGCAGGCACTGAAGGCAAAAAAAGGGTCTTGAGTTGTCAGAGGTCAGCCCTTTTTGGGGTTGGGTCGCTGATAGCTTTTTTAATTTCCAAGGAGTAAGAAACAAATGAAAATACATATAGATAAAAATGTTGTTGAATTCCTGCCGGAAAACGAGCAGGAGACCGCATCCCTGGAAACCCTGTGGCGTGTTGTGGTCGATTGCGCCCATGAAAATAAGCACTTGACTGCCATTGGCGAATATATCCCGATGAAGCAGAATCTGGCCAGATTTGTGATTGAGGGAGTCCCAGGCGCAACGACCTATACCGAGGTCAAGGTGGTCGAGGAGTGCACGGTGATCTGTACCACCTGCAATAAATACAAGCGGCTCAAAGGTGGCGATGCCGTGCCGTTATGTTGCGGACGTCCCATGGATATGGTTGACTAAGTGACTGTCAGCAGCTCTCAGCTCGTGGCTCACAATGAAATCTGCTTGCCAAAGAGGCAGGCGAACGAGAGGTATGGGCTGCTGGGTGACGAATAAAAAACTATGTATGCATCAGCCAAAGAAATAGTGCAGATTGTTGATCGGGACAACAGGGAGATAGATGCCTTGCCCCGTCATCTCATGCGCAGTCGGGGGCTGATTCATCGGGCGAGTTATGTCCTGGTCTTCAATGATCAGAAGGAGATCTTTGTCCAGAAAAGAACCACCACCAAGGATATCTATCCCGGATACTGGGATGTGGCCGCTGGTGGTGTGGTGCTCGCTTCGGAGTCCTATGAGCAATCGGCTTCCCGGGAGCTGGCTGAAGAGCTTGGTATCTCCGGCATTCCCCTGACCCCGCTTTTTGATCATTATTTTGAAGATGCCACCAATCGGGTCTGGGGGCGCGTCTTTCGTTGTACCCATGAAGGTCCTTTCACCCTGCAGCCGGAAGAGGTGGAATACGGGTACTTCATGACAATCCAAGAGATCCTGCAATCCAGCCGGCAAGAACCCTTCACTCCTGATGGCATTCTCATACTCCAACAACTGCATTAGCAGCGACGGGAGAACCCGTGCTTTTCTGACGATTATCTATATGTCCAAGTCTGACTTGATGATGGGCATTGACTTATTTTTTTAATAACAGGAGGAGTAAATGGTGAGTAAAAAGAAGGTGTTCCTTGGCCTTGGAGGGGTCTCGGTGGCTGCACTTCTGGTGGCAGGTAGTGGATTTACTATGGAAAAGCCTGATCCGAAGGAGTATCCATACGCGCCATCGCTCCTCCAGTATAAAAAAAGTGCTGCTGAGTTTACTCCCCCTGCAACGTGTGCTGAGTGTCATCCTCAGCAATATGAGGAGTGGACCGGATCCCTGCATGCTCTGGCCTTCAAGGATCCAATCTACCAGGGAGAGTTGAACAAGGCGGTGAAGGCAGTTGGTCATGATATCGCTAGACAGTGCGAGGGCTGTCATTCCCCAGCCGGGGTCGTGACCGGGGAGATTAAAGGCTCCGGCATAAGCGGCCTGAGTGATGTTGCCATAAACGGTGTTTCTTGTGACATGTGTCATTCGGTGAGTGGACATACCGGCTGGCAGACGCCCTACCATCAGCCCGAGAACGGTTCATTGATCCTATCGCCGGGCAAGGACACTCCGACTGGACCGGTACTGACTAAATTCGGCCCTTACAAGCCGAAAGATGGTTGTGGTGACGGTTTTCATGAGTGTGTGGAACAGCCTCTGCACAAAAAAGCGGAGTTGTGCGCCAATTGCCATCAGGTGAACCATTATGAGACCCATACACCTATTGAATCCACTTACACAGAATGGAAGGATAGCCCCTACGGTGTGCATGGCATTGCCTGTCAGGATTGCCATATGGTTGATTTTGATACTTTTCTCCGCTCGGCTGATACGCTGAAAAAGCCGGAAAGGGGAGAATTTCGACATTTTTTCAATGGGGCGAATTTCCTGATCTATTCCCTGACTGAACAGGCGGCAAAGAAAGCCGGTGATGCCGAACTTGCTGCCAATGTTCATAAAAAATACGAGATGGCCGTTGCTCGTCTGCAGGCGGCGGCTGACCTTGAGGTAAGTCCGGTGTATCGTGATCAAAAACTGGCTGAAATCAAGGTACGGGTGAAAAATATCCGGGCTGGTCATAAACTACCAACGTCGCTTACCAATATCCGTCAGATCTGGCTGGAAATGACCGTCAAGGATCAGGACGGCAAGGTGCTTATGACCACCGGGACAGTGGATGCGAAGAGCGGCGCACTTCCCGCTGAGGCCCGCCTGTTCAACTCTGACGGTATGGGAGAAGGATTCCATCTTTCCCATGATCCGTGGGAGATTGTCTCTTTCGGGCGGCAAGACGCCATTCCTCCCAAAGGATATAAAGAAGTCTATTATGGCGTATCCGCCCCACAAGCGAAAGGACCGCTGGTGGTTGATATAAAACTTCGCTATCGTCAGGCAGAACAGAAAATCGCTCATACCCTGCTGGGCGCTGTGCCGAAAGATATGGATCTTGCGGCCATTTATGGCCTCACCTCCATGCCTGATTTGCCCATTGTTGATATGGTCAGCAAATCTGTAAAAATCAATCCTGCATTATAAAAATAAGGCCATGCCGGAAAATTCCCGACATGGCCTTATTCTCAGGGACATGATGCTTGTTGAGGTCGGTGTCGTCGGGCTTTAGCGCAGTCCTTGAGATTTTTTCTCTTTTTTTGCTGTTTCCTCCCATAGGCAGCGGAAGCTGTCCCGCTAAGCTCAAATCTTCATTGGACAATATGCCATTATGGCTTGTGGTTGATCTTGATCCATTCCGTGGAGTGTGGGCTACAGGAGCACATTCATGCCCTGTGGACTCTTATTTTTCTGTAATAATCTGGAGTTTACCCTCTGAAAATGGTATAGTTTGAACCTTTCGAGGGAAAATGCAGTTCAGGGTACAGGCTTTTCCCTTCAGATACTGAGGTGCTCTCGCTGGTCTTTTCCAGCTGGAAGCCGGAATGATTTACCAATTTAACGTTATTGTAAGGAATTGAATGATAAAAGCATTTCTCAAAAAGGCCGGAAACAAACTCAGAAATATTGCCAGGACCGGCAAAAAAGAGCATGGAAAATCGGCTGTGGTGGCGGTACCCCAATCTGCTGCCCCTCATGAATTGCAACCAGTTCAGGCCGCATCAGAGCAGCAGCGCATGGAGTCTCCAGCATCAGGAAATGTATCTAAACCGCATCGTCCCCGGCCCAAGCGAGAGCGCCAGAAACCCGAGTGGGATCTTTCCCGGTTCCCTGTCGAACCGGTGGCGGATAAGACTCGCTTTCATGACCTTGATCTGCCCCTTACCCTGATGCATGCCATTGCTGATCTGGAGTTTCAGTTCTGTACCCCCATTCAGTCCCAGGCCCTGCCCGATGCCCTTCTGGGCAAGGATCTTATTGCCCGCGCCAGCACCGGCACGGGGAAGAGCGCGGTCTTTTTGATCGCCATCTTCACCAGATTGTTACAGGAACAAGAACGGGGCAAGGCGGCACCAATGGGTACGCCACGGGCCCTGATTATTGCCCCGACCCGGGAGCTGGTGATCCAAATTGTCAAAGATGCCAAGGCCCTGGCCAAATACACCTCCTTACGGATCGTCTCTGTTTATGGCGGCACTGATTATCGTAAACAGGAAAAAAGTCTGACAGAGCAGCACGTGGATGTGGTAGTAGCTACTCCCGGCCGCCTCCTTGATTTTGAGAGTAAGAAGATTCTCCATCTGAACCGGGCCACCATCATGGTCCTTGATGAGGCCGACCGGATGCTCGATATGGGTTTTATCCCCGATGTGCGCCGGATTATCTATAAAACCCCCCCCAAAGAATCCCGCCAGACCATGCTCTTTTCGGCCACTTTTACCCCGGAGGTCAGGCAGCTCTCGGCCCAGTGGTGCAAAGATCCCGTCACCGTTGAGACCGAGGCTGATCAGGTGGCAGTCGACACGGTGCAGCAGATTGTCTATCTGACCACCACTGCCGAAAAATTCACGGTGCTCTATAATATGATCGCCAACACGGAGCATGAACGGATCATGGTCTTCACCAATATGAAGAATGAGGCCAGAAGGCTCAGTGAACGACTGGAGCGTCACGGTATCAAATGCACCCTGCTTTCCGGTGATGTCCCCCAGGAAAAAAGAACGGCGCGCCTCGAGGCCTTCCGCGAGGGCCGGGTCAAGGTAATGATTGCCACTGATGTGGCCGGGCGAGGCATTCATATTGCCGGCATCAGTCATGTGATCAACTACACCCTGCCCTATGAACCAGAAGATTATGTGCACCGGATCGGTCGCACGGGTCGGGCCGGGGTTTCAGGGATCTCCATCAGTTTTGCCTGCGAGGAGGACGCCTTTGTCCTGCCCGAGATTGAAGAGTTTATCGGTGAGCCCCTGCGTTGCATTCAGCCCGATGAATCCCTGCTGGCTGCCGTACCCCCCGGTCAGGCCAGGCCCAGTGGCGCGGGCGACAGGGATAGATCAGGAAGGAGTGGAGGCCAGGGACGGTCCAGTGCAGGAAGCAGGGGCGGATCAGGAGCAAGGAGTGGATCATACAAAGGGAGAAGGAAATAAGCCATTGTAAATAAATAACATGGCCAAATGCAATAATCGAAACGGCATAAGGAGCCGTGACGAAAAAGTCATACCAGGCCAGGTTATTTCGCAACGGCTCCTAAGTATTCATGATTCATCTGACCAATATTACCAAGCAGCATGGCTCCCAGCTTCTTTTTCAGGACGCCAGTCTGCAGATTCTGGCTTCCAGCCGTGTCGGGCTTGTTGGCCCCAATGGTGCCGGTAAGTCAACGATATTCCGCCTGATTGTCAGAGAGGAAGAACCGGACAAAGGAGATATCTCCTGCGCCAAGAAGACAGTGATCGGCTATTTTTCCCAGGATGTAGGGGATATGGCTGGCCGTTCGGCACTCGAAGAGGTGATGGCGGCGGCAGCTGAGGTGACCCTGCTGGGCGAGCAGATGCAGGAGATGGAAGCGTCCATGTCCCTGCCCATGGATGATGAGGCCATGGCAGCCCTGTTGGAGCAGTACGGCAATGCGGTGGAGGAGTTTGAGCATCGTGGCGGCTATGACCTGGAGGCCAGGGCCCAGGCCGTGCTGACCGGTCTCGGCATTGGTCCTGATGCCTACCTGCGGCCGGTGGAGTCCTTCAGCGGCGGCTGGAAGATGCGCAT
The DNA here is from genome assembly GCA_024636345.1 of Desulfobulbaceae bacterium. Taxonomy (GTDB): domain Bacteria; phylum Desulfobacterota; class Desulfobulbia; order Desulfobulbales; family Desulfocapsaceae; genus UBA2270. The sequence continues at coordinate 140,336 of JAGXHG010000037.1, read as the reverse complement.
TGCTCTGGCCCGGATTCTGACCATCAATCCGGATGTCCTGCTCCTGGACGAACCGACCAACCATCTGGATGTGGAGTCGATTGTCTGGCTGGAGGAATGGCTGGCCAGTGAGTTTAAAGGGGCGCTGCTCATGACCTGCCATGACCGTGATTTCATGAACAGGATTGTGACGAGGATCATTGAGGTAGCAGGCCAGACCGTGACCACTTACAGTGGCAATTACGATTTTTATCTGCGGGAACGTGAGATCAGGCGTGAGCAGTTGCTTGCCAGTTTCCGTCGCCAGCAGGAGATGCTGGCCAAGGAAGAGGATTTTATTGCCCGCTTCGCGGCCCGGGTCTCCCATGCAGCCCAGGTGCAGTCCAGGATCAAGAAGCTGGAGAAGATCGAGCGCATCCAGTTGCCCCCCGAACAGAAGGTTGTGCGCTTTGAATTTGCGGAGCCGCCTCGCAGCGGCGATGATGTGGTCCGCATGGAAGATCTGTCCAAGGTCTGGTCTCAAGAGGATGGCCAGCAAAAATCGGTCTTTGGCGGGGTGACAGGGGTGATCCGCAGGCAGGAGAAAATTGCGGTGGTGGGGGTGAACGGTGCCGGAAAATCTACCTTTCTCAAAGTCCTGGCCGGTCAGGTCGAGCCTTCATCCGGTACAGTAAATATCGGTGCCAATATCCTGCCTGGGTATTTCAGCCAGCATTCCATGGAACTTCTCAATCCGGAATTCACCGTCTTTGAGACGGTTCAGGCGGTCATCCCTACCGGTAATATCGGGGTGATCCGCAACCTGTGTGCCGCCTTTCTCTTTCAGGGGGATGATGTGGATAAGCGTATTGCCCATCTCTCCGGCGGGGAGAAGAGCCGGGTGGTGTTGGCCACGCTCTTGGCCCAGCCCCTTAATTTTCTGATTCTGGATGAACCGACCAACCATCTTGATATTCAGTCCCGAGAGGTGCTCCTTGAGGCCCTGCAGAAATTCACCGGCACCGTTATTCTTGTAAGTCATGACCGGCACTTCCTGCGTCTGCTGGTAGATCGGGTCATTGCCATAGATCACGGCGCCATGCTGACCTATGAGGGTGATTACGGCTATTATCTGAGAAAGTCAGCCCAGTTTGAACTCTGAGAGATACCAATAACTGGAGAGTAGTTGTCAGGGCAGTGAAGCTTATTGGTTGAAAAAATATGCAGAGAAGGATAAATATGGTAGAGAAGAGGTTGGCTTTGTAGTTGAGAAGCCTTCTGACGTCAAGATGTCAGGGACAACAAGATAAATATTTTTAATCATCAACCCCCTTTTTCACAACAATATCATGGAAAAGTCTAGCCCCGGTGACAACACCGGCACTCCTGTCAGAAACTATCGCAACGTTCCCCATTATGAAATTCAGATCCTGTCCAGGTCGCCAGAACTGGAGTTCATTGCCAGCACCATTGAATCTGTCCTGTGTCGTTTGGGATTTTCAGGGCAGGATGTAGATTTTATGGATAAAGACGCCGCCAAACTTCTCGAATTATTCATTGATCAATATCATTTCAAGGATCCGGAACTGAAATTTGTCGATGGGGTGCAGGAACAGGGGTATGCAGTTCTCAGCGAAGTGATTGAGGAGGATCTGTCAGATATCCCGAAGGAGGATCTGGTGCGGGTCATGGCTACCACGTATCGTGCCCTCCAGCGGAGAACCAAAGGCGGTGATGAGTATCTCCGCTTTATCAATGAATATGTTGGTGACTGAGCAGCGGCTCAAATTCCTTCTCTATTTCCTCTGTAGTTAAAATCGCAGATCAGCGGGGCGTGGTCGGAAAGCCTGATGTCAGGGATATGGAAATCCACGGCCTCAAGCTCCGGGCTGTGCAGAATAAAGTCGAGTTGCCGATGGGGAGCATGACTAGGGTGTGAGGGGTGGCGCATGGGGTTTGCATCCTCCAGACCTGTGGCTGCCTTGAAGAGTTCCAACTCTCTGCCGCCCCGGAAGGTGTTGAAATCTCCGGCCACGATCACTGGCTTATCACTATTTTTAACCAGGCGGTGCAGGTGCTCAAGCTGTTGTTGCCGGTGCCGGTATTTCAGGGACAGGTGGACGATGAAGACGACAATCTCGGCCAACTCCACCTCGATGACCAGTCGCTTAAACCCTTCCTCAAAATAATGAAACTGATGGGCGGTGATTTTCTCGTTGGTGAGCAGGGCATTGGATTGTTTGTTGAGCACCGGTACCCTGCAGGCCATTGAGCTTTGGCCGTATTTTGTTCTAACGATATGAAATTGATGTAATTTTTGGGCAATTATATCGGCTTGGCAGCAATTCTCAGAACGGTAAGAACCCGAGTCCACTTCGATCAAGGCAATGATGTCCGGTTTGACCGATTCTATGAACTCAATGATTTGATTCAGTTTATTGGTGGTCTGTCTGAAAAAGCCGGAAAAGGGCAGCGGCAGATGGTAGCCCTTACCGTGACCGGTGGCGTAGCGTATGTTGTAGAGGAGGAAGCGCATGCAGTATGATACAGCTTTCTTGATGGTATGGCAATATTCAGAAATTCATGACGAAAAAGTAAACCAACGGAAGAGAGCATGAGCACCATAAAAATAGGATCACGGAAAAGTAAGTTGGCCATGTGGCAGACAGAGACTGTTGCCCGCATGCTGAATGAAGCGGGGATGGAGACGGAGATCAGCTCCATGGAGACCAAGGGAGATAAGATCCTGAATGTCTCCATTGCCAAGATCGGTAGTAAGGGGGTCTTCACCGAAGAACTTGATGAACAATTGCAGAATGGGGTCACTGATATTGCCGTGCACAGTGCCAAGGATATGCAGTCAATCCTGCCGCCGGGATTTGACCTCATCGCCTTTACTGCCAGGGAAAAGGTCAATGATGTCCTGCTGGCGTTGGATGCGAACTTGAACTTGGATGACCCGAAGGCCAAGATCCGCATAGGCACCTCGTCGGTTCGGCGTATCGCCCTGTTGAAACACTATTATCCCCATGTGCAGACCGTGGAGATGCGCGGCAACCTGCAGACCCGGATCCAGAAGATGCGGGATGGGGCCTGTGATGCCCTGATGCTGGCCTATGCCGGGGTCAAGCGCATGGAGTACGAGGAGATGATCGTCAAGGTCTTTCCCGAGGATGAGTTTGTGCCGCCGGTGGGTCAGGGCTGTATTGCCATTGAGTGCTCAGACGGACTGGCAGCGGAGAAGAAGGAAAATATCCGTAAATGTCTGAACAACCCGGACAGCGAGGTCTGTCTCCTTGCCGAACGGGCCTATCTGCGCAAGCTGGAAGGCGGCTGCTCGATTCCGGCCTTTGGTCTTGCGGTCCTTGAGAACGATACCCTGACTCTGACCGTCGGTCTGGCCAGCCTCGATGGAAGCACCATCCTCAGAAAGACAGAGCAGGCTCCCCGTAAAGAAGCGGAGCAGCTGGGAGCTAGACTGGGCAATTATATTCTGGAGAATGGCGGCCGGGAAATGCTGGCCGAGATTCGTAGGTGTCAGGGGTAAGTTCCTTTCCGTCAGCTTTCAGCCTGAATACCTGATTTATTATTCCCGGTTACTATTATCTGCAAATAATCAATCCACGCCTCAAATCCCTCACCGCTGGTGGCGGAGAGGGCCATGACCTGCAGTCTTGGGTTGAGGTGCAGGGCATCGGCCCTGGCCTCGTCCACGGGAAAGTCAAAGTAGGGCAACAGGTCGGTCTTGGTGATCACAAAGATCTGGGAGCTGATAAAGGCCTTGGGGTATTTGGCTGGTTTATCCGGTCCTTCCGGCACTGATACCAGCACCACCCGCTGGTGTTCTCCCAGGTTGAAGGTGGCCGGACAGACCAGATTCCCCACATTTTCAATAAAGAGCAGGTCAAGTTTATCGCCGCCTGGTTCCTTCTCCAACAGGTGCAGTCCTTTGTGGATCTGGGCTGCATCCAGATGACAGGCGCCGCCTGTGGTCAACTGCACTACCGGCACCCCTTTGGCCCTGATTCGCTGGGCGTCACGATCTGTCTCGATATCCCCTTCAATCACCCCTATCCTGATTTTTCCTTTCAGCCGTTCAATGGTCTTTTCCAGCAGAGTGGTCTTGCCGGAACCCGGACTGGAGATCATATTGATAGCCACGACCCCCATGGCCTCAAAATGGGCCTTGTTCTCAGCTGCTATTGCATCATTGGCGGCAAGCAGGCTCTGGTGGACTTCGATGACGCGGGAATTGGTATCATGGCTGTGGTTGTGGCTATTTGTAAGATCGCATCCGCAGGAATCACACATGGGGGCACCTTTTGTTAAAGAAAGATTGGGGAACCGGAAATAGTGAAATTATCTATTCCATTTCCACCTGATTAAGGATGATTGCATCTCCTCCCTCGGGAATGAGGAGGGTTTCGTCGCATTCCGGGCAATGGTCCGGTCGAACGGGTAATAATTGTCTGTAGCCACATTGGATGCATTGATAAGTCGCCGGAGAGTTGATGATGATCAGTTTTGCCCCCTTGGTCAGACTGTCTTCCGCTGAGAGGATATCAAAGCCAAACTGGAATGAGTCAATCACCACCCCGGAGAGCGGCCCGATATCGAGAGTGACGGTGATAACCCGCTTCTTCTTATGTTCGGCGGCAAGCGTTGTCAGTTGCGTGAGCAGAGCCTGAACCAGTGACATCTCATGCATGGTGCACGACTTTCGCTGTTGCCTGAAGCTTTGCAATGATGGTGTGGCCTGCCTTGCGCAGTTGGTCCACGATCCGTTCGGCAATCTCTTTGACCCTTGGGGCCACCTGGGGTGACAGCTCCATGGAGGTCTGCAGGTCAGCGGGAACGACACAGAAAAACTCTACGGTCTCAGGTTGGCGGTCGCGGAATTTACAGATCTCCAGCATCTCCAGCAGACCCAATTGGTGCGGGGACATTTTTCTGGGTATTGTACCAGCGCCGATATCTTTGCTGCTGAAGCAGTGCACGGATCCTGGTTCGGCATCCATGTCAATCACATCAATGACCAGAATCGGATCACATTCCTCGAGAAAGGGGGCCATGTAGATGCCGGCGGTGCCGGCATCGTTGAGCCGGATGGTTTCCGGGAAGGTATAATTTTGCTCCAGATAATGGATTGTATGGATACCAAAACCTTCATCCGAGAGCAGCAGGTTGCCAATCCCGAGAATCCCCGCCTTTTTTTGTTTTGTCATTTCTTGCATGGTCTTAGCAGATTCGTGGCAGGGGGGCTCCGTGCAGGGGAGTTATCACCCTTGTTCCCCCAATGGTTGTTTTGAGTACGACCCGACCGGGATCGCCGGATGTAACGGTACCGATAATGGCGGCCTCTGCGCCCTCGGGACATGCCTGCATAAGGGCCAGGGCCTGATCAGCGATGTCAGGGGCGACCAGGGCCAGGCATTTTCCTTCATTGGCCAGATAGAGCGGGTCAAGGCCGAGGATCTCGCAGGCGGCCCGCACTTCCGCCCGCACGGGAATGCGGCCTTCCTCAATCTCGATCATCAGGCCGGAGCTTCCGGCAATCTCGCAGAGGGTAGTGGCGACCCCACCCCGGGTCGGGTCGCGCAGGGTGTGGATGGTGCCTGTTGGCAGACCGGCCAGCAGTTTTTGCACCATCGTGTGCAGAGCCATAGAGTCGCTGCGCAGATCGCCAGCCAGGGCAATGCCGGCCCGGCGGGTCATGATGGTGATGCCATGGTCACCCATGGAGCCGGAAAGGATGATCTTGTCTCCCGCCTTGGCCCTGGTGGCAGAGATTTCCACCCCGTCCGCTACCAGGCCAATCCCGGAGGTGTTGATGAAGATCTTGTCGGCCTTGCCCCGGGGCACAACCTTGGTGTCGCCGGTGACAATGGGCACACCGCTGTTTTGCGAGGCGTCCCTGATCGAGATGATGATCCGCTCCAGGTCAGCCAGCGGCAGCCCCTCTTCCAGGATAAGCCCCAGGCTCAGACAGAGCGGCCTGGCGCCGCGCATGGCCAGGTCGTTGATGGTGCCGTGCACGGCAAGCGTCCCGATATCCCCGCCGGGAAAGAAGATGGGATCGACCACATAGCTGTCGGTGGTGAAGGCGAGCCGGCCCGGCTGGTTTTCCATGACGGCGGAATCTTCCAGGGCTGACAGGATCGTGTTGCCCAGGTGCTTCAGGAAAAGGCTGCTGATCAGCTCCTGGCTGGCCAGACCGCCGCTGCCGTGGTCAAGAAGGATGGTTTCTGGTCTGAGTGGTGCAATATTCTGTGTCATAATAAATGATTGTCTGAATAATTATCAAGTGTGATTTCCATAGGTAAACCAAGCGCTGCAGGTTCCTTCGCTGGAGACCATGCAGGGGCCGATGGGGCTTGATGGGGTACAACCTGAACCAAAGAGTGGGCAGGCTGGCGGCGTGGTGATCCCTTTGAGAATCTGTCCGCACAGGCAACCCGGTGGCTCCTTTGATTCCGGTACGGTGATCGATAAACGGGACTGGGCGTCAAGCCCGGTGAATTCCTTTCTGATGGTAAGGCCGCTGCCGGTAATGGTCCCAAGTCCGCGCCATTCCATGTCCGCTGGTTCAAAGATGGTGTCCACCATCGACCTGGCCCGGGCGTTGCCTTCCCAGGTGACGGCCCGGGTGTAGGCGTTTTCCACTTCCGCCCGCCCTTCACTGATCTGCCTGGCCATTAGGATCAGGGCCTGGAGTATATCGGTGGGTTCAAAACCGCCGACCACGCAGGCGAGATGGTTCACTTCCGCCAGAGGTTGATAGGCTGCCGCGCCGATGATACTGCTCACATGGCCGGGGCAGAGCAGGCCGTCAATCCCCAGGGCCGGATCGCCGAGCAGGGCCATGAGCGGCGGAATCATGGTCTTGTGGGTGGAGAAGACCATAAAGTTGTCAATATTCTGCTGCCTGGCGGCGAGGATGGTGGCGGCAATGGTCGGGGTGGTGGTCTCAAAGCCGATGCCGGGAAAGATAACCTGTTCAGCCGGATTCCGGCGCGCCAGCTCCAGTCCATCCATGGCTGAATAGACCACATCAATCTTCGCGCCCTGCGCCCGGGCATGGGCCAGGGTTGCGCCGTTGCTGCCGGGTACCCGGAACAGATCGCCAAAGACGGCAAGGTGAGTGCCCGGCAGCTCGGCCATCTGCAGGAAGGCGTCAATATGGGAGGCCGAGGTGACACAGACCGGGCAACCAGGGCCGGAGATGAGTTCAATCCTCGGCGGCAGCAGACCGCGCAGTCCGCTGCGGAAGATGGCCATGGTGTGGGTGCCGCACACCTCCATGACCCGAAACCGCTTGGTGGTGGCCGTCTCCAGCTCGTGCAGCAGCTGGGCGGTCAGCTCAGGATCTCGGAATTCGTCAACATATTTCATGGGTTATGTTTTGCTCGGACTTATAGGATATCTTGACGTTTGATAATGCCAAGGGTATCCAGCGGCGGCCCCTGAACTTGGGCGCGATTAGCGCAATGCTGCTCTCCGCCGTCTGGTTGACCCGCTTGTTTATATTTTCTTTTTATTGCATGTTGTTACGACCACTAAACACTGCAAAGCTATAGTTTTTATACCAACAATTAACATCGTCAAATTTTGTGTCATTCAGCCAAGTTAGCTGGGAATTCAATGTGGACATTTTGTCTTCCTTCATGCGTTCGAGAGCTGCTTCTAATTCAAGTTCACTGACCCCCTTCGCTCGCACTTCCTGCAACCATCTTTCGCGATACATTGTCTCTATTGCAGGAGTTTCGCCCAGTACTTGGTCGGCATTTATAAAAATACCACCAGCATTAAGATGGTTGAAAATACTTTTGAATAATATCTTTTTTTGATTGCCAGATAAGTGGTGGATAGAGAGCGCAGAAACAATAACGTCAAATTTTTGGGAAAGTTCTAAAACTGAATAGTCAGCTACCAAGTATTGAAAATAATTTTTGAATTTAGACAAACTACTTTTTGCCTGATCCATCATATTTTCAGATAGATCAATGAGGGTGATGTCGGCGTGTTGGTATGTGGTTGCAACAAGCGAAGAGAGAAGGCCTGTCCCTGCACCAAGGTCCAGAACTTTTATTTCTTGATCATACTGAAATGGAATTAGCTCAATTGCTACTCTGTAAAAATCATCAAAGCACGGGATTAGCTTACGCCGAGACTGATTGTATTGACCGGCATATTTGTCAAAAATTGACTTTACACCATTATTTGTGTCCATACCCGCCGCCATATTTGTCACTATGTAACTCGCCTCCTGTTGCCCAATTTTCTCTTTCAAGTTCCTCGATTAAAAGGATAATTAGGGACACTTCCCCAATATTTATTGTTCTGTGCCATCTATACGGGCAAGTCCGTCGGCCATCTCCCGCATCAGTTTCAGATTGATCTCTGCCTCGCCGGGGTCAAGGGTGTGGATGGCGAAGCCGGCGTGGATGATGAGATAGTCGCCGACCCGCGGCCAGCGATCAACGATATCAAGCCGGGTCTCGCGGCGGATGCCGTCGGCGTCGACCACGGCGATCTGTTCGCTGAGAAAATCATCGGCGTCACCTCTGATTTCAATGACCTGCATGGGTATTGCCAGACACATACCGTAATCCTCCTATAACTGCCTGCCCCAGAGAGATTCCCCCGTCGTTCACCGGTACTTCCTGACCGGTGAAGACCTGAAAACTGTCCTGCTCCAGGGCCTGAAAAAGACCTTCCATGATTATTCTGTTCTGCAGACAGCCTCCGGAGAGGACAACGGTACGGATACCGCTGGTGACTGCAAGTTTTCTGATTGTGACCACAAGGCTGTCGAGCAGCCAGGTGTGAAACCCCATGGCCAGCTCGGGGATTGATTTCCCGGCTTCCAGGTCGCAGAGCATTCTGCGGATAAACGGGCTGCTGTCGATGATGAAGAGTCCGTTTTCTGCCACCGGTTCTTCTACTCTTTGTCTGTGTTCTTCTGGCCTCTGCCATTGCCGGGCGAAGGCCTCAACTTCCATGGCGGCCTGACCCTCAAAATCGGAGTCAAGGCGGATGCCAAGCAGTACGGCTATCGCATCAAACAAGCGCCCGCAACTTGAGGTGAGCGGGCTGTTGAAACCGTTCTGCATCATGGTGAGGACGGCCGTTCTTCTTTCTTCGGCGATGCCAAGAAGTGCGGCCGGCAGGCGGGATGGCTGCAGGCCTTCTTCGCCAAAACAGTGATACAGGGCTGCAAGCCCCATGCGCCATGGCTGCTCGGCGGCGGCATCTCCACCCGGCAGGGGCAGGGGTGCCAGACAGCTGCGGCGGATAAAATCGGTGCGCGTTACCTCCAGGATCTCTCCGCCCCAGATGGTGCCATCCGGGCCAAGACCTGTGCCGTCGAGGATAATTGCCAGGACCTTATCCTGCAAGCCATGTTCGGCCATCACTGCCACGGCATGGGCATGGTGATGCTGGACCAGGACCCGCGGTAACCCCAGCTCCCGTTCCAGTTCCTGCCCATGTCGGCTGCTCAGATAATCAGGGTGGAGGTCGCAGACCACGAGTTGTGGCCGGGTTTCGAGAAGCTCCTGGAAATGATAGATGCTTTCTTTGAAAAAAGCCAGTGATTCCACATTGGCAAGATCTCCAATATGCTGGCTGATAAAGGCCATATTGTCGCGCACCAGACAAAAGGTATTTTTCAGGCCGCTGCCGCAGGCAAGCAGAGGCGGCATGGATTGGGTCAGCGGAATAGGGGTTGGCACGTAGCCCCGGGCGCGGCGCAGCAACCGGGGGTGGCCCTGCATGATGCGGACAACCGAGTCGTCAATCCGGGTCACAATCTCGCGGTTATGCAGGAGAAAAAAATCGGCGATATCGCCAAGGCGGGCTATTGCCTCGTCATTTCCGGTGCATAGCGGCTCACCGTTGCGGTTGCCGCTGGTCATGACCAGGGCCTGGGGGCAGCCGGGGGTGGCGAACAGCAGGTGGTGCAACGGGGTGTAGGGCAGCATGATCCCTATCTCTCCCATGCCCGGTGCCAGATTGGCAGCGAGCGCAGCAGTTTCTTTTCTGGGTAGCAGGACAATGGGGTGGGCGAAGTTAGTCAGTGTCTGGCTGGCCACAGGAGAAAGGTGACAGATCCTGTCTGCGGCCTCGAGGTCTGCGACCATGATGGCCAGGGGTTTGCTCCTGCGTTGTTTTCGCTTGCGGAGGAGTGCCACGGCGGCTTCTGATCCAGCATCAACCACCAGGTGAAAACCACCCAACCCGCGGATGGCCACAATATCACCATTGCAGAGCGCTGAAATGGTGGCGGTTACTGGATCGTCATTCGGGAGTTGTTTTCCGCTACAGTCATGCCAGCTGATCTGCGGTCCACATTGGGGACAGGCATTGGGCTGGGCATGAAAACGCCGGTTGTCGGGATTATCATATTCGGCCTGACAGTTCCTGCACATGGGAAAGGAGTGCATGGAGGTTCCGGGGCGATCATAGGGGATGGAGCTGACAATGGTAAACCGCGGGCCGCAGTTGGTGCAGTTGATAAAGGGGTAGCGGTAACGTCGGTCTGTCGGATCCAGGAGCTCCTTGCGGCAATCGTCACAGAGGGCGATATCAGCCGGGATCATTGTCTGGCTGGTATGCTCGCTGTTGCTTGCAAGAATAGTAAAGGACTTTTCTGTACCTGCTGGGATCTTTTGTTTGCTGATAGTGGAGATGCGGGCCAGAGGAGGGGCGTCCTGGGTCAGGGCCTGCAGAAAATTGTCAAGGTCGGTGGTCAACCCCTCTGCCAGAATCACAACTCCCTGACCGGTGTTGGCAATGGTTCCACTGATTTTGCATTGTCTGGCCAAACGATAAACAAACGGGCGGAACCCTACTCCCTGTACGGTGCCTTGAACGGTGAGCTCCACCCCTTTTCTTTCTTGTGGAAGAGAATGCGGCTCTGTCCCGAGGCAGGACAAAGCTGTCATTTAATATTGCGTGGTCTGAATTTGTTGCCGGTAAAGATGGAGGAGGTTATTCCGTCCGGGTTCTTCAGGTCATTCCATATCACCAGATAGATATGGATCAAGGCAAAGATGATGAAATACCACATCAGGAGATGATGTTCAAAACGGGCATGTTGTTGCGTGCCAAAGAGCATGACTCCCCATTTCTGCCAGAAAACGTTTTCCGGCAGACGCAGGTAAAAACCGCTGGCCATCTGAAAAAGGGCAGCGATAATGGTCAGGACATAGATCATGCCGGCCACGACGTTGTGCCCCAACCGTTCTTCATCATGACAGTCGTGCAGGTAGCTGTAAGAACAGAGGGTGGTGGACATGTTTCTGATATTGCGCGAGGTAACGGGGAGCATGTCCAGGATGCGTTCATGACGATTGCCGAAGAGCAGGAGGAACAGTCTGACCAAAATGGCTGAAGTGAACAGATAACCTGCCAGCCCGTGGATATTGCGCATGGTCAGCATGGGATAGAGGCCGGTGCCTTCCAGGGTGGTGAGGGTCCAGGGTGAGTTGATGTAGAATCCGGTGATTGCAAGCGTGACAATGGAGCTGACAAGAGACCAGTGGTACAGTCGAAGCAGGATGCTCCAGACATAGTGTTTCTCATAAATCATGATTGCCTCCTCTCCCAGAATTATAATGCCTTGACCTTGATTGTTTCCCGGCCTTCCGGATCAAGCATATGCACGGCGCAGGCAATACAGGGATCAAAGGAGTGGATGGTGCGTAAGACCTCCAGCGGTTGCTGGGCGTCGGCAATGGGGTTGCCGACCAGCGATGCCTCATAGGGGCCGGGAAGACCTTCCTTGTCCCGGGGGCCGGCGTTCCAGGTAGATGGTACCACGCACTGATAGTTTTTGATCTTGCCATCCTGAATGACAATCCAGTGCGAGAGTGCGCCGCGGGGTGCTTCGTGAATACCAAAACCTCGTTGCTCGCCTTTGGGGAAGACTGGTTTGTTGAAGATAGTAAGATCACCCTTACCGATATTATCCACCAGCAGTTCCCAGTGTTTCAGGGACAGGTCGGCAAGCATGGAGGCCCGAACCGCCCTGGCCACATGGCGGCCCAGGGTAGAGTGCAGAACCTCGGGACCAACGGTGACACCAGCCACGGAGCTGACGAGATTCAGGGCACTATCCACATTTTTGATAATCTCCTCGTGTCCCTGGGCGTAACCGACCAGCATCTGGGCCAGGGGACCGACCTGCATCGGTTGGCCCGCAAAGCGCGGCGCCTTGAGCCAGGTGTATTTGCCGTCATCCTGGAAATCGGTGTATTCGGGAACGGTCTCTTCCTCGTAGGGATGCTTGGTCCAGTCCCCTTTGTACCAGGCATGAGAGATATTTTCGACTACGTTGTCCCGGAAGTAAGGATCGTTAAAGCTGCTGATGGGCTTGACTGTGTTTAGATCACCGCCCATTATGGTGCCGCCGGGCAGATCAAACTTAGTGGCTTTGGTATCGAGGACCATGTCAGGCACGGCCAGGTAGTTTGTGACTCCGGCACCATAGGGGAGCCAGTCTTTGTACAGGGCGCCGATGGCCGCCACATCAGGAAGATACACCTGTTGGATGAATCCTCGCACTTCACCGATCAGTTGTTTGATCCAGTAAAGCCGTTCCATGTTGAGGGCGGAATCGCTGTCCGGATTAAGGGCTGTGGTCACACCACCAACAGAAAGATTCTGGATATGCGGGTTTTTACCGGAGATGATGCCGAGGGCCTGGGTTGCCTTGCGCTGATAATCAAGGGCTTCCAGATAATGGGCAACTGCCATAAGATTGGCTTCCGGCGGCAGTTTCATAGCCGGATGTCCCCAGTAGCCGTTGGCAAAGGGGCCAAGCTGACCGCTGTCAACGATTCCCTGCAATTTTTCCTGCACCGCCTTGAAGCGTTTGGCGCTGTTGTTGGGCCAGGAAGAGATGCTGCCGGCTAAGGACGCAGTCTTGACCGGATCAGCAGAGAGGGCGGAGACCACGTCCACCCAGTCAAGGGCGGAGAGGACATAAAAATGAACAATATGATCCTGCAGGGCATGGATCGCCATGACAATATTGCGGATATACTGGGCGTTTAAGGGGATCTCCAGTTGCAGGGCGTTTTCAACGGCCCGGACTGAGGCCAGGGCATGGACAGTAGTGCAGACTCCGCAGATACGCTGAGTGAAGAGCCAGGCATCCCGAGGGTCGCGTCCCTGTAAAATAACTTCAATCCCGCGCCACATCTGGCCTGAAGACCAGGCCTTGGTGACTTTCCCGCCATCAACCTCGGCATCTATGCGTAAGTGACCCTCAATTCTGGTGATGGGGTCTATGGTAATTCGTTCAACAACCATGGGTGTATCCTCCTGCTATGATTTCAGTTCAGCTTTAAAGCTGATCAACTCTCTTTATTTTCGTTCTTGCAGCCGCAGCCTTTGATTACTTTCTTACCGATACCGATCGCGGCATGGATGCCGACGGCAGCTGCGGCGACGCCCAGAATCGTTTTTCCGGCGCTGTCAACATCGGTAATCCCGCTGGTTCCAGGGATCTGGACATTGGGTAGTCGTTCATAGAAGGGGGTCATGGTGTCCCAGAAATTGGGTTCTGTGCAGCCTATGCAGCCGTGGCCAACACTGACCGGCCAGGCGTCTACATCATTAAAGCGGACTGAAGGGCAGTTGGAAAAGGTTTCTGGGCCCTTACAGCCAACCTTATAGAGGCAATAGCCGTTTCGGTGGCCAAAATCACCGAACTGTTCGGCGAAACGGCCTTCGTCAAAGTGGGCCCGTCGTTCGCAATGGTCATGAATTCTGCGGCCATAGGCAAAAAGAGGTCGGCCCAGATTGTCGGTTATCGGCAGGCGGTTGAAAGTCAGGTAATGAAGGACAGTGCCCAGGAATGAAATGGGATTTGGTGGACAGCCGGGGATGTTGATCACCGGTGTCCCTGAGACCAGATCCTGTACACCTACAGAACCGGTGGGATTGGGCTCTGCCGCTTGAATTCCTCCGTAGGTGGCGCAGGCGCCGATGGCGATAATGGCCGCGGCCTTGGGCGCAACCTCTGCCAGGATATCAACGGCGGTGCGTCCCGCGATCTTGCAGTAAATGCCTTTGTCTTTGGTGGGAATTGCGCCCTCGACCACGCAGAGGAATTTCCCCGCATATTTGTCCAGGGTATCATGGAGGCTCTTTTCTGCCTGGTGTCCGGCTGCCGCCATCACCGTTTCATGGTAATCAAGGGAGATGATATCGAGAATCAGGCGGCCAATATCTGGATGTGAGGCCCGAAGCAGGCTCTCAGTGCAGCCGGTGCATTCCTGGAAGTGCAGCCAGATCACCGGTGGTCTCTGAGCGGAGGTGGCTGCTTCGAGAAGCTTGGGAATCATGGCCTCAGAGATGCCAAGTGCCGCTGCAACCATGGTGCAACCTTTGAGGAAACCGCGCCGGTTGAGTTGCAGCTCAAGATCCGTACTATTTTCTGTGTCTGTCATATCATCCTCCTGTTGTAAAAACCGGAAACTGAGAAACGATCAATAATATTGATGATACGAGAGAGTAAATGGGTTTGTCAAGGTTTACTGTTGGATTTTAGGCCGTTATTGTTCAATAATATTGAACAATATGTTCGAATGGATTGCTGAGAGAAAAGAGTGGAGCAGGGAAGGAAAAAGGAAGAACTTATGATTTGTTGTTTTTCCCTTTGGCAGGGAAATTTTTCTTGAAACCGAAGATGCCGCCGGGGGCATCAGAGGAAAAAGCCGGCCCGGTAATGCCGGAGCGGGAAGAACGTTTTCCGTTGGAACTGGAACGTGGTTTTGATACTGGCACGGGCAGGGGAACAATATCCAGCTGGCTGTCGGGAACAGGCATGCCACCGACGGACTCCAGGTAAAAATGATAAAAAAGAAGACTGTTTTTAAAGTAGCTTTTCCGGGTCAGCCACTGCGGCCAGGAACCTTTTTCCTGATGCTGAAGGAAAATAGGCAGGCTGCTGATAAGGCTGACAATCTCTTGACGGGTGGCGCGGGGAAGATTCAGTTGGGTGCCGATTTCCAGATCCAGGCTGGTCCGCAGTTGTTTGCTGAACTGATATGCCGCAGAGCCTTTCAGCTCCTCTTTGATAAAGTTAAATTTAATGTTGGCCCAGGGCAGCAGTACCAGAGCGAGCAGAAATTCGTTTGGCAGCCGCTGTCCGATCTGTTCTTCCGTCATTTTAGTGCTGACTCGATCGACAACGGTAAACAGGTTGATCAGTTGCTCTTTGCAGGAGGGATCTGAGTCCAGAATTTCTTTGTATGGAGCCAGGATACTGACAAATAGACCTGAGTCACTGGCAAGATGAAACCATTTCAGCAGCGAACCGCTGTGCAGGTCCTTGAAGAGCTCGTCACGCAGACGGGATGGAGGGCAGAGAGTGAGCTCGTGGTGGTGTCTGCAGATGGCCTGCCAGCTTTGTTCCTCGATGGTGAAGTTGATGCGGGCGGCATGACGGATGGCCCGCAGCATGCGCACGGGATCGCGGGTGATCCGCTTGTCCGGATCGCCGATGATGCGGACTATGGAGTTGTTCAGGTCGTCAATGCCGCCCACGTAATCGAGGATGGTGTTGTTTTCTATCTCGTAAAACAGGGAATTGATGGTCAGATCCCTCCGTTGAGCATCTTCTTCCAGGCTGCCAAAGGTATTATTGGGCGCCAGAACGGTCTCCGGGCCATCCAGATCGTATTCACTGAGAGAACGAAGGGTGGAAACCTCGATGGTCTTGCCATGGCGAAAGAATACCTGAACCAGTCTGAAACGACGGCCTATGGTCACGCTGTTGCGGAAAATCTTACGGATCTGGCCGGGGTGGGCGTTGGTGCTGATATCAAAATCTTTTGGAATCTTGCCCAGGTAGAGATCTCGAACCCCGCCGCCAACCAGGTACGCTGAAAATCCGGCATCATGCAGTTTCCGCAGTACTAAGAGGGCGTCGTCGTCAAGCATCCCGCGGGTGATGGGATGCTCGCCGAGTGCGAGAATGCAGGACGTTGCAGGAGGTGACGTGGCGTCTTTTTTCTCAGCTTTGTGTTGCGTATTGGACATAAAGTAGTGTGTCGATGCCTCAGCTCGCAGGAGTGAAGCCGCGCCCTTCCTTATAAACGGATTCGGCCTGGGTTACAAATTGGCGGAAGATTTCAGCAACGGGCAGGATCTCTTTCATCTTGTAGGTATTGGCCCCGGAGAAGACCAGCCCTTCCTGGACATTTCCGTTCCTGGCCATCATCAGCCGTTCATTGATGCAGTAATGGTGGTCGCATTTCCTCAGGCACTTGTAATCGCATCTTTTGGTGGAGACGTCTTCGCCTCTGGCCATGGCCTGAATAAAGGGGGTGTTGATCGCCCGGCCTGGCATGCCGACTGGAGACGAGGTGAGAACAATGTCCTCTTTTTTGGCATTGAGAAAGGTCTGCTTGAAGCTGTCAGCTACATCGCACTCCTCGCTTAAGACAAAACGGGAGGCGATCTGGATGCCGTCAGCGCCATATTTATCCATCATCTCCGCCATCTCGTAGCCATTGGTGATGCCGCCTGCGGCAATGAGCGGAACCTTGGTGATCACATCCCGGATCGGGGGGAATATCTCACGTAAAGGGCGATCTGTACCCAGGTGCCCACCTGCCTCACAGGCTTCGACAATAATGGCTGCCGCACCCAGTTTCTCGGCAAGTTTGGCGATGCCCGGTGAGGAGACGATCATGACAATGGGGGTGTTGTGGTCACGTCCGATCTTAAAGATATCCCGGGAAAATCCGGCGCCGGTGATGATCATGTCAACACCGACTTCGATGGAGGCCATCACCAGATTGTAGAAATTCTTCATGGCGTACATGATGTTGACTGCCACAATGCCATCAGTATTGGCCTTGGCCTTGAGAATATCGGCCTTCAGTTCATCTGTGGGGATGCCGGAACCGCCGATAACCCCAATGCCGCCACAGCTAGCTACGGGTGCGGCCAGTGCGGAGGTGGAAACACGGATAGACATACCGCCCTGAATTAAAGGGACTTTGGCCGTAAAATTTGCAATTTTAAGTGGTGGTAACTTCATGTGCGTAAAAAACTCCTGTAACATAACAAAGGGTCTAATAAACAAAAAAATATAATGCACTGCTTACCATGTTTTGTCAAGCAGTGCCGCTGTAAATTGCAGGAAAGAGAGATGTGAGTGAGATTAAGACGGATTATTCCCTTCTGTCTGTCACTAAAAAGGCTGAAACTTTCAGTGTCCGCCGCGCCATCCTTGACTTTTTCCCGGAATTGCAGTTAATTTTAAATCTTTTTTTATAAGATGATTTGGTAATCAGTGATGAATTTTGGAGGATCGGACGGTGAATATAAAAGCCTTAAATGGCTTTAAAGACATACTTCCAGGAGAGGTGGAATTGTGGCAGCGGCTGGAGGCCCTTGCTCGCGATATTTTTGCCCGTTTCAACTTTTCTGAGATCAGGCTGCCCATCCTGGAAAAGACAGACCTTTTCGCCCGTGCCATTGGTGAATCAACGGATATTGTCGAGAAAGAAATGTACACCTTTGTCGACAAGCAGGTAACCATGCGACCGGAGGCCACAGCCTCACTGTTGCGGGCCTATATCGAACATGGCTTGCATGTGCAGAAACCGGTGCAGCGGCTCTTTACCATTGGTCCCATGTTTCGTCATGAGCGGCCGCAGAAGGGTCGGCTTCGGCAGTTTCATCAAATGGATGCCGAGGTGTTGGGATCTGCCAGTCCGCGCGTTGATGCCGAGATGATGGCCATGGGTGCCATGTTGCTGGCTGAGTTGGGGCTTTCGGTGAGTCTGGAGATGAATTCTCTTGGCTGTCCGGTCTGCCGTCCCGGGTTCCGTACCAGTCTTCTGGCTTTCCTTGATGACCGTCATCAAGCGCTTTGTGATGACTGCAAAAGGCGGAGTTCCACCAACCCGTTGCGGGTTCTTGATTGTAAAAACCCCAAGTGCCGGGAACAGGTGCTGGAGGCTCCCTCTCTTCTGGAGCATCTCTGTGCTGATTGTGCTGACCATTTGAGTGGCGTACAGGAGGGTCTTGAGCAGCTTGGCGTGCAGTACAGCCTGAATAAATTCATGGTGCGCGGCCTTGATTATTATACCCGTACCACTTTTGAATTTATCACCGGTGATCTCGGCGCTCAGGCTGCAGTTGGGGCCGGTGGGCGTTATGATGGCCTGATTGAACAATTGGGCGGGCCGCGGGTGCCCGGGATTGGTTTTGCCCTTGGCATGGAGCGTCTAGTTTTACTGTTGCAGCAGCAAGAGGCGGAGCTTGCAGCTTCAGGGGTGGATCTCTTGGTGGCCGGACTGGGCGAACAATCGTCACGCTATGGTTTTGGTTTGACCCATGCTTTGCGTACGGGTGGAATGCGGGTCGTCATGGATTTTGAGGGCCGGAGCCTGAAGAGTCAGATGAAACAGGCGGGCAAGCTTGGCGTACCTTATGTGCTGATCCTGGGAGAGAATGAACTAGTCAAAGGTAAGGCTGTGCTCAGGAACATGGCCACTCAGGAGCAGCAGGATATCCTGTTGCAGGATGAGGCAACAACAGTGCAAACTCTGGTAACATTGATATCTGCCTGAAACATCGGAGCCGTTGCAGAATAACTTGGTCCTTACGACTATTTCGTTACGGCTCTTTATGCCCTTTTGTTCTTCAGGAAGGCGTGTTATTTTTTTACTGTGGCTTAAATCTTCATGAAATTTTAACTACTCAGGTTATTCTTTCCTATCTACCTGAATCATTTCTTAAAACTTTTACTTCTATACTATAACCTCATGGAATCAATGGGAAATTTATGCAGAACACACTTCTGCAACGATCTTGGCAAGGGAAATGTCGGTGAGGAAGTTGTGCTCATGGGCTGGGTTTTACGCCGGCGTGATCATGGCGGCGTCATCTTTATTGATCTGCGTGACCGCTATGGTTTGACCCAGGTGGTCTTTAATCCGGAGATCAATCCCGAGGTGCATGCCAAAGCGCATCAGTTGCGCAGTGAGTGGGTAATTGCCTTGCGTGGCAGGGTTGTGGCCCGGCTTGACGGGATGGAAAATTCCAAGTTGAAGACCGGCGCAATCGAGATCATTGTGGACGAACTGCGGATTTTGAATACCAGCGAGACGCCTCCTTTTCCGCTTGATGAGGAATCTGAGGTCTCTGAGACCCTGCGTCTGCAATATCGGTATCTGGATCTCAGGCGTCCAGCTATGGCGAACAAACTGATTCTGCGGCATAAGGCGGTGCAGGCCATCCGTACTTATCTCAACGATAATGACTTCCTTGAGGTTGAGACCCCCATGCTCACCCGCTCCACCCCGGAGGGTGCCTGTGATTATCTGGTGCCCAGCCGGGTCAATGCCGGGAAGTTTTATGCCCTGCCTCAGTCGCCGCAGCTCTTCAAACAGCTGTTGATGGTGGCGGGCATGGATCGCTATTACCAGATCGTCAAGTGCTTCCGTGATGAAGACCTGCGGGCTGACCGCCAGCCGGAATTCACTCAGATCGATATGGAGCTCTCCTTTGTCAATGAGGAGCAGATTATTAAGATCACTGAGGGAATGATTGCCAAACTCTTCAAGGATACCCTTGATCTTGATGTGGCCCCGCCCTTTGGCCGGATTACCTATGACGAGGCGGTCAGCCGTTTTGGTACGGATCGCCCTGATACCCGATTTGGCTTTGAACTGACCGATTTGACTGAAATCGCCCGCACCTGCGGCTTCAAGGTCTTCCGCGCCATTGCTGATGAGGGTGGAACCGTACGGGCCATTAACGCCAAGGGTTGCGCCACCTTTTCACGCAAGGACCTCGATGATCTTACCGAATACGTGGCTCAGTACGGAGCCAAGGGCTTGGCCTGGGTGAAGATGAAGGCAGATGGTGAGTGGCAGTCACCCATTGCCAAGTTCTTCAGCGATGAGGAACGGACGGCCATGAGTCAGGCGCTTGATGCCGAGGAAGGCGATCTCCTTTTCTTCGGCGCTGATAAAAAGGCGATAGTCCTGCAGGTGCTCGCAGAACTGCGTCTGGAGCTGGCCAGGCGTCTGGGGCTGTTGAAAACTGGTGTTTTCAATTTTGTCTGGGTTACAGATTTCCCCCTGGTTGAGTATGACGCGCGGGAAAAAAGGTATCAGGCCCTGCATCACCCTTTTACTGCCCCCAAGGAAGAAGATGAAGATAAACTGGAAACCGACCCGGGCGCAGTGTACAGCCGTGCCTATGACCTGGTGTTAAATGGCACGGAAATCGGCGGCGGCTCCATTCGTATCCATCAGCGGGCTATGCAGAGCCGGGTGCTCTCTGTACTCGGCATCAGCGAAGAAGAGGCTCAGGACAAATTCGGCTTCCTGCTTCGGGCACTTGAGCTTGGCGCTCCGCCTCATGGAGGCCTGGCCTTCGGTCTTGACCGCTTGATGATGTTGATCACCGGCAGCGACTCCATCCGTGATGTCATCGCCTTTCCCAAGACTCAGAAGGCAACGTGTCCACTTACCGATGCCCCGGCTTCAGTTGCCAGGAAACAGCTGACAGAGCTCTATCTCCGTCCGGACTGGAAAGAATAAGAAAGGAAGTCTCAGTTCAGTACAGCAGGCGGAATCCCGAGTGCTGTACTGAACTGAACAGTTTCAGTGAAAAGGGAAAAATTATTATTCCTTGCTAATCATATTCTAACAATCCCGTGCTATTGTGTTGGTGCCGCTGTTTAACTTCAATCAACGAAGGGGGTTCCCATGCACAATAAACGTCTTATCTGGCAGTTGTATCCAAGTCAGCTTCTTATCACCCTTGGGGCCTTGCTGGCCTTTACCTGGTACGGCACATCTTCCATCCGTTCTTTTCAATTGAATGAGACTGCGGCCAGATTGGAGGCGCAGGCCCATCTTGTGGCCAGTACTGTTGGTGTTTATCTTGGTCACCATGATATAGCGGGTCTTGAAGCGTTTTGCCGTGAAGCAGGAAAAAAATCCACCACCAGGCTGACGGTGATTGCCCCTGACGGCAAGGTCCTTGCCGACTCGGACGAAGATCCGCTTCGGATGGAAAATCATAACGACCGCCCTGAGATTATAGCGGCCATTTCCGGAAAGATTGTTCCGTCCTTGCGTTTCAGCCAGACCTTACAGGAAAATCTCATGTACGTGGCAATTCCTCTCCAGGGTGAGGGGAAGAGGATAGGCGTGCTTCGCACGGCAATCCCCGTGACTGCCATAGAGCAAGCGCTATCAGCCATTTATCAGAAAATTGTCTGGGGTTGCCTTGTCGTAGCTGTGATTGCGGCCCTTGTCGCCTGGTTTATTGCCCGCCGCATCAGCAAACCACTGGAGCAGATGAGGTCGGGGGCTGAACGTTTCTCCAAAGGTGATTTTACTGTGAGATTGCAGGAAGAAGGTGCGGAAGAGGTGGCAAGTCTTGCCCGTGCCCTGAATGAAATGGCGACCCAGCTTAATATCCGCATCCAAACCATCGTCCGTCAGCATAGTCAATTACAGGCGGTTTTTTCCAGTATGGTTGAGGGTGTGATTACGGTGGATACCGAGGAGAGGATTCTGAGTGTGAATGAGTCCGGAGCTCAACTGCTCAATGTCGATCCTGAAAAAATCAAAGGGAAAAGTATTCTGCTTGCCGTGCGCAATACCCATTTGCAGAATTTTGTAAAAAACTCCCTGGCCTGTGCCTCTCCCATTGAAGGTGAATTCAGTAGCCGGATGAGTGCGGATGGCAAGGAAAAATATTTTTATGCCCATGGCACCCGATTGCAGGACCGCCAAGGCCATATTGCCGGAGCCCTTATCGTTCTCAATGACGTGACGAAGCTGCGGAGACTGGAGTCCATTCGCCGTGATTTTGTGGCCAATGTCTCCCATGAGCTGAAAACACCGATAACCTCCATTGAGGGTTTTGCTGAAACCTTACTTGATGGCGCCCTCGACGATCCGGAAGATGCCCGCCGATTTGTCGCAATTATTAGCAAACAGGCTTCACGCCTGCATGCCATTGTCGAAGACCTGCTGGCCCTTTCCCGTGTTGAACAGGAGGCCAAACGGGAGGAAATTGTCCTGCAGGAGCTACCCGTGATGGAGATACTGCAATCGGCAATTCAGAGTTGCAGCCCCAGGGCGGAACAGGAGAATATGGTGATCAGTCTGGACTGTGCGCAAACGATCACGGCCAGAATCAATCCCGCCCTGCTGGAACAAGCCGTGGTCAATCTGCTGGATAACGCGGTTAAGTACAGCGGCAAGGGCAGCGCGATCAGGGTAAAGGCGGAGGAACAACAGGGCGAAGTCTTGATCCGCATCTGTGATAACGGGGCAGGGATTGCTCAGCACGATATCTCCAGGATATTTGAACGCTTTTACCGTGTTGATAAGGCGCGGAGCGCCAAACTGGGGGGTACAGGACTGGGACTTTCCATTGTCAAACATATTGTTACGGCCCATCATGGCCACATCGCTGTGGAGAGCAGTCCGGGGAAGGGCAGCACCTTTACCATCCACATCCCGGTCGGGGTTTAGCGGGGCCTTACTAAAAAGCTTATCTGGCGGTGAATGCCGCTTTAATCTTCTGGGCCATAATTTCCAGGTTGGCGATTACGTCTTCGGCCAGGGGGTCAAGAGGAACGACCTCACCGCCAATGGCATTGGCTATAGCTGCAGCGCTTCTTGGATCAAACTGGGGTTGGACGAAGATCACTTGTGCCTTGTTCGTTCTGGCCTGGGTAATCAGGGCGGAAAGCTGTCTCGGGGTTGGGGATTTTCCGCTGGTTTCTATGGCCTCCTGCCGCAGATGGTAGGTATGGGCAAAGTAACCAAAGGCCGGGTGAAAGACATAAAAAGATGCACCTTGCAAGGGGGCTAGTTGTTGTTCGATCCCTTGATGCAGCTGGTCCAGGGTCTTGATGACTTCCTGCAGATTTTTTTCATAACTTGGTTTGTTTGCAGGATCTTCGGTCATCATGGCCTTGGCCATGGACGTGGCCATGATTTTCAGGTTTGGGGGGGAAAGCCAGACATGAGGATCTAGACCTTCCTCATGATGGTAGCCCTTATTTTTCTGGCCAGAAATTCTCTGCTCATCGTCATCATGGCCCACTCCAGTCATTCCAATTTTAGTAATGGAATCTGCTGAGTCAACAAAATGGAGAGTGGGTACTGTTTTTTTCAGTTTGGGAATGATTTGCCCTTCAAATTCCAGATCAAGGGTGAAATAAAGCTTTGCCCGGGAAAGGGCGCTCAGCTGTCTGGGAGTGGGTTCATAGGTGTGAGGGTCCTGGCCCTTGTCGACCAGGACATGCGTGGTCACGAGCGTTCCTCCCAGTTTGTCACTGATCCATTTTTGTGGGGGAATGGAGACAAAGATCTCCATGGGGGCTGAAAATGCCATGGAGGTGAGACAGAATAATGAGAAGAGGAGCAGTGAGCTGGTAAGAAGTATTTTATTCATCTGGTTCGTGTATTATGTTTTCTGTAAATTGGTATCAAGCTTAGTAAAAGCAGGTCAAGGCTTCTCCTTTTAGGTCCCACATCTTCACAACCATTCAAAAAGGAGATATCAAAAACCTGCCAGGGAGAAGGTCCTCTTGGAGATGTTACAGATGATTTTTGCCAAGTTACCCCTGATTCTACCCTTGGTGATGGGATCCAGCAAGGATTGTAAGCTGAGACATCCATTGTTTAGCATTGTCATCTGGTTGTTTTCAGCTTCCTAAATTACGTTTTTTTGGGCTTTGTGAGTAATTAAGTGGTGTTTTATACATGATCATTGCTCATTGGGTTCCTCAAAAATCTTTTTTACCTCATTCATTCTAGTAAGCCGGACGAGAAGTGTAATTCGATCATCTACCTCAATTTTTGTGCCGCCGTGGGGTATATAGACAGTCCCGTCTTTTCTCTCAATGGAAACCATATTCATTCCATGCGGAAGCTGCAAATCGGCCACACTCTTGCCGACTAGCGGGTTATCTTTCAGTATCCGGATTTCTATAAATTTGATATCCACCATCTTTCTTAATGCCATGCGGTCATGGACGAGCTGGCTATGCTGCCTTCTCATCAGTCCGACCTCATAGGCCCGTAAAATTTCACTGCGACTGATAAGGCCAACCAGCTTTGTGGGGGCATGGCGTGAAACTACGGGCAAACGAGCCAGATCACGGGGCGCCATTTTGCGAATCGCCGTCCATACCGGTTCATCAGGGAAAACCGTGATCGGGTTCGTCGTTGCAATATCTCCAGTTTTAAGCTCCCGGATATTATCATGCTCGGAGAGAGTACGTTCCATGTCCTGGAGTGTTACTACGCCATAAAGATCTTCATCACCGGACATAACAGGAAATCCTCGCAGGTTTGTTTCCTGAAAGGCCGCATACAGGTCAGCGACGGACTGGTCTTTATGGACAGTGACCGGGCAATTGGCCATAACTTCTTCAACATTCACGCCCTGCATCACATCAAGATCTCTGCCGGTCTCCAATCGCACCCCTCTTTTGCTTAGCTTCAGGGTGTAAATTGATTCCGGATGCAGCCATTGGGAAAAAGTTGAGGCCACCATGGCAGTGGCCATAAGCGGTAGAATCATATGGTAATCGTTGCTCATTTCAAAAACGATCAACATGGAAGTAAAGGGCGCGTGGGCAGCCGCCGCGAAAACGGCCGCCATGCCGACCAGCGCATAGGCCCCAACCCCTCCTGCAATTTCAGGGAAAATGGCCTTGACGATATAGCCGAAAGCGCCGCCGAGCATGGCACCGGTAAAAAGTGAAGGCGCAAAGACACCCCCGGAATTGCCGGAACCCAAGGTGAAAGAAGTGGCCAGCGGTTTTAGGAAAATAAGGATAAAAAGGAGTAGAAAGGACTCTTTGCCCTGCAGCACCTTTTCAATAAATGTGAAACCGGTACCGAAAAAATGGGGGATGTTTTCAATCAATGGCATTCCGAGACGAAAATCCTTGGTATTATTATAGATACTGCCGCCGAGGCGAAGATATGCAAATCCCAGAAGACCAAGTAACAGCGCTCCGCTTGCCGGTTTCAAGGCAAGTGGTACTTTCCAGTTATCGAAGAGAGTTTCAGAAAAATTCAACATCCTGGTAAACATTATGCCCACCAGAGCGGCGAGCAATCCCAGGACCACATAAAGTAGAATTTCCCAGGGCGAGTTCAGCACGTAACTCGGCAGGTCAAAGGCTGGCCTGGCCCCCAGATAAACACGGCTGACAATACTGGCAGCGACCGAGGCGATGGCGACGTTTCCGAACATGCTGACCTGCATCTCGGTCATTAAAACCTCGGAAGCAAAGGCCACTCCGGCGATGGGGGCGTTGAAGGTGGCAGCGATACCGGCGGCGGCACCGCAGGCCACCAGATTTTTTATCTGCTCGTTTGAAAGATGAAGCCATTGTCCGGCGATGGAACCCAGGGCTGATCCCACCTGAATAATAGGCCCTTCACGGCCTGCTGAGCCGCCAGTGCCTATACAGATTGCTGAGGCCATGATTTTCGCCAGCACAACTCTGGGCCGGATGCGGCCACCTCGCAAAACTATGGCCTGCATAACTTCGGGAACGCCGTGCCCTTTGGCTTCAGAAGCCCAGAAAGCGACAATGGGTCCCACCACCAGGCCACCAAGGACCGGAACAAAAATAAATGTCCCATACCCTAGAAATGAAGAAAAAAATTCCGCTTTCGTAAAGGCAACGAGCTGAATAAAAACGATAAGCCTGATAAAGAAAACTGCGGCCAGACCGGTGCCAGCGCCAACCAGCACTGCAGTGAATATATGGACAAGGTTTCCGTGGGGAAGATGATGATTCAATAGATTGCGTAAAAATTTTCGAATCATTTTTTTTAAGTTCATTCGTTAGTGTCTGTTCACATAAATACCATTTATGGATTGACACGAGTTAACATGTATTGTGTAAAAGCGTTGGCTACATTTATTAACAAGGTCTAACTTGTAGTATGTCATCAAACCTTCATAAATTGCAAACAGTATCATTTTTTTCTGTGTATATGCTCGAACTTGACCAGCGTCTGGTCTCGCTGTAGCAGGGTGCCGGAAAGGTAAGTGGTAGGAGCTTACTCTATTTCTATCGGTATTGATGCCGGGGTCATCGATATTAATCATCATCGAAAGATGATCACTGCTTCCTCGTCCAGACAACAATTCAAGAACTTCTGCGGGGTAGTACCGGCAAGAGAGAAAGGAGGTAGCTTGCTTGTTATCTGTGAAGGAGTGATAGGGAGGAGAGTGAATTAATAATGGGGCTTGTTGCAGGCGGGATTCTTTGAGAGAGTGACAATATCCCTGAAGCAGGGATATTGGGGGCGAGTCATAAAAAGAGACAGCCCAGTCTGTTTTGCAGGCCAGACTGTCTCTCTGTGCATCAGGAGAAGAGGTGCTGATTACATTTTATACAGATTCAGGATCTTTGCTCATGCAGTAACCGGCGCCATATCAACAAAACTAACCATCTTCTCGGTGTTGTTTCTAATCATAAAAGAATCGGTATTGGGCTCAGGATCTCCCAAGACCACTGATTTTCCTTTACACATCTTAAAGTCAGCAACCATTGTCTTCAGCTGTCCAGCAAGGGTCAGCATCTCAGTGGCGCTTTGTTGAACCTGATCACTTTCAGTTTTGATTCCGACGACCGTCTCACTGATGGTGGCAATGTTGCCGGCTATATCGGCGGATACCTGTGCCGTTTGCATGACCTGCTCATTGCTGTCAGTGACTCCTATAGTTACGCGAGCAATATTGAGAGCCACGTCACGAGTCACCACTGATTGCTCTTCGATGGCCGCAGCCATCTGGGGAACTATTTCATTGACGGTCTTGATCACCCCGGCAATCCGGTCAATATCGACTATAGCCACATTGGTTGAAGACTGGATACCATCAATTCGACTACGAATGTCCTTGGTAGCGGCTGAGGTCTTACGCGACAGCTCTTTGATCTCGCTTGCCACCACCGCAAAACCCCTGCCAGCCTCTCCAGCACGCGCTGCCTCAATGGTGGCATTCAAGGCCAGCAGATTCGTCTGCTCGGAAATGGTCGTTATGGTCTCGGTAACCATTCCTATCTGTTGGGCAGCAATACCGAGTTGTTTCATCATGGCAGTGACACTATCTGCCTGGCGTGAAGCATCGTCGCTGATGACACGCACCTGCTCAGCGTTACCGGCAATCTCCAAAATCGTGGCACTCATCTGTTCAGTGGCCGAGGCCACTGTGGCGAGATTGGCTGTTGCCTGCTCCATACCGGTGGCCACAAAGTTGGAATTGACACTGGATTCTTCTGCAGCCGCGGCCACGCTGATGGTCCGGTCGGATATATTGGAGACACTTACTTTCATTTCATCAGAAATAAGCGCCAGGCCAGAGGAGGAGGCAGTCAGCGTGCCAATGCCATTATTGATATTGCCAATGATGGCACACATACTGCCAGTCAGGGCCTCGGCTGCTTGTGAAAGGTCTCCGATCTCATCGCGACGCAGACAATCTTTTTCGTGCACCTCAGCTGAAAAATCACCCTGAGCCATGATTTGCAGGTGGGAAGCAATCCTTTGTAAAGGTCGGGCAATACTGTGACTGCTGAACAGACCAAAAACAACAGACAAAATCATTCCCGAGACAACGGCAACCAGGGTCAGCAGTTTATAGAAAGCCATTTGCTCGTTCGCTCGTCTTGAGACCTCTGCCGCAACATTCTGGTTGAGGTGAACAATCCTCTCAAGCAAGGTGAGTGCGCTCTCCTGATGTTGTCTGGAGGCACCAAGCAATAACTCTTTGCCCTGCTCAGCCAAGGTAATGGAGTCTTTGGCAACATACAGCATGGTCTTTAGATACATGAAAATATTTTCCTGCATCAGATGAATCATATCTTTTTGATACAGTGCCACAGCCTCTTCACGCTTGCCATCACTCATTAACTTTTTGATCTCATGGACAAGTTCATGAAACCGGACGTGATGTGCTTTGATTCTTTCTAAAGCGGTGAGCAGGTCGGGATTTGTTGTGGTAAAAGTAGGCATCCATTGTCCAAGATTACAGGTAGGGGCATCCTCACCTCCGTCAAAAGAAGGAGAGTTTAAAAGAAGCATTTCAACAATACGATGTGCCAGCACATAATGATCTTTAATAAATTGTTCGAACAGGCGGCCAAGTTGCTCGGGATCAGCAATGCCATTGTCATCAATATGATGATTTAACTCAAGATATTCATCGTTCGACTGCTGCCAGGCAGTCCATGCCGGCACAAATTGTTTCCAGAGCGTGGCTTCTTCGGCGGTTTGCGGCAGGGATGTATAGATAGCCACAGCAGACTGATACCGTGTGCGAGCTTCCTCGATAGTCGTGTATTGACGCGTACGAGTGGCCTCATCCAGGCCGGCAATACTGAGGGTAGCCAGACTGCCCCGAATGATTTCCGCTTCCCGCTCAATGGTCAGTAAACTATCGACACCTGGCAGTCGGACACTGCTAATCTCATGAATGGCTTTTTCACCGATGGAATCCCCATAGTAACCAAAAGCACCGGTGATCAGGCCAATCATGGCAATTACCAGAAATGACAGAATTAATTTTTTTCGAATACCTATATGCATGTTTATTCCCCTAAAAAAAATGCTGGTTATTTTCCCCAGTTTCCGGCAACTGTCAAAAAATAGTCGTGTTCAATATAAAAAATTCACCAGAGATTCATTATCTATCAGGCAGCTAGAGATTGTAACTCTGCTTGCACTGCCATTCTTCTGTTGCTGACAATGGCTGATCCATGTAACTTTTTGGCCGCTCGTTTAACTCCCGTGGCAAGATATGCCAATTCTGCATAGGAACTCACCGCACAGTCTTCTGTACTGACGATCCCGATCGATAATGAAAGGAGAGAAAAACAACGAACCTTTCCCTGTCGGTCCATGGCCTGGTAAGACCCATTCTCAAATTCCTTTTCACCATGAAAATTTGGCAACAATTGTTGCAGCCTGTCAATAATCTGCTCACAGAGCGATAAGGAGGCGTGTGACCTGCTGATGACTATAAAGTCATCGCCGCCGATATGTCCGACAAAGCGGAATTGATCGTTATGGCCATCCGGTTGCACTACATCCACAATAAGCTGGGCAATTCCTTTGATGGCCATGTCACCTTTTTCAAAGCCGTAGTAGTCGTTGTAGGGCTTGAAATCATCGATGTCGATATAACAAACATCAAAGGTCACCCTTTGTTCGATAAGACGGGCCACGGTGCGTTGGATAAATTCATTGCCGGGTAGACCGGTAAGTGGGCTTGCCCCCTTAGCCAACTGGATGCTTTTTTGGGTAATGGCATCAAGCAAGGCCGCAATGGCAACTGTACCTATATATTTGCCATGTTTACTCACACAGAGATCATCATACAAAGAGACTCCGCGCCGTCCCTGGATCAGGCGAACAACCTCTTCCACCGGGGTTGAGGCCTCTACCAGCAGAAAATCTGGTTCCTGTACGTCCTTGATCATCCGGTGCTGGCAGAGGGCATAGCCAAAGCCGTGCGGTCCGATTAAATGTTGTTCAAGAAATCGCATGCGGGGCAACATGCCCATCACCCGCCCTTCTGCGACCACAGCTATTCCCTGTAGATTGGTGTTGTCATGAAAACGTTTGAAGGCCGCCATCACCGAGTCGGTAGGGGCCAGGGGCTCCACATAGCGGCAGATACTGCCGATCACGCAGGAGGAAACTACCGAATCTGTGCACTCATAGACATCACTCTGCTTACCTGGGATATCGACACTGGCATCCGACAACCCTGGTCCTGGACGCTCCAGGTAATAGCCCTGAAACAGTTCAATGCCAAAACGGGAAACGATCTCCATCTCTTCCTGGCGCTCAATTCCCTCGGCAATAACCATGATACCAAGCTTATGGCAGACTGTGGCCATGGCATCCACCAGATTATATTTAAAGGGAAAACGATCGAGCTCATCAATGAAATGGCGGTCAATCTTGACATAGTCAGGTTGAACAATGGAGAGCATCTTCAGTCCGCCGTAGCCAACGCCGAAATCGTCAATGGCAATCTTGTAGCCACGTTTGCGATAATGATCAATGGACCGTTGGAACAGGTCATAGTTCTTGATGGCCTCCTGCTCGGTGATCTCCAGGACAATCCTGTCTTTGGGGATACCGCAGTCCTCGGCCAGACGATCGGTGACCCCTCCCCGGTGGTCTGAGTGGATGAGAGTGCCGGGGCAGATGTTTACATAAAGATAGGCGTTTTTTTGTATGAATCCCAATTCTGCCGCCCGGCAAAAGGCATTTTCCCGGCATTGCATGTCGAGACTGGCAATAATGCCTTCAGCCTGGGCCTTGGCAAACAGCTTGGAAATATCAAAATGGGGAGCAACTCCTTCCCGCACTCTGGTTAGGGCCTCATAACCGTAGATCGCACCGTTCTGCCGGGAAAATATCGGCTGAAACCAGGAGGTGAGGTTATTGGTGTCGAGAAGATGGAGCAACAACTCCCGCGACACCGTTGTCTGTACATTTTTTTCAAGAATAGATGATTCTAAGAACATCGTTTTATACCTCTTGCAATATTCAAGATTACTCGAAAGAACAGGGGATAGAGATCGAACAACAGAGAATATAAGTGTATCCCTCCTGCTAACGACACTGAGCCAGAGCTATAATTTCCAACTCCGGGCTGAAACATTCATCATGCAGAGGCGGAAGCGATTGCACAAATGCAGGACACTGCTGCTCTCTGCTGACCTTGCAGTACTTTTCCAGCTCCTGCACGCTTGGGATATAAGGTGCTCCCTTGAACGAACAACTGGCTACAGACCAGGTATTGTTGGCAGGGGTATAACAAGAGAGATATTGACAGTGCATACTTTTCCTCCATGGGTCGAATTTTAAAAGCCGTTAGGAAAGAACCATTACCTTTTGCAGGCCCAGGGATGGCCAAGTGTCGTCCCCACCTAGAATAGATGACGAGAGTGTGACCTTGCATTTCGTAACGGCTCTTTATGCTGTTATTTGATCCAATGTTAACTGTTATTTTGGGTAACTGAGTGATTGTACGTTTATGAAAAAGAAATGTAGCAGCTCTGTATTAGGGTGAGATTAGAAAGGAGTTATTTTTCAATAATGTGAACAGAAGGGACTTGAGATCTGAATAAACGCAAATCAGTGCGGTTTCTTTGATTTTGGCGCATTAACAACGGGATTTTTTGTTTCACTTGGAAGGAAAATAGTCAGGAGAAGTAGGCGCGTACGTACAGCAGGGTGAGGTGAGACTTGAACTCACCTCACCCTGCTCGATATGTAATCAGGAGAAGTTGCGCTGATTAAAACTTATAGCTGACGTCAAACTGATAGAGGTCGACCTGATCTTCTTTGGCCGATGCATAGTCTACAACGCGCTCGGAGTTGAAATAGGTTAAGCTGGTTGACCAGTTTTTGCTCAGATTGTAGCCAAGCTGAACCCTGTGTCCTTGTTTGTTGGTTCTGGAGAGGCCATCGGCAAAATCAGAGTCTGAGAGGTAGCCAAAAAGGGAGTCGGCCTCGACCATCGAGTAGGCATAGCCCAGCTTGAAGTCATTGACCTTGGCCTCTGCACCCAGAATCCAACCCAGGTCATTGTCATTGGGAGTTTCTGGAAAGCTACTGCCGGCCTGGCTTTGGCCAATCTGGCCATCGGCACCGAAGTTCTTCCAGATCTGACCATACAGTTTGATTTTTGCCGGTCCGGCAGGAAAGCTGACATCGCCATAGAGATCACCGATATTCAGGTCATAGGTGTTGGGATCAACATGGTTGAGGTAAAAAGTATCAAGTCCTTCGCTGATGAGTTCATGGCTATAGGTTTGATAGCCGGTGGCAAGGGTGAACTTGCCTTTTTCGCTGAACTTGCCATTGTATCCCACCTGTCCCATATAGAGCATGGCGATATTTTTATCGTCCACCCATTTTGCCCCATAGGCGCCTCCCGTGGCAAACACGCCTTCTTTCTGGCCATAGGCCATGGTCAAACCGGCAAGCCGCACATCGCCATCCCAGAGAAGCCAGGAGGACTTATAGGGATTTTCCGACTGGCCCAGCATCAAGCTGACTTTATCCCATGTATGTTTCGCATAGGCATAGTCAAGATTGATATTGCCGGTTTCAAAAGGTTTATTTTCGCTCCAGGTGTCATTGGTACTGGTGGGGTCGTCGCTACCTGTGGCAAGACCGGCGCCAACCTGCCAGTTTTCTTCCTTATTGTCCCAGACACCGCCCAGACGAAAACGGGTACGGAGTCGCGTGCGGGAAATGTCTTCACCCTTACCTTCCTTGTAATCCTTGTCCCGCATCTCGTAACGAACGCGGAGATCGCCCTTGAGTTTGATCTGGTCGATGAGTTCATTGCCGGAAACTACGAACCCTTTTTTCGCCTCAATAGCATCAATATGCTCCTGTTGGGCCGTGACCTTAGTCTTTAGATATTCCATGTCTTCAGCAGGAGCGACAGCTTTCTGCTCTTTGAGCATATCGATCTCCGCCTGTTGGGACGAAACCTGCGCCCGTAACTCTTGAAGTTCCCGTAAAATAGAATCATTACTTGTGTTTCCACCGGCCAGAGCGGCGGCTGGTAGGTAGAGGCAGAAGCCGAGGGCGGCTGCCGTTGAAAATACCTTTTTCATGTTTATTTCTCCTTTCTCCATAAAAATTGAGGTGCTGTTACCAAATAACCAGTACCTTGTGCCGTTTTTGCCGTCCCGATGACGGCATTACTCTTTGAAATAACTTTTAATTTTCTTCTTTTATTTTCATCACTTACCATGGGCCCCCGTTGGGCGTTTTGGAACGAATTTAATATCCATTCATTTTTTGACTCTGAATGATGCGGTGACAATAGCTGGTCTATTTTAGGATAAGGTTACTCGCATGTTAGGAAACCGTTAATTATTGATTAAAGTGGTCATCTTGAAAATTGATGTTGAAGAACTCCGCTGAATCCCTGTTCATCTCCTAACGTAATCTTAATCATATCCTAACAATGAGGGGGCATTATGGGCAACATCACTTACCGGTGAATTATCTGTCCCCACGGGTATAAGCCATAAAAATTTTTGTTAAGGAGATTCATGATGAAAATGCATAAAAGTTTGATCGGAAAGGCAGTGAAGAAGGCTATGGTGGCAGGCTGTCTGGTGGCATTGACTACTTCAGGTGCTTTGGCCGCAGTTACTGTTGACCCCAAGATTGCCCCCTACCAGAAGACCAGTGGTGTGTCCGGTAACGTGGACAGTATCGGCTCTGATACCTTGAATAATCTGATGACCTTCTGGGCGGAGTCATTCCGCAAGGAGTATCCCAATGTTCGTATCCAGATCGAAGGAAAAGGGTCAAGTACTGCACCGCCGGCTCTGATTGCCGGAACCGCTCAGTTAGGGCCCATGTCCCGGACCATGAAGAACGAGGAAGAAGATGCTTTTGTCAGCAAGTATGGCTACAAACCAACCCGTATTGGTGTGGCCCTGGACTCTCTGGCTGTCTTTGTCAATAAGGACAACCCTCTCAAGTCTCTCTCCCTGCCCCAGGTTGATGCCATTTTCTCCAAGACCCATAAGGGTGGAATTGCAGAAGATTATGTGACCTGGGGACAGTTGGGCCTGACCGGTGAATGGCAGAATTTGCCTCTCAGTTTGTTTGGTCGTAACTCTGCCTCCGGCACCTATGGTTTCTTTAAGGAACATGCCCTGTCCAAAGGTGATTATAAAGATACCGTTAAAGAACAACCAGGTTCCGCCTCTGTGGTTATGGGTGTAACCGAGAATCGTTCAGGTATCGGCTATTCCGGTATTGGCTATAAAACCTCCGGGGTGAAGGCAATCGCCTTGAGCGCCAAAGAGGGTGAAGCTGCTGCCGAGCCGAATTATGAGAATGTCCTTTCCGGAAAGTATCCCCTGTCACGGACCCTGTATATCTATGTTGGCAAGGAGCCCAATAAACCATTACCGGCAGTGACTGCTGAATTTCTCAAGTTTGTCCTCTCCAAAGAGGGTCAGGAAATTGTGGTGAAAGATGGATATCTGCCGCTGCCTGCTGAAGTTGTTGCAAAAGAGCTGGCGAAACTCAATTAATTGAAAAAGGAACAGGGAAAGAGCAGAGAGAAGAAATGGTTTTTTGTTGAATATCTCTTCCTGAACTCTCTTCCTGTTCCTTTATTCAGCCATGTTCGTGCCAATGAAACGAGAATTCCATGCAGAAACTTGATACACAGTTCATTCAAAAAGTCCGTCTTCAGGATCGTATTGCCACCCGGATCATTACCTTTGGTGGCCTGTTGGTTATAGCCAGTGTTATTGCCATTCTGGTCCTGATCGTCCGCGTGACACTCCCTCTCTTTCAGCCAGCCAGGACCAATATTGTCTTTCAGTTTCCACTTTCTCCCGGATCAGAATCCCTGCTCGCCATGGGAGTTGATAATTACCAGGAGACAGCCTTTACCTTGAATGACAGGGGTGTTTTTACCTTTTACAATCTGGCCAAGGGCACATCATTTTTGAGCTTGGAGAGTGGTGCCGGCAAGAACGTTCCTCTGAAATCCATCGAGTTACATAAGAATAACCAGTACAGCATGCTGTGGGCCGATAACAGTGTCAGCATGACAGAGGTTGCTTTTCGGTTTCACTTTGCTGAGGATGGAAAACGTACCATCAAACCTGAGATCAAGACCATTGCTGAATTCCCTGCTGAGACGCGAACCATGGAAATCCTGCGTGTAGCTGTCCGCAAGACGGAAGATGGCCGGCTTACCAAAGTTGAGCTTCTCGATGACAACAGTTTTCGGGTAGCGCGTGAAGTGATGAGCACCGACCTTTTTGGCAATGAAAAAAAAGAGGTTGTCTCTTTCCCTGTGCACGAAGATATTCCCGGAAAAATTACGGCTTTTACCCTTGATGAAAAGGGAGATACCCTTTTTGTGGGCACGGACTCAGGGAGTCTCTTGCGTTGGGATGTAAGCGGGGATGCGGGGCTTCGTACCGATAATGTGCTGGCTGTTCCCAGTGGAGATGCCATTACGGCCTTGACCATGGTCTTTGGTGATATCTCGGTGGCAGTTGGTGATGCCAAAGGTGGGCTGGCCACCTGGAGTCCGATCTGGACCGGGGATGGAGCGCAAAGGGTAACAAAGATTCGAAAAATCCATGAACTTACCCCGCACAAGGCCGCTGTTGTAACTATTGTGGCCTCACGCCGTACCAAGGTCTTGGTCAGTTTTGGAGCTGACGGCAAGGTCCATTATGACCATATGACCAGTGAAAATCACCTGCTTGATATTGAGCATAATTTGACCAATATTGCCATTGCCGGGAGCGATAGCAGCCTGATCGGTCTTGACCTGAGCAACAATCTGATTGTCTGGAATATTGACAATCCGCATCCGGAAGTGAGTTTGAAGACCCTGTTTGGCAAGGTATGGTACGAAAGCTATAACCAACCGGAGTATGTATGGCAATCGTCTGGCGGCAGTGATGATTTTGAATCGAAATTCAGCATTATTCCCCTGCTTTTTGGAACCATTAAAGGCACACTCTATGCCATGATCTTTGCAATTCCACTTTCCATCTTTAGTGCTGTTTATACCAGTCAGTTTACCAGTTATGGTTTTAAAAAGACTATCAAACCTCTGATTGAGATCATGGCCTCTGTGCCATCGGTGGTCATTGGTTTTCTCATCGCCTTATGGCTGGGTCCTATTATTGAAAAGTCCATCGTTGAGCTTCTCCTTTTCAGTATGCTGCTGCCGCTTGTTCTGGTTATTATGATGACGATTATGCAGCCCTATTACAAAACCCCCACCCTGAAGAACAGGTGTAGCGGTTATGAATTTCTGCTGCTGGTGCCGGTCATCTTATCCACAGTGGGTTTGGCGGTATGGATGGCCCCGGGAGTGGAAAAAGCGTTTTTCAGTGGTAATTTTCTGCAATGGCTCTACAGCGATCTGGGCGTTCGCTATGATCAGCGCAATTGTATTATTATCGCGTTTGGTCTTGGTATTGCCGTTATTCCCATTATTTTTTCCATTACCGAAGATGCCATTTCCAATATTCCATCCAGTTTGACTGGTGCCTCCCTGGCCCTTGGTGCCAGCCGCTGGCAGACCATCTGGCGAGTGGTTCTGCCCTCTGCCAGCCCTGGAATTTTTGCGGCAATCATGATCGGTTTCGGCCGAGCGGTGGGAGAGACCATGATTGTCCTTATGGCAACCGGCAATACCCCAATTATGGACTGGTCTATTTTTAACGGTATGCGAACCTTATCGGCCAATATTGCGGTGGAAATTCCGGAAGCACCTTTTAATGGAACCTTGTATCGGGTACTTTTCCTTTGCGCCACCCTTCTTTTTGCCCTGACGTTTATTTTAAATACCGGGGCTGAAGTTATCCGAGAGCGGCTGCGGAAAAAATATGGCCGCTACTAACAGGAGCAATCATGGCGACAAAGAAATCAACAAATAAATTCTGGCGGCAAGGAGAACCGTTTGTGTGGGGCACAGCTCTGGCCCTGACGCTGGTCCTTTTTATGACCGTGCTTCTTTTTTATGTGGTGCTGGCTAACGGGATAACCGTTTTCTGGCCCAAGGATGTGATCCTGGCAACCTTGAACAATGGTGGATATGCGCTGGGCGAGCTTGTCAAGGATGAAAAAAATCCAGCCACCGGCAAAAAAAGATTTCAATTCAAGATCGGCAACCGTGATCTGTATAGCCTTGATTTTAAATGGATTGACACCGAGGACATAAAGAGCTTCAGCACGCCCTCAGATATCTATGTTCTTGAACGGCAGGAAAATGGTAATTTTTATGGTTCGTTAAAGGAGTTGAAAACACCCGGTCTTGTCCTACCTGCAGAGAAGAAAGAAAATTTGCAGGCAGCTCTTGATGCCATTGAGCCGCAACGACTTGAGGTCGAAAAAATTGACCGTCAGATTGCTGCCCTCAATGACAAGGTTGAACAGAACAATAACAAGCTTCTCAAGTTACGGTACAAGAAGGAAGAACATACACCTGCTACCGTTGCCTTGCACGACAAGGTAAATACGATTAAAGCAGAATTTGAAAAACTTGTTTCTGTGCTTGGCAGCAAGCAAGGGATAGTAGCGGCAAATGAGGCCGTTTTCGTTGATGCTAATGGTCAGGAGAAAACGATCCGCCTGGCCGATATCGTCCGCTATTATCAACCCAACTCCATGTCATGGTTGCAGAAATGGAGTTATTACGGGAAACGACTGAGGGAGCTACTGTTTGCTGAGCCGCGGGAATCCAATACCGAAGGAGGATTATTCCCGGCGATCTTCGGCACAATCATGCTGATTTTTATGATGAGTATTCTTTCCTTCCCCTTGGGTGTTCTTGCCGGGATTTATCTGCGCGAATATGCCAGAGAAGGGTATCTGGTTAAGATGGTGCGTATTGCCGTCAATAATCTGGCTGGTATCCCTTCCATTGTCTATGGTATTTTTGGTCTTGGTTTTTTTGTGTACGGGATTGGTAGTCAGATCGATCTGCTTTTTTTCCCTGAAAAATTGCCCACCCCCACCTTTGGTACAGGTGGAATTCTCTGGGCCAGTATGACTCTGGGGCTTCTGACAGTGCCCGTGGTCATTGTCGCCACTGAAGAGGCTCTGGGGGCGATTCCACCTGGTATTCGTGAAGGATCACAGGCCCTGGCGGCGACTAAATTCCAGACCCTTACCAGGATTCTCTTGCCTATGGCTTCCCCTGGCATTTTGACTGGCTTTATTCTGGCCATGGCCAGGGCCGCAGGTGAGGTGGCTCCCCTGATGATCACTGGTGTGGTCAAGCTGGCACCGGCACTGCCGCTTGATGGCAGTTTCCCATATCTACACCTGGACCGCAAGTTTATGCACCTGGGTTTTCATATCTATGATATCGGCTTTCAATCGCCCAATGTCGAGGCGGCAAAACCCATGGTCTATGTCACCACTTTGTTGTTGATTCTGATCGTACTCATCATGACAAGCACGGCAATTTATCTCCGCAATAGAATGCGAGAGCGCTTTTCCGTCGCTGACCTTTAAGCTGTCATGCAAAATTAATCATAACATTGGAATGCCGTAAACGGCATAAGGAGCCGTAACGAAATGGTCAGGAAGGTAATGGTTATTTCGTAACGGCTCCTAATAAGGATATATTATGTCACACTCCGCTACTGCCATCATGTCTATTGAAAAACCACAGGTTGAGGTTGAGCACCTGAATCTCTTTTATGGTAACAGCCAGGCGCTCACGGACATGAGCTTTGGGATTCCCGCAAGTCAGGTGACGGCCTTGATCGGTCCTTCCGGTTGTGGTAAGTCGACTTTTCTACGTTGTATTAACCGGATGAATGATTTGGTAGAGGGATTGCGGATCGAAGGGTCGATTACCATTGATGGTGAAAATATCAATGATCCTTCCCTTGATGTCATTGAACTGCGGCGCAAGGTGGGCATGGTTTTCCAGAAGTGGAATCCTTTTCCTAAATCCATTTATGAGAATGTCATTTATGGCTTGCGTATTGCCGGGATCAAGGAGCGAGGCGTACTGGATCAGGCCGTGGAGCAAAGTCTGAAACGTGCAGCTCTCTGGGATGAGGTAAAAGACCGCCTGCAGCAATCGGCCATGGGCCTGTCCGGGGGCCAGATGCAGCGTCTCTGTATTGCCCGGGCCGTGGCGGTCAATCCTGAGATTATCCTCATGGATGAACCCTGCTCTGCCCTTGATCCCCGGTCAACATCAAGGATTGAGGAGCTTATTCGGGAGCTTCGCGGCGAATATACAATCATTATTGTGACCCATAATATGCAGCAGGCCGCCCGTATCTCTGATTACACCGCCTACATGTATCTGGGTGAACTGATTGAATACGGACCGACCCAGAAACTGTTCACTGTTCCTGAACGGAAGGAAACCGAGGACTATATCACCGGCCGGTTTGGTTGAGAACCGCGGCTGCCCCAAAGGACTTGATCATGGGGGTTATAGGTGATTATGCGTTTTGTTTGTTGTTGATTGATAAAGTTTCTGAAAGGGAAGAAGGAGTACCTTGATGGCACCTAATATCCAAACTGAAATTGAGACCTTGAAAGGCCATATTGTTTATCTTGGCACCGTCGTTGAAGAGAATTTGCAATGTGCGATCAAGGCATTGATTGAGAAGAATCCTGATCTCGCCTATCAGGTCATGCAGACTGACAGGGTCGAGGTCGATTCTATCGAGATCGATGTGGAAGAGGCATGTCTGCGTATTATGGCCTTGCATCAGCCCGTTGCCAGTGATCTGCGATTTTTAGTTACGGTCTTGAAAGTGAATAGTGATCTTGAACGCATTGGCGACCTGGTGGCTAAGATTGCCGATAAGGTGCTCTTGCTGTATAAATTGGATCCGGTGAAATTCCTGTCTGATTCGATGCAGGTGCCGGAAATGTTCAATGAGATGTTTGATAAAACATTGTGCATGTTCAGGCAGGCTATGGAGGCCTTTATCAACGAGGATACGGATCTTGCCTACAAGGTCTGTCTGGCCGATGATGAAGTGGATAAAGCCAAGCGCACCATTTATAATGAGCTGGAAGAGATTATCATGAGTACTCCGGCCCAGCATGTATATCTGGCCAAGTTGCTTAGTGTGGCCAGAAGCACGGAACGTATTGCCGATCACTGTACCAATATCTGCGAAGACATCATTTATATGCAACAAGGCAAGATTGTCCGCCATAATATGGTCTTGTGAACCCCATTGTTAAACAGTATCATTTAGAGTTTGTAGACGCTTTTAAAAAAATGATTCATTAAAACCCTCCCCTTTTTTTATTTAATGGAGCATGGTTTTGGTATCTTGATAATTATTATGCAGAAGGAGTAACGAGTGGCCAGAGAAACCATCCTTATTGTAGAAGATGACGAAAATATTCAGCAACTGGTTGGCTACAATCTGGCAAAGGCTGGATTTAATGTCCTCTATGCCGATAATGGCGAGCAAGCCCTGGCGAGCGTGAAACGTGAGCTGCCGGACTTGATGGTGTTGGATATCATGCTGCCCAGTCTCAATGGTTTTGAGGTGTGCAAGATTCTGCGCAAGGATCCGCAAACCAGAACCCTGCCTATTATAATGCTGACGGCCAAGGGTGAGGAAAATGATGTGACCTCCGGTCTGGATCTGGGTGCGGACGACTATATCACCAAGCCGTTCAGTCCCAAGATTCTTGTATCCCGTATCAAATCGGCCCTGCGCAGGCGGGAGGAATTGTCCGGTGAAGATGGCAGGGATTCAAAAGATGGCCTGCTCAAGATCCACGACATCGTTATTGATCCTAAACGGTATGAAGTGGTGGCGGCGGGCAGCACCGTCTCTCTGACGGTGACTGAGTTCAGCATTCTTGATCTTCTGGCGCGGCGTCCGGGTTGGGTCTTCAGTCGCCAGCAGATTATTGACGGGGTGCGGGGCTATGATTATGTCATTACTCCGAGGGCAGTGGATGTTCAGGTCTTCGGCCTCAGGAAGAAGCTGGGGGCCTCAGGAGAATGTATTGAAACCGTGCGCGGGATTGGTTATCGGATGAAAGGGTAGTCTGGTTGAACTGGATAGTGTCTGCTCCTGTCTCCGATATGAATGCGGCTGTCCTCGTCGGCATCGGTGAAATAGGGAACGAATACATTAGAGGGCACCTGTTTGATATGACTCCGCAATTTTTCAATGTCCTCAAGGGGCGCCCCGATGGGGGCATAGCCAATTTTCTCAGTGGCTACTTTTTCCTATAGCTATCAGTTGATTTGATTGCGGCCCTCATCAAGGCGCCGCATTCCCTCCATGAGCAGTTTCATAAAATAACCAATTTCAGGAATTTCGAATTCCTCAGTCGGAATGCCGGGATTAAAACGGAATCGCCCTTCCGGCTCTTTCAGAATTTCGTAAAAGGCTCCTTCACCGCTAATGTCGGCATATTTGGCCTTGATGAGAGCTCCGTGTCGGAAGGAAAAACGGGCTGTACCCATGGAAAGCTCGGTGATGGTCAGGATTCCGGTCTTTTGGTTCATGTTGAGGATCTGGAAAAGGGCTTCGGCCGGGATTTCGGCAAGATTCCCGATCATTCCCGAGGAAAGATCCTGGGCTCGAATCGTGTTGGACTTGCTGAGTCGTTTTGCCATCAAACGGGTAAAGTAGAGTTGAATGGCGGGATATTGATCAAGAATTTTCAGGAAGTTTTTCCGGTCGATGTACAGGATGGCTGCGGGTTCGCAGACCTGAATGGTTGCGCTGACGGGATCGTTACAGATCAGACTCATCTCGCCAAAGACATCACCCTGTTTCAAGGTGGAAATGGTGATTCCCACTTTGTTGATCACATTAACACTTCCTGTCACGATGATGAAAAAATTGCCGCCAGGGCTTCCCTTGCGGATGACAATGTCATCCGTCTTGAACTTGTTAACCTTGAAGTATTGCGCCACTTTTTTGATATTTTTTTCGTCGATGCTTTTGAAGAATTCAAAAGCACTGAGTAAATGCAATATGGAGTCCAACTCAGCTGGGTTTGAGTCAGTATCGAATTCCAGGTCCTCCAGGGTGTCCTCTTGGCAGTGTTCCAGACGGAGAGAACCACTGCAGCCACTGCAGGTGACCAGGCAGACCGGGATTTTATCCGCTCGTTCGTACTGGATGAGGATCTTGGTTAAGTCACTGCTCAGGACCTTGCATTTTTCTTTTTCGAGGGGGGACGTGATTATGACCGTGCTGAAAAGAGTATTTTCTTCTGTATTCGACATGGAGATAGTGATACCGGTCACGCTGAAGGTGTCACCGAAGCTGAAGAGGGGGCATTTGTTATTTTCAGTGACCTTGAACAGGACTTTTGGAAAACTCATGGTGATTTTTCGCGCATTAAGGGTTGCGTGGCAGTGTTGCCGAAAACTCGTAGAAATTGATTTCCTTAAAAGAGAAATAGCATGATAAATGAAAAATGTACACTAATGAAGATCAGTGCTGTTTCATAAATTTTCCCAGAGCGGTTTCTGTTTGAATGAAAACTTATGGCGAGGCATGTTTCTGCCGTACTTGGTAAGGAGTTTATAAAGCAGGTCATGGTAAAAGGCGTGCGGTTATTGA
Source organism: Desulfobulbaceae bacterium (assembly GCA_024636345.1). Lineage (GTDB taxonomy): Bacteria > Desulfobacterota > Desulfobulbia > Desulfobulbales > Desulfocapsaceae > UBA2270. The sequence continues at coordinate 98,218 of JAGXHG010000037.1, read as the reverse complement.
GAAAGAAGCAACCGCCTTCTGTTTTGACCATCTAAAACTACATGTTTTTCTACTATCTCCTACCCGTAAAGGAACCAAGGATACCACGGATCAGTGAACGGCCAATTTGGGAGCCGACAGTGCGGACCACGGATTTGAGCAGGGCCTCTCCTACCGATTGCCGTTGGCCTCCGCCGAATGCTGATTTCCCGGCATTAATGACCTGCCGCGTTATACTGTTCTGGCCTTGGGGTTCCGGTGTCGGGGGCGGTTGGAGAGCAGCAGCTCGTTCTGTTAATATTTCATAGGCAGACTCCCGGTCAACGGGCATGTCATAGAGACCCTTCAGGGGTGAGTTAGTGAAAAGGCGTTCCCGTTCTGTGTTTTCCACTGGTCCGATATGAGAACGGGGCGGGCTGAGCAGGCACCAGTCAACCATGGTCGGCCTGCCCTGGTCGTCCAAAGTTGAGACGAGGGCCTCCCCGGTGCCGAGTTGGGTAATCATTGTTTCGGTGTCGAGCTGTGGATTCTGGCGGAAGGTCTCTGCCGCAACACGGACAGCCTTTTGATCTTTCGGGGTGAAGGCCCGCAGGGCGTGTTGAATCCGGCATCCCAGCTGGCCAAGTACCTCATCCGGGATGTCGTTAGGATATTGACTGACAAAGAAAATTCCCACACCCTTGGACCGGATCAGGCGGACTACCTGGGTGATGCGTTGCAGGAGGGCATCTGGGGCATTATCGAACAGGAGGTGAGCCTCGTCGAAGAAAAAGACCAGTTTGGGCAGGGGGGCATCGCCGCGTTCCGGCAGTTCTTCCATCAGTTCAGAGAGGAGCCAGAGCAGAAACGAGGTGTAGATTTTCGGGCTGGAGTAGAGGGTGGAGGCATCAAGGAGACTCACAACCCCGCGGCCGGAAAAATCGGTGCGCATCAGGTCTTGAATCTTGAGCGCCGGTTCGCCAAAGAAGTTTATTCCGCCCGATTCTTTCAATACCAGCAGGTTGCGCTGGATGGTTGTGATGCTCGGGGTTGATAAATTACCATATTTCTTTGCCAGCTCCTGCCGGTGTTCCACCATCCAGGCCAGCATGGAATGCAGGTCTTTCAGATCCAGCAGCAGGAGACCCTGTGCATCAGCCACAGTAAAGGCCACATGCAGGATGCCGCTCTGAGTTTCATTTAAGCTCAACAGGTTGGCCAGAAGAATCGGTCCCATTTCGGATACGGTGGTACGAATCGGGTGACCGGTTTGGCCAAAGAGGTTCCAGAAAAGGACAGGGCAGCCTTCAAAAGAATGTTCTTGTAAACCGATCCGCTTGAGCCGGTCGGTGATTTTCTGATGTTCCTGGCCGGGGCAAGCAATGCCTGAGAGATCACCCTTCACATCTGCGGAGAAGACCGGGACGCCTAATCTGGAAAAAGATTCTGCCAGGAGCTGCAGGGTAACTGTTTTACCGGTTCCGGTTGCTCCGGTGATAAGGCCATGCCGGTTGGCCATCCCGGCGTCAAAAAGGATCTGTTTCCCCTCTTTATTTCCACCCAGAATGATTTGATGACGGTCAGCCACGTTGTGCCTCCTTTTACCTTTTAGCCTCGTCAGGCTAAAGGCTCATCCAGGGCCCGGATATCCCAAGCCTCGGTGCGATTATTGTCGGTGTTGATCACGATACGGAATTCAAAGATACTGGCAGGGTCAAGGAAAAGTGAATCGTTGGTGACGTTGGATTTGGAGCAGTGGAAAAAAGTCGTCTCTGCCTGCAGGCCTTCCGGTTTTATGGTATAGTAACGCATAAAACCGAAACCCCGTTCGGGGTTATAGTTGACTGCCACCCCTCGCTGCCAGTTTTCATTGTGAGAGGCCTGGATAGGGAGGAGTCCGGGGACAAGAAATCCCGAGAGGTAGGAGTCAGCCACCTCTTTGAGTTGACCACTGACATTGTTGAAGGCAATAACCTCAACCCGGCAGCCCATATTCTGCAGGGCGATCACCAGACGGATGAAATCGCCGTCGCCGGTCAGCAGGATGATGCGGTCGAGATTGCGGGCCTGGAGCAGGGCATCGATGGCCAGGTCCATATCAGCATTGGCCTTGGTGGTGAGAATCCCTTCGTCATCGACAAAATGCTTCACATATTTTTTGATAACCTTGAAGCCGCATTGACGCAGGATGTCATGGTAGCGGTATAATTTCTGACGGTATTCATGGTCATCCTTGGTGCGGGCCCGATCTTCCGCCAGATAGGAATTGGCTCGCAGGAGAACAGATTTACCCAGATTGGCCAGATCAACCAGGATGTCGTAGCGCATGCCATAGCCGCCGCACAGGCGGATATTCTCGGCATCCACATAAATTCCAGTCTTCAGCATCGGGTGTTACTCCCATTCGATGGTGGCAGGAGGTTTGGAGGAGATATCAAAGACCACCCTGTTGACCCCGCGTACTTCATTGATGATCCGGCTGGAGATGGCCCCCAGAAGTTCATAAGGAAGTTTCGACCAGTCTGCGGTCATGGCGTCTTTTGAGTCCACGGCCCGCAGGGCTATGACATTCTCATAGGTGCGGCCATCGCCCATGACCCCTACGGTCTGGATTGGGAGCAATACGGCAAAGGATTGCCAGACCTGACGGTACCAGCCGCTTTTTTTCATCTCTTCCAGGACGATGACGTCGGCCAGACGCACGATCTCCAAGCGCTCACGGGTGACCTCGCCCATGATACGGATGCCCAGTCCCGGTCCGGGAAAGGGCTGGCGGTAGATGGCCTCTTCCGGCAGTCCCAGCTCAAGGCCGAGTTCGCGCACCTCGTCCTTGAACAGCTCGCGCAGCGGCTCGATCAGGTCCAGTTTCATGATATCGGGCAGGCCGCCAACATTGTGATGGGCTTTTATGGGGGCCGCGCCGCGAAAGGAGACCGATTCGATCACATCAGGGTAGAGGGTTCCCTGGGCCAGGTAGTTGACTTCACCAAGTTTTTTGGCCTCTTCTTCAAAGATCTTGATAAAACCAAGACCAATCCGTTTTCGTTTGACCTCCGGGTCAACCACACCAGCCAGTTCATTGAGAAAAAATTCGGTTGCCTCCACATCAATGACCTTGAGCTTGGACTTTTCCTTGAAAAAGCGAAGGATGGACTCAGATTCCCCGATGCGCATCAGACCGTTATTGACGTAGATGCAGGTCAGTTGATCGCCGATGGCACGATGGATCAGGGCGGCGGTGACGGAGGAATCAACACCGCCGGAGAGGGCGCAGATGACCTTGTTGATCCCTACTTTATTGCGGATGGCGGCAACCGTGGACTCGATAAAGGAGTGCATGGTCCAGTCCGGCTGGCAGTCGCAGATACCGAAGATGAAGTTGCGCAGGATGTCAGTGCCGATCAGGGTGTGGGCGACTTCAGGGTGAAACTGGACGGCGACAAAGGGCTTTTCCTTGTGTCTGAGGGCGGCAAAGGGCGAATGGCTGCTGGTGGCGGTGGCCTCAAAGCCTTCGGGCGCCACTTCTACCCGGTCTCCATGGCTCATCCAGACCTGGTGATGAACAGGGCTGGTTTCCAGGCCGGCAAAAAGTCCACCGGTAAACTGGACAGAAAGGTCAGCCTTGCCGAATTCCCGTTTTTCCGCCTTCTCGACCTTGCCGCCCAGTTGCTGAATCATGAGCTGGGCCCCGTAACAGATTCCTAAGATAGGCAAACCCAGTTCAAAGAGAGCGGGGTCGGACAAAGGGGCATCGCTATCATAGACTGAGGCCGGTCCGCCGGAAAGGATAATGCCCTCCGGGGCCAGTTCCTTGATCTTCTCAAGGGGGGTGGAGTAGGGGTGGATCTCGCAGTACACCTTCTGTTCCCGGATACGTCTGGCAATAAGCTGGGTAGTTTGTGAACCAAAATCAAGGATGAGGATTTTTTTCATGATAGAGAGAACGAAAGTTAAAATTTAAGTTAGCGTTCAGCGTAACTGGTTATTTTATAGTGTCTTTTTGCACGATAATAGCCCTTTAACCCGGCAGGTGATTATGCCGTCCGATAGTTTGGTGCCTCTTTGGTGATAATCACGTCATGGACATGGGATTCTCGAAGACCTGCGGCGGAGATACGGACAAATTTGGCCTTTTCGCGAAGCTCCTCAATGGTGGCGGCACCGACATAGCCCATACCGGAACGAAGTCCACCCAGGAGCTGGTAGATAACATCGGCAAGAGGCCCGCGGTAAGGGACTTTTCCTTCAATACCTTCGGGGACCAGCTTGGATTGGCTGCTTACCTCAGACTGAAAATAGCGATCAGAGGAACCTTTGCGCATGGCCCCGATGGAGCCCATGCCCCGATACCCCTTATAGGTCCGGCCCTGGTACAAAAATGTCTCGCCGGGTGTTTCATCGGTACCGGCAAACAGAGAGCCGATCATGATGGCATGAGCCCCGGCACCTATGGCCTTGGCCAGATCGCCGGAGTGTTTAATCCCGCCATCTGAGATAATGGGAATACCATACGGGGCCGCGGCAGCCACACAGTTTTTCAGGGCGCTCATCTGGGGGACACCCACGCCTGCCACAATACGTGTGGTACAGATGGATCCTGGCCCCACTCCCACCTTGACCGCATTGGCGCCTGCCTTGATCAGGGCGAGAGTGCCTTCGTAGCTGGCCACATTGCCGGCAATGATCGGCAGGTCAGGAAAGGCGCTCTTGATGGCCTCGACCGCCCGCAAAACTCCACGAGAGTGACCATGGGCAGAGTCCATGACCACAACATCCACACCTGCGTCGACCAGCTTCTGGGCACTGGCCTCAATGCCAGGTCCAACGCCCAGAGCTGCACCCACCAGGAGGCGGCCCAGGTGATCCTTGGCAGCCAGAGGATATTTGCGTATCTTTTCCAGATCTTTGATGGTGATCAGTCCGGCCAGATTCCCGAAATCGTCTACCACCAGCAATTTTTCAATGCGGTGCTCATGAAGCAGGGCCTTGGAGTGTTCCATGTCAATGCCTACTTTGGCGGTCACCAGGTTTTTGCTGGTCATTACATCGCCCACCCGCAGATCGCTGTCAGAGACAAATCGCAGATCTCGGTTGGTGACAATACCCACCAGCTTACCCTCGCGCAATACGGGCAGCCCGGAGATCTTGTATTTGGCCATGATCTTCTCTACATCAGCCACACATTGATCTTCCCGCACAGTAATCGGGTCAATGATCATCCCTGATTCAGATTTTTTGACCTGTTCCACTTCTTTAGCCTGTTTGGCGATACCCATATTTTTATGGATAATGCCGATCCCGCCTTCACGGGCCATGGCAATGGCTGTCCGGTGTTCGGTAACTGAATCCATGGCCGCGCTGATCAGCGGGGCGTTCAGGGTAAGGGTGTCTGTCAATCTGGTGGCGAGGGAGACTTCATTGGGAAGAACCTCGGAGGCTGAGGGAACAAGCAACAGGTCATCGAAGGTAAGGGCTAGCTCTATGGTGTCTGGTAACATGGAAGGCTCCTATCACAAGGTTCAAGTGAACAGAATAGTCAGAATTTAATAGTTTTAAGTTATACGTTTTCAGTGTTAAGTACAGGGGATGCAGAAGACAGGAGTGAGAATCCGCTAAGAATACATTTTACCTTCTGAACAGTGTAGCATTTCAGGATAAAAGCTCAAACCTTTTTCAGGATGTGCCTGATTTCTTCTTTTTTTGGGGAGAGTGTTGATTTTCACCCTGAGAGTATGATTTATTTAAAGTAGATCGTTGTAATAAAAAAAAAGTACTGTCGGTATTTTTAAATGCCAAATCTGGCATCAGGTGCTGTAGCGCTGGTGCCTGACTGGCCGTAGTGTAAAGACGATGGTTCTTTCGAATCCGCTCCTCAAAAGAGAGATGAAGGTATGTTTATCAATATTAATTCTGATAATCCCCAGCTGCGTCTGATTCAGCAGGTTGTTGAACATCTGCGGTCCGGGGCAATTGTTTGTTATCCAACGGATACCGGTTATGGAGTTGGGTGTGATCTGTTTCATCAAAAGGCGATTAAACGCTTGATGCAGATAAAAAAAAGACCCGCGGGTAAACCTTTTTCGTTTATGTGTTCCAGCCTGACCAATATCAGCGAATATGCTCATGTGTCAAATACGGCCTATCGTCTGATGAAAAAAAATCTTCCTGGGGCCTACACCTTTGTTCTTCCAGGAACGAAACTTGTGCCTAAGAGTATGGCGACAAAGCAGAAAACCGTAGGTATCCGGGTTCCGGACAATCCCATCTGCCGACTGCTTCTGGAGACACTTGGTAATCCCATTGTCAATACCAGTATTCCGGTAGAAAGCGATCACCCTGTACCCACCGAGGCGTACGAAATTGACATGATTCTGGGAAACAGGGTTGAGGTCATTGTTGACGGTGGACCGGTATATCCTGATCCATCATCGCTCATCGATCTGACCGGTGATCACCCAGAGATCCTGCGTGAAGGGAAGGGTGATATTACCCCGTTTCTTTAATAAAAAAAAACCGTAGTTTCCCCGCCTTTATTGTGCACATAAACCGAAGCTCTATCCTCCGTAGTGAATAATCCGGAAGGGTTTTTCTGATCAGCCTTACCTTAGTCCTTGATCAGCGGCTCTTTCAGTGACCTGCTCATGGTGAAGTGGACGGTTTTTCTTTCCGGAATATCCATGATAACGCCGGTTTTTGGATTTTTGGTGCTTCGCTCTTTCCGTTTTCGAATGGAAAAACTGCCAAAACCACGAAGCTCGATTCTTCTTTTTTCAATTAAAGCATTCCGCATGGTCGTCAGCATGATCTCCAGGGCGGCGGTGACGTCCTGTTTTGAGAGGGTGAGATCCGTACTGACCTGATCGATAAGTTCTTTTTTTAACATGTTTAGTAGAGTGACTTAAGAAATATTGTTATAAAAAAAGGTTGTTTTGCCAGTAATTATTTCTTTAGGCAAAACAACCTTTTATGTTATGAGCTCGGGTAAGATGTTCCTGAAACTCTGGGGGAACACTACATCAGGAGCCGGTTGCTCTTCATCCGTTCACGGCCATTGCGAAATGGCACAGGCAGGATGTACTTAAAACGACTCCTGATCCTGGGAGAATCTTGTTAGCTCTCTTCGGTTGGTTCTTCATCGGTCTGTCCGCTTGCAGCGGCCTTCATGAGATCACCCAAGGTGGCTGGAGCTGCTGCGGCTGCAGCGGCTGCTCCTGAGGTTGCGGAAGCTTCTTTTTTCGGAGCGGTCTGGCCTTCAGCAGCAGGTTCGTCACTATCGCCTTCGAGAGTCTTGATGGAGAGGCCGATCTTCCTGTCTTTTGCCGATACGTTAATGACAATTGCCTTCAGGGTGTCGCCAACCTGATAGACGCCGATTGGGGTCTTGATCTTCTCTTTGCTGAGCTCAGAGACATGGACCAGTCCTTCGATACCTTCCTCAAGCTGCACGAATACACCAAAGTCAGTGACATTGGTGATGGTGCCTTCGATGACGGTGCCGGATGGATAGTTATTATAGGCAGCCTGCCATGGATCTGGCTCAAGCTGCTTGATACCAAGAGAAAAGCGCTCGTTTTCTTTGTCAATCTTCAGGACAACCGCTTGGATGGTCTGGCCTTTGACATATTTTTCAGAAGGATGTTTGATCCGCTCAGTCCAGGAGAGGTCGGAGACATGGATCAGTCCATCAATTCCGTCTTCGATGCCGATAAAGACGCCGAAATCAGTAATGTTCTTAACCTTTCCTTCAATGATGGAGCCGACAGGGTAGGAGTCTGTGACCAGATCCCACGGGTTGGGCTGCAACTGTTTCATGCCCAGTGAGATCCGTTTGGTCTCTGGCTCAATGTTCAGAACCATGACCTCAACCTCATCGCCCACTGCGACGATCTTGGATGGATGACGGGGTTTCTTCGACCAGGTCATTTCGGAGACATGAATCAGTCCTTCTACACCTTCTTCCAGTTCGATAAAGACACCGTAATCCGTGATGGAAACCACCTTACCTGTGGCTTTTTCGCCAATGGGGTAACGGGTGGTAACGGTTGCCCATGGGTCTTCTTTCAGTTGTTTGATGCCGAGGGAAACGCGATCGTTCTCTTTGTCATATTTGAGAACCTTGACTTCCAGTTCCTCGCCGACCTTGTACAGTTTTGCCGGATGAGAGACCCGTCCCCAGGAGAGATCGGTGATATGGCAAAGGCCATCCATGCCGCCCATGTCGATAAAGAGACCATAGTCGGTGATGTTGGTGATGGCGCCTTTGATGATCTGTCCTTCCTCAAGAATAGAACGCATCTTCTCGCGCAGTTTGTTACGATCCTCCTCAAGGATGGCCCGTCGTGAAATAACCACGTTATTTCGTTTACGGTTAAACTTGAGAACCTTGAAATCAAAGGTCTGGCCGATGAGTGCATCCAGGTCTTTGACCGGACGCAGGTCGATCTGAGAATAAGGCAGGAAGGCTGGAACGCCAACATGGACTGACATGCCGCCCTTAACTCTGCTTTCGATTTTGCCCTCAATGGTGCCGTTCTCTTCCTGAATCTTGGCAATATCTTCCCATACTTTTATGGCAATTGCTTTTTCCCGTGACAGCAGGAGTCCACCTTCGTCTTTACGACGTTCAATAAAGACCTCAAATGTGTCGCCGATTTGAAAATCTTTACCTTCTTCCAGCTGGAATTCTGATTTGGCAACATAGCTTTCTGCCTTATCGCCAACATCAACCAGAACATAGCCATCGACAACGCCGATGATTGTGCCCAAGGTTACGTCGCCAACATTTACGACGCTGCTGTTTTCTTCCATCTCAAAGAGTTCTGCAAAGCTTAACTCTTCGTCATTGATTGTTGATTGTGTGAGTGCCTCTGTCATGGATTTTCGCTCATGCGGCCCCGGAGTGGGACCAAGTTGTAAGGGTTGATCTTTATCGTTTGTTTCGAAACGATGCTTATGATGCATACCGTATGGGAATGAAAATATGTTCATTCTTTCATAAGGGAACATTATTATATAGCAAAAGATAAATGGAAAGACAAGCACTTCTTGGATGCACTGCTGTAAAAAGAGTTCAAATGGGATTGGATGAGTGATTGGCCAATTTTTTCTTTACGCTTCAGTACCCTCTGGAGTAAATAGTAAAAGATAAAAATAATAGAAGGGGAATGGTGAAGTGGGGATGACTTTGTTGTGCGTGTTGTGTCTGTGTCGCATTTCATGATCTTGCATTTGCTGTTCTCATTTTTCCTAAATCCTACAGCTTAGGCATTCTCTATAAATGGCAGAAATAAAAAGTACCATGGATATGGTTATGGAGCGGGCCGCCCGTATGGCAGCCCGCTCGGTCGGAGAACCTGATTCTCAGGAGTCGGAATGTACAGGCATGCGCTTGGCTGCCGAGTATATTGGTCATACTCTGGATGACCTGGGGCAGGCACTAGCCGGGCAGGCTGCGACAGAGCAGATGGCGGTGCGCAAGGGGATGGCCCAGGCCCTGATGCGCAATATTGTCCTGCCTCGCGACGAGACTTTAATGGCCACGAGTCTTCGGTCTATGCAGGGTCTTCTGGAAATGGAGGGCTCTGCAGGGGATATGGTTGCCATCTGTGCGGAGTTGAAGCAGATACTGGAGCAGTATAATCAGCATAAAGAGCAGATCAGGAAGCAGCTTGAAGATGCGGTACGTGCCCAGCTTGACCAGAAACTCGGGGAACAGGGATCTCTTGCCGGCGGCAGGATGTCAATGGATCCGGCAATGCATCCCATGTTTCAGAAAGAGTGGGTGAAGATGAAGGCGGATCTGGACCAGCAGTACAATCAGGCCCTTGATCAACGAAAAGGTATGCTGCTAGAGCGCTTTTCCTGATGCCCTATCTTCAGCGAATAGACAGAATTCAGGCGCTATTGCGTCGAAGAAAAATTGATGGGCTGTTGGTCAGTCAACCGGAAAACAGGCGTTATCTGAGCGGTTATTCGGCACTTGATCACGGTATCGCCGAGACGGCAGGGCTGTTATTGATTCCAGCCAGGGGGAAATCCTGGCTGCTGACTGATTTTCGCTTCAAGCTGCAGGCTGAGGCCGAGGCAGGTTTTCTCCATATCGGTCTCTACCCCAAAGGGGTTCTGGTCTTACTCAGGGAGATGCTGCCGGATCTGGGGATTCGCACCCTTGGTTTTGAAAGTGAGTATGTCCTTTTTTCTTTTGCCGAAAAACTGAAGGAACTGGGTACAAAGATTGGTCTGCAACTTCTCCCGACCGCTGGTCTGGTGGAAAAGATACGCTTGATCAAGGATGAGAATGAGATTGATAAACTGCGTGCCTCGGTTGACTTGAATGAAAAGGTCTTTGACGGGGTGTACAGTTCCCTTGCTCCGGGCCAGACGGAGAATGAGATCGCCCTTGCCGTTGAGTCCACCATGCGCCTGCTGGGTGCGGAATCTCCCAGCTTCAGCACGATTGTCGCCACTGGCAGTAACAGTGCCTTGCCGCATGCGGTGCCGGGTCCTGCGGTTGTCGAGCGTAAGCAGCCTTTGATGATTGACATGGGTCTGATTCTTGATGGCTATTGCTCTGATATGACCAGGACCTTTGTATTGGGCGATCCGGATGACCGCTTTCTGGCCATTCATCGGTTGGTACGCCGGGCCCAGCTTGCAGCCATAGAGGCAATACGTGAGGGGGTGGTGGCAGCGAGGGTGGACAAAATTGCCCGTGATATCATCGCGGCTGCAGGCTACGGTCAGGCCTTTGGCCACTCTCTGGGACATGGCGTGGGCCTGGCCGTCCATGAAGAACCGCGCCTTTCGTCGCGCAACCGGAAACAGTTGAGGGCGGGGATGGTGGTGACCGTTGAACCAGGTATTTACATACCTGGTTGGGGCGGAGTCCGGCTGGAAAACATGGTGGTCGTCCGTGAAGATGGCTGTGAACTTTTAAATAAAAATTCAACGTGGCTTGATATATGAATGCTGTAGGTGTGCGCAAATATTTTGTTCTCGACACCAATGTCCTGCTTCATAACGCCGAATCTCTCATCTCTTTTGATGATAATTACGTTATCCTGCCGATGACGGTCCTTGAGGAGCTGGACAGTTTCAAGCGCCATAATGATGAATTGGGTCGTAGCGCCCGGCATGTGATCAGGCAGATTGATCAACTTCGTTCTCAGGGGTCACTGAAAGATGGCGTGACCATGGAGAACAGTGGCATTCTGCAGATTATTGTTGAGCGTAAGGAGATGCCCGGTGTATGTATTGATATGTCCGTGCCTGATAACCGGATCCTGGCCGTGGCAAATTCTCTGCACTTGGAAGGAAAAAAGGTGATCTTTGTTTCCAAGGATATCAATGCCCGCCTGAAGGCGGATGCGCTTGGCATTGATGTGATGGATTTTGAGAAGCAGAAGTGTAACTTTGATGAGCTGTACACCGGCTGGAGAGAGATCCAGGTGGCAACCGAGATGGTCGATCGTTTTCATCAGGGGAAGGGTTTGGAGACTGAAGGGTTTGATTTTCTCTTCAACGAGTTTGTTCTGTTGCAGGATGCATCCAACCCAAAACATTCAGGCCTTGGCCGGGCAGTGGGGCCCAAGAGTCTGGTCCCTCTCGAAGATAGTTTTGAGAGTGCCTGGAATGTGCACTCGCGTTCCAAGGAACAGCGGATGGCTCTGGAACTGCTCATGGATCCAAAGATCAGTCTGGTGACGCTTATTGGTCAGGCCGGTACCGGTAAGACCTTGCTGGCCCTGGCCGCCGGCCTTGAGTGTGTCCTCCGGCAGCAAGGGTATGAAAAGCTGTTGGTTTCCCGGCCCGTGATCCCCATGGGCAAAGATATTGGCTATCTGCCGGGCACAAAAGATGAAAAGCTCTCTTTGTGGATGCAACCCATTTTTGATAATCTGGTCTTTTTGATGCAGAAGGATCATCACTATGAAGAAGGGACCGTGCAGCAGAAGGTGAACATGCTCTTTAAGGATCAACTGGTTGAACTTGAGGCCCTGACCTATATTCGCGGTCGTTCCATTCCTAAGCAGTATGTCATTGTTGATGAGGCCCAGAATCTGACTCCTCATGAAGTGAAAACAATTATCTCCAGGGCTGGCGAAGGCACAAAAATGGTACTCACCGGTGATCCGGAGCAGATCGATAACCCCTATCTCGATTCCTCTTCGAACGGTCTTTCTTATACCGTAGAAAGATTGAGAGGGGAGTCTCTTTATGGTCATGTGACCTTGAGCAAAAGTGAAAGAAGCCCGCTGTCGGCCATTGCCGCCCAGTTGCTATAAAAAAACTTTGATCGTAAAAAAATTATGCGCCAATATGTCATTGATGATTTATCCCCTATGGAGCGGGATAATATAGATTCGTATCTCAAACGCACTCTGCAGCGAGGACCCATGATCGGAATTTATTGGATCGTCCTGCCACCAGAAATACTCTCCGAGCTTCAACAGGCGCATGTGGAAAAATGCGGCCCATATTATTGCGGAGTTGAGGTGGGCAAAAATGCGGTTTGTTTTGAGATGCTTGTTCGGAGTAATGCAAACCTGCATTGTGACTGTATAGCCCATGCAAGTCCTGCCCAGCGTCAATTTATCCTTGAACTGGCGGATAAAATGCTGGCTGAAGAGTTGATCCGGTCATAACTATATAAAGTTATAACGTATCCTTTGTTAAGGGTACAATTTTTTGGAGAGATTATGAGTAGTTCAGTTGATTCGACGCCCCAATTTATTGAAATGGTGTATCAGAAAATGGCCGCCAATATTGCCATGGTTAAAAAACGGTTGGGCCGTCCTTTAACCTATGGCGAGAAACTCCTCTATGGTCATCTTGATAATGCGATGGAGGCGGAGATAACGGCTGGTGTCTCTTATGTCAAGACCCGTCCGGATCGAATTGCCCTGCAGGACGCTACGGCCCAGATGGCAATTCTACAGTTTATGCTGGCAAACAAAGATGAGGCCGCAGTGCCGGTCACGGTCCATTGTGATCACCTGATACGAGCGCAGAAGGGGGCTGAGGGGGATCTGCATACTGCCCGGGCTGAAAATCGTGAAGTGTATGATTTTCTGGCCTCTGCCTCTCAACGTTATGGTTTTGGCTGCTGGTTGCCGGGCGCAGGTATTATTCATCAGGTGGTGATTGAACAGTATGGATTTCCAGGGCTGATGATGCTGGGAACTGATTCACATACCCCGAACGCTGGCGGTATCGGGGCCTTTGCCTCAGGTGTGGGTGGAGCCGATGCCGTGGATGTTATGGTCGGTATGCCTTGGGAGGTCCTTCATCCACGTTTTGTGGGGGTCCGGCTCACAGGTAAGTTGCAGGGTTGGGCCGCGCCCAAGGATGTGATTTTAAGGCTTCTTGGCATGCTCACTTGCTCAGGGGGTACCAACCGGGTTTTTGAATATTTCGGTCCAGGCGCTGCTTCTCTTTCCTGTACCGGGAAGGCCACCATCTGTAATATGGGTGCTGAGCTGGGTGCTACCACCTCTGTCTTCCCCTATGATGAACATATGGCATCCTATCTCCAGGCCTGTGGTCGTGGGGAGGCCGCAACACTTGCCAGTAAATATGTGCATCTGTTGCAGGCCGACCCGGAAGTTCTGGCCAATCCTGAAAAATATTATGATCAGATTATTGAGATTGATCTTGCAAGTCTTGAACCCCACCTGGTCGGTCCCCATTCGCCAGATCTGGCGGTGACGGTCTCGAACATGAAAGAGTATGTGGAAAAGGGTGGACATCCGGCCAATGTGACTTACGCGCTGGTTGGTTCCTGCACCAATTCCTCTTATGAGGATATGGGGCGTCTGGCGGCCATGGCTGAACAGATAGCAGCAAAGGGATTGAAATTGAAAATCCCCATGCTTGTGACGCCAGGTTCAGAGCAGGTGCGTGCTACCCTTGAGCGTGATGGGCAGATTGCCAAACTCGAAGCCATTGGGGCTACCGTACTGGCCAATGCCTGCGGCCCCTGTATTGGTCAATGGACCAGGCAGGGGATTGAGCCAGGGTTCAAGAATTCTATTGTTACCTCCTATAACCGGAATTTTCCCAAACGCAATGATGGTAATGTCGGTACCTGTGGGTTTATTGCCAGTCCTGAGACCTGTCTGGCCTATGCAATGTTTGGTACCTTTGATGTAAACCCTTATACTGCTGAGTTGCAGGCGGCTGATGGCACCTCTTTTGTCCTGACACCTCCCGGGAAGGTGCCGGAAGTGCCGCTCCAGGGTCTTGTCCGTGACGAAGCGGGCTTTCTGGCCCCCCCTGAAGAAAGAACAGCAGTTATGGTGCAGGTGGCACCGGATTCGGAACGTCTGGCCCTGCTCTCCCCTTTTGCCCCCTGGGATGGTTCTGATTGGAAGGGTCTACGCTTGCTGATGAAGGCCAAGGGTAAGTGTACCACAGATCATATTTCACCTGCCGGACCTTGGCTGCGTTTTCGTGGGCACCTGGATAATATATCCGGGAACATGTTCAGTGGAGCCACCAATGCCTTTACCGGTGAGACCGGTGTCGGCCTGAATCAGCTGACAGGTGAGCGGCAGCCGTATAATGAGATTGCCCGGGCTTATACTGCTGCCCATGAGAATTGGCTGGCGGTGGGTGATACTAATTATGGAGAGGGCTCGTCGCGGGAGCATGCAGCCATGAGTCCTCGGCATATGGGGGGACGGGTGGTGATTACCCGCTCTTTTGCCCGCATCCATGAGACCAATTTAAAAAAACAGGGGGTGCTGCCGTTGACCTTTGTTGATGGTGCAGACTATGACCTGATTCAGGAGGCTGACCGGGTGGATATTCTGGGCCTGACCGAGCTTGCTCCCGGATCCACATTGATGGCTGTGTGTCATCATGCGGATGGGTCAGAATCGGTTATATCTTTGAGACATTCTCTTAATGATGAGCAGATTTCCTGGTTTAAGGCGGGTTCTGCCCTGAATTTCTTACGGTGATCATAGGGCAGAAGATTCCTGCCTGGAGAAAATATGCATGACCTGACGAAAAAAGATATCAAGCTGCCTTCCCCGCCGGCTATTGCCCTGCGTATTCTTGAAGCGGTTAAAAAGGGGGAGCCCACTTTTGAAGAGTTGGCCCGGATTATCCAGGTTGATCCCGCATTGACCAGCAAGATTCTGCAAGTCGCCAATTCTTCTTTCTATAGTATGCCCAACACGATTAATACTATAGAAAAAGCCCTGCCGGTCCTTGGTATGAATGTTACCAAAAACATTGCCCTCTCTTTTGTGATTGCCAAGGAGATGACGGGCGTCGACAGGGAAGGCTTCGATTTTACCTATTTTTGGAAACGGGCAGTTACCACTGCGGTGAGTGCTGAGTTGCTGGCCTCATTGCTTCGCTATAAAAATGATGATCTTTTTGTCTCGGCCCTGCTTCAGGATATTGGAGTCCTGGTTCTTTATCTCTGTCGACCTGCCGAGTACCGCCAGGTATTAGATGAAAAAAGGGTGACTGAGGCCTCGATTCGTGGCAGTGAGCAAAAGATCTTTGGCTTTGACCATCAGGAGATCGGTGCTGATTTGCTTGAAAAATGGGGGCTGCCAGAGACAATATCGACCACGATTCGTTACCATCATGCGTCTGACATTCCAGAGGAAGTCAGGATGCCGGTGAAAATTCTGCACTGGTCAACTATGCTTGCGTCGATCTACTATGGCTCACGGAGCGTAGAAAGGGTGCAGGGGCTCAAGACGGAAATTTGTTCGGACTTCAAGATCAAGGCAGAGGCTATTGATGCACTGGTCGACTCTGTGGCGCAAAAGAGTGTTGAGATTCTCTCCTTTTTCGAGATCGATCCAGGCAACATGAAACCTTTTTCTCTATTGCTCCAAGAGGCGAATGAGGAACTGCTTCGTATCAATCTGTCCTATGAACAGGTGGTTATGCAGGCCAAACAGGCGAGAAAGAAGGCGGAAGAGCTGGCAGCCGAGTTGCTGGAGGCGAATAGTAAGCTGAGAGATCTGGCTTTTCGTGATGGTCTGACTGGACTCTACAATTATCGTTATTTTCAGGAGTTGATGGATAGAGAGATAACTCGGGCAACGCGCTATCATCTCCCCCTGTCTCTTATGTTTTTTGATATTGATTACTTTAAGCAGGTCAATGATACTTATGGCCATCCAGCTGGAGATGTGGTCCTGCGTCGTCTTGCCTTGCTTGTGACATCAACCATGCGCACGTCGGATATGGTAGTTCGTTATGGCGGAGAAGAGTTTGCCGTTATCCTCCCTGTGACTGATCTGGCTGGTTGTAAGGTGTATGCCGAGCGATTACGGCGACAGATTGAAGAGATGGAAACGGTAATTTCCGGTGCCGTTATTAAAATTTCCGTCAGCATAGGTCTGACGAGCTATGAACCGGAGATGAAAACGATAAATAAAATACAAATGATTAATGCTGCTGATGCGGCTATGTACAAGGTTAAAAAGAATGGGCGAAATTGTGTGGGGGTAATGGAATTGCAGGTTTGAGCAAGTACACGGTTTCAGCTCGTGATTCTACGCCCCCAAATTTACAGGTAAAGTCTTCCAGTTGCGTTCAGTTATTCTAGCGCAGGGGCAGATTCTGGATTTCGGCTGCGCCGGAATGACGGTTGTTTGATATACCTGTTACTTTTGTCATTAAATAACCTCAGCCTTATTTCCTAGGGCAATAATGCTGCAGTTTCTTCCTGTTACTCCATTCCCCTTTCGCTTAGCTCTCCGGTAGGAAAAAAAATCCGGACTGCAGGCAGTGCAGGTTTTTGTCATTTTAATCTTATCCGGCTGCAGGCCGGCTTTCATGAGTTGTGCTTTGGATATCTGCCAGAAATCAAAATAATTGCTGCGTGCCTGAAAGGCTTGGAAGGAGGCAGGAAGTTCCTGGCGATGATTGATAAACTCAGCGCAGCAGGGTCCCAGTGAGGGGCTGATGATGGCCACCATGTCTTCAGCACGGGACTGGTAACAGGAGCTCATCATCTCCACTGTTTTCTCAATGATACGGATGACACTGCCTCGCCAGCCGCAATGCACTGCCGCTATTGCCGATTGAACAGGGTCATGAAGCAGGATAGCCTGACAGTCGGCATGCTGAATCATCAAGCCTATCCCTCTTCTGTTGGTCATCAGGGCATCAATGCCATCTATCTCCTGATCGCTGTCTGGCATCTCCTCTATCCTGAAAATCTGCTCACCATGCACCTGTCTGGCTGAAACCAGACGGTTGATCCCCAGAGATTGCTTCATCCTGTTGCGATTGGCTTGCACCTTCTCCGCACAATCACCAACACCGAAGCTACCATTGAGTGAACCAAAAGGGGCTCCGCTAACTCCATGATGACGGTCGAAGGTTGCTCTAATGAGGGGAGCAGCGGATGTTGTAAAGGTGCTGGGCGTAAGCATGGATAAACCTGGAGGGTGAGAGCGGATACTTAAGAAAATAAAAAAAGGGAAGGTTTCTTTACAGAAACCTTCCCTAAATACTCAACAACTAACGGATTATAATGGTGTGGTTTACACCATTATAATAATACCGTTCCTTTTGAACAACAAATTAGAATGTTGCCTCAAGGGTCAGGTAAACCTGATCAGCACTCTCGATAGGATCCTGGCCAAACATGCGCAATGTTGCAAGATCAGCGGCATCATCCAGGTCGTAGGCGTACATATTCCAGTCGTTGGAACCGGAATAATCATACTCGTAATGCTGATAACCGAGACGCATGAAGGTCTTGGCATATTTGGAGATGGCCTCGCCCATGGGCAGGTCATAGATACCATAAACCTCGACAACTGTACCACGAGCGGCAATCTTGGACTGATAAAGATCATCATGTCCAGGGGTCATGCCGATCCAGTATTGAGAACCGTAATTCAATTCAGCACCGAGCTTGAGACCGGCCTGGTCCATATCATAACGAACACCACCATGAGCCATGTAGCCGTTCTCGCTATCTTGGTTAGTGGGGGCTCCAAAGAGGGTCATGTAATCATTGAACATACCGTTGTCGTTTGGATCGGTACGACTCCAGCCACCAGCCACGAAGACGTTCACGGGACCAAATTTGTCCATATAGGTAATGCCGGAATGCTGGATGTTGCCCACATTTACTCTGTCACCATAGCCGCCGTCGAAGGGACCGAAACCGGCTGCATACTCGATAAAGGGGTCTTGGAAATTGGGGTAGTTAAAGACATTGGCAGCCATGAAAGATTGCGCATAAAGGAAACGATCTTCCTTCTTCAGGATATCCCAGCTCAGCCCAACAAAATCAGTATCGTCCAAAGGATCACCATCTACCTGAAGACCATCTTCAAAACCACGCCCGTAACAGACACGAACACGTCCTGATCCCAGGTCTCCGCCCCATTTGTAGGCGTAACCCATGGAAATACCATCAAAGGCGTAGTCCATGATCAGTGGGGTACCACTGCGTTCATCGAGATTCATGCGCATATTTGAAGGATTGCCATCGGTGGTTGGACGACGACCTATGGAGAACCATACGGGAGCGCCAAAAAGGTTGTTAAAGTTAACAAAGGCACGGTCAACGCGCAGGGCATTGTCAGAAGGGGTACGGGTGGTGTTACCGTCAAACTGTGGGTATGCGGTGCCGGAAGCATCATTCCATGCAGACTCCATGCCCCAAGCCTTGTACATGGCCAGACGGCCCTTGAAATCAACGTTCTCGGTAACGCCTACGCGCATGTTCAGACGGAAACGATTGGTGAATGAGGTATCGTTGTCGAGGCTACGTCCAAAAACAGTGTCAGCATTATAAAAATCCATGCGGGCACGGAAGTCGCCGTCAAGTTTAAAACGGGCGGCCAGATCCCAATCCTCAGCACGTTCACCGAACCCGGTAACGGTATTGTTCAGATCACCTACCTTGGCAGATGTGGCGGCGTTGGCCTCTGCCTGGGAAGCCATCTGTGCTTTTAACTGGTCAAGCTGTGCGCTCAGATCTTGAATCTTACGATCCAGGTCACTGGATTGAGGGCCAACACCTGCAGAAGCTACAACAGGCAGGGCGATCAAGCCGGCAAGTGCCAGCATGGAAAATTTTTTAATCATCTTCTTTCCTCCAAATTTTTTTAATTATAACGATTCCTGAATCCTCCTGAGACTCAAGAACGCATCCATGATCCCTTTCCACGTAAATGGGCAGGAGAATCAAACAGTTCTACCTTCTTCCTTGAATATGAGTAACATTTATTCAAATTCAATTTTAAAAAAATTAACTACAATAATTTGTACTAACGCATTTTTTTCCCTATGTCAATAAATTATCTTCATTTTTTTCTTGTCTTGTCCTTGCGGTACATCTGCGAAGTATAAATTTTTATCCTCTGGTTCCCCATGTTCAAAGGGGACCTGGCGAGGGCTACAATCGAGGGCTACAATATATGGTAGTTGAAAAAAATATTGAGCATGAATATAGTGCAACGGTCAATGTAGAACATTTGAGCGCAGGACTGACTCGCCGGGTTTCCCTTTGCCTCATTCTTCACCATTCTCGCCGATTATAAAGTGGGCGAGTTATATATTTCCCCCTTCTTCACAACTGATTGATTTTAATCTTTACAGTCTCAACAACCTTGGTTCTTTTCTCATGCAAAACAGATCACCCTTTACACTTCATGGCAGCTCATCGTGTTGTGCTGCCCGAAGGGGCGAGGTGCAAACGCAACACGGTACGTTTCAGACTCCGGTTTTCATGCCGGTTGGTACGCAGGGGACAGTCAAGGCGGTGACCCCTGAAAATTTGAAAGAGATGAATGCCCAGATCATCCTTGGCAATACCTATCATCTCTATATCCGACCTGGCCATGAGCTGATCAAGGAGTTTGGCGGGCTGCATGGCTTTATGAACTGGGATCGTCCTATCCTTACCGATAGCGGGGGCTTCCAGATATTCAGCCTCAAGGAACTGGCCAAGATCACGGAGAAGGGCGCCACCTTCCGTTCGCACTTGGACGGGTCCAAGCTCTTTCTCGGGCCCGAAGAGGCGATACAGGTTCAGGAAGCTTTGGGCTCAGATATTATGATGTGCCTTGATACCTGTATTCCCTATCCGGCAACGAAAGAAGAGACCATCAAGGCAACCGATCTCACCAGCCGTTGGGCCAGACGCTGCCGGGAGGCCCAGACGGATACCGGACAGCTTCTTTTTGGTATTGTTCAGGGCGGCATGTTTCCTGATTTACGAAAAGAACATGCACAGACTCTCATTGATATCGGTTTTGATGGCTACGCCATCGGTGGGCTCAGTGTCGGCGAAGATAAGAATTTGATGCAGGAGATGACCGAGGCAGTCATCCCGCAGCTGCCTGTGGAGTATCCCCGATATCTGATGGGGGTCGGTACTCCTGAAGATCTGGTGGAGGGGGTCTATCGGGGCGTGGATATGTTTGATTGCGTAATGCCCACCCGCAATGCCCGCAACGGCACGCTGTTCACCTCAACAGGTAAGGTTACTATCAAAAATGCTCGCTATCGGGATGATAAGGATCCTGTAGATGCCAACTGTAGTTGCTATACCTGCCGTAATTATTCCCGGGCCTACCTGCGTCATCTCTTCCAGTGTCGGGAGATACTCAGTTATCATCTGAACACCATTCACAATCTCCATTATTACCTGAATTTGATGGCAGAGATGAGGGCAGCCATTGAACGAGATCAATTTAGCGCCTTCCGGAACGATTTTTATGGCAAGCTTGCATGTGAATGATTAACATATTTTTTTTTGTCGAGAGTGCAATGTCTCTGGTAGGGTCGTTTAAAAAAAACGTAACATTGGAATTTCGTGGTCGGCATCAAGAGCCGGTTATGAAATGATCAGATAAATGTAACGAAGATTTTGCAACGGCTTCTTAAAGATAACATTACCGTTACATCACATTTTTTGGAGGAACCATTATGCCAGCAGCTGGAGCAGGCGGAGGAATTGCCCAATTTCTCCCTCTTATTCTTATCTTTGTCGTTTTTTACTTTTTATTGATCAGGCCGCAGCAGAAGCAGGCCAAACAGCAGCAGCAATTTTTAAACGATCTGAAGAACGGGAACAAGGTTATCACCAAGGGTGGTATTCATGGTACGATTACCGGGTTGACGGATACCGTTGTTACTTTGGAGATCGCTCAGGATATCCGTGTCAAGGTCTCCCGTTCCGCCATTGCCAGCCCAGAAAGTGCGAATACAGCGGCTCCAGTTAAGGCTGGTGGCTGAGGTATTGGCGGCTGCTGATACGCTCTGCAGGTTGTAGAGAACGGTACCGGACGCAAGGGTTGAATCTGTCAGATTCAACCCTTGCGTTGTTTTGTTGCATATTTCATGACTCTATCGAAGAGATAAGTTTATTAAATCTTTACATGTCTTACTTTTATTGATAAATAATAAGTATAGAAGAGTCGATAAGAGTAACAATGAATGCTATTAATTTTTTTTCTTAAAAAATGAAAGGAGGATAAGGATATGACCAGTCAGGAAGCCATTGGAGTTCTTATGCTCAGTCCTTTTTATTTTAAAATGTCCCCTATTGACAGGAAAAAACTGGTGCAGGAATATTGTGCTTCGTTTAATAAAAGCGCAATGCAACAGAAAAATTCCGCTAATAGTAAGAAATAACAGAAACTCCATTCTCTCCCCATTATGTTCCTTCATGGGTCTTTTGATCCATATTCCCTGTCCTGATGTCAATCAAATTACTGGCCATAGAATTGTATCGCGCCCAGCAGAATGTAGCTCGGCTTGAAGTACAACTTGAGGCATTGCCATTACTTGCAAATACTGATTTGCGTGAGGAATTACGTCAGTCTCAGGCGGAATTGCAACAGTTGCGCAAGATGCTTGAGGACAAGAAAACATCGTCATCTTTCTGTGCCCATTCCCCTCGTATGCGTGGCCGTTAATCCAATTCGCATTCAAGACGTAACCTTTGTCCCTGCTCGTTTGAGACTCTTCTCTGATCAGGTTTCCCGCTCAACAACCAGCATATGCTGCCATTTCCCCTGTCTATACCTGAAGGACGCCATGATAAAGAGGACTGCCACAAAGAGCAGGACACAGAACCAGGCGTAGTAGAGCCCCCTGTCAAAGAGTTCTATGCCGATGTAGAGAGGGAGGAGCATGCAGAATACAGACGATGTGCCAATGCACCACATGATAAAGCGGGTATCTCCTGCACCTCGGAGTACTCCTGAGAAAATCATGTAAAAAACATCCATGCATATGTAGACGGCAACGATACGGAGCAAATGGGTACAGAGCTCAACAACTGAGGCATACCCGACCGCATCTGTCCCTGGGGAATGAAGAGGGCAATGATGACCTCCGGTGTAAAAATCAGGAAAAAATTAAGGAAAAGAGTGTAGGTCAGCAGAAGATGGATTCCGCTCCAGGTGGCGTATTTTGCCTGTTGCGGCCTGCCACGGCCCAGAGCCTGTCCCACCAGACTGCTGATACCCTGCGAAAATCCGAGGGCAGGCATAAAGGCCAGAGAACTGATGGCGATCACGATATTGCTGGCGGCAAGCTCTTCCCTCCCCAATCGCCCAACCATGAGAATGAAAAAGGTGAAGGCGAAGATGTCGAGGCTGAATTGTAGGCTGCCGGGAATCCCAAATCTCATAAGACGCAGAAAAATACCCAGATTAAAAGGACTTCCCTGGTAGATATGGTAAAGTCTGTCATTTTCACGGGTGAAAATCAAGGGGATGAGCAGCAGGACAATGACGGCCCAGGAAATAACGGTCGCCAGTCCGGCACCGGCGATCCCCATTTCAGGCAGCCCCCAGACTCCGTTGATCAAGGCATAATCCAGGGGAATATTGACCATCATGCCGATAATATTGCAAAGCATAACCGGGCGGGTCATGCCCCGGCCGGTGAAGAACCCGGAGATGGTCTGGGCCGTTACGTGAAGTATCGCACCCCGGCATAAGATGTTAAAATAGATTTCCTCCAGGACTCGAACCTCGGGGGGATGTCCTGCCAGTAGAAACAGGGGGCCGGTTGCGGTCAGGGAGAGGGTAAAGAGGACAACTCCGGCAAACAGGCAAAAGTAAAGTCCCTGCCACAGGGCAATTCCAATCTGCTGATTTTTACCGGCGCCATAGTATTGAGCGATAAAAACAGTGACATAGCCACCGATCCCGCCCAGAAACGTCATACACAGAAAGGCGGTGACTCCTGCCGGGAGAGCTGCGGAGATGGCATTTACACTATAATTTGAGAGAAAAATCCGATCGGTGAATTCCATGACCATTGTTGCGGCCATGCTCATTACCAGAGGGATGCAGACCTTTGACACCTCTCGATACCGACTGTTTTCTCTCCACTTGTTCCAGATTTTTTTCATCTCTTTCCGTTTTTTTCTGTATCCTAACTGCCTGGCAATGTTGTGCTGCTGGTGCTACAATACCATTTCATCAATCGGGAAGATACTGTAACTCTTGATCGGAGAAAGTGATGTCCAAAAAAAATAGCAGTAATGGTGGTCTGGTCTTTTCCACGGAACAGGGCAGTATCTGTCCTGCCTGTAAAAAAACAACATCACAGTGTGGTTGCCGTCAAAAATCCACTGTTTCTCTTTCTGATGGCATTGTCAGGATCGGCATAGAGACAAAAGGGCGTAAGGGAAAAGGGGTGACTCTGGTGACAGGTCTGGCCATTGACTCTGACGCACTGAGAATAATAGTCCGAGAACTGAAGAAAAAATGTGGTTGCGGTGGGTCGATAAAAGATGGGGTGGTCGAGATCCAAGGAGACCATCGGGATCTGCTGATGGCAGAGTTCGCAGCTCAAGGATACAAGGTTAAACGCGTCGGGGGTTAGTTATTCGCTGAAGAGTGTAATTGATTAAAAGAAAAAATTAACATATGATTCTAGTTAGCTGTTGTTGGGCGGGGTCCTCCCCGACAAAACGATAGATTTCTGGGGAGTGGGTTGCAGGTTTGCATAAAGGCTTCTGGTCAAATGGATGTTATTGCGGCTCTAATTTAAGACAAGGAAGGGCGATGGAAAATATTCTCTGGTGGCACTGGATTGTTTTGGGAGTCATCCTGGTTCTTATGGAAATGGTGGTACCGTCGTTCACTATCTTCTGGTTTGGACTGGGGGCTCTGGTGACGGGTCTCGTGATGGCCCTTCTTCCCGAAATCTCATTGAAGTGGCAATTGCTGGTGTTTTCAGTATCCAGTGTTGCCTTTACATTTTTCTGGTTTCGTCTTTTTGTGCCTCGGAAAAAAATGAAGTCCCTGCTGGTTGATGAGCAGGCAGCCATAGGCCAGACCGGGATTGCTGCCACTCGAGCCCTGATTCCGGGAGAGATGGGCCGGGTGGTTTTTTCTGTCCCGGTGCTGGATGACGAATCATGGATGTATCTGGCTGATGAACCCATAGAAACCGGGAACCGGGTTCGAGTGATAGCGGTTTTCTCCCCAGATCAAAAAGAGCGAATTCTTAAAGTTGAAAGAGTGCGGTAACGTTGGTGAATCTTTGAAAGGAGGAAGAAAATATGAATGTAGGTCTTATTATTATAGGTGCTATCTTGGTTTTGGTCATTGTGACTATTGCCAACGGGGTCAAGATTGTTCCCCAGGGCTTTGAATATGTGATTATGCGCCTGGGTAAATATCATGCCACGCTTACACCGGGTCTGAATCTGATTATCCCTTATATCGATACCATCGCCGCCAAGGTAACCAGAAAGGATATCTCACTGGATATCCCCAGTCAGGAGGTTATTACCCGTGATAATGCGGTGATTATCACCAATGCTATTGCCTTTGTCAATATCCATACCCCGCATAAGGCTATTTTCGGTATTGATTTCTATGAAAATGCCACCAGAAATCTGATTATGACCAATCTGCGGGCCATTATTGGTCAGATGGATCTGGATGATGCTCTCAGTTCCCGGGAGCAGATCAAGCTTAAATTGATTCAGGCTATTGCCAATGATCTTGAGGATTGGGGATTGACGGTCAAAAGTATCGAGATTCAGGATATCAAACCATCGACTACCATGCAGGCCTCCATGGAGCGTCAGGCTGCGGCTGAGCGGATTCGAAGGGCGGCTATCACCGAGGCCGAAGGGGAAAAACAGGCCGCTATCCTGATGGCAGAAGGCCAGAAGCAGAAGGCCATCCTGGAGGCGGAGGGCAGCCTTGAAGCCTCGAGAAGGGATGCCGAGGCCAGGATTGTCCTTGCCAATGCCACCAAGGATGCTCTGGCGCTGGTGCAACAAGGGCTCGGGAACGAGCAGTTGCCGGCTCTCTACCTGCTGGGCGAGAAATATATAGCTACTTTGCAGGAACTGAGCACCTCCGATAATGCCAAAACCGTGGTGCTGCCTGCGGACCTGCCGGCAGCACTTCAGGGGATGTTTGGTCTCAAGGTTGTGAAGTGACAGGATAGGATTTGTAGCCTTTCACCAAGTGAAAGGCTACTGCTGATCACACTGTTTATTCCGCCCGTAGCGCTTCAACCGGATGCATCCTGGCGGCGCGACGGGCGGGAAGGACTCCTGCCAAAAGACCCACAAGGGCCGCCAACAGCTCAGCTGAGACCACATAGCCCCAGGATGTGTGGCTGGGCAGGGCCGGTACCAGAAGACTGACAAGCCACGATCCTCCTATCCCCAGTCCCAGTCCTGCCAGTCCGCCGATGGCTGCGAGCACAATCGCCTCACCAAGAAAGAGAGCCAGAATCTGATTCCGGCCTACCCCCAGAGCCCTGAGCAGACCGATTTCTCCGGTGCGTTCATTGACTGCAATCGACATGATGGTCAGGATGCCGACACCGCCCACCAGCAGGGATATTCCTCCCAATGCACCTACCGCGATGGTCAGGGTGCCCAGCACTCCGCCCAGCACATCCAGCATCTTTTCCTGGGTGGTGATGGTGAAATCCTCACTGCCGTGCCGGCCTGCCAAGACCTTCCTGACCTGTTCGGCTACAACGGTGGAGCTGCTGTTGGTGCTATGGAGCAGGTCTATCTCCATAAGACTTTCCCGATTAAACAGGGCCAGGGCCTTGCTGGCAGGGATATAAACGGCATCGTCAAGGTCAAAGCCGAGTAGCTGTCCCTTTGACTCCATGGTGCCGATGACCCGGAAGAGCTCGCCGCCAATGCGGACTCGCATGCCTAAAGCCTGAGTGGAGCCGAACAACTCCTGTCGCACCTTGCTGCCAAGGACTGTAAAGGAGCGTGCCGCCCGGGGGGGATCATCGGGGAGAAAACGACCGGCCGCCACAGCAAATCTCCAGACCCTTGAGGCAGAGGCATCAACCCCATAGATGGTGGTGCGTCTCTGGTGGCTACCGGCTTCAATTGCAGCATTCCCTTGCACCACGGAAACCGCATCCAGGATCTGGGGCAGTTTTTTGAGGTTTTCGGTGTCCTCGATGGTCAAGGGACGGACATTGCTGACCAGAGCCCCGGAGATGCCATGGGTGGTAACTTTTCCGGGATTGATGGCGATGAGGTTGGTGCCGAACTGGGAGAATTCGGCGAGGACAAAGTGATGCAAGCCTTCTCCGAGGGAGGTGAGCAGGACTACCGCGCCAATGCCTACTCCAATACCCAGGGCCGTAAGAAAGCTGCGCAGTCGTTGGGCGCGAAGGCCATAGATGGTGTACCGTAAAAAGTCGTTTACTTGCATAATCGTAGCGGTTCCTAGCGTCGGGCCAAGGATAAAGCTGGTTCCAGGCTGGCTGCACGGCGTGCCGGCAATACGCCAAAGATGATGCCGGTAATCAGTGCCACTCCTAGTGCTATGGCCGGTGACCAAGGGGCAATGTGCAGAGGAAATTGAGGAAAGAGAAACGCTGCCAGCTGTATGCCGAGCAAGGCCAACATCAGTCCAATGGCTGCCCCGATAGATGACAGGATGGTTGACTCGGTCAGAAACAGCTTCATGATCTGTCCCTTTGATGCTCCAAGGGCCTTGAGCAGACCTATCTCTGCCTTCCTGTTGGATATGGCTACCAGCATGACATTCATGATCATGATCCCGGCCACTACCAGACTGATGGCGGCAATACCGGCCACAGACAGGGTCAGTGCCTTAAATATTCGGTCAAAGGTGGTCAGAATTGCGTCCTGGGTAATGACCGTGATATCATCCTCTCCCTCATGGCGAGCACGGATAGTATCGAGGATGGATTGTCGGGTCTGTTCAATCCCTTCAGGGCTTGTGGCCTCCACCAGAATACGAAACAACGAGGAGGCGTTGAAAAGTGACTGTGCTGCTGCCACCGGAATGATGACCATGTCGCCCAGATCCTCTCCGAGGGAGACTCCGGGCGAAGCAAGAATTCCGATAACCCGGAAACGGCGATCGCCAATGCGCAACCACCTGCCAATGGCGGGCTGGTTGCCAAAGAGCTCTTTTTTCCCCGTCAGGCCGATGACACAGATGGCCTCGGCTCGAGTCGGGTCACCGGGCGGCAGAAAGGCGCCCTGGCTCAAATCCAGGTGACGGATTTCAAATATTTCGGAGGTGCTGCCCAGTACCAGCATCTCCCGTTCCAGATTGTGTACGGACACCGGCGCGGAGCCGGCGATGATCGGTGCGATCCGTCGCACGGTGCGGGCCCTGGTCAGGGCGATGGCATCTTCGAGAGTAAGATCGCGGGGAGTCTCTCCCAATAAGGGGGGAGGGCCACCGGTTGTTTCTGAACGCCCGGGCAGGACAATGAGGAGGTTGGTGCCGAGTGAGGAAAACTGGTCGATGACATAGATCCTGGCACTGTCGCCAAGGGATATGAGGACAACTACGGAGCTGACCCCGATGGCCATGGCCAGCAGCATGAGCAGGGTGCGGCCACGATTGGCAGTGGCTGCATGCATACTGAAGGACAGGATATCACGGATCTGCATGTGCTGTTTCCTCAGGGTACCATAATTTGTCATGCTCAATGCGCCCGTCCACCATTAGAATCTGCCGACGTGCCCGTCGGCCCAGATCCGGGTCGTGAGTGACCATGATCAGGGTGATCCCCTGGTGGTTCAGCTCTTCGAGAATTTCCGCCACTTCGATGCCGGAACTGCGGTCCAGGTTGCCGGTGGGCTCGTCGGCCAGGATCACTGAGGGCTGCATGATCGTGGCCCTGGCAATGGCCACTCGCTGCCGCTGTCCTCCTGACAGCTGATCCGGACGGTGTCCGGCTCGATTGGCAAGACCAAAGGCGGCCAGGGCCGCATTGACCCGAACCTGTCGTTCCTCCTGCTTCATGCCGGAGAGCATCAGGGGCAGGGCGATATTGTCAAAGGCAGTCAGGCGCGGAACCAGATGAAAAAACTGGAAGACAAATCCAATCTTGTGCCGCCGGATTTCCGCCTGCTGTTGTTCCTCCAGCTCCGAGACCTTGATCCCGTCCAGCTCATAGGATCCACTGTCAGGACGATCGAGGAAGCCCATAATATTGAGGAGAGAAGACTTGCCTGAACCGGATGGCCCCATGGTGGCAATATATTCACCGTCTGCGGCGGTCATGGATACATCAGAAAGGGCATGGACCTCTTCGTCGCCTACCAGGAAGATCCGTTCAATGTGCTGGAGGTGAATCATTTCTTTGTCGATTCCTCCTGAGAAACCCTGGCCGGGATCCCGTCTTTGAGGCCAGGTTGATCGATAGAGAGGACTATCAGTTCGCCTAACTGCAAGCCCTCAATGACCTCGGTTCGATCCCAATTACTCAGTCCCGGTTGAATGATTCGTTCTTCCAGACGACCATTATGGGGCTGATAGACATAGACCCTGTTCCCCGGCAGCAATGCCTGAGTGGGAATGCGTATGGTGTTGCTGCGTTCTTCAAGGATGATTTCCGCGTCAACGCTGTATCCGGCCAGAAGATTTTTCGTGTCTTTCGGGTCGGTGAATTCCAGCTCCACCTCCACGGTACGTGCCTGTTTTTCAAGATCCAGGACATAGGGGGCAATTCGGCGAACCCGGGCTGGAAAATGCCTGTCACCAAAGGCATCCATGGTGACCCTGGCCTTGGCGCCCACCTGAACCTTTGCCGCATCTACTTCGTCAATGGGGGCGGTAATGTAAAAGCTGGAGGTGTCAAGCAGTTCGATAGCGGGCAGGGTGGCAATGCCTGGCGGGGAAGGGGTGATATATTCGTTCAGCTCTCCATGGATCTCGGCGATAATCCCGGGAAAAGGTGCCAGCAACCGGGTTCGTTCCAGTTGGGTAGTGATGACATTCAGACGGGCCAAGCTTGTGTCGGCGGCCGCAAGGGAAGCCTGATAGGTATAGCGCTGGGCCTCGGCCAGACTTTTTGCCTTGTCCATTGTCTCTTCTGCAATGGCGTCGATCTGGAACAGATGTTGGAGGCGTTTTGCCTCGCGGCTGGAGTTTTCTGCCTGTACCCGCGCCGATTCTGCCTGAGCCTGGGCTGTTCTGGCTTCACTTGCCGCCAACTCTTTTTCGGCAAGAAGGTCTTTGTTCCACAGTTCCAGCAGGAGTTGGCCTTGTTGCACCTGATCCCCTTTTTGCACTGCCAGGACACTGAGCTGGCCGCCGATGGCAGGAGAGAGATGGGCCTGACGGCAGGCCTTCAGAGTCCCGGCCCGAGTATTGGCCACAACTTTTTCTACTGCACCTTGTTCAACAGGCGCAACAATGACTTCGATCTTTTCCGGAGAAAGCCGGTACCAGAGAAGGGTGCCAAACCCTAAGAGAACGAACAGGATGATCCAGATGATGCGATGTCGAGACATTGTTGCTCCGTTTAGCAGGTGACAGGTGACGGAGGACAGATTGGTCAGGCGCGGTACGCTAAATCAAACAAGCCTGTGTTTTTTGACCAGTCTGGCTCCGAAAAATCCATCAATGGAAGGTCCGGGCAGCGGTGCGAAAAATCCATCCCTGACCAGTTGTCTTGCTGCCCGTGGAAGGTAAGGGGTGCAGTCTTCCATCATAAAGTCGGGATTCCGGTCAAGAAAGAGGGCGATCACCTCCTCATTTTCCTCAGGCTCCAGAGAGCAGGTTGCATAGACTAGGATGCCATTCAGGGCGAGAATCTCTGCCGCCTGTTCCAGCAGTGCCAGTTGGTTCTGCTGGTAGCGGACAAGGTCACTCTCTTGCCGGTTCCAGCGGATGTCAGGATGTCTGCCGGTGACCCCGGTGCCGGAGCAGGGGGCGTCAACCAGGATGCCGTCGAAGCGGAGGTCGCAGTCTTGGGCAAAGTGGAGTAGGTCCATGGAGTAGAGGGTGACAGGTGCGCCTTGATGGAGACGTTGCATGTTCTCGCGGAATTTCTGCTGGCGTTGTGCTTCAGGTTCAACGGCCGCGATGGTGGCATTGCTGCCGGCGCAGAGCTGGACCAGATTGCCTGTCTTGCCGCCAAGTCCGGCGCAAGCATCCAGATAGTGGCCGTTTTTGACGATGGGGGTCAACAGCCGTGCCAGCAGCCCAGCTCCTTCATCCTGGACCTGAAAGTGGCCTTGGCTAAATCCCGGCAGCCTGCTTACTGCCCCGTGAAAATCCGGCAGGATCAAGGTGTCCTGGCTGTATGCCCCTGGCAGTACAGCTATTCCTTCCTGCTCAATGTCGGCCATCAACTGCACTCTACTGGTCACACAGGTATTGACCAGCAGGATCAGAGGGGATTGCTGATTGTTGCTCGCACAGATCCGCTGCATCGCCTCCTGGCCGTATCTTTCCTGCCAGCGTCTGATCAGCCAATCCGGGTGATTAAGGAAGGGGGATCCTGTGCTGTCCATACGGCTTTGGGTGGTAAGTTTCTCCTTCTGGCGCAGGCTTTCCCGGAGGACACCGTTGACAAAACCCTGCAGATTTTTTGGCAGGTGAGCGGCCTGCAGGGCCTTGACCGATTCATTGACGGCTGCGGATTCGGGGATACGGTCGAGGAAAAAGATCTGATACAATCCGATCAGCAGCGCCTGACGGACAAAGGGTTTTATCTTGGAAAGCGGTTGCCTGCAGAGAGATTGCAGCAGGGATTCGAGGGCGTGCCGCTGTCGCAAGACGCCATAGATAAGGTTCATGGCCAGATGGCGTTCACTGCCGATGAGTGCGCATTCCGCGGCCACCTTGTCAAAAAACACACCGGCCGGCAAGTGAGTCCGTTCGAGCCTACAGAGTGTCTCGATTGCCGCAAAACGTGCTGTCCGAGCTGTTTTTTGTTGGGATTTACGCAAGGCTTCCACGGGTCAGGGACGTATCAGGCTGTCAATAGCGGCGATAAGTTCAGATATTGGTGATTGTTTGGAAATCAGGGTTCGAAGGGTGTGGCCGCCTCCGATCTGGTCCACTTCTTCCGGGGTGACCATGCCGGTGAGATAAAGAACAGGGATTGCTGCGGTCTGCGGATCTTGCGCCAGGCTGCTGGCCACTTCAACCCCGTGTGTCTCCGGCATATTAATGTCGAGGATGGCAAGATCGGGCAATTCCGTCTTGATCAATGCCAAGGCGCTTTCGCTCTCGGTACTGGTGGTAACCTGGAATCTCCCGCAAGCCTCCAGCTCCATTTTCAGGAGATCACAGAGGTCTTCATCGTCATCAATCAGGACAATTTTCATGATTTTTTGCATGGTTTTTCTTGTTCCTTCCGTGGATAGAACGTCGAGTTTTTATTGGAAATATGTCTCTATTGGGTATCTTTGAGGTAAAGCGATGTTAAAGGGTACCCCTCAGGACATCCAGCATATCTAGTTTATCAGTATCATCTTGAAAATCAAACGGAAAAGGGGAGAGCATGCTCATTCATCTGTATCCTCTTTCTCCTGGTAGCGGATTTTGACGGTGTCTAAATACTGGACGATCTCCCTGGCCAGTTGTCTTGTCTTACCCTTGTCATCTGATTCAGCGGATCTTTCAAGGGCCTGACAGAGGTTGCCGAGATGGGTAAATCCATACATCCAGGAGGTGCCCTTGACGCTGTGTGCTTGTTTCTTGAGATCCTCCATTGTTCCAGTTTCCAGGGTTTCAAGCATCTTTTTTGCGTCCTGTTTTTTGTTGATCATGAAGCGGGGGATGAGCTTGGAAATCTTCTGGTCCAGGATCAGCAAATTGGAGGCATCTTCTCCATCTGTGATCAAGTCCGCTTCCATGGGAGCAGGTTGCGACTGAATCTGTGCATTGAGTTGCAGATGGATGGCAATGGTCTCGACCAGTTTTGCTTTTTTTACTGGTTTGGTCAGAAAGTCGCTGCATCCCGCGTCCAGACATTTCTTTTTGAAACGAATAAAGGCGTGAGCGGTCAGGGCGATTATGGGGACAGGAGTTCGTTGCTGCTTTTGTTCCCATTGTCTGATTTTCTGCGTGGCCTCATAGCCATCCATGATCGGCATCTCAATGTCCATAAGGATCAGGTCATAAGGTTTGGCACAGAAAATTTCGACTGCCTCCTGACCATTTCCTGCTGTTTTCAGGGTGAAAGGGGTGTTGTGCAGGTAGAGACGAATAAGGTTGCAGTTGTCCTTGTTGTCATCGACCAGAAGAATGCGGGCGGCCTGCAATAACTCGCAGCGGGCCGGTTGAATTCCAATGTTGGTATCGATCTCAGGGCGGGGTGATGTCGCTTGCGAAAAAGGAATAGTGAAAAAGAAGGTGGATCCTTTTTCCGGCTGGCTGGTCAGCCAAATCCGACCTTGCATAATGTTCAGGAGCTTCTGGCAGATAGTGAGGCCAAGGCCGGTTCCGCCGTATTTCCGCGTGGTCAATGAATCCGCCTGGGTGAAGCTGTCAAAGATCAGTTGCTGTTTGTCGGCCGGGATGCCAATGCCGTTGTCGGTGATCGAAAAAAGGAGCTTCTGCTCAGGATCGGGGTGAGACTGGGTCGAGACCTTGATCTCCACCTCACCTTTTGTGGTGAATTTTACCGCGTTTCCCACCAGGTTAAGGAGGATCTGGCGCAGCCGGGTCGGGTCGCCCTTGAGGTAAAAAGGGACATCGCTGTCAATATGGGTGTGGATACGGGTTTCCTGTTCATCGGCCCGCAGGGAGACAAGGGAGGTGACCGAATCGAGCAGGGTAGGGAGATCAAAGTCGATGGATTCAAGCTCGGTCTGTCCGGCCTCAATTTTTGAAAGATCAAGGATATCATTGATGATCTCCAGCAGGTTCTCGCCGGCAGAGCGGAAGATGCGGACATATTCGTGCTGTTCTGCAGAAAGAGCGGTCTCAGCCAGAACCTCTGCCATACCGATGATCGAATTGAGGGGGGTTCTGATCTCATGACTCATGGATGCCAGGAATTCACTCTTGGAGCGGTTAGCATCAAGGGCCAGGCGGCTTAAACGCTTGTTCTCCAAGAGGGTGTCGTGTAGATGAATATGGGTCCGGACCCTGGCCAGCAGTTCCTGTTGATTGAAGGGTTTGATGATATAGTCCTGGCTGCCTGCGTCAAAACCTTTGACGATATCTGTCTGCTGAGAAAGAGAGGTGAGAAAGATGACTGGGATATCCTGATATTTTGGATCTTTTTTCAGCTTGCGGCAGAAAGAGAAGCCATTCATGCCGGGCATCATCACGTCCAGGAGAATAATGTCAGGCGTCAGGGTACGCAGCAGCTTCATGGCTTCTTCCGCGCAGCATCCAAGGACTACTTCATAGTCAGCTTGTTCCAGGACGGTGACCAGTGGTGTCCGGGTGGCAAGATTGTCGTCAATGAGAAGAACGGTGTGTACAGGAGTTGGCATGGTGGCAGTAGCAAGGAATGGATTGGATGTAGTTTTGATAGATATTCTTGATTGTTGCTGGTAACATATCCACAAAATAAGGAAGATGGCTCACTCTTTGAATGATGCAGGATAAGCGTACCATAAGAAATGAGATAATGAAATCTCTCAATAGGAGAAACTGGAACAGCAATGACTGAAAATCAAGGACAATAGGCTGTTCGTCGTGAGGTAATGGTAGGGTGGGGCTTGCCAGGACCGTGACCGACTGGATTCTGCTTATGGCTGCGGGTGAGATCGTGGTAGAAAATGAGCCGCCCGCTTTTTTTTTTGATCGTCCGCAATCAGGGCGGACGATACTGATTTTGAGTCAGATCTCTGTGAGAGGCGCAAGGAGAGAGATATGAGGATTCACTGGTTACAGCATGTTGATTTTGAAGGGCTTGGCACTATGGAAGAGTGGGTGCGGGAGAAGGGGCATGCGCTGAGCTGTACCCGGCTCTTTGCAGGCGAGATCGTACCGGCGCTGGACGCCTTTGACATGCTTATTGTCATGGGTGGGCCCATGGGCGTCCATGACCAAGGGGAATATTTCTGGCTCCAGGAAGAGAAGGCATTTTTGCAGCGGGTTATTGCGGCAGGTAAACCGGTGCTCGGGGTCTGTCTGGGGGCACAGTTGCTGGCCGATGTCCTTGGAGCCCGTGTTTTTCCCAATAAGGAAAAAGAAATTGGCTGGTTTCCGGTTGTGCGGGCTGGTGTTGTTCCTGAACGATTGGCAAGTGTATTGCCTGAGCAGCAGACGGTGTTTCACTGGCACGGAGATACATTTACCCTTCCTGAAAAAGCAATCCGGCTTTATTCCAGCGCTGCCTGTGTCAACCAGGCCTTTGTTTATGAAGAGCGGATTATCGGTCTGCAGTTTCATCTGGAGACCACCCCAGACAGTGTCGCCACCCTGATTGAAAACTGTCGCGCGGAACTGGTTGCTGCGCCGTGGATTCAAAAAGAGGAAGAGATGCTTGCCGTTGAAGGAGATGTTTTTGCAGAGATCAATGCCTGGATGAGCGCGTTGTTGGATTATCTAAGCCGACATGCTTGAGTTTTAGGACAGGTAGTCTTCTTAGGGCGTTGCCGGTAAGCATGACTCATCTTAAAAAAACTCGTTTGTGACAGCCGTTTCTGCTTTGCGGGCAGCGCAATTTTGTTTACTCTGTCCTGACCTTGAACCATGAGCTGAACCTGCTTTTCTGGTACCCCCAAGATGGCGCAGCTCGCTGACTATATTACCATCAGCAAGTAAAATACCATGGACCTCTTTGCCCAGACCCAACACCATCATCAGACTGGAGATTTCGAGCAGGCCCTGGCCGGCTATCAGGCTATGCTCGCTGACGATCAGGACAATCCGCAGATCAACTACCTCTTAGCTCTTCTTTTTTTCGAAAATGGAAAACTTGACGAAGCGGCCCACTGGTTTACCCGCGTCGTAACTGTGGCCCCGGAGGCGGCTCCGGCCCATTATAATCTTGGTGTCATCTTTTTTGAACAGGGCGACTATTCCAGGGCGGCTCAGGCTTATGAGGAGGCTGCCAAGCTCTGCCCAGAGGATGGCGACATCTTTTTCAATCTGGCCCTGACCAGAAAAAAACTGGGACAATTCGACAAGGCCTTCAGCTGCTACCAAAAAGTTCTGGCCATTACTCCAGACGCTGAGGATGTCCTCTACAACTTAGGAGTCTTGTGTAAGGATCTGCATCACCACGCCGACGCTATCTGGTTTTTTGAAAAGGTGGTCAAAAATAATCCCGATCATGCCCAGGCCCTCAACAACCTCGGCTATCTCTATCATATGGAAAGAGAAGTCGATAAGGCCATTGTCACCTTCCAGAAACTCATCGCCCTTGATCACAATGCCATCATGGCCAGCCATATGCTGGCAGCGCTTACCGGTCAGACAACGGCCATGGCCCCTGATACCTATATCCGCAAGGTGTTTGACAGCTTTTCGGAACATTATGATGAAAGTATGGTGGATAAGCTGAGCTATAGCACCCCTGACCAGCTCAGGAAGATGCTTATCGGCAAGGACATCCATCGTTTCACTTCTACCCTTGATATGGGCTGCGGCACCGGGTTGTCCGGTGAGTCCTTTCAGGACCTGACCGAAAAACTTATCGGCCTTGACCTCTCTCCAAAAATGCTTGAGGTGGCAGGTAAGAAAGGGTTTTACGACAGCCTTCATGAAACAGATATCTGCTCATTTTTAAGGGAAAACAAGACATCTTTTGATCTCTTTCTGGCCGCCGATGTTTTTATTTATACTGGTGATCTGCGAGATATTTTCACCTTGGTAAAGGAGAGGGCAACCGCGGGAGGACTTTTCCTCTTCTCAACTGAGCTTGCCGACCAGGGCTTCTGTCTGAAACCCATGGGCCGTTATGGTCACGCTGAATCCTATATCAGTGATCTGGCCCGGGAAACAGGATTTTCCGTGATCAAGGTTGTTAGCACCAATATTCGTAAGGAAAAAGAGGAGTGGATTGCCGGTAAGCTTTATCTGCTCCGTGCCTAGGTTTATGGTAATATCCTGATATTTGGATACATGCCTTCCATGGGGCCAAACTGAAAAGGTTGGATGGTATTTAGAGACAGTTTTTGGTTCTTCTGCGCGTGGCCGGCATTTTTTCCGTCTGCAAAGAAGGCTCCATTGACCTCCAATATATGCTGGATGCGCTCCTTGAATGCCTTGACAAACAGCGCGCCATTGCCTTCAAAATGCATTTCTCCTTGTGAAAATGATGGTTCAATACTGGCCATTTTTTCCAGTGCGATGGAGTTTTTGGCAAGTTCTGCCTTGTCTCTCACCAATCCCCAGACCAGTTGGTTGGCTGGTATCTCCAGTGCTTGTTCTATATCTATGATGGTGTGCGGCATAATCACACAACCCGCGCCAATCTTCAGCCTGCTTTCCTTCTTTCCGCAAAGAAAACTGTTAAAACCGACAAAGGTTCCTGAACCCAGCTCTGCTTCAATGATCTTTGCCCCATGGGCGGTAACGTTGTATGCCTCAAGGTGTGAATTGATGATGAAACAGTTTTCCTGGGCATTTGCCCCTCTGCCAAGGGTCGAATTTTCAATATAGGCCCGTTGCGAAACGAGCACGTTGTCGGCGATCTTGATATTGGGTAATACCACTGCATAGCGGTCCAGGGAGGCTGTTTTGGGGATAGACTCGATCGCTTCCAGATTAACGAAATCGAACACCCGTTGAAATTCAATTTTCCGTTCCTCAATAAAATCAATGAGGATGCCCCAGGGAACTTTGTCCGGGGAGAGGGAAACATAGCGATCAAGAAGCGTTAACGGATATTTATAGAAGAAGTTGAACTTACCAGGACTGTTAACCCAGATCGTACCCGGATCAACATTGAGATGAGAGATCTCTCCTGCCTGAATGTAGGAATAGGCGCCGATTACACAATCACGCATAGTTGTCAGGTCAACGGTGGCGTAGGGGGCGAGAAAACAGCCATCGGATGGGGAACCGTGGATATTTGAGTAATCCATTGCCAGAGTATCTTTTATGAAAAATTTCTCCGGTGTCTCAGGGTCATGGGAGTAGTTATGCACCAGGGTCTTGATCAGGGCACTGTCTTCAATGTCGATGATTTCGTCTTTGGTCAGGGCCAGAGTGAGATTCTTGAAACTGATGGTCTGGTCTTTGTGTTTCAACTCATCGCCGCGGATATCGCTCTTGTAAAGGAGCGAGTTTCTGACTCGGGATTTGCCTAGGAAGTAACTGCCGGCAATTGCGGAATGTTCGAAATGGAGATCTGGTGGATGATCTGGGGTTATACCGTAGAAGGCATAGAATTTGCTCATTTGATCGGGCGGAATGAGTTCTATTGCAAATGGGCTGACATCAAAATTAAGTTCTCGGAGGTTGATATTTACTCGCTGAACAATTCTGTTAAAGAGTTTTTCCAGTTCATTCATGATGTTCTCTTCATAGTCTCCGTGCTCTGTGATGGGGCTTGTCTCATATCAAGCTGCAGGTGGAAAGCGGCTTGACTGCTATGGCTTCAGGGTCATCATCTCATGAAAAACAGCGGCAAAGACATCTGAAATTCTCAGGATACCAACGATCTGTTTGTCTCGGGTTACCAGCAGGGAAAGGTGCGGCCCGGCAGTTAGTTGCAGGATGGCTGTGTCCAGGCTGCAATCATCAGAAACATATTCTCCTGGCGAGGGAGCTTGCATGAACTCTTCAACTTTTTTGTTTGCTGCTTCCCGCAGGGCGCTTTCTGTTATGATTTTTCTCTGGGAACGGTATTTGTTTTGGAGTTGGGCGATATAGGCCTCGCTGAATTTGAATTTTTGCAACTCTGCAATCTTATCATTGAATTCGAATTCGGGTTCAAGCGCCTTGAGAGCTCTCAGTTGGCTGATTTTTCCGACGATATGGCC
The DNA here is from genome assembly GCA_024636345.1 of Desulfobulbaceae bacterium. Taxonomy (GTDB): domain Bacteria; phylum Desulfobacterota; class Desulfobulbia; order Desulfobulbales; family Desulfocapsaceae; genus UBA2270. Next base: position 60,126 of record JAGXHG010000037.1, on the reverse strand, counting down.
GTTCTCGTCGAGCACAAGGATGGCTCGGTGCTGATATTTACTGATGGTATATATTTCCTGTGCTTTTTCAAGAACACGGATGGCTTCGATAAGTGGCGTTCCGACTACGACAACTGCATATTCAGAAATGGGAACCATGAGGTCTTTGACAAGATAGTGTTCCACAAGGTCTCCTTGGCGGTGAAATAAACGAAAAATCCAATGTCAATAAATGGCACAACACTCATATAACCAGATTATTCCGGTCATTATTTTTTCACTGCGTTGATTTACTGTTACCAATAATTGCCGGGATAAACAGGAGAAGACCCGAACATTTTTCATAGGCGCCGATATCATAGCCGGCGCCGCAGGGACGTTTTTTGCCCCGCTGATCATTGGGAAACATATTAACAGAAGTTCCTGCGTCGATGGCAGGGCTACCGCTCTGCAGCGCATGGGTAAAGGTAGGCCCGCCGTTATTTTGCAGGGAGGCAAGCTTAGGATCACTGTTTATCAAGTCGCTTGCTTTGGTGAAACCGCAGGTGTTTGTGTCTTCAAGATTATATCCGTTTGACGTCATCCCTATAGAATAGCAGCAATTGTTATCTTCATTCTGAGCGATGATGCTGTTTTGCACCGACAGGGTTGCACCCGTACCATTACAGTATCCATCGGTTCCGCTTACCGACGAGTTATTGGTAATCGTGGTGGAGATTATTGTGTTTGCACCGAAACTGAAGAGGCCACCTGTCCCCGAAGTCGAACTGTTGCCACTGATTGTGGAGTTCACAACAAGAGTGTTGCTTATGCTTAACATCCCGCCTGCAGCTACGCTATCTGTGTTGCCGCTTATGGTACTCATAAACACAGCTATACTTGATCCATTATTGGAGACACCACCGCCTTTATAGGCTGCATTATTGGCGATGGTACTGTTGATGATGGTACAGACTCCATTATTTCCCACCCCGCCGCCGTAGTCATTGGCGCCGGTCCCTGTTGCAATACTGTTGTTGCTGACAATAACCTTATCTAAAGTCAAGGTTCCGGCAGAAGTACGAATCCCTCCTCCGCCCATGTCTCCCGTGGGTGCCTTGCCGTTTCTGATCGTCATCCCGCTCAGAGAAACCGTATCGCTGTATATGATATCAAACACTCGATCGCCACCATTACCATCCACAATTGTCTGCCCTGCTCCTGCTCCGATGATGATCAGATCATCCAGTATGTCCAAGTCCCCTTGCGCATTATTGTTTTCTTTAGTAGTCGAGATTGTGGAAGACGACAGTACATAGGTTCCGGCCGGCAATATAATGGTGTCGCTGCCAGCATGATTATTCGCCAGAGTGATGGCCCAACGGAAGCAAATAGGATCACCGTCGGACGGGGGGAAGGTATAATCGGCAGTATCGTTGACCGTATAGGTATTGGCCAGCGCCCAGGGAGCGAAGTGGAGAAAAAACAGACAAACAACAAATGTCACGATAGAGAGAAACTCGAGATAGGATACTTTGCGACACATGACTCCTCCTGTTTAGTTAGTCATTCTCTAGTGTGCTGGTATTTTTCACAATCCGGAAAAGCTGCCAGCGAATCTTCTGCTGCCCATTCAGTTGTCCACCAGATATCATGCCACAACATAAAATCCATAGTGCACTCTCGAGTGCGGCGCCCGGTGAGCCCACTTTGGCATTATTGCCCTTCTTCTTTCCCTCTATCCACCACTAACCGACCATCGACTTGAAGTCGCTGGATTTGATTTCGTGGACTGAAAATCCGGCAACATCGCATTAGCCGGTTTCTGAACTCGACAAAAACCGCAATGTCGGCGAAAACGACTCATCGCAGTGGCTCTGCGATTCATTTTACTCTGTGAGCAAAATGAATAGTTATGAAAGGCCTCTCGTTCGATCACTGTGAGTGAAAGAAAACGTGCCCCATTAATAATAAAATAACGATTGGTCGGGGAGTAGAGAGTTTTTTCTCACCATCTTAAAAAGAGTATCATGTAAGTCTGGTAGAAGCAAAACTTTTTGAAATGAAAAATTGTGGATACAGGGCGTTGACTCCTCTCTTGTTTCGATAGCCAGATCATTTTGGAGGAGCTCTTTGCCCGCGCGGTCAGGACGGCCCGCAGAAAATCTAAGCGAGGAGTAGAAAAAAATGAGAGGAATAAGATGAGGGTATGTCTTGCTGGCTAAACCATGTTCATGCTCCATGATTTATAGCCCATGAGAGGGTAGTATTGGGAGCAGCTTTTCGATTTAAGGACTTGTTCAAATTTCCCGGGCCACTTCTGTTATCGCAGTCTGTTCTTCAAGCCTTTGCCGATAATAACTGTCAGATAAAAAAATCCGGCAAGCATGACGATGGTAGGTCCACTGGGCAGGTCGAGGCCATAGCTGAGGGACAGGCCGCCGGCAACCGAGATCATGCCGAGCAGGGTGGCAAAAAGCATCATTTGCCATATCCGGGTGCTGAAATGGGAGGCGGTGGCGGCCGGCAGGGTAAAGAGGGCGATCACCATCACGATCCCCACCACCCTGACCATCAGGACAATGGTGAGTGCGGTGAGGCAGAGCAGCAGCAGGGAGTAGAGTTCCGTTCTGATCCCGCGCAGACGGGCAAATTCCTCATCAAAACAGACGGCGATCATCCGGTTGTAGCTGAGGAGCCCCAAGCCGATCACGATCACATCGAGAACGGCAATGGTTAGAAGATCACGACCGGTGATCATCAGGATATTGCCGAAGAGATAACTCATGGGGTCAATGTAGCCGGGAGTTTTGGCAATAAAGATGATACCCGTGGCCATGCCGAGTACCCAGATGGCGCCAATCACCGAATCAACCCGTTCGCGCGAGCGCAGACTGATCAGGCCGATAAGTAGGGCCGCCCCGATGGCGGCGACAATGGCGCCCAGCATCGGGGTCAGCCAGACCAGTTCATATCGGTCCTGGCAGTAGAGGGCAGCGCCGATTCCTCCCAGGACGCAGTGGGCAATGGCACCTGCCAGATAGGTCATTCTTCGCGCCACCACATAGGTGCCGATGATGCCGAAGGCCGGGGCGGCCAGGAGTCCAGCAAAAAGGGCATAGCGGAGAAAGACCATGTTGGGGTCGGTGAGGGCGTTAAAGTATGTCAGCATGGGAGTGCCCCTGTTCAGAACAGCAGTGATCGTGCCGGACCATCCGCACATCGCCGCCATACATCTCATGAATAATCTCACCAGTCAACTCAGATGTCGGATGGATCTTGACCTGCCGATTGACGCAGAAGACCCGGCTCACCATTTGAGAGACAAAACCGAGGTCATGGGAGACGGTGAGGACCGTCACCCGGTTGGCCAGCTCCTTAAGGATCTCGAAGAACTGGAGCTCAACGCCGGGATCGACGTTGGCGGTGGGTTCATCGAGGAGCAGGATCTCCGGTTCACAGGCCAGGGCGCGGGCAATGAGAATACGCTGCCGCTGTCCGCCCGACAGGCTGTTGAACGGCCGGGATGCCAGTCCGTCAACGGCCAGTTCGGCCATGGCCTGCATGGCAATTCGCCGATCTTCGGCGCTATAACGCCCCAAACCGATGGAACCGGCTCGGCCCATGAGGACCACATCCATGACGGAGACGGGAAAAGAAGGATCATACTGCAGGTGTTGGGGCATGTAGCCGATCTTTCTCCGCGCCTGTTGCGGGGTGACGCCTAAGACCTTAATGGTGCCTGTCTGCGGGGTGAGGAGGCCAAGGATCAGCTTGAGCAGCGTTGATTTACCGCCGCCATTAGGGCCAACCAGGGCCACGGCATCCAGTTTTTGAATGGAAAAGGAGACATCGGTGAGGATAGGGATCTCTCCATAGGAAAAAGAGACCTGCTCGCACTGGACAGCTGGAATTTGAAGAGACACAGGGGATGGCATTGTTTTCAAGGGGTGTGATCCGGGAAAGGTTGTCAGTGATGATCTAACAAAATATTGAATTGAAGGAGCCTTGAGTGTCAATGAAAATCCTGATTTCTATTTTTTTTAAGTTTATACCCTTTGACTATCCTTTGCAATCATTGATCTGAACTCGGTGTGCATTTCCCTTGCTCTTCAATGAGACCTCCGGGGAATACAAGGATGTCCCTCAAGAGAATTTCTTGACTTGTTTCTTCCATGGCTTATAACTCTAATAAGGAAGTTACCTTCTCGAATGTTTGGCTTTTGCACTATAAATCAACATACAAAAGGAGAAACCAGCATGGAAGAGAAAGACATAGATACCTTTATGCAGAAAGTAGCGCAGCAGCGCGATGAAATTGTATTGAAGATGCATCTGGCCAAGGCCGAAGCCAAGGATGAATGGGCTGTGGCCGAGAAAAAGTGGGAGCATCTGAAGGCCAAGACCCCTGTGGTGGCCCGTGAGGGTGGAGAAAGTTTGAAGGATGTGGGGGCCGCGGTTAAACTCGTCGGTGAAGAGCTCATGAACAGTTATGCGCGCATCAAGAAAATCATCGAAAGATAGAAAGGAGATAGTGGAAAGAGTGGCATGGCTGGTGTTCTCCTTGCGTGAGTGTGCGGCGCTCTCTTCAGAGAGGATACAGAGGAATGGGATATAAAGAAATTACAGTCAAGCTGCCTCCTGATTATTCGCAGGAGCTGTTGCATGCCTTGGTGTCAAAGGCAGAGGGCTTGCGGGACTTTTCCGTACAGATAGTCCATAAAAGTCTGGATGCCCGGAAAAAAGGGAATATCCATTGGCTGGCGCAGCTTTCTGTTCTCTCTCCTGAGATTCCGGGAGAGGTGCCGCCTGCTCCTCCTCTATTGCATATCCCTTTTAGGAAGAGAAAAGAAAAAGCTCTGGTTGTTGGCAGCGGACCGGCTGGTTTCTTTGCTGCCTTTGTCCTGCAGAAGGCCGGTTTTGAGACCACTCTGATTGAACGGGGGGCTGAGGTTCGGAAGAGGGAGGAGGGGATCAGGGTCTTTGAAGAGAGTGGGGTCTTTGACGCCAAGGGTAATTACGCCTTTGGTGAGGGAGGGGCAGGGACTTTTTCCGATGGCAAGCTGACGTCACGCACGAAAAACATCTCTCTGGAAAAGGCTTTTATCCTCGAGAGTTATATTCAGGCCGGCGCACCGCCGGAAATACGCTATCTGGCCCATCCGCATCTTGGCAGTGATAACCTGAAAAATATTGTCAGGGGCTTACGTGAGGAGTTCATCAGGATTGGCGGCTCCATGCGCTTTGAGACCCTGCTGACAGATCTTGAGGTGCAAAACGGCCGGGTTGTCAGCGCCTTGACTGATCAGGGGACCATTGAGGCGGATTATTATGTCATCGCCCCTGGCCATTCCGCCCATGAGACCTATCGCATGCTGATTGGTAAGGGGGTGGGGTTCAGGCCCAAGAATTTTGCCATTGGCTGCCGGGTGGAACATCCGCAGGCCCTTATCAATCGTGCCCAATGGGGGCGGGAAGAGCTGCCCGGGGTGAAAGCGGCTGAGTATCGCTTGACCTCTAAGGGGGACGGTAAGCTGCCGGTCTACACTTTCTGCATGTGTCCCGGCGGGGTGGTGGTCCCGGCCACCGCCTATGCCGACACCAATATCGTCAACGGCATGAGTCTCTATAAGCGGGATGGGCAGTTTGCTAATGCCGGCTGTGTCGCGGGGGTTAATCTGCATCATCTGCTGGGCCGGGAGCTGAGCGCCCTGGAGGCCCTTGACTGGCTGGGGGCTCTCGAGCAGGATTTTTTCCACCATGGCAAGGGCTATCAGGCCCCCTACTGCCGGATCGATGACTTTATCCACTGCAAGGAGCCAAGAGGTGATGTGCAGTCCAGTTATCCCTTAGGGCTAACGCCCGCGCCCTTGTGGAATCTTTTACCGCAGGAGATCAGCGTCTCCATCCGGGAAGGGCTGAAGGAGTTCAGCCGCAAGATCAAAGGCTTTGAAACCGGAACCATCATGGGTCTGGAGAGCAAGACATCCTCGCCTATTCAGGTTCTGCGCGAGGCAGACGGACGTTGCTGCGGTTTTGAAAATCTGTATCTGGTCGGTGAAGGCAGCGGCTATGCCGGCGGCATCATCTCCAGCGGCACCAATGGCATCAAGTCGGCATTGCATATTGCCCAAGTTTGTTCATGATCTCTCTTCTTTTGAATAAATGAATGATCTCCACGCGAGAAAAAATCAGATTTCTCCTTCCTCTTTTGTCTTCTCAGTCTTTTTCTTCGGGCTACTGTCCCAGAGCATCGGCTCACTTACGATTTTCCAACCCCATTTCAGCAGTCCGAGCAGGGTAAACGAGATCCACAGGGCCCAGGCCAGCATCGCCACTCTGTAGGCGAGCATGGGAATGGAGAACAGCCAGGCCTGCGGCAGATGGTGTCCGCTGATGTCTTGATACCAGCGCAGCATCCTGCTGTTGGATCCATTGCCGATAATATTCATGTCAGGGTGTCCCAGCAGTCCCTGGCTGATCGCCCAGACCAGGGCCATCATGGCCAGCACGGTCAGGAAACTGAGACCGGTCTGGATCAGATTGAAGGAGTTCTTATCTATCTCTGCTCTGATTGACTTCCGGAAATGGAGGGCGACAAGCCAGCCCACCACCAATAGGCAACTGAAGAGATTGCTCATGCTCATGCCGACGCCTAACAGGAACAGCTGGTGAAATCTCAGGGGTGTCAGGCCGCTTTGACTGATCGCGAAGGCCACCAGCGCTACCACCAGCAAAGTTGACCAGTACAAAATAGCAGGGCCCATCAAAGGCCCGCCCAGAAAGAGTGGCCATCTGTCCTGCGGCAGGGTCATATCGATGGCGGCGTTGACGTTTGCCATGCCGAGATCAATCTGCGGTGTTCTGTAGAAAACGCTTAAATCGGAAGGCTCACGCCATTCAAGGGAGATATCCTGTTTTCCCGGAATGATCGGCAACGAGATTCTGGAGCCATCATGACGAATCTGCTGAATGGTACCGTTGATGGTGACCTTCTGCAGTTGCGCTGCGGCAGGCAGGGTGATGGTATGCTGTCCCCCTTGACTGCTGCGGATTGACAGGTCCAACTTGCCCTCGCTGGCCCGCTTTCCGGGACGCAGCTGGAGAGAACTCCTGTCAATGGTGAGGGTTTGGCCGTCGATGCCCTCAGGGCGTGAGATGTGCAGTGTTACTTCTTCGCCAGGCCAGGGATGCCAGGTCGGATACCAGCGCGCTCCCTGTTGATGGAGGATAACCGGAATCCCCGCCGTTTCGATGTGGTAGATCGGACTGACATCAACCCGCCAGATCTCAGTCCATTGATCGGTCTCTGCATGTTTAAGGATGAGCTGGTCGCTTTTTTCAAGGATTGATTCCCAGCGCATCTCACTGTCCTCGGCGTCGAGCGTAATCTTTGCCAGCCCTTCCTGCACCCGGACGCCTTCGGTGAGCACGGATTCTCCAGGAAGCAGGGGGATACCCAGAACAATGGCCGAACCGCTTGGGCTCGTGCGGATGATCCTGGTTTCAACCTTCCAGGTCAGGCCGAGCATCAGCGTGCGCTCAATGAGGACAAATGGCGGCAGGATCCCGCTCTCCAGGATCTGGGTGGAGCTCTCCTCTTTATTAACCACCCGTTTGAACTGGAGCTGATTGTCGGCGATCCCTTCATGGATTCCTTCCACAATCCAACCCTGGATATCGGTGGTGATATGATGAGGGCGCAGGGGCAGTGGAAGCTGGATGGTGTTCTGACTGGGGATTTTGCCCTGCAGCCGGATCTGATGCTTGCCTTCTGGCACCAGGACCCAGACTTGCTGCTCTGCCCTGAACAGAGCGGTTGCGGGCGTATCATCGACAAAGACCTGTTGCGGCAGCCAGTGATTGGCATGGCCGGGAAGGGGAATGGCCCCGTCAAGCTGGCTGTCCACCTGCATGGTCAGGATGAGGGTCTCCGGGCTTAAGGTAACGGCCATATTGCTGATATCGGCACAGTCGGGAAAACAATCCGCTTTTTCCAGGAGACGGGTGCGGAGTTGTTCAAACAGTTCTGGCGATGGAATTTCACCGGCCCGGGCAGGGGCTGCGCCATACAGGAATCCTAAGAGAAACGGAAGAATAAAATAGGTCTTCCAGTCCGGCAGTCGCCAACCCCGGCCCGGGTGCCAGCTGATGTTTAACAGGCCCAGGGCCAGCAGGGACATTAAGAGAACACGGGCAAAGGCAAGAACCAGATTGGTCTTTGGCCCGATAAGGGTAAAGGTTATGTGTTGATCACGCTGCACCGGGCCTGACCAGTTCATGGGAATCGCATTCCACTGCCACGCCGGAAGTCCCGGCCCGGTCTGCTGGATCATCTTCGGGTCATATTGCGGGACTTGACTCTGGTAGGGAGAAATGGGGACAGCGGATTTGCTCATGAGCCTGTTCGCTTTGTCCATGGCGCCTCTGGCCATTTCTGCCGGCTGCGACACTGCATCCATGGCTGACTCCATGAGTACTGCGTTCGGAGCCAACCCTTTAACCGTTTGAGCTGGGGGAGCCTGTGGTGCTGCTTTTCGTTCCGTGAAAGTGGTCATGGATTGCCAGGGCTTTTCCAGTTGCGGATAAATCCCTACCCGTAACTGATTGATGGTAAAGGGGATGGCAATGACCATCAGGGTAAGAAGGGTGAAGGTCTGATAGCCCTTGATGATTTGTCGGAATTTTCCTGCCGGCAGGTGACGGAGCAGGGCCACACCCACCAGGATAGCCAGCCACACCCATCGAGGCGCCCCTGATTCGTGATAGCTGAGTACATAGGAAAGGAAGGCGATGACGGTCAAGGTTGGTCGAGCATAGAGTCTGGCTACGGTCAGGGTAAAGATGATGACCAGAAAAAAATCGAGCAGGCTCCAGCGCTCAATCCAGGTGTCGGCAATAGAGTCGATACCTGTGGCATTGAGGAGTTTCCAGCCTGGTGGCAGGTGGAGAGTGGCATTTACTTTCTGAAAATCATGATCCCATCCCGTTGCCGGCAGGCTGGAGATCCGGCCGGAATAAGTGCTGTCAGCCGTGAGTTGCAACTGTCCTTCCCGAACTTCAACCCCTGCCTTTTCACTCCCTGCACGTTTGGTGATGAACTGTTCCCGATTATTGACCATCACCCGGCCAAGCTCTATGGGAGGAACCATCTCCAGCCGCCAACCATTATTCTTCTGGCCGCTGATTATGTCCTGAAAGGTGTAGCCGGAGCCGTCAAAGCGCAGCCAGAGATTGCGTTGCAGGCTCAATTGATCAGGAGGAGGTTGCGGAGAGCCGCGCCGTGTCTCCTTGAACTGCAGGGTGTCACCGGCAAGTATTCGGTATGCGGGGAAGGTGCGCCATTCTTCAGGCATTGAGGTCAGCAGGGGATCAACAGGTAAAGCCCCTTTAATTTCGACAGTGCGCAGATCTGGATGGGCTTGGAAGGAGATGATCTCTTCAGAGGGCCAGAACTGGTCGTCAGGCCGAGCCCACTGGTATGCCGTTATCGGGCCAACCTGCCGGGTACTGAGTTTTATGGTCCATTGTCCAGGCCGGACCTGAACCCGTATCCTGCCGTCAGGTTCAAGTCGTGCCGGCAGGTCGCCGCTCAGAGAGAGGGGGATGGTCTGTCCGGTAACAAAGGCCGGCCCGAGTACCACTTCTCTGGCGGCCCCACCGATATCCAGTTTGAGCAGGGTTGCCATCTTTGAAGGAATAGTGTCATCAATGAGCCGGAAGGTTTGCAGGGTCAGGCTGTTTTCAATTTTTTCGGTCTTTTCTCTTGAGGTCTGCAGCCAAAGTCGATTGTCGCTGTCAAAAGTGGGAAAATCAATGAACCGATCTTTCAGAATCAGGGATATGAGGCCGGTATGGGCCGGGATGATTAGATATTCAGGAAGCCTTGACCACTGAAAGTGTCCGCTGATTTCATAGCTGCCGCTCTTGACCAGTATTTTGGGGACGCCTTCCCTGTTCATGACCAGGGCTGGCTGATCGTTCACCTTGACATTGATCGGCCAATGCTCTGCATCTCCTGGAAGCTGCAACCAGCGTTCATGCTGGATCAGCCATTGCTGCCGGAAAGAGCCCTCTTGTTCCGTCACCTTGATATCAAGTTGTGACGGCCATTCGCAAAGGAGAACGGAGGAATCATTGTAGGAAGGAGGGCAAAGCAGTTCCTCTTCATGTCCCTGAAGAACCCAGTCAACCCAGGGGGCTAATGGGGGAGGTATCTTGGCAGGATCTGCTGCTTGAGAAATATCAGGGGAGAACCAGGTGAGAATAAAGAGGAAGATGATTCTGGCGCAGAAGTTCATGAATTGTTTCTCCTGAAGATGATGACAAATGAAGCAATGCTTCTCAAGTTTCTCATTATCTACACAAACGAACTTCTTTTGCAAGGCACAATCATGGGTGCCAGGCTGGTATCATGTCATATTGGTTAGATTGGATTGCGGAAAGGGGCGTTGGCATTTTTCAAAAAAAAGGGGAGATACCTGAACGGCATCTCCCCTTTAAGCGGCTAATAAATCAACTGGTTAGATTATACGCAACCGGTTGGTTTTGGCAGACCAGCCATCTTACAAGCACCTTTACCAGGGCCGGAAGGGAACAACTCATAAATTCTTTTCAATGGAAAGCCAGTGGTCTTGGAAAGAATACGCACCATTGGAGCAATACCATTTTTCTTGTAGTATTCCTGAAGAGCATCAATTACTTTCTTATGCTCATCGGTCATGTCGCCAATACCTTCAACGCCTTTTACATAGTCAACCCAATTCTCATTGAATTCTTTGGCATTGAGCAGGAAGCCATCTTCATCTACTTCAAAGCTGGATCCGTTGTGTTCTAATGTAGGCATGTTACCCTCCTTACGAAAAATATTGTTAATTGGTTTTCACCGTTTCTAAAGCAAAAAATGATTTTGCTTTATTACTATAGGCAAATTTGTTTGTCAAGTGAATGACGAATCATTTTATGTGGTATCTGTTTTTCAAAAAATATCAGACAGCAACTGACATAGGAGCCGAAAACACTGCGAGTCGTTAAGGGGATACTTGAGAATTTTTTTGATTTGTCGCACCGGATTGGCCGTGGGAGGGACTGTTACGAGATGAACTTATTTTTCTTCTTGTCTGTTCCCTCCAGGGATGATCGTCAGGGCGTCATCTATATGCCGGCAGAACATATCACCGATCGCCGGCAAGGTGCCAATCCCTTGTTCAATAATTTCCACTTTGATATCCGCCAAGGCCAGGAGTTTCATCCATGCATCTTTATTCCCCCCAGTCAGATCCCGGTGAAAATGCATCCCTGCCACCAGCAGCAGCGGGATGATACAGACTTTTTTGTAACCGGCAGCAGTGAGGTCGGCAATGACCTCCTTGCTTGAGGGGACACATTCTTCAATCACTCCGACAAAGAGCCTGGGCCCAAAGTGCCTGCGCATGAAATATTGGAGGGCCGGGTAGGCGCACCAGGCAGGATGATCGGTACCATGTCCCACCAGAAGGATGGCCTGGTCGGGATGAGCGTTGATCAGGGGGGCGAGACTGAGGCAGAGATCCTGGTAGTCTGACGGAGAACTGAGCAGGGGGAGGCCGATTGAGGTGCGGAGGGGACTTTTTTTCGTCTCTTCCACCAGGCGGATGAATTCATGCCCACCAAGCAGGTGGAGTGATTGAACGACTGCCCACGAATAGTGTTGGCGCGATAATAATTCCAGTACCTCATGGGGACTGGAAATCGTATCTTGCTGCTGGTCTGTGGCCTTCTCTTTGATTATCCGTGATGACCAGGCCCAGAAAATCTCATGGTCGGGGAAGCGCTCTCTGACCCGGGCGTCCAGAAGATCATAACTGGATCGAGCCTTTGCGGTGGTGCCAAAAGCAGCAATGACAATGGGGATGGGGCGCATGTTTTTTCCTGAAAGAAGGTCTCTATTATTTACAAAGGCTTGCTGGATTATCGGTCAGTTGTCTCAGAGTACCGGGGGAACGGATGGAAGCACGTCCAGAGCAGTTCTTTCCTCTCTACCTATCGTAATTTATCTTGAAAAACGATAAAAAAATGTAATTTTCGAGTGATTCGCTGGCTGCATCTATAATAGGTGGAGCTCTGTTGACGTGTCCAGATGGGGTTCTTTTTCGGCCCCTGCCCGCGATTGACCTGGGTCGTCAATACCAAGGTGCTCACGCAGATGGTGGAAATGTGAGAACTCTCTAAGTCCTTGACGTGAAATAACAGTACTTGGATGAGTCTAAGATAGGTATAAGGAGCCGTAACAGAACGGTTAGAAAGGTAGTAGCTATTCTGTAACAAGTCTTAAACTTTTTATTCCGTTCCCCCCATTTTCCTGCTACATTACTTATGGTCTTCTTGAGATCAGAGCTCATTTGCTCTTCACGATAATTATACTATGATACTATGCCTTTGATCAGGAGTAACTCCATGACAACACCTTCTTGCCAGAAAGCAGCCAGTAAAGAGAAAGAACAAGGTCTGGCCGATGTCGTCGCCTGTAATTCAGCGATCTGTTTTATTGACGGTCAGGAAGGGCGTCTGATCTATCGTGGCTATGATGCCCTTGATCTGGCCCGCAACTCCACCTTTGAAGAAGTGGCATATTTGCTCTGGTACGGTAGGTTGCCCGGGCTTACGGAGTTCCAGGCCTTTCTTGATGGCTTCACCGGCGGTATGATGCTGCCGGTTGAGACCACCATGATCCTTCGCATGTTTCCCAATGCTGCCACATCCATGGAGGTCCTGCGCACGGCGGTCTCCTCACTTGGCCATTGGGATCCAGACAGCGGCAACACCCGCCTGGATGCCTCGTTGCGCAAGGCCCAGCGCTTGACGGAACGCATTCCACTGATCATAGCCGCTCACCAGCGTCTCAAACACGGTCAGGAACCCATCGCCCCTATTCCCAATCATGGCATTGCCTATAATTTTCTTTATACCCTGCAGGGACAAGAGCCAGACCCCGAGATTGTCCGCGCCCTTGATGTGGCCCTGATTCTCCATGCTGATCATGAATTGAATGCCTCGACCTTTGCCGCCCGGGTTACCGCCGCCACCATGTCTGATATCTATTCGGCTGTGACCAGTGCCATAGGGGCCTTGAAAGGACCGCTGCACGGAGGGGCCAATGCCGATGTGATGGAGATGTTTGAGGCCATCGGCGCGCCGGAGAAGGCGGAGTCGTGGATTCTGGATCGTCTGGCTGCCAAGGGTAAAATTCCTGGCTTTGGACATAGGGTCTATAAATGTGAAGATCCCCGGGTCGGAATTATGCGAGAATATGCCGAGCAGATTACTCGCAAGGCAGGAGATACCCGTTTCTATGAGATTGCCCAAGTGGTGGAAAAGACCATGCTGGCAAACTCTAAGGTCTTCCCCAATGTTGATTTTTATACCGGCACCCTCTATCGGGCCATGGGGATCCCAACGGAGCTGTTTACCCCTATCTTTGCCATGAGTCGGGCGGTGGGCTGGACCGCCCATATTCTGGAACAATGGCGCAATAACCGCCTGATTCGTCCCAGTGCCAAGTATGTTGGACCTTCTTTGCAGCATTATATTCCCATTGAAACCAGGACTCCGTAAGCTTGGGTGGGTGAGCGAGACTGCCCGGTTGGGAAAAGAAAAGGACGAAAAGAGCTGTGACGACATACTGGCATTGGAACGGATGTGGGAAGAATATACTCCTTTTTTTGTCCCGTTTTTTCAAATAAACCAATACGAGGTGTCCAATGACTGAAACTTTATTGCATCCACCCAAGTGTCTCTATCGAACTGCCAGACCTGCTAGCAGGCCGCAACCACACAGTCTGAACATGATCGGATTCGGTTTTGACGGTACCGCTTGTTTTCGCAAGGGAACGGCCATTGCTCCGGATGCCATCCGGTTGGTGGCTTCGGATATTGAAAGTTATTCGCCATACCTGGATCTTGATCTGGAAGAGACAGCCCCCTTTTACGATCTGGGAAATCTCATCGTCCAGCAGAGTGGTGATGCCCATCAGGATTATCTGGCAACTCATGAACGGTTCCTTGAGCTTGCCGGGGACCTTGATTTTGCTGAGGCGGGAATTAAATTCCTGACCCTGGGCGGAGAACATTCTATTTCTTATTCCTTTGTTGCCCGTTACCTGCAGGCCTTTCCCGATCTGGTGCTGCTGCATCTCGACGCCCATGCCGATCTGCGGAATGAATATCAAGGTTACCATTATTCCCATGCCTCGATCATCAGGAGGTGTCTGGATCATTTTGGTCCCGGCCATCAACTGCTGCAGTTCGGTATTCGTTCCGGCACCAAGGACGAATATGCCTGGATGCGAGAAAATCACACCCTGGCGCCGAGCCTTGATGCCTTTGTTGCCTTCATCGAAGGGCTGCCAGCAAGCCGACCCATTTACCTTACCCTCGATCTTGATTACTTTGATCCCGCCTTTCTTCCGGGAACCGGAACTCCGGAACCTGGCGGTCAGGATTTCTTCTCCTTTGTCAGAATCATCCAGGCATTGCGCCATAAAAATATGGTGGCGGCTGATGTGGTGGAGTTGTCACCGCCGGTGGATGCCAGCGGCAACAGTGATGTCTTTGCCACTAAGGTGGTCAGGGAGCTGATCCTTGCTTTTCATCGGGAGGGTAAAAATGAACGATGATCCTGTCAGGATAGCCGAAGAGAATAGTGATCGCTATCATGTCAGGCATTGGGGGAACGGCTATTTTTCAGTCAACAGCAAAGGGCACCTCTGCGTCCTGCCGGAAAAGCGGGAAGATGGTCCTACCATTGACTTTCTTGAGGTCATTGAGGAGATCAAGAATCTGAATATCTCCTTTCCCGCTGTCCTCCGCTTCCATGATATCCTTCGCTCCCAGGTGCGCCTCCTCAATACCACCTTCAGAGCAGTAATCGAAGAATGTGAATATCAGGGGCAATTCTTAGGGGTCTATCCGGTCAAGGTCAATCAGATGCGGGAGGTGGTCGAAGAGATCGTTGAGGCTGGCCAGCCATTTGATTACGGGCTGGAAGCCGGCTCTAAACCGGAACTGCTGGCCGCCCTTGCTCTGAATGATAACAGAAACGCCTTGACTATACTTAACGGCTACAAGGATGAGGACTTTATCCGTTTGGCCCTGCTGGGTCGCCGGCTGGATCGGAAGATCATCATCGTTGTGGAGCGATTTTCGGAGATTGCCCTGATTATTCGGATAGCCAAGGAGTTGGGTGTTGATCCGTTGATCGGCTTTCGTGCCAAGCTGGCCGCCCATGGAAGTGGTCGATGGGCCGGGGCCAGCGGGGAAAAGGGTAAGTTCGGGCTCACCTGCAGCGAGATTTTGAGCGGGGTGGCGCTGCTCAGGCAGCATGGCATCGACCATTGCCTGAAGCTCCTGCACTTCCATGTGGGCAGCCAGATCCCGGATATCCGTTTTATCAAGGAGGCTATCACCGAGGCCGGCCGCATCTTTGTTGACCTGGTTGCCTTGGGGCTTTCTCTTGAATATTTCGATGTCGGTGGCGGTCTTGGTATTGATTATGACGGCTCCCGTTCAGCCAGTGAATCGTCACGGAATTACAGCCTGGAGGAGTATGCCTTTGATATCATTGATGGCCTCCAGTATATCTGTGACCAGGCAGGTATTGCCCATCCCAATATAGTCAGCGAGAGCGGCCGCTATGTGACTGCCCATCACTCGTGTGTGATCACCAATGTGATTGATAATATTCATCAGACCAGAAGTGGACTCAATACCGAGCGGGAGCCGGGAGAACATAATCTGGTCTCCGTTATGCGTGAATCCGCCTATGACCTGAATGAAAACAATTTCCAGGGGATATTCAACGATATCCAGCAGTGTAAGGATAACGCCATCAGCGCTTTCCGCTTCGGGGTTATCTCCATTGGTGAGCGGGCCAAGATTGAGACCTTGTTCTGGAACACTCTTGCCCGCATCCAGAAAATTGTCGAAGTCCAATCGTTTATCCCCGAAGAACTGCAGCGTCTGGGAGAACTGCAGGCCAGTCAGTATCTCTGTAATTTTTCTATTTTTCAGTCGGCAGCCGATAGCTGGGCCATTAATCAGCTCCTGCCCATTATGCCGGTGATGCGCCTCGATGAACGGCCGGATGTGAGATGCTCCCTGGTGGATATTACCTGTGATTCCGATGGCAAAATTGATCATTTCATAGCCAAGACCGGTGTTGAAAAGACCCTGCTTCTGCACACGCTCAAGCCGGAAGAAGAATATTATATAGGCCTCTTTCTCACCGGAGCTTATCAGGACGTGATGGGCGATATGCATAATCTCTTTGGCCGGCTCAATGAGGTGCATATCTACTGTGATGATGATGATCCCAATGATTTTTATATTGAAGAAATGATCAAAGGGACCTCTGCTCAACAGGTATTGACCACCATGCAGTACAATCCGGAGCTTATGGCCAGAACTCTCAAAAAAGAGATTGATCAGCAGGTTCATCAGGGCAGGATTCAGCCCCGTGAAGGGGTCAGGCTTGTGGATTTCTATGAAAACTGCCTGGCAGATTATACTTATTTGAAATTTTAGAATATTGTTAAGAATTACAGATTGAGAAGGCAACTCTTGATGCAGTCTCATTCTTCAAGGGCTTTTGTCATAATGATTGAAAGGGTGGCTTAAGTCCGTTATGGTCATGAGGTTGCTTGTGGGCAGTAATGATGCAACATGTTGAAAAATTAATTGAAATAATCCTCTGCCCAACAGTAATAAGGCGGTTAGCATGGGATTGACTTACGGAAGGATGAGGATGCTTGATGATCAAGGCTTATAAGGACTGGAGTATTTTTTCAAAGATCATGAGTTTGTCACTTCTGACCTTGATGGTACTGGTACTGGCTACGATGTTTGGACTGATACCATTTATCCGTGAGTTGATCATGAAGGAGAAGCAGACCAACGTCAGCAACCTGGTGCAGGAGGCCATTAGTTTGTTGGCATCGTACGAGAAGCAGGTCAATGCCGGGACACTCACCAAAGAGGAAGCTCAGAAACAGGCTGCCGAGCTTATTGCCGCTATTCGTTACAATGAGAAGGATTATATCTGGATCAATGACCTCACCCCCCAAATGGTCATGCATCCTATTAAACCGGAAATGAATGGTAAAGATTTGAGTGAGAACAAGGACCCTAACGGTAAACTTCTGTTCATGGAGATGGTCAAGGTCTGCAAGGATAAAGGCAAGGGCTTTGTCGAATATGCATGGGCGAAGCCGGGCAACAGCAATGCTGTGCCTAAGATGTCGTATGTTGAGTTGTATTCGTCCTGGGGGTGGATTGTGGGGACTGGTATCTATATCGATGATGTTGATACTCAGATGCAGAAGATCATGTTTGGGATAGGCATAGCTCTTTGTATACTGATGGCACTGACTATCTTTTTAGCTTTGTTTATAGCTCGTTCAATAACGATTCCCGCATCCGTATTGGTCAAGCAGACAGCGCAAGTAGCTAAAGGAGAGCTTGATATCCAAATTTTATGCTCTTCAAATGACGAAATTGGACAGTTAGCCAACTCGTTTAAGGTAATGACAGAGAATTTTCGCTCTATCATCATAGATATTATCAACGGTGTCGATGAGCTCACCTCCTCTTCGAATGATCTGGCTGCGGCCTCCAGACAGATATCGTCCTCGGCTCATGATACGGCGGATAAATCAAGTTCGGTTGCTGCAGCCACTGAAGAGATGAGTGCTAATGTCCAGTCGGTGGCTGCAGCGATGGAGCAGTCAACGTGTAATGTCAATATGGTTGCTTCTGCTTCCGAGGAGATGACGTCCACGATTAACGAGATTGCCCATAACGCAGAAAAAGCCCGTTCCATTTCTGAAGAAGCTGTCAACCAATCCCGACTCACCTCCGAGAAAATGGCTGTTTTGGGTGAATCAGCCATAAAAATTGGCAAGGTGACCGAGGCCATTACAGAGATATCGGAACAGACCAATCTGCTGGCCTTGAATGCTACCATTGAAGCTGCAAGGGCCGGTGAGGCCGGTAAGGGCTTTGCAGTGGTGGCCAATGAAATCAAGGAACTGGCCCGTCAGACTGCGTCGGCCACGGTTGATATCAAGAATCAGATCAGCGAGATGCAGATCACGACCTCGATGGCGGTTACGGACATTGAAAAAAATTCTGCAGTAATTTCCGAAATTCATAATGTGATCAACGGGATTGCTACGGCCGTTGAAGAACAGTCGGCCGCATCTACCGAAATTGCTAACAATATCTCTCAGGCGTCTCAGGGTATTGCCGAGGTCAATGAAAATGTAGCACAAACCACGGTGGTTGTTGCCGATATTACACGTGATATTGCTGGGATTAATCAACGGTCGACTCAAGTGGGAGAAGGTAGCAGCCAGATTCAGTTGAGCGCCCATGGTCTGGCCGAGCTGGCCACCCAACTCGAAAATCTCGTAAAAAAGTTTAAGGTTTGATTTCTTATGGTGAACTGGGTGGATTGTAAAATTATAGTAATGAAATCAGTTGGATGGATTTTTTTGTTGTTGACAGTTATGGCCGTTTTTGCCCAGGCAAACGATAAGATTGTTATAGCCCACCGGGCCGCATCGGGCTATCTGATGGAACATAATCTGCCGTCTGTGACCCTGGCTGTGGCCATGGGCAGTGATTATATCGAGCAGGACCTGGTCATGACCCAAGATGATCAGGTCATTGTCCTCCATGACCCCACCCTGGACCGGGTTACCAATGTGGCGGAGCTATTTCCCGGCAGAGAACGAAAAGATGGTAAATTTTATGCCATTGATTTTACCCTGGCAGAGATCAAACAGCTGCACCTGAAAGAGCCCTATCCTAATAGTGGGCGTTTTCCTGATAACAACAAAAACCTGCAACTGATCGTCCCCACCTTTAAAGAAGAGCTGGAGCTGATCAGAGGGCTGGAAAAGACTCTGCATAAGGATATCGGTATTTATCCCGAGATCAAACAGCCTTGGTTTCATCGGAAAGAAGGCAAGGATATTTCCATGGCTGTTGTAAAAATTCTGCGTGAATATGGCTACAAAAGTCAGGATGACAAGATCTTTCTCCAGTGTTTCGACCCCGATGAACTCAGACGCATCCATGATGAGCTGTTCCCCGTCCTGCAGATGAACCTGAAACTGGTTCAGCTGATTGATGATAATAACGGCAATGAGACCAAATCCCTGCAATGGGGGGAATGGATCAATTATAATTATGACTGGATTACCAGCAAGTCAGGCTTGCGTGCCTTGTCGGCCTATGTCGCCGGAATAGGCATGGACAAGTCCATGCTCGTCGATAAAGCGGGAAATCTTCTTCTCCCTGAGCTGGTCAGTGACGCTCACAGCCTGGGGATGGTGGTCCATCCTTACACCTTCCGTCGGGAAAAAGAATCAGTGCCGCCCTATGTCGCCACGTTTGAGGAATTATTGGAATTTTTCTACTTCAAGGTAGGGGTCGATGGTGTTTTCACTGATTATTGTGGTGATGCCGTGGTCTTTCTGCAAAAAAGGGTTCCTGACTCTGCCGCTGAACCTGCCGTTGATCCTGCCGTTGAAGGTGAAGGCCGGGAGATGTTGCCTGCACAGCCAACAGTTGCTCCCGAACTGCCCCAGTCTCCTGAGATGCCTCAGGACGTTCCTGTTGATGGCCCGGGAGTGAGTCCAGTTACTGCGCCCACTGTGGAAGCAGCGCCTGTTCCTGAATCGCCGGTGCCGGCTCTTACTCCTGAGCCGGTCCAGGTGCCAAGCCCCAGTTCTTTGTCCCTGCCAGAGCCGGGAATGGTGCCAATACCCGCGCCCGTTTCTGTACCTGAACCGGTGATTCCCACTACGTCTTTGCCCATTGATGTCAAGTCACAAAAATAGATTTTTTGGGAGCTGAAAGATGGCCGAAATTCTTCCCCTGTGTATTGGCGCCTGCGAGATCCACTGGCTCAGCGGTGGTGATTTCCGTCTGGATGGAGGAGCGATGTTCGGTCCTGTGCCCAAAACCATCTGGCAGAATAAATTCCCAGTCGCTGCGGACAATACTCTTTCCCTGTGCAATGATCCGCTTCTCATTAGAACGCCTTCCCTGAATATCCTTGTTGACAGCGGTCTTGGCAACAAACTTACCCCAAAACAGCATTCTATTTTTGCAGCGACGGATTGGCTTCTGCTCTCCCAGCTTGCGCATCTGGGGATCAGCCGCCAGGATATCGATCTGGTGATTCTGACCCATTGCGATTTTGACCATGCCGGCGGCGTGGTTATGGTGGGTGAAGATGGAAGGGAAGAGGTCGCCTTTCCAGCCGCCATCCATCTGATCCAGGAGGCCGAGTGGCAAGATGTGGCCTCGCCATGCCGCCGTGCTCAGGAAAGTTACTGGCCCATCAATTTCAATGAACTAAAGAGCAACGGCCAGATTCAGCTTATCCAGGGCGGTCGAGAGCTTTGCCCTGAGGTCAGGGTTCGTCATACCGGCGGTCACACCCGTGGGCATCAGCTGGTGGAGATCAGTTCTCAAGGTGAAACGGCAGTGCATCTCGGCGATCTCTTTCCCACCCATGCCCATGCTAATCCCCTATGGGTGATGGCCTATGATAATTTCCCTCTGGAGGTTATTGCCTGCAAGGAACGATACTTTGCGGAATACCGGAAGCGGGGTGCCTGGTTCACCTTCTACCACGACCCCTTGGTCAGGGCCTGCAGGCTTGGCGAGAAGGGAATGATAACTGATCGGTGGCCAAGGCTATAGGAAAGAAAGAACAGTGGCCACCGATCAGTTGTATGCCAAAGGTCTTATTCCGTGTTGATGGGCAGGTGGATAGTAAAGGTGGCACCCTCTCCTGGCTCAGATGTCACCTCCAACGTACCGCCATGCTTGTTGACGATCACATCTCGGGCAATGGCCAGCCCCTGCCCGGTTCCCTTGCCTACTTCCTTGGTGGTAAAGAAGGGATCAAAGACCCTGTCTAGAATATCCTCGGGGATGCCGCAGCCTGTGTCCTGGATCCTGACCTCCACCTGATCACCGATCTGTCGAGTGGCAATGGTGATGCGTCCCATTTGTCCGCTGGAATTCTCGCCTAACTGGGTGGTAATGGCATGGGCGGAGTTGACCAGCAGATTGAGAATGACCTGTCCCAGTTGATCCGAGAGACAGGGAACCTGAGGCAGGTTGTCGGCAAAATCTGTCTCCAGTTCCGCCACATACTTCCATTCATTGCGGGAGACGGTCAGAGTGGTCTTGATCAGTTCGTTCAGGGAAAGCGGTATTTTTTCCTTGCTGCCCGGATGGGAGAATTCTTTCATGGCCCGGACAATGGATGAGATCCGGCGTACCCCATCCTGGGACTGGGTAATGGCCAGAGGAAGCTCCTGGGCAAGATACTCCCAGTCAGCAGCCTCTATGGTCTCTTCAATCTCTTGAATTAATGCAGGGGTTACATTCTGGTTTTTTTCTGCTGTCAGCAGTCGCTGATAGGCGGCAATCAGGGTGGCCACATCCTTGAATCCATCCGCCATAAAATCAATATTGGTGCCGACGAACTGGGTTGGGGTATTGATCTCATGGGCAATACCCGCGGCCAGCTGGCCTACAGACTCCAGTTTGTGTGTCTGTAGGAGTTGCGTCTGTAAATTCTCTTTTTCTTGCGCCTCCTGCAGTCTTTGACTGATATCGCGGACAATGGCGACAATGCGGCCATTGTCGCTGGTCGGTTTGACATACTGTAAAAAAGCCTCTACCGGAACTCGGTTTCCTGTTTTGGTCAGAAGCATCGTGGTAAAGGTAACGGTCTCTCTGGTGTCATTCAGCAGGGACGCGATCATAGTGTCAAAGATTTCTTTCGTGAACTCTGGGGCCAGGTCAAGGGGGGTCATCTTGAAAAGTTCCTCAGCGCTGTATCCAACCTGCTGCATCCCGCCCCGGTTGACGTAGATAAAACGCAGGCTGTCCGGTAGGAACATGAAGACGCAGTCCAGGATTTGATCCAGGGTCATCTTGAACTCATTGAGATTTTTCTCAATGAGTTTGCGCTGGGTAAGCTCATGATCGAGCACGGTCATAGTAAGTCGCAGGCGCTGATTCAGTCTGAAAAAATAGAGGGTATTGCCGAAGACCAGCACAAGAAACAGACAAAGGACTACAAGCCAGGGCCAATATTGATGGAGTAATTGCTGAATAGTGATATCTTCAACAACATCATAGGGATCAAACTTGACTTTTCTCAGACAGTCATGCACCGACTGATAATCCAAAGGGATGGTCCATCCCATGATTGCTGAGGCCTTTGCAGCTTCAGTGTTAGACTCCATTTGGAGCAGGGCGATAGCCACCTTCCTGGCCAGTTCTTCATTGGTATGTTTAAGTTTAGCAAAGGGCCATTCAGGATAGAGGGCCGTGGTACGGAGATGTTTGAAGTCAGAAGATGTTGAGGATTTCTCATCAAGGACCCGAAACTGATCCAAGGTGATCTTTCCTTCCCAGGCCATTTTTTCCAGGGTACTGGTGCGCACCGTTCCAGCGTCTACATTCTTATTGAGCACGGCCAACACCACTGCATCATGGGTACCGCCAAAGACAAGTTCTTTAAAATCCTTGTTGGGATCAATATCGTGATCGAGTAAATAATTCCAGGCCATCTGCCAGCCGCCAAAAGATTTCCTGTCCACTGCCATGAACCGTTTCTGTCGCAGGTCCTTAGTTGATAGTATATCCGTGCGATCACGGCGGCAGAAAATAACCCCGCCGAATTGGGTCAGCCCTAGGCCAAGCACATTGGTTTTCATGGTAGCGATGCGGGTATTGCCGAAATGGGACTCGAGGCTGACGTACATTGAAGAGTTGGTAATGGTAAAATCGACCTGCTGTTTGCTTACAGAGTTCGGTAGCTCAGCAAAATCAAGGGGCACAATGGTAAACGAGTGCCCGGGGATCTTTTTGGTCAGATAGTCGGCGGTCGCGTTCCATTGTTTCAGACATTGTTCTTTGCCACGCAGGGCGAGGACCCCAATCTTGATCTCGATGGGTGCTGTTGGTTTCGTTTCTTTGGCGAAAGAGGTAAGGGGAAAGAAAAAATACAGACAGAGGACCACTAAAAAAAGGCTATATGATTGGAAAACGATATTATGCTGAATCTTCATATCAATCTCAACTTAAATTTACATTGAATCAAAATGAGTACATTGAGGAAATCTAAATTGCTCGAACTGTATTTATAGTGATTATATCTTCTTTGGTAAAAAAGCAGAAAGGAATACTGCGCTTCCCGCCAAAAAAGCAGCAAGAAGAAAGCTGCTGGAAAAACTGCCACTCATTTCGGCCAGGAGCCCTGCCAGAAAAGGGCCGATAATCTGGCCCAGGCCGAAGATAAAGGTGACAAATCCAAAGAGAGAAGCCACTCGTTCGGGCCCAGCGTAATCTCCCACCAGAGCTGCCATGATTGAGGGAACGCTCCATACCACAATCCCGAAACAGCCAATTGAGAGATAAAGAAAGATCTGGGGCAGATCCAGGGCAATAAAAAGGTAGGCCACTGCTTGAATGGTAAAGACCAGCATTAACGCTGGCCTTCGGCCAAACCGGTCTGAAAAGATCCCAAAGACCGGCCCGGAAAAAAGGCTGAGCAGGCCTACCCAGGACCAGAAATTTCCGGCTACGGTCTCGCTGAAACCCTTTTCCTGGACCAGGGTGGTAACGATAAAGGTGGCGTAGATCACATAGGTGAAGCCGAAAAGAAAATAAATAGCGGCGCAGTGCAGGATAATGGCCGAGCGGAGCCTTGGCGATTCGGCAAAGGAGCTGCGGAGCTTATCAAAATGAGGCTCTGTTGTCATGCCCACAGGCAGAAGCCCGCATTCCTGGGGGCTATTTCTGAGAATAAGAGAGCATATCGCTGCGACACAGAGGACAATCGTGCCGAGGACAAACCAGCTGACCCGCCAGCCCTGGTCATAGATATTGTTCAAGTAAGGGATCAATTTACCCGACAGGATAATGGCAAAACCACTGCCAATAGCCACAAATCCAGTGGCCCTGCCTCGTTTATTGCTGGCGAACCAGCATGAGATCAGCGACACCATCGGTACATTGGAAAGGCCGCTACCGATCCCGGTGAATAGATAGAGGGCAAGAATCAGATAGAGGTTTTTGGCCCAGCTAATGAGAAGCATGGACAGACCAATGATTGTCAGGGCTGTCCCGATCAACCTGCGGGCGCCAAAGCGTCTGGTCAGTCTGCCGCAGAGCAGCACTGCGACCAGATAACCAACAAAGTTCAAGGTCCCGATCAGGCCCATCTGCGAATAGGAGAGTTGCAGGGACTTGCCCATGGACGGCAGCAGCATCCCTAAAGAGAACCTGCCCAGACCCAGGCTGGCAAAGAGGCAGAGGGTGCCGGTCACCATGATATACCAACCGTAATGGATGGCGGAATAGCTGTTTTTGGTGGAGTTGGTCTCAGAGCCCATTTTTCCTCAACTTCGTTTGATGCAGCGCCTTTCCAGCAGAGTTATATAATAATGACATGATAGCAGGTTCCTGCCTGTTCTCAACTTGTTTTTATTTTATATGGTACAGATGGTTCCCTTTTAAGTCAGTTGACACCCTCTTCCTTTTGTGGGTATTGTGCTCCTATTTTTAAATTAAGTGGTAACTTTGTCGGCTTTGCTGCGCAGTTTCTTTCTGTACCCGTGTATAGTCCCGTCGCTGCTCGATCGCCTCTGCGTTTCCATCTTATTGGAAAAATGGAATAATTCGATAATAGTATCGGAGACAATAGCATGCGGGCAGTCATTCAACGGGTCAGCCGGGCGTCAGTTTCGGTCGATCAGGAGCACATCGGGGCCATTGGCCACGGTCTGGTTGTTCTTCTTGGTATCCATCGAGATGATCAGGAAACAGACCTGGAGTGGCTGGTCGATAAAATAGTTCATTTACGGATTTTTGAAGATGCGGCAGGGAAAATGAATTATTCCCTGCTCGACAGCGGTGGGGCCATGCTTATTGTTTCACAATTCACTCTTTATGGTGATTGCCGTAAAGGGCGCCGGCCCGGGTATTCCTCGGCAGCCAGGCCTGAACAGGCCGAGTCGCTGTATGAAAGTTTTATCAAGGCCGTACAAAAATATGGCATTCAGACAGCAACGGGTCGTTTTCAGGCAACAATGGCGGTGGAACTGGTGAATGACGGACCGGTCACGCTGCTTCTGGATTCAACCAAGATTTTCTAATACTAAATTTAACTCCTCAAACTCCTATGCCCTTTATCCCCGGACAATCGTATTCTTCTTTTACCCTGAAACGACACGCAAAGATTGCTGAAATTGGGTCCGATGTCTATCTCTTCGAGCATGATGTTCTGGGTTGTCCTTTGCTTGCCATCAAAAACAGCGATCCCAACAAGACCTTTGCCGCTGCCTTTAACACCACCCCCACAGATTCCACCGGGGTGGCCCATATTCTCGAGCATTCGGTACTGATGGGATCGAAAAAATATCCGGTCAATGATGTCTTTGGCGAGATCAACAAGGGCGGGCTCATGACTTTTTTGAATGCTATGACCGGCTCGGATATCACCTATTATCCCTTTGCTACCCGGAATATTAAGGAATATTTCAACATCATGGATGTGTACTGCGATGTGGTCTTCAATCCGCTTCTCAGCCGCACCACCTTTGAGCAGGAAGGATGGCACTATCATCAGGAAGAAGAAAAAGGGGAACTGGAGTTTCAGGGAGTGGTTTATAACGAGATGAAGGGTGCCTTTTCCGATCCTATCCGTCTGCTCTTTCATCATATTTTTGGGGGGCTTATGCCCGGATCCACATACGCCCATGAGTCCGGCGGCGACCCGAGGAATATCCCTGATCTCTCCTATGAGGCCTTCTGTGCCTTTCACAAGGAACATTACCATCCCTCCAACAGTACCTTCTTTGTCTATGGGGATGCGCCGCTCGATCAGGAGCTCTGCTATCTTCAGGATCATTTTCTTAAGGATTTTCCGGTAAAAGGAAATACCTCCAGAATTGAGGCGGGACAAGATGTTGAACAGATCACCTTTATTGAAGACAGATACGGTGTGGAATCGGAAGAGACTGCCGCCAAGACCTTTCTGGCTGTGGGGCAGGCGGTTAGCACTGTGCTTAATCGTGAGGATAACGCCGCCTTTCAGGTCATTGCCGGGATCCTTTACAATTCAGACGCCTCTCCCTTGAAAAACAAGATCGTCTCCAGCGGGCTGGGCAAGGATTTTGGTGGGCTCTATCTCTGTACCTCCAGTTTCAAGACCTTTATGGTCACCTATCTGGTGGGAAGTGATCCTGATAAACGGGATCCTTTTTTGGCCCTGTATAATGAGACTTTGCAGGAGATGGTCAGAGCGGGGCTGGATCGCGATCTGCTGCTCTCGGAATTGAATAAATATGAATTTGCAGTGCGGGAAGAGGCCAGCAAGGCCCAGCGTGGTCTGGATCTTTTTGGCAAGGTTATGCCTGCCTTTAAATATGGTACGGATCCCTTTGAGACTCTGGAGATTGACGAGCTGTTCCGTGTTATCCGCCACAAGGCCCTTGAAGAGAGATATTTTGAGGACTTGATTGAACGCTATCTTTTGGAAAACAAGGCCACCGTTGTGGTGACTCTGGTCCCTGATCCTGAGAAACTTGCCCGGACCCAGGATGAAGAGAGAGGAAGGTTGGAGAGCTATGCGGCAACCTTGACCGGGACCCAGCGGCAGGAGCTGCTTGCCAGGACCTCTGAACTGCAGCGGCATCAACAGACGCCTAATAGTCCTGAATCTCTTGCCGTCTTGCCGCATCTGAGTCACAGCGATCTCGAATCTCATCTTTCCTTTCATTCGGTCCAAGCTCATGAAATGTTCGAAGGCGTGCAGGTTCTGGTCAGTGAACTTGCCACGGAGCATATTTCCTATGTGGACATGGGTTTTGACATCTCGGTGCTTCCTACCCGGCTTCTGCCATGGCTGGATCTCTTTGCCACCATTGTCACCGAAATCGGTACCCGGAAGATGGACTTCATGCATCTGGCCCGGGAGCTGGGGACTTCTACTGGTGATTTCTCACACTCCTTCAACATTTACAGCAAGTTGGGCCATGCGGAACAGGTAGAGCCTGTTCTCTGGTTTCAGATGAAGTGTCTGCCTGAATACCAGGAGCGGGCCATGCAGCTGATGGCCGAGATCTTCAGTGAGCTTTCTTTCGAGGATAGAGCGCATATCAAGGAGATCGTACATCGGGAATTCGCCTGGTCGGAACACAGTGCCCAGAGTGAAGGCTACAGTCTGGCGGCCTCACGTGCCTTTGCTCATCTCAGTCTTTCCGGGGCCTACAATGAGATGATCTCCGGCGTGAGCTCGTATCGGGCGGAAAAAGAGCTGGATCAGAATTACCTGCGGATGGAAGAGGAGTTTCTGGCTACCCTGCAGGAGATGGCCACCCTTGTTTTCAACCGCAACAACCTGATTCTGGCCATTACTGCCGACCCTGAAGAAATCGCAACCTTTTCTCGTCATGGGGCTGCCCTCGTGGCTGCCCTCCCAGCGAATCCTGTCACCAGACAGATCCTGACTCTGCCGGAGCTGCCGGCCCATGAGGCGTTGATTACTTCGGCTGAAATCGTCTTTGCTGTGCAGGCAGGTTCTCTTTTACCAAACGGAGCTGGATATAACGGCCATTTTGAGGTCCTGAAAAATTATCTCTCCCGTGATTATCTATGGAATACGGTGCGGCAGATGGGCGGGGCCTATGGCTGTTTTATCCAGTTCAGTCATATCACTGGAAATATCGGTTTTGTCAGTTATCGGGATCCGCAGGTGCGCAAGACCTATGACAGTTATGCGGGCATTCCTGGAATTATCTCCGGCCTGCAACTCTCAGATAAGGCATTGGAACAACTGGTTATTGGCACCTATGGAAATTTTGATCCCCTGCAGAGTTCTGCCGCTAAAGGGGCAACCGCCAGAAATGAATATCTGAGCGGGATAACACCAGCCCACAAACAACAGCGTATTGAAGAGATCATCTCCACACGGGTCCGGGATATGCAGGATTTTGCTCCAGCCTTCACCCGGATGCTGTCCAGCTCACATCGAGCTATTATCGGCAATCGCACCAAGATCGAAAAAGACCGGGATCTGTTTGAGAAGATCAGTGAATTGTAAGGTATCTGTCGAGAACCCTCAGAGGATTCATCAACCATAGCAACAGGATAGAATATGAGTGGAAAACATTTTGACAAGGCCGCGGCCGGTTGGGATCAGAAGCAGCGCCGGGTTGAACTGGCGGCCAAGATTGCGGCCGCGATCAGCAGTACCCTGCCGCTGAATAAAAAAATGAACGCATTGGAATACGGCTGCGGCACAGGACTGGTGGGGCTGGCGTTGGCGCCGCAACTGGCGACGCTCACCGCCGTTGATACCTCCAGCGGCATGCTTGCAGAGCTCGCCCGGAAGATTGAGAGTGAAAAGATTACCAATGTAACCCCTTTGCGTCTGGACCTGTCGCAAGAATCACTGGAAGACAAGTTTGACTTGATCTTCTGTGCCATGACCCTGCATCACATCAAGGAAGCTGATCAGCTCTTGGCTCGCTTCTGTGATCTGCTGAAGGATGGCGCTTATCTGGCGGTGGCTGATTTGAAGGAGGAAGATGGTTCTTTCCATGACGCTGAAGCCGATGGGGTCATGCATCACGGGTTCAATCCGGAATATCTGATCACAACCCTGACCGGCCTTGGCCTGACTCAGGTATCTGTCAAAGAGGTTCATTCCATTATCAAGACGAATGAGGCCGGGGCCAGCCGGGCGTATCCCATCATTCTGGTTACCGCAAAGAAAGGATAGAAGGGCAATGGTTATAGGAATGGAAAGTAATATTTGTCAGACAGGCACTGACTTTCCCTTTCAGCTTTCAACTTTATCCTGTATCTTTTGTCCTTTTATTTTTTTATAAACCCCTCATAGGAGCATAGTATGCAATATTCTTCTGAAGTACAAAAGATGTGCCCTGTGGCCCAGGGTGCGTGTCATGGGCCATCGCCTATCCCGCAGGAAGGCGGGTGGACCAAGGCCCGCGAGATCAAGGACATCAAAGGACTCACCCACGGGATCGGCTGGTGCGCCCCGCATCAGGGTGCCTGCAAGCTGACCCTGAATATCAAGGACGGGATCATTGAAGAGGCGCTGATTGAGACCATCGGCTGTACCGGTATGACCCACTCGGCCGCCATGGCCTCCGAGATCCTGCCCGGTAAGACCATCCTCGAGGCCCTGAATACGGATCTGGTCTGTGATGCCATTAATACTGCCATGCGCGAGCTCTTTCTGCAGATCGTCTATGGCCGCAGCCAGTCTGCTTTTTCCGAAGGCGGCCTGCCCATCGGTGCGGGCCTGGAAGATCTGGGCAAGGGGCTGCGTTCGGTGTGTGGAACCACCTATGGTACCCGACTCAAAGGTCCCCGCTATCTTGAGGTGACCGAGGGCTATGTGCTCGAGCTGGCACTTGATGGTGACGATGAGATCATCGGCTACAAGTTTGTTCATCTGGGCCGGATGATGGAGGCGATCAAAAAGGGTGTGGATCCCGGGCAGGCGCTGGCGGATGCCACAGGCACCTACGGCCGCTTCGACCATGCGGTTAAAACAATTGATCCCCGAAAGGAATAAGGAGGAGTATCATGGCACTGTTTGAAAGTTATGACCGACGGATAGATCAGATCACTCCTGTCCTTGCAAAATATGGGATGAAGAGCCTGGAAGAGGCCAAAGAGGTGTGTGATGCCTATGGCGTGGATGTGGCGGCACTGGTGAGAAAGATCCAGCCCATCTGTTTTGAAAATGCCTGCTGGGCCTACACCCTGGGCGCGGCTATTGCCATTAAGAAAGGCGAGAAGAAGGCAGTGGATATTGCAGCGACTCTCGGTGAAGGTTTGCAGGCTTTTTGTATCCCGGGATCGGTGGCAGATCATCGTCAAGTGGGGATTGGTCATGGCAATCTGGCCTCCATGCTGCTTCGGGAAGAGACCAGATGCTTTGCCTTTATTGCCGGTCATGAGTCCTTTGCCGCGGCAGAAGGGGCCATTGGTCTCGCCAGATCAGCCAACCGGGTCCGTAAGGAGCCGCTGCGGGTGATCCTCAACGGGCTTGGTAAGGATGCGGCCCAGATCATCTCGCGGATCAACGGCTTCACCCATGTGGAGACTGATTATGATTACGCCACCAGTAAACTGACCGTGGTCAAGGAGAAGGCGTATTCTTTGGGAGAACGCGCGGCAGTCCGCTGCTATGGCGCCGATGATGTGCGTGAGGGTGTGGCCATCAACCATTTGGAGGGAGTAGATGTCTCCATCACCGGTAATTCCACCAATCCCACCCGCTTTCAGCATCCGGTGGCAGGCACCTACAAGAAAGAGTGCGTCCAGCTGGGTAAGAAATACTTCTCGGTGGCCTCCGGCGGCGGCACCGGCCGCACCTTGCATCCAGATAATATGGGAGCTGGTCCTGCCTCCTATGGCATGACCGACACCATGGGCCGGATGCATTCGGACGCCCAGTTTGCCGGTTCATCCTCTGTTCCCGCCCATGTGGAGATGATGGGGCTCATCGGCATGGGCAACAACCCCATGGTCGGTGCCTCGGTCTCCGTTGCAGTGGCGCTGGAACAGGCCTCCTGAAACAACAATAACAGAGTGCGCTGTGCACTCTGTTATTGTGTCAGCATCGTTACCGGTTTGACATATCTGCTGGGTGTGTCAAACTGGTCTGGAGCATCACCTTCCGAGTTGCTATGAGGATTTCTGATTGAGTAGATTGTCGAGATATTCCATCATTTTTTCTTTGGATGTGGCCACATCCAAAGGTACCCATTCCTGATTAACAAATATATTGGTTGACCCTCTCAGAGAATAGGTCGTAGCCTCGGGTGAATCTGTGGTGTAGATGTGCAGGTCAAGTTGATCCTTGAATCTTTCCTGCATTGCCTTGGCCACACCTATGGCCTTCTGGCATGTTCCTCAAGCAGGGTTGCCGCTGTGAAATAGAATCATCTCTATCATGATCTTTTCCTTCTTTCTCTGGTGAATAGGTATTGTGGGATTTCCCTCGACTCATGCCATTTAAGTTTATACTCCTTTCGGGCTTGGCACTCCAATGTGGTGGATGATATACATCTCTACCGTCTCCAGTGAAACTTCCGTCCCCTCGAGCAATATTTTTTGTTTCCGTCGCAGTTTAGTGAGCAGTAACATTGATACTAATGTCTCTTTTTCGGAATCCCAAGGGTGTTGATCTTTTTGAACAACATTTTCAATTTATCCAGAAGAAGACCTCGCATGGATAAGGTATCTTAAATCTTCTCAGGAAAATTTGTCAGTCCAGCTAATGGCTTCAAGATAAAAGACGGCCATCCGTCCCTCGGCAATTCCTGTCGCCTGTCTCAGGACGTCCAGTCTCTCCCATTGACCTGTCTCGTATAATTCGATCATCTGCAGATAGATGAACAACTCTCCGTCTCTTTTTACCAATGCATCGTGGAGACTTTCCTTGAGGTGCATTCGATGGATGAGCTCTTCCATTGAATTGTCGAGTATGGCATCAATCAGGGAAAAAAGGCCCAGCATAAACATCTCTCCCTTATCCCTCTGTAATTCTGCAGCAATGTGCTCCAGAAAGCGGGCGCGAATGACTGAGGTGCGCAAGAGTTCTTCGGGTTTCTCCTCGCACAGTTGACTAGTGGCTATGATCGTTACAAAGGTCCTGATCTCGTTCATGCCGAGAAAGGCAATGCCCTGTCTCACCGATGAAAGAGGGGTGCACCGTGCGAAGTGGGCGGAGTTAATATACTTCAGTAACTTGTAACTCATCGAGATGTCGCGTGAAATAATTTCCTCAAGCTCGGCCACGGTGCAATCATCCTGGCAAACTTTTATCAGGATCTGCAGGACATGTTGTTTTGCGGGAGAAATATCTTTTTTTTTCATCACCTCAGGACGAGCAAAAAAATAGCCCTGAAAATAACGGAATCCCAATTCCTTGGCCTGTTGGAACTCTTCGTGTGTCTCAATTTTTTCGGCCAGAAACACACAGGGGTGAGAGCTGAGGCGGTTGAGAATATCATTGGTTTCGGTGAGGGAGTTTGCTTGAAAATCAATCTTGACAATGGTGGAAAACTCCAAAAAAAGTTCTGACTGAGATGTGCAAGTAAAATCATCGAGAGCAATGTCGTATCCCTTGGCACGAAGTTCCCGGCAGGCCTCAAGCACCTCAGCACAAGATTGGACATCTTCCAGGATCTCGACCACAAAGGTCCCGGGATGAAACATATGGGCTACCCCTTGCAGCAGTAACTCACGGGTGAAATTAATAAATGCCTTGTGACCCCCGGTTATTTCTTCAATGCCAACGGTGAAAAAGGAGGAGGAGAGTACTTTCGCGGTGGCATGATCGCCATCTATCTGCGGAAAAATATTGGCCTCACCGGCCCGAAAGAGTAATTCATATCCATAAATTTGGTGATTATGGTCAAATATTGGCTGTCTTGCCAGAAAGGTATCCATTGGTGTGTGGGGGGTATTTGAAATTTTATCAGCTTCTGAAGCTAAGGCTTAGGTCTGAAGAGATTCATCTTTCATTTTAGTTATCCATTGTTTTACCAATCTATGTCAAGAAAAGTTTTGAAATTGCCTCCCGCCTTTCCTGATCATTCGTTGATGCTTCCTTTTTTCTTGCCTTGCTCTGTATTTTTTTTTGTGTGTTAAAATGGCATAGAATCTTTCATCAGGGCCAGGCCCCTTTTTCCTGACAGAGTTCAGTCAAGGCGTGTTGACCAAAACGGTACTGTTCGTTACAGAAATGACAGCTTACCTGCACCGGAAATGGGCCATTGTCGCGCATCTCTTCGAGGTCCGCCAAGGATAGCTGCAGCAGGAGGAGACGCATGCGCAGAGCGTTGCAGCGACAGTGGAAATGAACTGGGTGTTCTTCCAGAATATCAAGATGGAAAGGAGCAAACTGCTCGTGTAACCATGGACTGATCTTCTGGCCTCCCGCAAGCGCCTTGCCGAGAGGTGGTAAGGTTTTCGTTCTCTGTTCCAGGATCGTAAATATTTCGTCGCCGGCCCCTGGCATGGTCTGTAATAACAACCCACCCGCACCGGCTACCTTGCCCTGGAGATCAAAAAAAATAGTGAGATGAATTGCTGTTGGGAGTTGTTCGGAGATTTGATAATAGTGGGCCACCTCGGAGGCAATATTGCCGGATTGCAAAGCGATGTTGCCGCTGAATGGTTGTCTGCCTCCTTCGAGATAGTGGCTGATGGTCAGAAGACCCTCTCCCCAGCAGGGGTTGAGGCTGTTTATGGAATGGAAGGATTCAAGGGGGCGTTCCAGAGGAACTGGAACCTGCTTGAGATAGCCACGAACCTCTCCTGTGGCAGTGGCCTCGGCGATAAGGCCTTTGATCGGCCCCGAACAGTCGATTCTCAAGCCTATTTCGTCATGACCCTTCAGCGATGAGGCCATGAGGGCTGTTGCTTGCAAGGCCTGGCCAAGGATCAGTGTTTCCAGCGCACCAAGATCATGGCGGCTTTGCATCTCCTGCACCAGAAGGGTACTATCAAGGATCACTCCCCGTACCGACTTGTCAGCCAGGAGAAATGTCAGAATGTGGCTGCTTTCAGAGCTTAGGGCCATGGGCAGTCAGCCATAAATCCCGCTGCTATTGCCGCGCTATGCTGCGCGTTACTTTGTCCTGTCCCCGGCATTGTTTGCCACTGCATCTTTATAATTCTTTGGCCTGGCAGCAGGTGTAGGGATTAACCGTCATTATTGGACAGGGAGCGGCCTTGACCACTTTGTCGGCGATGCTGCCGAACATGATTTTCTCCAAACCTTTATACCCATGGGTTCCCATAACGATCAAATTCCCCTGCTTGTTAATGGCATAGTCTATGATCTGTTCCGCCACATCACCCATCAGGACTTTGGAACTCAGGGCCGTTACTCCCAGGGCCTTAAAAGATTCTTCGTTGTCCTGACAAAATTTATTCATCCTTTCTTGGGCGCTGGTAAATAATTCCTGAACCAGATCTGGGGCATTCATTTGAGGTACAAAGAATCCAGAGTAATCCGTGAAATCCTGGACCACAAAGATCAGGTTCAGCTCGGCCTTGAATTTTCCGGCTACATAGGCCGCTGACTCGGCTATTAATGGGGCATTTTCAGAGAAATCAATGGGTGTAATCACTCGTGTAATATCAGTAATTCTTTTCATGGCTCTCCTTTCAATGGTAAGTGATTAGTTCTTGAAAAATATCCATCCCTGATAAAATCTTCTCACAGCTTGTCGCTTGAGGCAAGGACTAAATAGAGTTCTATGGTATCAGTCCTGCCCAAGAAGCAAAATTGTGAGTCGTGTACAAGATCATTGCATTTTCCGAGTCCCTTTGCTGCCAGGTGACGACGTGATTGGTTTATTACGGATCAGTCTCCTCTTATCTTTTCTTAAAACGACGATTTCTGGTCGCTGTGTTCCGGTAATTCCTGCTGGGGCTATTTCCCTGTCTCCGTTCTCAAAACTGTTATCACATCAGCTTCCTGGTTCAAATCGTTAATCGGGCCGAATATTTTATAAGGAATTATCCTTCCGCTAAATCTGGTTAATTCGATATCTTCACCCAGCGCTGAGGGGAGGAAAGAGATGTTGAGTTTGAGATCAATCTGCCCGCGTGCAAGATCGATCTCGCCTGCACCTGTCATTTGCATGTTCTCTGATGCTGCCATGATATCCTCATTATAGAGGATCCCATCTTTAAAAATACCGGTGCCGGTCAGACTGACAAATCTTGTTGCCCCATCGTCTGTTACTGGCGGAGTTTCCTGTTTCTGGTATCTGGCCAATGTTGCTTTGAGTATCTGCAGAATCGTCACCGGTTTAATCTCACCGTTCAGGAACTCAAATTGCAAGGTTCCATTGATATGGCTCAAAAGTTCTTCACGGCTCAGGCCGCTGCTGTTGATGTCGGCCTGGATAAGAGCCGTGCCCGTTGCTTCCGCTTTGCCGGTCATGTCCAGGAAGAGTGGTGCCAACTGGACCTTGCTGATTTTTGACTTGATATGAAGCTGGGGAATATCTCCCGTGACATCTATGTCGGTTTCAATTTTGATACTGCCGTCATACAAATTGCCAGTCACTGGGGTTAGTTGGATCTTCCCATTTTTCCCGGAAATCTTGATCTGCACCTGTGATAATTCAGCCCCGCCCACCGTCAAAGAATCGAGCTGCAGATCGAGTTGTAGAAGAAGGGCTTTGAGAAAATGTACGGGAATGATGGGGGGAGCAGCTTCTAGCTGTTCGCCTTCGGCAACAAAATCTGTCTGCTCTTCTCCGCTGACTGGTGGTGCCTCCTTTTTGGGAGGAGCGTAGCGGTCGAGATCCAGATGATTGATATGAATGATTGCCTCATAGGCAGGATTTCGGACATCGTTTATTTGTATTGATCCTGTGATTGCAGTCTCGTCAACCATGACCGTAAGATCAGTAATCTCGGCCAGCTCCATATCGCCTTTGACCAGCAGTTTCGCACTCAAAAGAGTAAAGGGGTCCGTGTCTTGCAAAATCGGCAAGGCTGCTTTCAGCTGTTTTAGCATAGATTTGGGCGAGTATTCAGGGATCTTGAGCGATAAATTGAAACGAGGTGACGAGATATCTTCCACGGTGCCGCTGCCCTGCAGACGAATATCTTCGTGCGTAAGAGTAAAATCTTTCAGGTTAATTTTCTGTTGGCGCAGTTGAATGTCGCTGTTGCCTGCTAAAAAGAATTTCAGGCCCCGTTTGGGCAGCGACTTACCCTTGACTGTTGCTTCCATTCGTAAATCTTCGAGGAGCAGGTGGGGATCCTGTAAAAAAAATGTAGCATTTCCTTGCATTATGATGTCGCCTGAACGAATGATGGCTGATTTATCCTGACCTTTATTATCAAGGGTCAGGTTGAAAGCAGTCTCAAAGGGGAATTGTCCTTTTTCTTGTAACTGACCGGTTCGGATTTTCAAGCCCTTGAGAACAATTATCTTGTCTATCTGTCGATTATCATAGCGAACATTGACATTAGTCAGGTTCAGCTTGCCAAAATCAAGGCCTGTCACATGCGGAAGGAACCCTGTCAGTGACGGTCGCTTTTGCTCATTTTCCGTCGCTGCTGTTTTATTTTTTGTTTTTTTGTCTGCTGTTGAAGAATGGTTGGCCACGTTCTGCCAATTGCCTAACCCGTCTTTGTTGCGAACAAGATTCAGCGTGGCACCATCCAGTATGATGCTTGTCATGTGCAGGCGTTTCTGTAGCAGATAGGACCAGAGTGACAGTTCTATTTTTGCCTGCTCGGTTTCAAAGAAGGTGCTGTTCGCAAAGGGCGCATTGTTGCCAAGGCGCACTTTCTCGAGTGCGCAAGCCATATTCAGGCCAGGAGAGATCGTAAGCTGGAGATTTCCGGCAATACTCAGTTCCCTCCCTGTTTGTTCTCGAACCAGATCAATTATGAACGCCTTATGATCATTGGGGCTAAACAGAACAGGCAGGGCCAGTATCAGAATGAAAATGGAAAGGGCCAGAATAAAAAAAACGGCGAAAATCCATCGCAAACATATTTTCATCTTTTTCCTTGGTTAAAATTAGGCGCCGTTACGAAACAACTTGGCCCTTTATAACTATTTCATTACGGCTTCTTATGCCGCTTCGGTCAAGCAAGTGGTCATGTCGTTTTCTACAACGGCGCTTACTCTGTGTCGGGCTGAGGGTCATGGTGAATCATCTGCAGAAATTCGTTTTCCCTCAGGATGATCTTACCAAGTTCTTTGGCCTTTTTCAATTTTGAGCCGGCTTTGTCACCGGCGACCAGATGGGTCATCTTCTGGGTGACCGTGGTGGCGATCTGGCCGCCATTGTCTTTGATCAGCTTCTTTGCCTCTGTCCGCGACAAGGTGGTGAGGGTGCCGGTAAAGAGGAATACCAGGCCACTGAGCGGTTGATTTCCTTGCAGTTGCTGACCTGCCCTCGGTGCCACCCCCGCCTCTTGTAGTCGGGCAAACATCTCACGCACCCCTGGGTCGCTGAAATAATCAAAAATACTTCGGGCTGCCTGCTCCCCTATTCCTTCAATCTCCAGCAGTGTTTCCATGGATGTCTCCATAAGATGTTCCAGAGAGGGGAAGGTCTGTTCCAGAAGGGAGGCTGTTACCTCACCCACAAAACGAATGCCGAGCGCGGTAAGGAATTTCCCCAATGGCGGCTGTCTCGCTGCCTCGATTGCCGCGATCACATTGTCGGCTGATTTGTCTCCCCAGCCTTCCAACCCTGTCAATTGTTCATGCTTCAACGCAAAGATATCAGGAATATCCTCTACCAGCTTCAGATTGAAGAGCTGTTCCATACTTTTTTTACCCAGGCCTTCAATGTCCAGTCCTGCCTTGGAACTGAAATGGATCAGGGATCGCAATCTTTGAGCCGGGCAGTGGGGATTGACGCAACGGGTCACGGCCTCACCCTCTGCTTTGAGTAAGGCATGATTACAAACCGGACAATGGGTGGGCATGACGATGGGATGTTCGCAGCCATTACGTTTTTCAGCAATCGCTTTTACCACTTCAGGGATAACATCGCCAGCCCTTTGTACCAGAACGGTATCGCCTATGCGAAGATCTTTACGTTCAAACTCGTCACGGTTATGCAGGGTGGCCCTGCTTATTGTTACGCCCCCCACGTCCACTGGTGCAAGCAGTGCCACTGGCGTTATCGCACCGGTACGTCCGACCTGAAACTCAACGGCAACAAGTCTGGTTGTGGTCTGGGTGGCTGGAAACTTGCAAGCAATGGCCCAGCGTGGGGCTCTGGCCTTGTTGCCCAGTCGTTGCTGGAGATGAAAGGCGTTCACCTTGACCACCATGCCGTCAATTTCATAGGGCAAACTATGACGCAGGGCTGCAAGTTGTTCAAAACGGTCGATGGCATCGCTGATTGATGCACAGGGGTGGGCGAGTTCACTGACCGGCAGCCCCTGTGCTCCCAGCCAAGATAGGAGGTCCTCTTGATTGGAGCAGGGCGTTTGACTGGAATCTGCAATGCCATAGGCCAGGAACCTCAGTGATCGTCTGGCCGTAATGGCTGGATCAAGCTGGCGTAGAGAACCGGCAGCGGCATTCCGGGGATTGGCAAAAAGCGGTTCTCCGGTTAATAGTCGTTCCTGATTCAGTTCCGTCAATGCCTTACGATCCATAAAAACCTCACCCCGAACCTCCATCCGCGGTAGTGAACGGTCATTGAGTCGGAGGGGGATAGAAGAGATCGTTTTCAACTGGGCTGTGATATCCTCACCCTTACTGCCATCGCCACGGGTGCTTCCCTGAAGCAGGCAGCCCTGCTCGTAGATGAGTTCCACTGCCAGGCCGTCAACCTTGGGTTCAGCCATGTACGACAGGGAGGTGGAGCTGACATCCTGATTCAGAAAACGGAGCAGGCGATCTTCAAAGGCACGTAGGTCGTCGGCGCTGAAGGCATTTTCCAGGCTGAGCATGGGCAGCCGATGTACTACCTGCTCAAATTTGTCAAGAGGGGCCCCGCCTGGGCGCTGGCTTGGGGAATCAGGAGTGACCAGATCAGGATGTTCCTCTTCAAGGCGCAGGAGTTCATTGAAGAACAGGTCATACTCTCCGTCCGAGATAAGCGGGTCATCAAGAACGTAATATCGATGGGCGTGTTCCTGAAGAAGGAGGCGTAATTCCAGGATTCTCTTTTCAACGTCCATGGATGTTTATTTTGGTGCCTGGAGCAGGGTCCCGCCCTTGGAAATATTTTCATGCTCCACTTCATCGATAAAGATGAGAATGGACTCGGGTGGTTTGGCTGCCTCCCTGGCAATAACTTCGGTGACTCCCTTACAGATATTTTCTTTTTGTTTCCTGTTTAATTTACCGGCCACCCGGATGTTGACATAGGGCATTTTCTTCTCCTTTCATTGTGCGATTTAGTTGATTTCTTGCTGTTGATTACAAGCGTATTCTTGTTTTTAGACGATTTATTCCGATATATCTTATTTCTTTGGCGAAAAAAAGGACTTGTGGGTTATTTCACAATGTTTGTTTATTGTTTCTTGTCGGGGCATCTGTAAAGCTCTGTAAAATGGAGCATGCAGGTGTATTGATGCCTGTTAGCTATTGCAGAAAAGATGGAGATTTTCAGGGAGCTGCTTCTCGCTGATCCCCAGTTCCCGGGCAAAGAGAGTTAGGTCATGGGAGCTGCAGTTGAAAATGAAGGCTGCGGACTGAGAAGGGTCGCTCGCTCTCCGGGTGACGGGGACTTTAATGCTGGGGCGCAGGGCCTTTTTCAGCAACAGGAGGAAGGCTTCTTTGGTGGTATTGTGTAAGTTGTGACAGGCGGTATTCTGTCGTTCACAAAAGGCAAGAGAGCGGTGCCAGTTAAAAATAGCCCGCTGCACCCCCCGATAGACAGTGAGCTCCCTGTTTTCATAGCAAAGATCTCGCAGGATGATTTCCTGGTAGCGCGCAGTGGCAGCCTCCTGCAGATATTGTATTTCCTCTCTGTCCAGCTGCAGTTGCGGACCATCCGGATCTTCCGTGAGATAGTAATATGTTGAGTGAAAGGCTATCTCCGGAATCTCCCCTGAATTTCGGACAATGAGCCATTCATCTTCCAGAACTTCCTGGCGTGAGCGGAACATCAGTTTTTATCCACCAAACCAAAGGCGGCGCGGATCATCTCTGTCTTGACATCATGTTGTTCCTTGCAGCTGTCATTTTTCAGGAAAGCAACAGGGTCATGCAGAAGTCTTGAGCTTATGGCCAAGGCCATTTTTTCAATGGCTTTCTGTTCATCGGGACTAAGCTGTAGACGGCACAGAGTTCGTTCCAGCTCGATATGACAGATATCATCCGCTTTTTTTCTAAGTGCGGTGATAGTAGGGACAACGGATAAGTTATCCAGCCAGCTTTGGAATTTCAATGCCTCTTCATCAACAATCCTGAGGGCTTTGATCGCTTCTTTATCTCGCTCTGACTTATTTATCTCTACCACATTATGGAGATCATCAATGTCGTAGAGATAAACATTGTCCAGATCATTCAGCTCCGGATCCAGATCACGGGGAACGGCAATATCAATAAAAAAAATCGGCTCGTTCCGACGGGCGCGCATGATTGGTTTTACATCCTGCTTGTGCAGGATGATGTTTGGCGCTCCTGTGGAGCTGATGACAATATCTGCTTGTTCAAGTTGAGAAAAAAGTTCGTCTAGAGAGACGGCGGTTCCATTGAATCGTTTGGCCAGATCCATAGCTCGGGACAGGGTCCGATTGGCTACCACTACCTTGCGTACACCCTGGCCGACAAGATGTTCGGCGGCAAGTTCTGCCATCTCGCCCGCCCCGACCAGGAGGACGTTTTTGTCTCGGAGATTGCCGAAGATCTTTTTTGCAAGTTCAACTGCGGCATAGCTGATGGAGACGGCGGAGGCTCCAATCAAGGTCTCGCTCCGCACCCTTTTGGCCACGGAAAACGATTTATGCAGTAGTTTATTGAGGACCGGGCCGGTGCATTTAAGCTCAGCGGCATGGCGATAGGCCTCTTTCAGCTGGCCTAAGATCTGGGCCTCTCCTACAATCATCGAATCGAGGCTGGTGGAAACCATAAACAGGTGGTGCACGGCCTCATGATTGCGGTAGATGTAGAGATAGTCTTGATGCTGCGCAGGCGCCACCGAGTCACCAAAAAGCAGCTTGGCGATATGGGTCTCCACCTGTGCGCCTTCCTGAGCCACAACAAGAATCTCCACGCGGTTACAGGTGGAAAGGAGATAACATTCCTTGCAGCCGTCAATGCCCCGCAAGGCATGTAGCGGCTGTTCATATCCATTGCCCAGAGCCAATTGCTCGCGTACTGCCAGAGGGGTTGTTTTGTGATTTACCCCCAGCAGCAGAATCATATCACTGGGCATAACTGTGTATTCCTCCGAGCAGATACGTTACGCCCCAGAGGGTAAAGAGGACAGAGGCAAATCCGATAATGGCCATAATGGCGGCTCGCTTGCCTCGCCAACCGGCGGAAAAACGTTGATGAATCTGGGCGGCATAGAGAAACCAGGTTATCAGTGACCATGTCTCTTTTGGGTCCCAGTGCCAGTAAGTTCCCCAAGCCTGACGTGCCCAGATCGAACCGGTAATGATGCCCAGGGTCAAGAAGACAAAGCCGGTGGCCAGGCAGTGGCTGTTCAATTGGTCCAGGGACTCGAGGGAGGGCAAGCGGGTAAAGAAATAGCCGAATCGCTTGCTTTTCAGTTCATGCTCCTGCAGGAGATACATGATTCCGCCACAAAATGCCAGGGCCAGGAAACCGTATGATATGACGGCAATTCCGGCATGTACCGGCAGCCACCAGCTTTGCAGGGCCGGGGGTAGTGGATTGATGGCATGGGATGCAACTGCGGCAATCAGAAGCAGGATAAAAACCAACAGGGAGATAAAGGTCCCGAAATTCTTGACAGTATAGCGCCAACGGAAGGACAGATAGGCCCAGGTCACCGACCAGGCAAAAAAAACAATCGTCTCATGTTGTGAGGTGATGGGTGTATATCCGGACTGCAGATAGCGAAGCAGGATATACAGAGTCTGCAGGACACCAGCAGTAAGCAGGACCAGCCTGGCAACCGTGCGGATCTTTTCTTTTTGCTTGACAAAAAAGATACCATAGAAGACGAGGGCCATGCAGCTTGCAGCCAGAACCGCCTGAAAAAGTAAATAACTTATTTCACCCATCATTGTTATTCAAGTTAAGGGATTGACATCAGAAGAATAACCCATAAGGCAGACATGCAACCCGTCGTATGGTGACTATCC
Organism: Desulfobulbaceae bacterium; assembly: GCA_024636345.1. GTDB lineage: Bacteria > Desulfobacterota > Desulfobulbia > Desulfobulbales > Desulfocapsaceae > UBA2270. The sequence continues at coordinate 18,261 of JAGXHG010000037.1, read as the reverse complement.
TCGTATCTTCAACAGTTAGGGAGCTTCTGTAATTATCTTTTTGTCCACGGACCGGCTTGAACCAAAATCCTAATGCTTTAATGCTTCTATCAGAGAGTTTACATTAATTTCTCGGGGAAGAATTTCAAGCAGTTTTTCATGGAGCAGTTGCCACTCTTTTTCCCTCAGAAGGGCAAGAATGTTTGTCTCGAGAATGCTTTCAAGCAGCAGCTTCTGTTTTTCCTGGGAAGAACTCTGGCCTACTGTAAGTTGCCGGATCATGGAAAGCAGTTTCACGAGATCTCCATACTCAGGGCCGTACTGTGCTTCCAGCTCTTTGCGGATAGTAGCGGCCAGTGCCGGACTACCGCCTCCGGTTGAGACTGAGATCAGTAAATCTCCCTGGCGGATGGTGGCGGCGGTTTGAAAGGTGCAGGCCTCGGGATTGTCACCAATATTTATTGGCAGTCCAAGTTCTTTGGCCTCAGTTGCAATCTGACGCTGAACCTCGGGATGGTCGGTCAAGGCAAAGGCAAGAGTTGCTCCCTGCAGGTCGCCGGGCATGTAGGCCCTGGGGAGCCATTCCAGTTTATTCTGGTCGATAAATTGCTTGAGTCCGGAAGAGAGTTCCGGGCTGATAACCCGTACCTTTGCATCACATGCCAACAGGGATATTATTTTCCGTGTAGCAACAGCACCTCCACCTATGATCACACAGAGTTGACCGGTAACGTTCAGATTGATTGGGTAAAAGGCCATCTCTTTTTGTAGTTTAGGCCTTTTTTCGGCGTAGACGATTGACAATGATAGTGATTTCCCGGCCCTCTTTCTTGATGACCTGTTTATTGAGGGTGATATCAAAGTCTTTTTTGGCCTGTTCAAGAAAAAGGGGGAGGCTTCTGCGACTGGCGTCATGAGCCAGATAGATGAAGCCATCCGGTTTGAGATATTTTTTAAATATATTCAGTAGAGGTTCAAAAAATTCTTCCCGAAAAAGGATTTCCGCTCCTGCCAGGATATCAAAAGGGGCAAGTTCGGGCGGATTCAGCCAGTCGAGATGGGTGAATGTTATATTGTGCAGGCCGGATGCCGCCGCGCTCACCCTTTGAAAATCCATGATAATATCTTCATAGTCGGAAATGGTCACATCAAAACCGGCTGCTGCTGCGGCAAGACCTGGCGCACCCAGGCCCGCTCCCAGTTCGAGAACGGTCTTCCCTTGCGGATCCGGCAGACTGCTCATGATATAGGAAAGAACCATGGCTGCTTCCCAGAGCTTGACCCAGAAAGGAAACTCAGAGACGTTGGCAAAGGGATCTTTGCCATCCAGCAGTTCTTCAATGTCGGCTATTTTCAGAAGACGCAGAGTTTTGTTTCCCACTTTCAGGCGGTCAAAGGTGAGTTTGTATCTGGCCTTGATTTTATTGTATATATCCCGTTCCTGTTCAGGTAACGTTCGAATATCCATAATTATTCAGATTTCTCAGGGTTAGTCAGAGGCAAGCAGAGTGATTGTTAAGGATTTTTTTCAAAAAAAAAGGGGCTGATTGATACGGATCAATCAGCCCCTGCAAACTACTTAAAAACAAACTTTATGTCAATTAGCAACCTTCGATAGCAGCTGCCTTCTTCTTGGCAGGAGCAATTTTGCCATCTTTTACAGTTACTTTGTCACCAACTGCTGCTGCACCCTCGGCAACTGCCTCGGTGCCATCATCACAGGTTACGGTTACGTTTGCGCCATCAACGGCTTTGACCACACCGGTACAGGCAAAAGAAGCTGCTGCGGTGCAGACCAAAAATGAGAGAGCAACAAGTGCAGATACGATTCCTTTTTTCATTTTTTTCTCCAATGGTGTTTAGGTTACTCTTTTCTGGATTCCTCCAGGGTTTATAAACTAACATTGATGCAAAGTGTACTAATCAACAAGGCATATGTCAAATAAAAAGCTGAATTAATGAATGCTAATTCATTAATGTCTTGATGTCCTTTTCAAGGATGGCGTGTGGCACATAGCCGGGATATTTTTTAACCACATTCCCTTCTTTGTTGACCAGGAAAGAAGTCGGTATACCGGCGACTCCCCCAAAATTGCGGGCGGTGGACTCATCTGCCATCAATACAGGATAGTTGATGGAGCGCATTTCAACAAGCTTTGCCACAACGTCCGGACCTCCTTGGTCCACAGAAAGTCCTACCACTGAAAAATCGGCCTTAGAGAATTCCTGATGTAGTTGCATCAGCGTTGGAACCTCCTGCATGCACGGCGGACACCAGGTCGCAAAAAAGGTGATGAGCAAGGTCTTCCCATTATAGTCTATGCTGTTTACAGTATTGCCACTGACGGCATCCGGGAGGCTGAAGGAAGGCATCTTTGTTGCAGCATGTGCAGAGCTGCTGGCAAGAAACAGCAACAAAGCCATGAGTTGTGCTGTTTTACTGAGAAAGGTATTGGCAATTATTTTCATTCACTTGACTCCAGATTTGTATTAAAAAAGTTTGATCTTTACATCTATCGTATATTACATAAAATATGTTGTTTATGCAGAAAGTCAACCGGTAAAGCAGCTATCATTGGTGACAGTATCAGAAATTTCCGTTATATGCATAAGAATCATAAGATGATGTGGCAAAATAAATTTTATGGTACATTCAGAAATTGTAAAAAATAACATATTGTATGTCAGGGTCTTTCATTACGTTTTTTTGCAGCGGATTTTTTGCTGGGAAAAATGTCAGGATTATCAGCAAAGATTTTTTTATGTCGTTTCTTTATCCGCACCATCTGACATTCCAATTGCAGGATAAACGTTGTTTGGAATGATGGATGAAGGGTTGTTGTGCCCAATTTATTTTCTCTTTCTCGGATTGAAGGTGTCCCCTATGAATATCATGTCAGTTGCCAATGTGCGTTTTTTGTCTTTCTCAGGAGCGGCCATTTTGCTTCTTTTTGTTCTTGCCCTTCCAGGGAACTGCCGTGCTGAATTGGTTGACCGGGTTGTCGCAGTTGTGAATGATGACGTGATTACTATGTCTGAAGTGAATGAAGAGGGAAAGGCATTTTTTCAGAAGATCACGGAGCAAGCGCCAGCCGGAGAACTGTCTGCCGCCCTCCGACGCGCCAAAGAAGATGTACTTAACGGGCTTATCGATAAAAAGCTCATTGCCCAGGAGGCTGTAAAGCAGCAGGTGACTGTCAATGATGCCGAACTTGAGGCCGCCTTCAAACAGATGATAGCCAGTAATAACATGAGTCTCGAACAGTTTCATGAGCAAATAAGAACAATGGGCATGACCGAGAGTGTATATCGTGATAATTTAAGAAATCAGATCCTTCAGAGCAAGCTTCTCAACTATGAGGTGCGATCCAAAATTATCATTACCGATGATATGATTCTTGATTATTATGATACTAAATACACTAAACATGTGGATCAGGGAGGTTATTATCTCCTCCAGATGGGATTTGTAGAGAAAAAAGACTCTGGCCATCCTGAAAAGATAGATGAGGCAGCCAGGCTTGATGCTAGAAAAAGGGCAGAACGGGTACGAAGTCTGGTTGAGAGCGGCCAGGATTTTTCCACCCTTGCCAAGAAGTTTTCTGAGCTTCCTTCGGCTGCAGATGGCGGTAATATCGGAACATTTCAGCGAGAAGAAATGGCCGATTATATGAGGTCTGTTGTGACTGCCTTGACCCCCGGGCAAGTGAGCCCGGTCGTTGAGACACCTGACGGATATCAGTTTTTTAAGCTCCTTTCCAGTCAGGATGGTGGCATTGTGGTTCAGGCCCCATACGATTCGGTGAAAGAAGAGATCAGGAAGACGCTTTATGACGAAAAGCTGAAAGAGGAGTTTGGCGCCTGGGTCAATAAGATTAAAGAAGCCGCCTATATTAAAAAAATGTAATTCCGTCTTTCAATCAAAATGGCGGATGTGGGAGCAGGAACGACGGTAGTCTTACAACCTGAGCAGTTAATATTTCATGTCCGAGTCGAGTAAAGAGTCTGCTGCCATTGTCCTTGACTGTCAGGATCATGGCGAATCAGACCAGATAGTCACCTTTTACTGCCAGAATATCGGGCGGATGACAGGTATTGCCAAGGGGGCGAAACGGAGTCAAAAACGATTTGTCAACAAACTTGAACTCTTCAGTTTCCTTTGTATCCGTTATACAGAATCACGGAGCGGTAATCTGGCCTTCATCAATGAGGCGGAACTTGTGGAGAGCTTTATCCGTCTTCGACAGAGTATGCCGTTGTATTTGGCGGCTACTGTTCTTCGAGAGCTGACCCTTGTGGCGACCCGTGATTATGAGGGTGATGATGGTTTTTTTTCTCTTTTGCAGTGGGGACTTCAGGCGCTGGATTCCCGGCGGCCTGCCATGACCGTTCTGGTCTTTTTTCAAATTAAATTTTTTGAGCAGATAGGGTACCGGCCTAATCTCACTTTTTGTCTGCACTGTAATCAACCGTTTAATGCGACTCAGGATTATGGTTTTGACAGCAGGGCGGGGGGTATCGTCTGCAGGGGCTGTCAGGGAGAGCGGGGGCAAACGACAGAACTGCCACTTTCCCGGGGAACGATTAAAATTCTTCAGTCAGCCCAGAATCAACCTCTGAGTCGTTTGCATCGTCTCCATCTGTCTGGTCCCGGTCTGCGCGAGGCCCTTTCTTTTTTGTATCATTATGGACGGCATCTGCTGCAGCGGGAGATCTGCTCCTTGAAAGTACTCAGCGACGCCCATTGGAAAGGTTGATGGCAAAGTACGGCCGGAAAAGGTGTCGGCTTGTGAATGCGAGTCGGAATTACAGGTATTGCAGTTCCCCACCATGTTCAATGATCTCATTGCCATCTTTGAGCCGCATCACAATGGCGCCATCTGCCCTGATACCTGTTACTGTTGCCTCGTATAGGGGCTTCTGTTGGATGTCATATCCATAGAGTACCCTTCTCCCTAAGGTGTCTGACAAATTTTTCCACTGTTCAAGCAGGAGATGATTTTGCTGCTCTTCTGAACAATAAGACGTGCGCAGTTCCTGTTCTTCTTCATAGCAGAGGAGTCCTATGTTCCAGGTCATCTTGGCCAGGAATGAAAGGGTGAAGTCATGTAAATTCACCGGGCTTCCCAGGATCTGGCTGAGTGATACCGCCATATTTGTCAAGGCAGCGGGGAAACAGTTGTTGTTGATGTTGATGCCAAAGCCAAGGAGATGGAAGTCCTCGCCATAGCGGGGGCTGTGAAAACTTTCCACCAGAAAACCGGCTAGTTTCCGGCCGTCTGTCAGGACGTCATTAACCCAACGCACAGAGGCGTCGATGCCCAGGTCGCGAACGGCTTCACAGCAGGAGACCCCAAGAGTCAATGGTAAAAGGGTTCTGGCTTTAGTCAAGAAGGTGTCGGCTAAAATTAAACAGCCCCAGAGTCCACCCACCGGAGCATGCCAAGTTCGAGCAAAGCGGCCTTTGGGTCGAACAAGCGTGTCGGCAAGGATAACGGTCCCGCTGGCCACCGACTTCCCTGATTTTTCAATCTCGGTGATATATTGACGCGCCTGATCCATGGTCCGATCCATTGACGAGTGACATTGGATCACTGAGCCGACAATGGCTCCATAACGGAGAATTTGGAGAATATTATCAGGAGGAGGTTGTAAAGGATTCTGGCTGCGGCTGTTTTTTTCGTATTTCCAGAGATATTCCTGCAGTGAGGCAGGGGTCGGCCGATTTATTGCCGGCATCAATACTATTCTTCCAGGTTGGCAGTTTCAATCAGCTTGTCCCAGTCTGCCTTGACCCTGGTGATAACTTTCTGGATCAGAGGTAATTTGTCTGAGGCACAGATGCCGATGAGTGGTTGGCCTTGATCCACAGAGAGCCCGGGGGTGAAATAGATTGAATGAATCACACCGGCCTCGCCGGTATAATAGATAGGAGTATCCCGCTTCATCAGAGACATGATAATGATCTCATCACCGGGTTTAATAGTGATCGCTCGTGCCCCTTTTTTTTCTATCCGTGACTGAATATCAAGGGAGAAAAAATATTTTGCCCGTTCCGGAGCAGGGAAAAGATCGAGGACTTCCTTGAGGATGTTCTCGATAACCTCTTTCTTTTTCAGGGGATGGCGGATAGTCAGCAGTTTTTCTCCTGCTTCCACAAACTGTCCTTCCAGTTCTGTACGGACCGAAGCAATGGTGCCATTGGTTTTTGCCGTTACAATTTTTGGGTTTCGTTCCCTGGTAATTTCAAAAAGCGGACTGCCGGGAATGTGCAACCATTCACCACTTGGTGAATTGACATTGCTTCCTTCAGTGATCTTGAAACTGACCCGGCCTGTTTGTGTCGCACAGATCTCCACATAATCATAGGGGTCAGAGTGATACTTTTTTAAAATTGCATCAAAATCTATCTCTTCAGCCATCCATCAACCCTGTTTGTAAATAGTATTGGTATAGTTACTGTCAGTGAATCATTTCAGCTAATTCATTTATCCTCACTGAGCTGATTACCTTTCAGTAAAGGTATTATCAGTGATGGGCGCCGCCATGCATGATATCTTCTATTGGCTGGTGGCCGCTATTACCTTCTGTACTCCCTCGGTGAATGGCAATGAGCGGCGATTTTGCTATTTCCAAATCCACAATACGGCATTGAGAGGAAGTGGCCTTGTCGCTCACGTACATTTTTGAGGTGTAAGAGAAAACTCCGTTTGCATGGGCCTTGACGGTGTCATAAACGACCCACTTATCTCTGCCCTGCTCACCTCCAGCATTATCCATGACGGTGCAGATAATTTCAATATTTTTTATATTGTGATTGCTGCGGTTGTCAATAGCAAAAGCGGCACGGGACAGATGTCCTGTCTCCTGTACCGTTATCTCGGAGCGGGCAAGAATAACGGTGTCTTTTAGTTCCTGAGCAGTTGCAGAGGCCTCGACTGGTGGTAGGAGTATCTTGGCTATCGGAGTGGTGCTGAATATGTTGAAAGCAAACATGGCAAGGCCGAGAATAACGGCGCTGATTACGATCTTTCCCCAAAATTTAGCATTCATGAAAAACCTCCTTATTCCGACGTATTAAATGTAGTGACTAGGCACAAATGGATTGATGTCTGTAGATTGGTTTAACCGGTCAGTCTGACTAACGATTACGACATTAATATATAAAGTCAGAGAAGGCGAATCTCTTGTATAAATTGACCATATTTTATACTTATATAACTATCACATGGCAAGATTATTCTTTCTTCACTCCAGGGTATTGATTATTTCTTCTGTTTTGCTATTACTCTTACGGTGTGATTTGTGTTGTCTAAGAACTGAAATTATTGAATCAAATAGATGAGGTGGAGAGGATGAAGATTGATTGGGCATATTTTCGGAAAGGATGAACATCATGCAGCAAGGCCCGGGAGGCTCTTGGTCAGGTTGATATTGTCGTTGAGATTGATGCGAAAAAAGAGGCATTGCAGGGTGATGCAGTCTGGGAAAGATTAAAGCGAGCCGAAAAGGTCTTTGTCGGGAAAGGGAAAAAGATGCAGATGTATATCCCTGATCCGGCAGTCAAAGATGAGCTCATGCGCGATGTTCTTGGTCGTAGTGGAAACCTGCGTGCGCCTGCGTTACAGGTGGGTAACAGCTATTATGTGGGCTATAATCAAACAATGTATGAGGAGCTGATGACATGAACTGGAAAAGTTTATTCACCTCTGGAGCCAATATGAGTCCGGAAGAGGCCAGAAAATTTATGGATGTCCATCCCAGGGATACCTATCAGATCCTTGATGTGCGACAACCCAAGGAATATGAGCAGGGACATCTAGCCGGTGCTCTGCTCATGCCGGTGAAAGAGGTGACAACCAGGCTTGGGGAACTGGACCGGGATAAACCTCTTCTGGTCTACTGTCATTCCGGAGTACGCAGTAAGGCCGCCTCTCAACTCTTGTTGGCCGAAGGTTTCAGTGAGGTTTATAATATGAGTGGCGGGATTGTTGCCTGGAAAGGGGAAAAGATCAGCGGCGGGGAACTGCAGGGCTTGGAGTTTTTCATGGATCGGGATTTTCCGGATGTCTTTCACATGGCCTATGCTATGGAAGAGGGGCTGCGCCAGCTCTACCTTGGTCTTATGGATAAGGTTGCTAATGAGGAAAATAAAAAGTTTCTCGAGCGCTTAGCCGCTTTTGAAGATGGACATAAGGCAATGCTGGTGGCCATGTTTGCCCCTGAGGATTTTAGCGGCATTGAAGACGGCAAGGGGCATCCTGATGATGGGATCGTGGAGGGGGGGCTTGATCGCCAGCAAATCATTGCTCATTTTAATACGCAACTTGATTCCCTGAAAGATATTCTGCAGCTGGGGATCATGCTGGAGGCTCAGGCCCTGGATCTTTATAGCCGCCTGGCCAGAAAAAGTGAGGTGGGAAAGAGCAGGGAGTTATTTCACTTTCTGGCCAAAGAGGAGGCCAAGCATCTAGGCTATCTCACTGAAAAATTGGATACATTGCTTGCTCAATAGTTGTCATGGAGAGGAAAGAGTGTTGTGCTCTGTCCTCGCCGTGGCAGAAGCAGGAAAAGAATGATGTCGGGAGCGTTCTTATTCAGCTGGCGGTGGAGGTGGCGGTACAACAGGAGTGGTAAGGGAGATTTTTTTTTGTAGACGTTCCTCATACACAGAAAGGACAAGGAAGGTGGCCAGCGGTTGGGTGAAAAAGACCGCCACGATCACACTGCCTCCCACTGAGACGACAATCAGGTAGAGGAGGGTGAGGATGATCTGGTCGGTCCAGGGGTCTCTGGTGGCCATTTCCCATGATTCCTTGAGCGCATCCATGATGCCCAGCTTTTTGTCGGTCATCAGAGGAACCATGTAGATGATGCCGAAGACAAGGCATCCGGTCATGAGAATACCGGGGAGTACCAGCATGGAGAAGCCAATAACCAGGACCACCATTACCACAAAACTAAAGAGCGCCAGAGGCAGGAACAAGCGCATCTCGGAGAAAAGATCTTTCACCTCCGGTTCCCTGTTTTCCCGCAGCACCCTAAGGAGTGACTGCATGTATCCGGCCATGGTGACTGGGGCCATGATGCCCAAGCTGAAGACACTGACGACAATCTGGACCAGAGTCAGGATAAGAACCGGTCCAATAAATTTCAGGGTATTTTTCCATGCTGTTTCGATGTGTTCTTTAAAATCCATGGCCTGCTCCTTACTTTTTTTGAGAAAATTACGGCGAAATGTGAGGGACTTCTTTAATCAAAAATCACCGCCAGCACTTCTTGAATGGTTGACATTCCTTGAAGATTCATGCTGCTTTTCCAGGTCAGTCGCTCCAGATTGCCGCGGGGGAGGATAAAACGGGTGAATCCCAGGCGCTCCGCCTCCCGTACCCGCATCTCAATATGGCTCGTGGCCCGGATTTCGCCAGCCAGGCCAACCTCACCACAGACCACCGTGGTTGATGGGATCGATTTGTTCAAGAGGCTTGAGGCCAGGGCGCAGATCACGCCCAGATCCAGGGCCGGTTCTTCGATGCGGATTCCACCGGCAATATTGAGAAAGATATCATGGCCGTAGAGATTGAGCCCAGCTTTTTTCTCAAGAACCGCGCAGAGCAGGGACAAACGCTGAGGGTCGGCGCCGATGGCGGTTCGTCGGGCGGTCCCGAGATTGGTGGGGCTGACGAGTGCCTGGACCTCAACGAGGATGGGTCTGGTGCCTTCAATGCTGGGTAGCACCACGGAACCTGGGACATCCAAGGGCCTTTCCGCCAGAAAGATTTCGGAAGGGTTGCTCACCTGTACCAATCCTTCTTCTTTCATTTCAAAGACCCCGATCTCATTGGTGGAGCCAAAACGATTTTTTACGGTGCGCAGGATACGGAAGGCATGGTTGCGGTCACCCTCAAAATAGAGCACTGTGTCCACCATGTGTTCCAAAATTTTGGGTCCAGCCAGAGCCCCGTCCTTGGTCACATGGCCCACCAGAATGGTCGGGATGTTTTCCTGCTTGGCCATGGCCAGGATGCGGGCGGCAGACTCCCGGACCTGGGTCACTGAACCGGCTGCCGAGGGGAAATCATCACAGACAAGGGTCTGGATTGAATCGACGGCCAGGAGGGCTGGCCGCATCTCACAGGTCATGGCGATGATGGCCTCCACCCTGTTTTCGCAGGCCAGATACTCTTCCGGATGCATGGCATCAAGACGCCGGGCGCGGAGTTTGATCTGATGGGCGGATTCCTCGCCCGAGACGTAGAGGACGCGCCTCTCCTGCCTGGCGATGGCGGCCAGTAGATGCAGCAGGAGGGTGGATTTGCCGATCCCGGGGTCGCCGCCTATGAGCACCACAGAGCCCGGAACAATGCCTCCGCCCAGCACCCGGTCGAGTTCGTCGATACCGGTGGGAATCCGCTCTTCGTCACTGTCCGGGGCCAGATGCAGGGGGACCGGCTTGGTGCTGAGTCTTGCCTGCGCGCCTGTTCGGGTCGGAGTAATCAGCTCTTCGACCAGAGACTCCCATGCACCACATTGGGAGCAGCGCCCCAACCATTTCAGGCTCTGGTAGCCGCATTTCTGACAGATAAAGACTGTTTTTTCTTTCTTCTTTGGTGTATTCATAGCATCATCAGCAATCAATAAATCAGCCTTTCCCTTTTATCGTAATAGAATTGATTATCATGGATATATCTTCAAGTAGTATGCCCCCCCATCAGGCCCCTGTCAAATGGATTCCTCTGGGGTCGTCCATTGCTTTTCTCCTCCGCAGTCCAAAACTTCTTGGTTGGAGTTGTCTGCTGGTTCTGTTGATGTTCGCGCTCACCTGGGGTGCTTATCTACTGACTGTGGGCTATGTTGATGGCCAGACAGCTGCTTTTTTTCAACAGGCACCGGAGGCGGTGGGAATCTGGGGGTGGATGAAACACTTCGGTTGGCTGGTGATGAAGTGGACTTTTTTTATCATCTCCCGGATCGTGGCCTTTTATCTTGCCTTTATCCTGGCCTATACCCTGAGTGCGCCAGGCTATGTCTTTTTGAGTAGTGCTGCTGAAAAAAAGCATGCCGGGCAAGCCTTTGAAGAAGATGCGGTCTTTACTCTCAAAGGGATAGTGATTGATCTTGTGGAAGGATTGAAGATTGGTGCTTTTGGACTAGTAGTCACTGTAGCGGCCTTGACCGTAAGCTTTATCCCGCTCCTTGGTCAAGTCCTTGTCCTTCTGCTCTACACCTATTATTCGGCTCTTATGTTCCTGGATTATCCGACATCGCGTCGACGCTGGAGTCTGGGCCGTAAGATCGGCTGGCTGCGCAGGCATGGCACCGCAGCTTTTCGTCTGGGTATTCTGCCCGCAGTGATCAGCTTGATCCCCATCATTAATGTTTTTCTCATAGCCTTGATCTTTCCCTTTCTGACAGTGCATATAACACTGAACTTCAGTGTCCTGGAACAGGCTGAAAAAAAGGATATTAAGCTCGCGTAGAGGCCACTGAGTGCAAAGGAAAAAAGGTGTCTTCAGACCTGTGTGTTTTTGGTTATTGAATCCCTTACACCAGCTTAGCCATTACCTGATTGGCAAAGATCCGGCCTCTGGCTGTCAGTCGCAGATGGCTTGTGGTCATCTCCACCAGCCCCTGATTAACAAGACGGATCAGGGTATCGCCGTAATAGTCATGCAGATCCATCTCATAACGCTGCTGTAGTTGTGTCTTCGACACCCCGCAGGTCATGCGCAGCCCCATGACCACGGTTTCCCGAAAGGATGCTGTCCGTTCCAGGCATTCCTCCTCCTGTACCGCTGATTGCCCTGATTCGATCTGTTCACAGTAGCGCCGGGGATCGCAGGTCTTCTGCTGGCGTCTGCCATCCACACAGCCAACGGCGCCGGCACCCAATGCCAGATAGGGGCCGTTCTGCCAGTAGTTGATGTTGTGCCGGCATTCATATCCGAGCCTGGCATAATTTGAGATTTCATACTGGGCCAGTCCGCCCTGCTGACAGAGCGTTGCCGTGAGCTGATCCATTATGACCATATTTTCTTCATCCGGCAAGTTGAGCAACCCCTGTTCAAGCCGCAGATGATATAAGGTTCCTTGCTCCACTGTCAATTCATAGAGTGAGAGATGGTCTGGTCTTAGGGCGATTGCATATTCCAAGGTCTGTTGCCAGGATTTATGGTCCTGACCGGGAAGTCCATACATTAAATCGAGGCTGATATTGTCAAAGCCGGCTGCCCGTGCCATCCGTACGGTCTCAGCAGCGTCTTCTGCTGAATGTGGGCGACCAAGGAGCTGCAGCTCTTTATCATTGAAGGATTGTACGCCAATAGACAGCCGGTTTATACCGCTATGACGCAACAGGGACAGCTTCTCCAGATCAATGGTCTTGGGATTGGCCTCAATGGAGATCTCCGGCTGACCGCTGAAAGCAAACAGCTCCTGGCAGCAGGACACAATTTCTGCCAGTTCTCTGCCCGTAAGGATAGTTGGGGTTCCTCCTCCCAGGAAAAGGGTGGAGATGGGAGGAGTAGAGGTGTTGTGGTGCAGCCATTGGGCCTCACGGAGCAGAGCTGCTACGTAGCGCCGATAGAGTTTGTCCATCCCCGGATAGGAGACAAAGGAGCAGTACGGGCACTTGGAAAGACAAAAGGGGATATGGATATAGAGGGAGGACATCAGTGGCCGGCATTCATTTTTTAGCGTAGTTTCTCTACCAGTTCCCGGCATTCCTGCTGCAGTTCGCTCATCAACCCATGATCGGCAAAGGAATAGCTGCCATCGCCAATGATCAGGTGGTCAAGGAGCTGGATCTGCATCAAAGAGCAGAGCAGGCACAGGGTACGGGTCAGATGACGATCCTGGGGAGAGGGATCAAGCGCGCCTGATGGATGGTTATGGGCGACGATCAAGGCTGCGGCATTGTGACTCAGAGCTTTGTTCATCAACTCCCGTGGGTAGACGGTGTTGACGTTGATGGTACCCTCGGCCACTACCTCGGAATCAATGATGGCATGGGAGGAGTCGAGAAATATAACGGTGAAGACCTCTTTTTTCAGGCCGCGCATGGAGTGGAGCAGATAATCCCTGACATCGGTGGAGGAATGGAGGTAACGCTTGCCGGCCAGCCGCTCTTTCAGATAACGGCTGGCTACCTCCTGCACAAAGTGGATAGCAAAGCTGTTCTTGGGACCGATTCCCTGGATTTTCTGGAGGGCGGGGACGGATGCTTCAAAGACCGTGGCAAAAGAGCCGAACTCACTCAGGGCCTGACGGGCGGCCTCTTTACAGTCTGCGCGTGGGGTGCCGAAGGTGAGCAACAGTTCCAGAACCTCGGCGTCGGTGAAGCCGTCCAGGCCGCGTTCCAGAAAGCGATCCCTCAGCCGCTGGCGGTGTCCCTCTCCCTTTTTCTGCCACTCTTCCTTGTCCACCAGGCTCTTTATCCTGCCAGTTCCTGGGTGAACAGTTTGTTGGCCAGGGCGGGATTGGCCTGCCCCTTGGTCTTCTGCATGAGCTGACCGACAAAGTAACTCATGAGCTTGGTCTTGCCTCCCTTGAAGTCTGCAACCTGGCCGGGGTTGTCGGCAATGATCTGGCGAACAAGGGTAAGGAGCTCGCCCTCATTGGAGACTTGACCCAGGTTCTGTTCCTCAACCACTACCTCCGGTCCCTTGCCGCTTGCCATCATCTCCTGAAAAACATTTTTGGCGATCTTACCGCTGACGATCCCCTGTTCAATCATATTCACCAGAGAACCCAATTGTTCCGCACTGACCTTGCAAGTGGAGAGCTCTTCGCCCTTCAGCTCGCGCATCAGTTCGGTCATCATCCAGTTGGAGACCTTTTTGGCCTGATTACAGGTTTTGGCAGCTGTCTCGAAATAGTCAGCCAGCTCTCGAGAACTGGTCAACAGGGAGGCGTCATGCTCGGGCAGTTCGTATTCCTCTATGAATCTGAGCTTGCGCGCTTCCGGCAGCTCGGGCAGGGTGGCGCGGATTTCTTCGATCCAGGCGTCATCAATCCTGACAGGGACAAGGTCAGGGCAGGGAAAATAGCGGTAATCGTGGGCATCGTCTTTGCTGCGCATGGATTCGGTGCAGTTACGGTCGGGATTCCAGAGCAGGGTCTCCTGGACGATGGTGCCGCCTTCCATGAGGATGTCCCGCTGCCTTCGTACTTCGTATTCCAGAGCGCTCTGGACATTCCGAAATGAGTTCATGTTCTTGAGCTCGGTACGGGTGCCAAGCTTTTCCTGACCTGCAGGGCGCAGAGAGATATTGGCGTCACAGCGGAAACTGCCCTCCTGCATGTTGCCATCACAGATGTCAAGATAGCGGAGGATGGCGTGGATCTTACGCAGGTAAGCCGCGGCCTCTTCCGGGGAGCGTATATCCGGCTCGGAGACGATTTCAAGGAGCGGGGTTCCGGTGCGGTTCAGGTCCACATAGGAGACGGGTTCCCGATCGTCATGGATCAGTTTGCCGGCATCTTCTTCCATGTGCATGCGGGTGATACCGATCATCCTTTTTCTGCCGTCCACCTCAATCTCCACCTGGCCATGTTCAACAATGGGCAGATCAAACTGGGAGGTCTGATAGCCTTTGGGCAGATCCGGGTAAAAGTAGTTTTTGCGGGCGAACTGATTGATACGATTGATGTCTGAACCAGTGGCCAGACCCATCTTGATGGCAAATTCCACCACCTTCTTATTGAGAACCGGCAGGCTGCCGGGCATACCCAGGCACACCGGGCAGGTGTGGGTATTGGGCGGCGCCCCAAATTTTGTTGAACAGCCGCAGAAGATCTTTGATTCGGTCTTGAGTTGGGCGTGGATCTCCAGCCCGATTACTGTTTCAAATTTCATGCTTATCTTTCCTGATCATTGTTTTATGTCATCTGCCCTCGGGTATGGACCCAGGAGCGAATTTTGACCAGTTCATCCTTCCAGCTATTGCTGACCCGTACCTCAAGAAACATGCGGAAGAGGGCCTGCACCAGACGAACCAGCTCTTCAAAGAGGAAGATGCGCTCCAGGATCAGGCCTTCTATTTCTTCAGGGCTGTTTCCGCCTTCCTGTGCAGCTCCGGTCTTTGGCAGTTTGACATTGCGAAACTCCATAACGGCAGCGGCCATGGTAAAATTCCATTCATAGTCATTCTGGGCCACTTGGATACGTGCCTGCTCCAACTTTTTGCCCATGACCAGCCCGGTGCGCGCCTCTTTCAGCTCGCTTTGCAGGCCGCTGCAGATGCATTTTTCGCTGGACTCACCTTCGCCATATTCGAGAAGCATATGCTTTTCAAAGACCACGGTAACGTCACCCTGACCGGGGAGCTCAACGCTGCCGCCGCGTTCTTCACTCTTCCACCACAGCCAGGTAAGAAACTCCTGGCCGATAAATCGTTTTTCTGCAATAAGGTCAACTAAATCCATAATGTAATTACCAGGCCTGGTGAGGCTAAAGGTTCAAGGAAAATTAGGCCGCAATAACCTGTCTGACAAGTTTGTCAAGATAGCCAGGGCGCCATAAGGAGCTGTAATGATATGGTGTGAAATTCATTCATTATTTCGTTACGGCTTCTAAACAAAGATATCAGGGGTTATAGCAGCAAGGCGCTGAGTGTCATCTTCATCCAGGAGGCGCTCAGCCATATAATAAGGGATCTGCTGGGCAATGAGTAGTCCGAAGGTCTCCTTGAACAGATCTTCAAGCAGAGTGTGCGCCTTCCTGTTGGTGGTGAAAAAGAGCAGGGTCGAGTCCGACAGGTTCCAGCACAGGTCATAGACTGCGGGGACCGGTGCAGCTTTTTTCATCAACTCGCTCTGGATTCGTTCTCTGATCTCTATCTTCATAGTGCGGCCGATCTTCGGGATCTGTTTTTCCTTTTTGATCCGTTCCTCTTCTTTCTGGGCAAATTTTTTCAGGATGGCCGGGGCCACCTTGCGTTCATCGATGCGCAGGGAAAGGGTGACATAGTCGCCGCTGGCATAGGAGGCGAACTGGAAATCGGAATCAAACATATTTTGAACGGAGACCCAGCCGATGGAAAATTCGTCATAGGTCTCATCAATATCTTTGAAAGAAAATGCCGTGATCCGTTCTGCGGCAAAATCCCAGAAGTTTTCAGGAAGATCGCCTTCCACGCTGAAGCGGACAAAACTTGCCGAACCATTAAGAAACCCCATAGTTAAAACGCTGCTCCCAAACCTGAATAGTCAGGACAAATGCCTGAAGAATGATATTTGTTGTTAAAATAGACTTGTTACTCGACACTGTCGAGGCCGGCAAAAAGAGCCGTGTACGACCTTAACGACATCAATATACATCATTCATTTCCCATGGTCACAACAAAAATTGCCGACCGGTCTTTATCCCTTTGTGAGGACGAAGAGCAATTGGTTCTGTCAAGGGTCTTGTTTTGATTGTGTGGAATTTCCTTGACTTACACCGGACTGAATGATAAATGGATGATGATTGTCTTCAGGTATGTGTTTTTCTGTTGACAGATAGAGAGCGACTTTGTATAAAGGCTTCCTTTACGGGTCGTTAACTCAGTTGGTAGAGTATCTGACTTTTAATCAGAGAGTCGCGCGTTCAAGTCGCGCACGACCCACCATTTTTCATACTGGTCCCCATCGTCTAGTCAGGTCCAGGACATCGGCCTTTCACGCCGACAACACCGGTTCAAATCCGGTTGGGGACGCCATATAATCTTAAAAAGGGGCATTCAGGAGTATCCTGGATGCCCCTTTTTTCGTCTTCGATTTCTCCTTTTGCTTTTCATCAATTCTCTGCTGCACCTCTTCAATGTTGTAGTGTTCGCATCATATTGCTTTTTTGTGTTCTTATATAAAACCTGTTGCTTTCTTCGATGGCATGGGCAAGAGTAGAATCATTCTGATTCTACGTCTTTTCCTCTGTTGGAGAAAAAAATGAACACGTTTGATCGAATCTACGAGCTGCATGCCATTCTGCATTCCCGGCGCTATCCGATCACCATGCGCGAGCTGCAGGAGCGGTTGGAATGTTCCCAGCCCACGGTCAAGCGGACAATCAGGAAGCTGCGCTCAGAACTGGCGGCGCCCGTTCATTTTGACCCGAAACTCAAGGGCTATATTCTGGATCGGGCAGGCGGTGATCAATGCGAGTTGCCCGGCCTCTGGTTCAGCCTTTCCGAGCTCCATGCCCTACTCACCGTCCATGAATTGCTCAGCCGCATGCATCCTGGTCTTCTCCGCCAGGAATTTTCTCTCTTCCGCCAGCGGATTGAGTCGATCCTCGAGAACAAAAATGTGGCCACCGGCGAAGTCTTTCGCCGGTTTCGTTTTCACAGTGTTGGTGCGCGTGTGTGTCTGCCCGAAAATTTCCATGCCGCTGCTTCAGCCACTCTCCAGCGCCGCAGACTGGATCTGCACTATCATAATCGGGGCAACGATTGTCTCTCCAGCCGCACTGTCTCGCCCCAGCGGCTCATCTATTACCGCGAAAACTGGTATCTCGATTCCTGGTGCCACCAGGCCGATGCCTTACGTACCCTGGCCCTTGACCGGATCCATGATCCTGTCATGCGTGATGAGGCGGCAATGGACATCCCCGAGGAACAGCTTGACAGCTATTATGGCGGATCCTTCGGAATCTTTTCCGGGCCGCCGAAGCATACCGCCATCCTGCGCTTCAGCCCGCAGCGCGCCCGCTGGGTGGCCGAGGAACAATGGCATCCTGATCAGCAGGGAAGCTGGCTGGATGATGGTTCCTATCAACTCAGTCTGCCTTATGGCGACTCCCGCGAACTGGTGTTGGATATTTTACGTTATGGCCCTGATGTCGAGGTGATTGCGCCGGATGAACTGCGCTGCGAGGTCAGAGAAAGGTTGACTGCCGCCTTGAAGCAGTATGAAAAATAAAAAAAATGAAAGAAAAAAGCTTACTGGGTCATATTTTGATCCACCCCTTGGGGTATGATCGCGTATAGCATATTAATCAGGGGAACAAGTCTGCCACTGGTGGCAGTCTGCCGTGAGCCTTAAAAAAAATCAAAGGGTCAGCCAGCTTTATTTTTATTAAAAAACGTGGTCAGTCTATTGGTCATCTGACCTTTAATCCTGACCCTTGTTTTATTGAGTTGCTTCTGGAAAGTGAGTTTTTGTAACTGGAGTTTGGAGTTTCAACCAACAGCATGACTGAAACTATACATTTAAAATTTGCATAAAAAGCACAAAAAACTATTGACATAGCGGCAAGAAATTGTGCCGTTTTCTCAGCCGAATTGAGGCAAACAGTAAATACAA